>CAKUGM010000120.1 GCA_934654625.1 uncultured Collinsella sp. | reverse complement strand
GCCACCCACATGAATACGGATAATCTGCACAACCACTTCGTTATCAATTCCGTATCGTATGTGGACGGCAAGAAATACGAGCAACGCCGCAGTCAGTATGCCGAGTTCCGGGCGGCATCTGACAAGCTGTGCCGGGAGTACGGCTTGTCGGTGGTGGAGCAGCCCAAGGCAAAGGAACCGGCACGGTACGCCCGGATGCGGGAAGCCATCGACCGAGCCTGTGAGGATGCCAGCACCGCCGAGGATTTCCACAGGGCGCTGTATCGGCAAGGGTATATTTTCGGCAGTGACCCGAACCGAAGGTACGCAACCATCCGGGCGCGGGATGGTGGTCGAGCCGTGCGACTTTATAGGCTGGGAGAAGAATACGATTTACCTGCCATAGATGACCGACTGCGCGGGAACTACCTGCTATATGGACCACGACTGTATGAGTTGAAACACCCGTCCCAGCAGTATACGCCGAAACGGTATCGCCCCAAGGATACCTATGCAGGAAAAGGCATTCTAGAAATTTTCCTTGATGTGTTCTTTGGTGAATCTCAGATGCACCGCTTATATCTGTACTACTGTTATCAGCTGGGTATCCTGCCCAAGAAACAGCAACCCCGCATCAACCGCCCGGAATTAGAAAGCATCTGGAAAGATACCGAGAAAATCCTTGCAGAACACGCCTTTGTCCACGACCACAAGTTCCCATCTTTGCAGGCCATCGTGGACTATCGCAAGGGCTTGTCCCAGCAGATGGAAACCCTCGCCGCGCAGCGGGCTGAAATCGTCAAACAGATGCGCCGGAAAGATGCACCATCGGAACTGGCAGACCGTAGAGCAATGCTGACCTGCAAAATTGCCGAACTTCGTAAAGAGAATAAAATTGCGGAGGGAGCCATCAAGCGCATCCAAAGAACACGCGAGTCCAACCGTATTGACCGGGAAAACAGAATGCCGCAGCATCCCAGACCGCGCCGCCGCAGGCGGGAGCAGGAGCGCGAATGATGTCAGTTTGCACCCAATGTGCAGGACGGTTCTTGTGCAATTCTGTGAATAGCTTTCCGGCGGGATTGCTGGTATCGTTGTACCGAACCCAAAATGCAGCAACTTGAAAAAAGGAGAGATGCCTATGGTAGCAGGACGCTTACAGGAGAAAAACGGATTTTTCTACATTGTGCTGAGTTACACCGACTCGGCGGGCAAACGCCGTCAGCCTTGGATCGGCACAGGGCTGCCCGTCAAGGGCAACAAAAAACGCGCCGAAAAAATGCTGGCGGATACGCGAAAGGATTTCACGATTCCCAAGGGTCAGGTGTCCGAACTCAGCCCCGACATGGCATTCAGCGACTATATGCGGTACTGGCTGAAAATGATGCGGACCGCTGTAACAGAAACGACCTACTCGTCCTATTGCTTCAATGTGGAAAAGCACATCATTCCCTACTTTGAACCGCTGGGCGTAACGCTGGCAGGGTTACAGCCGCGCCAGATTCAGAGCTTTTATCTGCACGAAGCGGAAACGCTGAAAAACACCTCTATCCTGCGATTCCACGCCAATCTTCACAAAGCGCTGAAATACGCCGTGCG
>CAKUGM010000119.1 GCA_934654625.1 uncultured Collinsella sp. | reverse complement strand
GAAAAATACGGCATCGCCTACTCGGATCGCCAACAGGCAGTAGATACTTTCTTTGACAGTTTCTATGGCATCACCCAGTCCTTTTCCACCGCAAACCTGACGCTGGAGCAATACTTACAGAACAACCGCCCCCTCGTTGTCTACGGTGAGCCGGGCACAGCCAAGCCCCAGATGGTGCGGATGCTCTATGCCAAGGGACCTCTCTCCAACGCGCCGCTCGTAAAAATCGACTGTGCTATGCTCATGCGGCCCGGCTGGAAATACCTGATGGAAAATGACCGTTCTCCATTGATGGGCAAGGGCTGCACGATTATGATGAGCCATGTGGAGGCGCTGACTGACGAACAGTTCAGTGAGTTGTTCTCTACCGTGACGGCACTGCATACCCAGGAGCGCAACCGCATGTTTTTCATTGCCAGTTGCCCCAGCGCCGAGGCGATGCCTCCCCACTATGCGCGGCTTGTGGACATGCTGAACTGCTTAACATTGGAAATGCCGCCGCTGCGCAGCCATCTGCAGGATATCCCGCGTTTATCCGGGCTGTACATCAGCACCTTGAACATGCGCAACGCCCGCGCGGTCATCGGCTTTGAGCCGGAGGCCACCTTCCGCATGACGGAATACTGCTGGCCCGGCAACTACGACCAATTTTGCCGCGTGCTGAACGAGTTGGTTCTGCGTACCACGACACCCTACATCTCTGAGGCTACGGTACGCGAACAGTTGAAGCGGGAATGCACCTTCTACCCCGATACCGCGCCCCAGACCCGTACCCTACCTGTGGACCTGACTCTGGAAGAGATTGAGTGCATCGCCGTGCAGCAGGCATTGCAGGCCGAGAACGGCAACCAGAAGCGTGCTGCCGAGCGCCTAGGCATAAGCCGCACAACGCTGTGGCGTATGTTACAAAGAGAAGCACCTAACTCTGCACAAAAGAGTGGAATTTGAGGCATTACCACACGATCTTAAGTAGCGATACAGCGTTGTACTTTGCAGCAGTCAAGTTAGTGCCCTAGTTTTCCATATCGCTTACCATATAAGTGGCTATAACTTCCGTTTAAAACAGGGCCAATCCATTTTTTGAATCAATATTTTTAGACGAGTCAAAAACGATTTACTCGACAGGAATTTTCAGCTTTTGCTGTTAAAGTGAATCAAGATCGATTCATTCTAACGAGTCAAGATTTTGGGATGAATCTAAACTGATTCACTCTGGAGCATATATGAATTTGTATAGGTATCCGGCTTGATTGCCCTCGTTTTTGTGGTAGACATGTTTTGCTAGCATAGCATGTGGTCATCCACATGCACATTTCTGGGGTGTCCCCCAGACCCCGCGCTGCTCTTGTGTGACGATAGTGACGCAGATGACGCTTGTGACGCTGTTTTGAGGATATCCCTATACCATATCCCGGATTCAGCGTCATTAGCGTCATCTGCGTCATTCTGATTTTGTGTTTCTCGTAATATCACTATTTTTGTTTTGAGCAGTAGTAAACTGCAAGCGTCATTTCACTATAAGCGTGACGGTGGTGACGATGGTGACGGTCTTTCTTGCATACCCCTACCCATATCCCATAAACATCGTCAC
>CAKUGM010000118.1 GCA_934654625.1 uncultured Collinsella sp. | reverse complement strand
TTCACCATCCATGGTGGGGCGCGTTTCTAACGAAGCCGTAACGGCCGTTGGGCTCTTTTGGCGCCAGCCCTTCTCGATCCGCACGCCACTCATGGTATGTTTATCGTGATAATCAGGATGGAGGTGCCGTGGCACGCAATAAGTACCCGGAGGCGATGGTCGAGAAGATCCTCGACGTTGCCGAGCGGCTCTTCGTGGAGTGCGGCTACGAGCACACCACGATGATCTGAAGGGCAATACGCTAAATCGAAAAAGGCAAACTTGTAAAACGCGAGGGCGCAATCAACTCGACGATTTCCCCGAACCTTTTCTGAACCAATGGGGAGTGAATGCGGAAGCCATTGAGGCATGCAGGAAATAGGGCAAAAAAATAGGGCAGAATCGCTTTCACGATCCCGCCCCGCAAACCCGAGGGTTTCTAACTAGAGTCCATTATGCAGCTAAACGCCTCTTTGTCAATCCCATGGATGCTTGACGCGCACATCAGCACCGAGCAAAGCTTGCGCGCAAGTGGGAAGCAGACCCTACCCGAGCCAGGCTTTGAAGACCATCGCGATGAAGTCGTGCGACGAGGCTATTACTGTGTTGCCCGCGTACCAGTCGCCGTGAAGCTCGGACCTGTCGGCAAGAGCGAGTAGCCTCTCGGGAGTCCCTTCTGCTTTCTCCCTAGGAACGAATCGAGAGTAGGCGTAAGCGAGGACGGTCATCTGCAGGATGCGTGGATTGCGCATCTTCGAGCGCCTGAGGCGCTTGGACACGCCGATTTCGCCGAGAGCCGCGGCCAGCGGCGCGGGGTACCTCAGCTGCGGCGCGCTCGATGACGAGCCGAGCCCGTTCACGATGGCGCTCGAATGCGCCGCGGCGTTTCGCAGCGAGTTCGCGCGCCTGAGCATGTAGTGCTCGTCCCTCATCTCGGAATCGCCCCATCGATCGGCGCAGAAGAGGTAGAAGTCGGCGAAGGCGCCGAAAGACGACAGCTCCAGAAAGACCCACGCCGGCATCTCGCCGATCGGGTACCTCGAGACGAGCGATCCGAGGTAGGCGTCGTTTTTCAGGCGGTTGAGCTCTCCCTCCCTGCGGTTGCGGTCGCCGTGGTTGAGGACTGCGAGGTAGTCGGAGAAGATCGAGTAGCCGTCCTCGCTCGGTTTTTCGGTGATGCGCTCGACCAGCCTGGTCTTCGCGGAGTTCTCCACGTCGAGGGTCAGCGGCAGCAGGAAGCTGCGCAGCTCGCGGTCGATGGCGGCGAGGTCGACGAGGTGCCCGAAGTCGAGCCCGGCGTATTGGCCGTCTCGCGGCCCGCCTACGCGTTTGGGGAACAACACGCGGTAGGCAGCGAGTCTGAAATAGTGATCTTGGCCGGCCAGGATGCGCGCGGCTTCCGCTTCGGAGCACAGCTCGAAGGAGACGCCCTTCCGCCTCAGGTGCTCGATCTGCTGTTCTATTGTGAGGATGGGCTTCCTGCTCGGGATATCGGCCATCGTCGGTCTCCTGTCATTGATTTGCAGACCGTATTCTACCAGTATGTTTTCTCGAAACTCTGAAGGCTTGCTTGTCAACTCATGGGCAAGCCCCCCGAGACTACTCACTTTGTCCACCGATACCAAATGCCTGTGACCTGCGGTTTTGCGGACGGCTCGAAAACCATCAGCGCTGACTCACTTGCGGTTGAAGCTGGCGGCTTTGCACGCTAAAGGTCGGTTGAGTTTCAAAACGGGCGTTTTCGGCGAAATCGAGCCTCCAAAGGCGGTCCGCCGCGCCCTTTGGGACAAAAA
>CAKUGM010000117.1 GCA_934654625.1 uncultured Collinsella sp. | reverse complement strand
CATCCTTCAAGGCCACAGCGCAACCGGCAAAACGACCCTTCTTGAGCTTATCGACCAGTTCGATCAACTAGGGCCGGACAGTGGCGTCTCCGTTGTATGTGATGCTCCCTGCCACGTCCTTTCCGGGCGCAATTGGAAACGCGATCTTGAAGAAATCAGTTCAAGCATTGTTTTTATCGATGAAGATAGTGCGTTCATGCGCTCCCATGAGTTTGCTCACGCCGCAAAAGAGAGCGACAACTACTATGTCCTCGTGGCGCGTGAATCCCTCCCCCAGCTTCCCTATAGTGTGGATGAGATTTACGGATTAAAAAACACCAATCGGGCAACGACCAAGTATCCTGTCTACTCCCGTATATACACGTCGACGTACCGCATCTACGGCGAACAATCGTTCTCGGGACAACGCCCCGAGCTTGTTATCGTGGAAGATTCCAACTCTGGATATGAATTCTTTAGCGCTTTGTGCCTTAAAAGCAGCATTCCTTGCGTAAGCGCAAAGGGAAAGTCGAATATCTACTCGACCATACTTTCAAGCAACGCGAAGAGCTTTCTGGTTATTGCCGACGGCGCCGCTTTTGGGCCCGAAATGGAAGCCGTCTATGCACTCACAAGACTAAAGAACATCGAGCTCTTCTTGCCAGAATCCTTCGAGTGGCTCATCCTTTCTTCAGGGTTATTCGACGATGCCGAAATGCGAGAGATGCTCGAGCATCCAGCCGATTTTATTGACTCCGAGAGGTTCTTTAGTTGGGAGTCATTCTTCACCGATGCCCTCGTTCAAAAAACGAAGGACACCTATCTTGTTTATCGCAAGAAGGAACTCAACTGCGAATACCTAAGGGAACGCGCGGCGAGCACCATTGAGGCTACGCTCCCAAACTTGGGCTTCAACGCCTCGTAATTACCCTCGCCATCCCCCAATGTGTCACATTAAACCTGTCGACTTTTTGACACACTCCTCAAAACACAACGGGGACGCCGCCCTAAAGGCAACGTCCCCGTCATAACTCGCAAATTATCGCGCGCGCAAGCAACTACTTAAGCGTTGCGTACATCACGGCCTTAATAGTGTGCATGCGGTTCTCGGCCTCGTCAAAGACCTTGGACTGCGCGGACTCGAACACCTCGTCGGTCACTTCCATCTCGGTGATGCCAAACTGCGCGGCCTTCTCGGCACCCACCTGGGTGTTGGTGTCGTGGAAGCTGGGCAGGCAGTGCAGGAAGATCGCCTCAGGCTTGGCCATGGCCATGACCTCAGACGTCACGCGGTAGGGCTCCAGCTGCTCGATGCGCTCGGCCCACACCTCGTCGGGTTCGCCCATCGAGACCCAAACGTCGGTGTAGATCACGTCGGCGCCGGTGCAGGCATCGGCCACGTCGCTCGTCAGCTTGATGGTGCAGCCGTTCTCCTGGGCAATGGGCGTGCATGCGTCCACCACGTCGGCAGTGGGCATGCAAGACTCGGGACCGCAGGCCACAAAGTTCATGCCCAGCTTGGCGCAGACCACCATGAGCGAGCGCGCCACGTTGTTCTTGGCGTCGCCCATAAACACAACGGTGCGGCCCTTGATGTCGTAGTTGAAGTTCTCCTGGATGGTAAGCACATCGGCGAGCATCTGCGTGGGATGCCATTCGTCGGTAAGGCCGTTCCACACGGGCACGCCGGATTTTGCGGCAAGCTCCTCAACGTCTGCCTGAGCAAAACCGCGGAACTCGATGCCATCGTACATGCGGCCGAGCACGCGTGCGGTGTCCTCGATGGACTCCTTCTTGCCCACCTGCG
>CAKUGM010000116.1 GCA_934654625.1 uncultured Collinsella sp. | reverse complement strand
CACTAACCCTGCCCACGTAAACACCCAGGCTAATCTCTTGCAACCACTTTGTTAAGTCGCCGCGCAAGGCAAGGGGGCATTTTTCTAACACAACGACAACCAAGGCTAATCCTTAACAAGCATCCCGTTATTTTCCCCCACGGCTTCAAGCTGGATATCGTTTTCCTTGCCATAGGAAACTCCAAAATCCACAGCGGAGTTCTTATCGTCCCAAAGAAACATCGTGTCAATTCCCGGTTCTTCCTCCAAATCGAAATCGCCCAGAAGAAGCCTCCTAATATCACGAGCACATTTCTCCATAAGCCTCCCGTCGAGAAAGGCATCCCGCGTACGACGACGAGTTTCAGCCCCAATATCGTCTGGGGATTCGGCGGCAACTTCGAAGGCTATCGGAATGGTCATTTCCGCCTTGTATAAGTCGGCGATATCGTAGACAAACGAACGCTCATGACCTTCATGAACAAATCCCAAAGCAGGCGAGCAACCCAATGCGACGATCACGCTGTGCACGGCGCCGTAAAGACATACGTGCGCGGCGGAAAGCGCCTGGTTGACGGGGCTCGCGTCGAGAAAATCATCAGGGTTGTACTCCCTGCCCTTCCACGGAACATCGTATTCCTTTGATAAGCGTCGATATAGAGTACGAATTCTCGCACCCTCGCGTCCCCTTAATTGCTGCATTGTGTAGCTCGAAACGTCTTCGCCAGGAAATCGCATGCCATACATCGTCCGCGCGACAGCCAATCGCTTGCGCACATTCGAAACGAGTTCCGCCTGCGCAACAACAAGCCTAGACGAATGGGTGAGCGGTCTGCCGTGCGCATAATAGCGAACGCCATGTTCGCCCACCCAAACGATAGCCGCTCCAGAATCTCCAATCAGTTCCACCGCACGATGGGAAATATTGGTTCCAGGCCCAAGCATAAGAACCCCGAGCGAAGCCGCGGGAACGTACGCCGTTCCGCGCGAATCCGTTATGGTCACAGCGCCATCTTGTCTGCTCACAAGACATCGTTCAACATAAAGGAACGTTATCCGCTCCTTTATCGTAGGCAGCGCATGCAAATCAGGCTTTGCTATACCAGGAACTTCGCTCATGCCATTTACCTGCTTAAAGGAGCGAGGGTGAGAAGACCGCACCCGAATGCCTTTCCGTGCCCAATACCACATGTGAGGGCATGACGCAGAGCATTTGCATCAGTTACGCGAAGTGCACCATCGTACTGAGCCCGCACAAGTGTCATCCTCTTTCTCTGGGCGCCTTTGGAAAAGACAGCCTTGCCAGAATTGCTCACAACCACTCTCGACGCGCCTGATTCATCGACGAGCACCTCAAAACCATTTCGTTGGGCGCGAGAGCTTTCTTCGCTGGCAAAAAGCCGAGGCACCTCCGAGTCGACGGACTCATACGCCTGCTTGCCGATAAGCCATGCCTCTTGCTGCAAAATGGTAAGATGCCCAATTCTTTTGGAGCCACCTCTTTGATTTGCTATATCGGCCGCACCCCCACGAGTACTCCTACTTACCACGGGGTTCGCCACAAGGCGAAAAGAATACGTCTGCCCCACTTCAATCCGTGACAAGAACGCATCGTAGTCACGCGTTCCCCATTGGGGCTCACAATCGGGCCAGCCCATTTGCTCGTCAAGCCCAACCAAACTCGGCTTGCTCGGGCTCACCATGTAAAGGCGAGTGCCCCCGCCATTCATTCTGTCAACACGCCACAAAACACGACCATTTTCAGTCGCGTCGGGAACGGAATTTGACGGAAAGCTGCCGGCGACCGCAGCATGCATCAGATAGGGAGATGCAAGCAATTTGCGCGATTCCCTCCGTGTCATGTTAATAGGAAA
>CAKUGM010000115.1 GCA_934654625.1 uncultured Collinsella sp. | reverse complement strand
CTTCTAATGTTATTAACGTTTTTTAAATTCGACGCGCTGCGTTATTTTCCTGTTTTTCAGACTCAAAAAAGTAAATAAAATAACCATCAGCAGCTTTCTCGTCACCGCTGATGGTTATCTGTGAGATAGTAACCTTCCGTTCGTGTTGTTCGTGTCATGCATGGGATACACTGTGTTCCACTGGACTCGTTAACTAGCCCATTGGACTCTCCTCCATCCTGAGTAAGTAAATCGGCTGTCTGGAAAGGGTGAACCTGACCTTTCCTTGGCTTATCTTTATTGTACAGGATGCACGACCGAAAGTCAATATAGTTTTCAGAGAATTTTATGTATTCTGTATTACGAATACGGTATCGAGATCGTGCAGCGTAGAAAACTGCAGGTAGCAGACCGCCTCCAGTGCCGTCATGCGCTTGGTCGTCGTGCTCTTCGATGCGGCCGTGACGAGATTGCCCTTTGCATCGTAGACAGAAGTCTCAAGGATGACGCGCAGGACATCGTCCTCGTCGCGCACCCGCTCGACCGACACATGCTGCCGCACGAGATAACGGCAGTCCGAGCGCCGCGCGGCGGCAGACAGGGAATTGATGTCGGACGGCTCCGTTGCAGACCGCACGAGACACGGCGCATAGCGGTTCTGCCATGCTCCCTGCAAGGCCTTTGCATCAACCGCAGCATCGTCTGCAACGAGTGGGTCGAGTTCAAGTGTCGGCGCAGCGACCAGGATGCCGCCAGAGATGGCCTTCGGCTGGCTGTCCAGGACACCCCAGGCAATATCGTCAGTCTCAGCGTTGGACGTATCCGCACCATCGTCCGCCAGATAATGGCGCAGGGCCTTGTCGAGGTAGACGACCATCTCGTGCTCGAAGCGGGCTGAGCTGCGGTCCTGCTTCCAGACCGTGCGCGTTCCGAACTGCACGTAGCGCGTGCCGAGCGACTGCAGAGCTGCCGCTACCGGATCCCCCGCCACGACGATGCGCGTGAGCTGCATGCGCTTCTCGTAGCGCCGCGCGAAGGCCGTATTGCCGACAGCCGGTGAGCCGAACGTAATGACGCGCAGCTGCTCTGGGCGAACGCCCATATCGCTGAGACGGGCAGCCGTCAGGATAGCGGCCGCACCGCCGAGGCTATGCCCCGTCAAACAGAAAATCTCTTCCGGATGCTCGCGGAGCTCCGCAGCAAGCGCCTCTCCCATGGTCTGCCCCACCGCTTTATTTCCCCCATCCTCAGCGGACTCGATGGGATCGTGGAACAGCGCCGTCATCGTATAGTCGTCGAAGCCCTTGTGGACGAGCGGATACGCTGTCGCATGGCGGTCCTGCTCTGCGATGGTCCGGAATTCCTCGACCGTGGAGCCGCCGAACGGCACGGACACCGTGCGCAGGTCGACCTTCGCGTCGCTGACATTCTCGGTGCCGGGGAAGGCCAGCAGGACAGCGCGGCGGCCATCGGGCAATTCTTTCACCACGAGATGATAGCGCCCCTGCGCCAGAGACGTCGACGTCGTCTGGCTCCGGAACTGCCAGCCCGTCTCTCTGAGCCACTCGCGCGCGAGCAGACTGAGCTCATCCGAGTACGAGGCCATCGCCACGAGCGAGGAGGCGAGCTCGAGCTCCTGTTCGCCTGTGGCCGCCATGGCGCGTGCCGGGCAGAGCAGGAGCATCACCAGTAAGAGCGGCAGAAAGAGCGCCGCCAGAACATGTCGCATCATGATTTCCCTCCAGATCTACAACTGCATAGATACAGAAAAAGCTCAGATATGAATCTGAGCTTGATGTTTCAAATGGTGCGGTCGATGGGACTTGAACCCATACGTCTTGTGAACACTACCCCCTCAAAGTAGCGCGTCTGCCAATT
>CAKUGM010000114.1 GCA_934654625.1 uncultured Collinsella sp. | reverse complement strand
CCGTTAGCTCAGCTGGCTAGAGCAGGGGACTCTTAATCCCAAGGTCCAGGGTTCGAATCCCTGACGGTCCACCATCCTTATAGATTAGCTCCAGTAATTGTATTGGAGTTTTTTATTTGGACCGTTAGCTCAGCTGGCTAGAGCAGGGGACTCTTAATCCCAAGGTCCAGGGTTCGAATCCCTGACGGTCCACCATCCGATTTTTCAAGCTCCGTATTCGGAGCTTTTTTATTATCGATTTACCCGCTTGCGCGGTGGTGTTTCATACAGTTGCGCCAGGACTCTCTGGGGCAGGGAGGTATGCTGCCCTGCTTCGGTACCCACGCCATTTGTCTCCGTTGCCTGCACGGCATCTTAATGCGCGCGAACATGCCTCCTCCGTCAAGGATGTTTCGGGTTTATTCCAAGCGCTTCTATGCGTGTGCAAACCTGCTTTTGGGAGTACACTCAGCCCGTTCACACTAGCGAGGGGGCAATAATGCAGTCTTTGTCTGACCGTACTGCCAGCTTTACCGATTCTGTTATCCGCCGCATGACGCGCGTTTCACTTCAATACGATGCGGTCAATCTTTCACAGGGGTTTCCAGATTTCGATCCGCCTGCGAAGCTTCTCAAAAAGCTCGAAGAGGTTTCAAAAAATCCCGAGCCTCGCTATCACCAGTATTCCATTACCTGGGGAGCCCAGGCCATGCGCGATGCACTTGCCGAGAAGCAGTCACGCTATATGGGCATTCCCATCGATCCCAACACGAATGTCGTTGTCACCTGCGGCTCCACCGAGGCCATGATGGCTGCGATGATGACCGTTACCAACCCGGGCGATAAAGTGGTCATCTTTAGCCCCTTTTACGAGAACTACGGCGCCGACACGATCCTTTCGGGTGCGCATCCCGTCTACGTGCCGCTCAATCCGCCTTCATTCGACTTCGATCGGGGTGTACTGGAGAGCGCCTTTCGGGACAATAAGCCCAAGGCCATTGTCCTTTGCAACCCTTCTAACCCCTGCGGCAAGGTCTTTACACGCGAGGAACTTGAGTTCATCGCGAGCTTGTGCAAGAAATACGATGCATATTGCATTACCGATGAGGTTTACGAGCATATCGTCTATGCCCCTCATCAGCATACCTATATGGCGAGCATTCCGGGGATGTTCGAGCGCACCATCAGCTGCTCGTCTCTCTCCAAGACGTATTCGATCACGGGTTGGCGTCTGGGGTACACCATCGCCTCGCCGGAGATTACGGATCGTATCAAAAAGGTGCACGACTTTTTAACGGTTGGTGCTGCGGCGCCTTTGCAGGAAGCCGTGGTGTGCGCCTTGAAGTTCGATCAGAGCTATTATGACGAGGTCTTAGAGCTCTACACGCATAAGCGCGATCTTTTCTGCGGGGGACTCGACGAGATAGGCCTGACTCACAACACGCCCGAGGGCGCTTACTATGTGATGATGGACATCAGCGAGTTCGGCTATGACAGCGATCTTGAGTTCTGCGAGGATCTGGCACGCTTGGTTAAGGTCGGTGCCGTGCCGGGCTCGAGTTTCTTCCGTGAACCGGTGAACCATCTCATCCGTTTTCATTTTGCCAAGAAGGACGAAACGCTTCTTGCGGCGCTTGAGAATCTTAAGAGCTTGCGTGAGAAGATTTTGCCTCGTAAATAACCATTGCTTGGTGTGTCGACTCTCTTGATGCGATTCTGGGGGCTCCTCGGTGTCATGCCGAGGAGCTTTTCTTGTTTATGGGATTCCCGATTTGTAAAGAAAAAGCCGTCGCCCCAAAAGGGGACGACGGCTTCGGTTGCTCAGAAGAGCGAAGGCAAACACCTGTTAATTAGGCGTTGAGAGCCTCCTCGACGGCAACAGCACAAGCGACGGTGGCACCGACCATGGGGTTGTTGCCCATGCCGATGAGACCCATCATGTCGACGTGCGCAGGCACGGAGG
>CAKUGM010000113.1 GCA_934654625.1 uncultured Collinsella sp. | reverse complement strand
GGGTGCCAAGAAGGAGGACGCCGAGGCTGCCAAGGAGAAGCTCGAGGCTGCTGGCGCTGCTGTCACCCTCAAGTAACTTCTGCTCCTATCGAGCATGTAGTTTCGTCGCCACCGTGTGACATCGACGGGGTCCGCGTTTTCGCGGGCCCCGTTTTTCATGCGTGTCGACTGCAACGTTCGCTTTCTTTTGCTTGCGGGCGGGGCGGCAGGGGAGTGGCTTGCCGGAGGTGGGGGATTGTACCTGCGCTTTGAATTTTCGGCGCCGCAGTGGATTCCCTGCGGTTTTCACATGCTTTCGAAGTGCGTGGAGGGGCGATGCGATACCCTTTTGCAGATATTCGCGCGCCTGTGTGGCGCTGCTGCGAAAGGATTCCACCTACTCATGAAGGCCATCATCCCCGCTGCGGGCCTCGGCACCCGCTTCTTGCCCGGCACCAAATGCACTCCTAAGGAGATGCTGCCGGTTCTCGATAAGCCCGTTATCCAGTATGTTGTCGAGGAGGCGCTCGAGCCCGAGGAGGTCGACGGCGCCATTATCGTCACGTCTCCGGGAAAGCCTGAGCTTTTGAGCTATTTCCAGCCCGATCGCTCCCTCGAGAACCTTCTGCGCGAGCGCGGCAAGTCCGAGTATGCCGACGCCGTTGCCAACGCTGGCAACATGCCGGTAGACTTCCGCTACCAGTACGAACCCAAGGGCCTGGGCCATGCCATCCGCTCTGCTTCCGATGCCGTCGCCGGCGAGAATTTCCTCGTTCTTCTGGGCGACTATGTAGTTCCCAACCGCGACATCTGCAACAAGATGCTCGCCGTTTCTGCCGAGCACGGCGGCGCATCCGTCATCGCTGTCGCTGCCTGCGCTCCCGATGAGGTTTCGCGCTACGGCGTTATCGCGGGCGACCGCGTGGGCTCGCTCGAGGGCTGCGAGGACGTGGCAGACGCCGAGCCGGGTGCCGTGTGGCGCATCGGCGGTTTGGTGGAGAAGCCCGCTCCCGAGGCGGCCCCCTCTAACCTCTACATCGTGGGCCGCTATCTTTTGAGCCCGCTCGTCATGGACCTTCTGGCCGATCAGCAGGCCGGCAAGGGCGGCGAGATCCAGCTCACCGACGCCATGGCGCGCAGCCTTGACCGCGAGGCCATGTATGCCGTCGTGATCGACCCGCTTTCCGGTTACGATACGGGCACGCCTTCCGGTTGGATGGCAACCAATGCCCTTATGGCTGCAACCGATCCTCGCTTTGCGAGCGACTTCTGGGACGCTATCGACGAACGCGGCGGCCTCACTCGCTAGGGAAGCGTTTGCGGTTTCGACCAATAGATCTGATATGCGAACGGGATCGCCTCGGCGGTCCCGTTTTTCGTTTACCGAAATGTGCTTGCTATTTCAACATGGTGAAGCGTTCATCAGAAACCCATGAACGTATGTTCGATATACGGCCGTTTACCAGCGCATTTAATGAATAACTTTTTTGCTACTCTAAAGAGCCCTATGAGTCAAGACTTTTCTTGCTCAACGGAAGTCTCCTGCTAAACTAATAGATTGCGATAACTGGCACAACGCTGTGCCGACCAACCGCGTTCCCGCGAAGGAGGAAACACCTGGTGCAGAACACTACCCAAGCCGTTACGGCAACAGAGCGCACCCGCGTCAACTTCGGGAAGATTCCCGAGGCCATGGAACTGCCCAACCTCATTTCCGTTCAGAAGCAGTCCTTCCAGCGTTTTATGGATGAGGGCCTGCGCGAGGCCTTCAAGGAGTCGAGCCCTATCCAGAGCTCCAATCATGTCCTTGAGGTTACGTTCGGCGAGCATCAGTTTGGCGACCCCGCCCACACGGTGGAGGAGTGCCGCGAGAAGGATATGACCTATCAGGCGCCGCTTTTGACCGACGTCCGTCTCACCAACAAGGAGACCGGCGAGATCAAGGAGCAGCTCGTCTTCATGGGCGACTTCCCCAT
>CAKUGM010000112.1 GCA_934654625.1 uncultured Collinsella sp. | reverse complement strand
AGAAGATATGAGGAAGCAGCCCCGCAGGAAAACCCGTCCTGTGGGGCTGTTTCAAATCCAAGCATATCCTCAAGATAGGAGCATTATGAACCGCACCGTTACCATGCAGCAGCCGAAACGCGCTGCCGCCCTCAATATCCGTACCATCACGATGACCGCCCTGCTTTCCGCAATGGCGTATGTCCTTGCCTTTGTGGAATTTCCCGTGCCGCTGTCTCCGTCCTTTGCAAGGATGGACCTGTCAGACTTCCCGGCACTGATCGGAGCCTTTGCCTTCGGACCGATCTCCGGTCTGCTTATTGAACTTGTCAAAAACACCTTGCAGCTTCTGACCACCTCCACCGGAGGCATAGGAGAGATCGCCAACTTTCTGATGGGCGCTTCTTATGTAGTCGCTGCCGGGGTTATTTATAAACACCGCAAAACCAAGAAAACGGCACTGCTTGCCTGTGTCGCTGCCAGCCTTGCGATGGGCATTGCCGCAGCGCTGGCGAACTACTTCATCCTGCTGCCACTGTTTGAAACCTTCATGCCGCTGGATCAGCTGATCGCCTCTTTCGGCGCGTTCCTGCCCTTCATCCGCACAAAGCTGGACATTGTGCTGTTCAATGCCTTGCCCTTCAACATTCTGAAAGGACTTGTCATCGGCGGTTTTACCATGCTAACATATAAAAGACTTACGCCGATTCTGAAAGGTCGTTGATGGTATGACGAAACAAGATTATTTGAAATTACTGGTGGAAGATATCCACTCCACCACCATTGCCACCATCGGCGCAGACGGACATCCCCAGACCCGTGTCATCGACATGATGCTCAGTGACGAGCAGGGCGTGTATTTTCTCACCGCCAAAGGAAAGGCCTTCTATGCCCAACTCATGGAGCAAGGCTACATTGCCCTGTCTGCCACTAAGAACAAAATCTCAATCTCCCTGCGGGGTAAGATCAAAAACATCGGCAGCGAAAAGCTGAATGAGATCTTCGAGAAAAACACTTATATGCAGTCCATCTATCCCGGCGATACCCGCAGTGCGTTAGAGGTGTTTTGCCTGTACGAAGCGGACGGCGAGTATTTTGACATCAGCGACCCGGCGCACATCGTCCGGGACGGTTTCTCCATCGGCAAGGCTGCACGGGAAGCATTGGGTTACTATGTGGGCGAGGGCTGCATCGGCTGCAAGCTGTGCTATTCCGTCTGCCCGCAGAAGTGCATCGACATTACCAAGAAGCCTGTGGTGATTGACCAACACCATTGCTTGCACTGCGGGCGGTGTGCGGAAACCTGCCCCAAGCAGGTGATCGAAAAGAGGGGTTGACTATGAACCAGAGCGAGAAAAGGCTGTTTCTCATTCAGTCGCTTTTGAAAGAAAACCCGGAATATCGGGATTTGGGTATTCCGGCAGAGCCGGAGAGACAGCGGCAGCTTTTGCGGGGACTGATGAATCTTCGTGCGCCGCAACACGCAGAGGCGGATTTTTTGCAAATGCAGGACGCCTATCTGCAAGGCGAAACCGCGGCAAAGGGCATTACCAATGCAGCTGACCTTGCACCCATTCAGCCGGGGCTGTATCTCTGGCAGGGCGATATTACCACGCTGCAATGCGACGCCATCGTCAACGCCGCCAACAGCGGTATGACCGGCTGCTATGTTCCGAACCATCGCTGCATCGACAACGCCATTCACACCTTTGCGGGTGTGGAACTGCGGCTTGCCTGTGCGGAGCTGATGGAACAGCAGGGCTGCCCCGAACCGACCGGGCGTGCAAAAATCACCCCGGCGTTCAATCTGCCCTGCAAGTATGTCCTGCATACGGTCGGACCGATTATCAACGGGCGTGTGACGCAGCGTGACCGGGAACTGCTGGCTTCCTGCTACCGCTCCTGCTTGGCGCTGGCAGCGGAAAACAACTTGGAAAGCGTGGCGTTCTGCTGCATTTCCACGGGGGAGTTTCACTTCCCCAACG
>CAKUGM010000111.1 GCA_934654625.1 uncultured Collinsella sp. | reverse complement strand
TTCGGACTTACGCAAGACGGCATCCTAGGCCCCGACACCATCAACGCGCTTATTGCGTGGGGCATGAAGCACGGTTCGGGGGCTGAGAAGAAAGACGGCAAGCTCGACTGGAAGTCTCCCACGATTAAGACGATGCAGCGCAAACTCAACGAAGGGACGTTCTTCAAGTGACGAAGTTCGATTTGCTCTATCTCTTGGCTATCCTGGGATGGCTCACGGCGCTTATATTCTGCGTGTCCACGGGTTGCGGAATGCTTGTTTATTAGCCCCTCTTTCACCCCTCTCGGCATTGCGCCGGGAGGGGCTTTTTTTATTACCTAGAGGGGGGTCTGTAATATCCTACGAATATCCTACTTTAAGTAAAATGCTCGGATATTTGTATAACGCTCGGATGGCTCGGACAATCTACCTGCGGAAATTTTAGCGCTCGGACGGCTCAGAGAATAATTTCATAGGTACCTTATATGGAGCAATGCGGGGAGATGGTCGTTGTGATAGCTCTCTTCTAGCCGACGATAGTTACGCTCCGCGTACCAGGGCCCAAAGGACTGCCACGACGACGGCGGGTAAGAGATTCGCTGTTTTGAATGTCCTGCCCCAGATGAGGTTCACACCTACGCAAAAGATGAGCATGGAACCTACGAGCGAGAGGTTGTTTAGCGCACTTGCGGTCATGATGGGCTGGATAAAGCGCGCAAGTAGGGTGATCGTTCCTTGGAACACGCCTACCGGCAAGGCCGAGAAGATGGCGCCGCGTCCCATCGAGGCGGTCATGGCGCACACGATGATGCAGTCGAGTGCGCCTTTGAGGGCAAGTGTTGACCAGTCGCCAAGGATGCCGTCTTGAATAGACCCCACAATTGCCATGGCACCGATGCACACGGTGAGGGATGCCGTGACGAAGGCGTCGACAAATCCGCCTTCGGCTCCATTCGCAAAACGGTCGCGCAACCATTCGCCAAGCCGCTCCATGCGTCGCTCCAGATTGAGCGCCTCGCCCATGAGCGCTCCGGCAGCAAACGAGACGATGATCATGGCCGATCCTGTGCTCGTAAGCTTTCCGTCTTCGAGGACGAGCATCTTTTCCAATGCGCCGGACAGGCCTATGAACAAAACGCAAAGGGCAGATGCTTTGAGCAGGGCATCTTGCACGCGAGCGGTGATGAACCTTCCGCCGATGAGGCCTGCGACACCGCCTGTGATAATAAGGACGACGTTAATGAGAGTTCCCAGTCCGGGCACGAGGGACTTCCTTTCGGGCATCTTTCTGATTTGCGACAAGCCATCAGGATACTCTTGATGCAACGCGATTCGCACCATATGCCGATGGTTAACAAACGGATGTCAACCCGTGGTCTTTCGGTATGCGCGTGGGGCGCAGGTGGGGACGCTGACGGCGGCATGCGACAATACCTGGCGTAAGAAACATAAAAACCCGAGCTAACGGAGTGTGAAAGTGGCCGAGTTTATCTACTCTATGTATCAGGCGCGCAAGGCGCATGGCGACAAGGTCATTCTTGACGATGTGACCCTGAGCTTCTTCCCGGGTGCGAAGATCGGCGTCGTGGGTCCCAATGGCATGGGTAAGTCGACCCTGCTCAAGATCATGGCGGGCATCGAGGAGGTTTCCAACGGCGACGCCAAGCTCACCCCTGGATATACCGTGGGCATTCTTCAGCAGGAGCCGCCGCTCGACGAGGACAAGACCGTCATCGAGAACGTGCGCATGGCGTTTGGCGACCTCATCGCCAAGGTCGATCGTTTCAATAAGATCGGCGAGGAGATGTGCGATCCCGAGTGCGACATGGACGCACTTATGGCGGAGATGGCCACCCTGCAAGACGAGATCGATACCGCCGACGGCTGGGATATCGATTCCAAGCTCGGTCAGGCCATGGATGCTCTCCAGCTGCCTGATTCCGACATGCCCGTGAACGTGCTCTCCGGCGGCGAGCGTCGCCGCGTGGCCCTGTGCAAGCTGCTGCTTGAGGCTCCCGACCTGCTGCTGCTCGACGAGCCCACGAACCACCTGGACG
>CAKUGM010000110.1 GCA_934654625.1 uncultured Collinsella sp. | reverse complement strand
AAAAGCATAGGAGGAACCATGAATGTAGAAACTGCGCAGCGGCTCGCCGACCTTCGCCGCAGCAAGGGCTTTAGCCAGGAGGGGTTGGCGCGAAAGCTGGGTCTCTCGCGTCAGGCGGTCAGTAAATGGGAGCGCGCGGAGAGCTCGCCCGATACCGAGAATCTGATTTCGCTCGCCAAGCTCTATGGCGTGAGCCTGGACGAGCTGCTCAATCCGAGTGACGAGATTGAGGATGATATCGAGTTTGAGAACGAGGACCGCGCCCGTCAGCGCGAGGCCGAGGCGGCGGAGCGTGCCCGCGCCCACGAGGCGGCAGCACGCGCTACCGAGGCCGCGACGCAGGCGAGTGATGCGGCAGCCAAGGCAGCGCAGGCGGCAAGCTGGAGCGCGCAGGCCGCCAGCGCCGCGACGGCGCAAGTGACAGGCGCCGGTGCGGCCAACCCGACCCCAGTGAAGGGCCCCTTCCAGTCGTTTCCGTATTGGGCCGTTTGCTGGCTGCTGTTCTTCTTGCTGATGTTCCTGTTAAATGTCGGTCCCTTTGCTGCCGCGCTGGTCTTCTTTACGATTCCCATCTATCGCTGGGTGGCGCGTGCACTTGATGGCGATTGGGCGCGCGGGGATATTCAGATTGGTCCGGCACCGGTGTCGACTAAGGCTCAGACGCAGGACGTTTCCGCTGCGACTGATACTGACGTGGCCACCGCGACCACCACTGAGCCGCTTTCCAAAGAAGGTGATGCGCGATGAAGCTCTCGCATGAATCGAAGGTACGCCTGGGCGTTGGCATCGGAGCGTTTGTGCTCATCATTGTGCTCATCCTTGGCCTTTCACAGCTGTTCCTTCATTCCTATAACGTGCAAACAACGAGCAGTATCCTGTCTGCCGATCTGTCTGACTTGGATGAGGTGTTTGACGAGGTTGATCTCTCGGATGACGGTAACTATTCCGCTCGGCCTCAGCAACTTTCGAGTGCGACCTTTAATGCCGATACGCTCCAGTCCCTTGACCTGGATGTGACGTCGGGCACGGTCGAGGTCAAAAACGTTTCCGGCGGGCAGGTGCGCGTCATCGAAAGCGGTCGCGTAGCAAAAGGAGCCTCCGCCACAGATGCGGCGACTCAGAATCTGGCCGAGGTCAAAGGCTCTACGCTCAAGATTAGCCAATTCGATTGCGATGACGAACGCGCAATCGACCGCACGGTCACCATTGAACTGCCGCGAGATGTTGCGGATAACCTGGTGGGCATTACGGCGAATGTGGGGTCGGGAGACCTGACGGTCACGGGCATTGCGTGCCACGACCTGAATCTAACGCTGGATTCGGGTGGCGTTGATTTTGTGGGCACCGTAACCGACGCCCTGAATGCCGAGGTCGGTTCGGGCGATGCGACGCTTGAGCTGTATCAGGCTCCCGCGAAGTCGATGGACGTGAGTGTGGGCTCGGGCGATGTTGAGATAACGGTTCCGAATTCTACGGGCTTTAAGGCGAGCCTTGCTCTGGGCAGCGGCGACTTTGAGAGCGATTTCCTTCCGCTTGGCTACGATGGCGAGACGGTTTTGAACCATGAATTCGATAACGGCGATAAGTCCGCCATGTATCGTTTTGAGGTCGGGTCGGGAGGCATGTCGTTTGATCCGGAGTAACGGGCGGTCTCTGGAGGTCAGTAAAGATAGCTGCGCTCTTTGATGGAGGCGTCGGGGCCGTGGTCGGCTCCGGCGCCTTTGCCTTTACAATGGGGGCATGGAACAGATTATCTTGAACATACTCGAGGTTCTGCGTCGCGGTGAGACCGTGGATGACAAGGCGCTCGTCAAACTGATACATGCCGAGGCGCGTCGCGAGGGCGCCGACAAACGCATGCTTGCAAAACGCCGCCTGCTGCCCTTCTATCAACGCGTCAAACGCGAAGACAACGAGCGGTGGTCCACGTGGAATGTCACGCCCGAGCTTGAACAGCGCCTGATGCAGGTCCTGCGCATGAAGCCGCGCCGCACGGCGTCGGGCGTGGCGACCATTACCGTCATCACCAAGCCTTGGCCGTGCTCGGGCGATTGCCTGTTTTG
>CAKUGM010000109.1 GCA_934654625.1 uncultured Collinsella sp. | reverse complement strand
ATCCAGGAGGCACTGCAGACCGGTGTTATCGCTGGCTTCCCCGTCCTCGACGTGAAGGTCACCCTGTTCGACGGCTCCTACCACGAGGTCGACTCTTCCGAGGCCGCCTTCAAGATCGCCGGTTCCATGGCTATCAAGGACGCCCTCAAGAAGTCCGATCCTGTCCTCCTCGAGCCGGTCATGGCTGTTGAGGTTGAGACCCCCGAGCAGTACATGGGCGACGTCATGGGCAACATCTCCAGCCGTCGTGGCAACATCGAGGGCATGGAGGACCGCAAGAACACCAAGCTCATCCGCGCTAAGGTGCCCCTGGGCGAGATGTTCGGCTATGCTACCGACCTTCGCTCCCAGACCCAGGGCCGTGCATCCTACACGATGCAGTTCGACTCTTACGAGCCCGCTCCCAAGTCCATTGTGGAAGAGGTCGTCAGCAAGAACGGTGGCCAGGCCTAAGCCTTCGCCGCACGTAGGTTATTAAGCGAGAGATTCTCGCATCCATTTGGAGGTATACGTTGTCTAGCCAGAAGATCAGGATCCGCCTCAAGGGCTATGATCACGAGGTCGTGGACCAGTCCGCGAAGCTCATCGTCGACACCGCTCAGAAGACCGGTGCCCGCGTTTCCGGCCCCATCCCCCTGCCCACCGAGCGCAACCTCTACACGGTTATCCGCTCGCCGCACGTGGATAAGGACTCCCGTGAGCAGTTCGAGATGCGCACCCACAAGCGCCTCATCGACATCCTCGACCCTACCAGCGGCACCGTCGATTCGCTCATGCGCCTCGACCTTCCCGCCGGCGTCGACATCGAGATCAAGCTCTAAGCTCCATCTCGTATAAGCGATGTTGCAAAGCCCCGTTGCCTTTAGGCGGCGGGGCTTTTTGCGTTATCGTAGCGATATGCGCTTAAGATGGGCAGAAAGGACCGTTGCGGCATGAAGACGTTGTATCTGATGAGGCATGGACAGACCGAGTTTAACGTCCAAAAGATCGTGCAGGGGCAGTGTGACTCGCCGCTGACGGCGGCAGGGGAGGCCCAGGCACATGAGGCAGCAAGTAAGCTTGTCCAGCATGACGTACGGCCAGATCGTATCGTGGCTTCTCCGTTAGGGCGTGCGTATCGAACTTGCTGCATCGTCCGCGATGATTTGTGCGAGGGACTTGGCGTCTCGTTGCCGGATGTCGAGACGTGCCGGGACCTTGAAGAGCGCAACTACGGTCAGTTCGAGCGCGGCCCCATGGCGGATGTTCCGGCCGATGTCTGGAATCCCGAGGAGGATCTTGTCCGGTATGGCGGAGAGGGGAGCATCGAGCTTCGCGCCCGTATGATTCGCGGTATCCGGGGCCTGTTGGATTCTGAAAGTGTTGAGACGCTTCTGGCGGTTTCTCATGGATCGGCTGTGCTGCAGTTCTACCTTGCTGCAAAACGCCCAGGCGAGGTGGAACCTCGCTGCACGCTCCCCAACTGCTGTGTGCTCAAGTTCTCCTACGATGAGGCTTCCGGGATATTCACATTGCTCGAAGTCATGTAACGGCCGTGGAAATATGCCTGAATCGGCCTATGGATACGCCCGGGAGCGGGGTCTTATGGACGCAGTTGTGCCTAAATAACGCGATTCTTTGCTTGAGCAGGGAAAACATTGTGATGAAAGCTTGAAGACGCGCATACCTGTGTATACTAAACAACAGTGCGCGTCGAGGGAGGATTCTGCCAATCGCATGTTTGGGCACCAAGGGTTGCTGCCTGAGCTCGGGTTTTGGTGAATTCAAAGTCGACAACCACACGTATCAGTTGTGGTCCTCTAGGGGTGAACGCAAGGGGCGTTCACATTGTCCCAAGACCACCGAGAGTTGGAGATCGTACATGATCAACATGATTCTCGGCCGGAAGATCGGCATGACCCAGGTTTGGGACGAGGACGATAATATCGTTCCCGTCACGGTCATCCAGGCTGGCCCCTGCACCGTCTCGCAGGTTAAATCTGAGGCGACCGACGGCTACAACGCCGTCCAGATCGGTTTCGGCGACATCAAGGCCAAGAACGTGAACAAGCCCATGGCTGGTCACTTCGCCAAGGC
>CAKUGM010000108.1 GCA_934654625.1 uncultured Collinsella sp. | reverse complement strand
GCTATGTCGGCCACGGCTGTGGCGGTGGGGCTTTGCTCGTGAATCAAAAGCTGGTTCGGGAAACTATAATTATAAGCAATGGCCGCTGTCCGCAAAAATGCTTTCCAACGGTCACTGCTCTCCGTGACGGCTTGCAGTTGCTTTTTGGCAAGCGCACGGATATTTTCGTATTTGGCCATAGGCTGCTCCTTATCGCTCGTGCTGTTCTGCTTTTGACAGTGTGGCATTTTCAAGTTCCGGCAACAAGTTATCTACCTGCTTATACCCAATCGGCTGAACATAAAAAGCGTGTGTCTCGTTATCTTTGTGTGTCACAATAATATCGCTGACAGAGACGGAACGCATACTTTTGGCGTTTGGACGGTCATCCCGATTATGCCGTGAATAAATGCTGTCCAGCGTTTCCCAACGCTCCATCTGCCCCTTGTACACGAGTTCGTAGTCCTTTGCTCCGGCAGCGAGCCTCGCAGGAGAATACTCCATAAAAACAAGGTCTCGCCTGTTAGTTTGATAGATTTCATAAGGGATTTGCACTCGCTTTTCGCTGCGAAATCCCCACGGAAAATAGGTGTCTGAATCAAATTGGAGTGGCTCATCCAGTTCATCTGAGAATACAACCGGTGTCACTGGCCGCCCACAATCCAAGGAATCCAGAATTTCATCCTTGAATTTTTCCACGCTTGTGTAAGGAACGATTTCACCGATCATCCCGCCTGCACCGAGATATTCGATGTAGCCGACTACTTTATCTGTCTTTTCTTCCATTATCTTTCCAACCTTTCCCAAAAAGATAGTTTGTTCCCGTAGCGTTCATCCTGCGGGCGTACCTTTGCGGCGGGCAGTTCACCGCTTGCCATATCTTCGACTTGCGGTAGAAAAAGTAGACGGCTGTATCGGTCTGCTTGGTCTTTGGATAAGCCCACGACTTTATCACCATTTAGCCCGCAGATGAGAAATCGCCCGCGCACGGTAATTCCCTCGTCATTGACCTGTCTGTTATATTTCAGCCGGCTTTGGGCTTTGCTGCATATCAGCCCGATGCGAGGTGTGCCAAACGGTTTTAGAATTTGGCTTTCACCCTCGATTACCTCGGAAACCGCAGTCGCCGCACTGGAAAAACCCGCTTGATAAGGGCAGTAGCTGGGTTCAACAACTAATAATCTCGTCATCGGTGTCCCCCTCATCTGCTGCCGTGCTGGTGGGCACGGGCGTAGTTTTCCAGCAGTTTTACGATAACCTGCTGCATCTGGTCGCTTGTAAAGCCTTTCGGAAAGTATCGTTCAACTTTTGCAACGGGAATCATAAGCTGCGGGTCACGCGGCTTTACACTGGGCGGTTTGGCGGCCATAATATGCTGGATTTTTTCTAGTGTCAGTACGCTTTCCTTGCTGGCCTCCTTGAGTTTTTGTGCTTGTGACAGTGAAGGAGTACAGCCCTCGGATTCCATATAAGAGAGGAAGTCCTCTTGTTCTTCTGGGGTAAGGTAGCTAAGTTCTACGGCGGGTGTCGTTTTCAGACGGCCCGCATCTACCATCTGCATTAAAGCTGGCGTGAGGTTGTTCAATGCAATAAATCTTTTTACCTGTGACCTACTTTCTCCTGCATCAGCTGCAACTTTTTCAGAAGCCCATAAATTCGGCCCAACTTGGGCCGAATTATTTTTTGACGGTCTACCGGCCTTTCTCTTTACAGCTTCCAGCTTCATCTGATACGCTTTCGCCTTTTCACTCGGCAAAATATGCTCTCGTTGGCAGTTACTGTCCACCATCAGAATAATAGCAGTATCATCGTCCATATCCCGCACGATGCAGGGCATAGTCTCCACGCCAGCCCGCTGGCTGGCATGACAGCGGCGGTGGCCCGCTACAATTTCATACCCACCATCTTTCCGGGGGCGGACAATGGCCGGGGTCATGACACCGTATTCCTTGACACTGTCCACCATTTTGTCCATTTCGTCATCGTCACGGACTTGAAAAGGGTGATTCCGAAAGGGATGCAGTTCCGTCAGCGGCAAAATTTGGATTTTCTCTAATTTTGCGTCCTGCCGCTCCTGCTCACTCGAAAAGAGATTATCGAGTGAGGGCAGATTGATGTTGCTGCCGTACTCTCTCATTCTCCGTCACCTCCTTGGCAAGCGCTTTGTATGCCA
>CAKUGM010000107.1 GCA_934654625.1 uncultured Collinsella sp. | reverse complement strand
CTTAAAGGTGTCGTAACGCGAATCTGCCACATTTCAGCCCTGAATATATTCTGGTCAATAATGGAAGCGTGGTTCTCAAGGCCTTTCAATTAGTCATATCGCGAATTTGTCTAAATGGCGTTAGATGCGCTGTGTTTCCGTCTAATGAACTTCTCCTTCACACAATCCACAATGCAAAGTGTCCGGATGAGACATGAATCCGGACCATAAGGGGATTTTCTTTTAGGAGGAAACATGGAAGACGTTAAGCGTCCGCTCGATGGCGTGAAGGTCGTTGAAATGGCGACGTTCATCGCTGTTCCTGCTGTTGGCCGTATTCTTGCCGACATGGGTGCCGAAGTTATCAAGATCGAATCTGCTAAGGGTGACAATCTGCGCTTCACTGCTCCGAACGAGGGCCGTCCGTCCGACCCGCACGAAGACACCAACTTCGACCTTGAAAACGCCAACAAGAAGGGTATCGTACTGGACCTTCGTCAGCCTAAGGGCAAAGAAGTGCTGTTCAAGCTCCTTGATGACGCTGACGTTTTCCTGACCAACTGGCGCCCCGGCGCGCTCGCACGCCAGAACCTCACTTATGACGAGTTGAAGGTCAAGTACCCCAAGCTCATTTATGCAAGTCTCACGGGCTATGGCGACAAAGGCCCCGACAAGGATCTGCCCGGCTTTGACTACACCGCGTTCTTTGCTCGTTCCGGCTGGTCGGGGTCGCTGTATCAGAAGGGTACCGTTCCTTCGAACCTGATTCCCGCCTTGGGCGACCATCAGGCCGCTCTCGCGCTGACCGCTGGCGTTCTGGGCGCGCTCTATCGTGCCGCTAAGACTGGTAAGGGCGAGAACGTTTCCACCAATCTTCTGCACACCGCTATTTGGGTTCAGTCGTTCCAGATTCAGGGTGCCCAGTACGGCACCGAGTTCCATGGCGTCAACTACCCATTTGACCGTCGCGAGAATCCGCTGCCTTATCAGCCTGCCGTGAAAACCAAGGATGACCGCTTCCTGCAGGTCATGGGCCCGAACTTCTCCATCTATTGGCCGCTCATCATGAAGGCGATTGGCCGCGAGGATGTCCTCGACGATCCTGTGATGAATGATCAGAAGAAGATTCAGGAAGCCGGCCGCCTCGGTGAAGCCTACGATTTGGTTCAGGAAGGCTTCCAGCAGAAGACCATGGAAGAGTGGATTCCCATTCTGACCGAGCTTGATATTCCGTTCGCCGCATGCAAGACCTACGAAGAGGTCTCCAAGGACGAGCAGGCTTGGGCAAACGACGTGTTCTATGAGATGGATTACCCGCGTGGCCCCAAGGCTTTGGTTCGCACCCCGATTGATATGTCTGACACTCCGCTGCCGAACTACGACAAGGCGCCGCTTCTGGGCGAAGACACCGAAGAGGTTCTGAAGGGCCTTGGCTATACCGACGCCGAGATTAAGGAACTCGAAGAGGCCGGCATCGCTAAGCAGGGCGAGCGCAAGTAGCGATTCCCGTTCAAGCGTGCGAGATGGGCAATCGAGCATTCCGTTTCGATTTGCCCGGTAAGCCTGCTTGTTTCCAATGAATTCGATGAACGAATTCTTATGCCCATAGAAGACGAAGGGGGCGCAGTGCTCAAACAGTTCTGAGCTCGACCGAACAGCATATTGGATGTTGCTCGGCTCGTGCGGAACTGCGCCTGTCGCTCCTTCGCCTTCTATGAGCGGCTGTAACCAAGTAAAGGGGGAAATATGGCCGAAGAAATAAAAGAGGCACCCGAGAAGCTTCCCGCGAAGAAAGTTCTCGCGAATATCGCTGACAACGTGTATGAGAGCGCTATTGAAGCGAAAGCTCGCGGTGAGAAGGTTGGTTGGATTTCGTCGAACTTTCCGCAGGAGATTCCTGAGACTCTCGGCTTGCATTGCGTATATCCGGAAAGCCAAGCCGCTGCGATTTCCGCAAAAGGTGGCAGCCTAGCCATGCTTGAGCACGCCGAAGGCGACCTAGGTTTCTCTAACGACCTGTGTGCGTACGCACGTATTTCGATGGCATACGCCGACCTGGGAAAATGCCCGAACGGCGAGCGTGAAATGCCGCTGCCTGATTTCGTTTTGTGCTGCAACAACATTTGTAACTGCATGATGAACTGGTATGAGAACATCGGCAAGATGCTCGGTATTCCCGTGATCATGATCGATGTGCCGTATAACGACAAATACGATGTCGATGCCAAGCGCATTGCCTATATGCGTGGCCAGTTTGACGACTGCATTAAGC
>CAKUGM010000106.1 GCA_934654625.1 uncultured Collinsella sp. | reverse complement strand
CGATAAGCTCAAGAAGGGTCGTTTTGCCGGTTGCGCTGTGGCCTTGAAGGATGGTCAGGTTACGACGGATGTTCAGTTTGAATTTAACCCGGTTATTCGCCACGGTGACGAGGTGCTCGCCGCGCATTATGCAGGCTCCTTTAGGCAACGGAGTGCAATGGGGATAAGCTCGTTCATGGAGTGGACGATGTCACCAGTGTTGGAGACGGTCATGGTAAACCTACCTTTACCAAAATCCATGAGATGGTAAAGATTGATGGTGATGTCCTGCTTAGCCGCGATTCGCAAAATCCAATACGCGCAGTTATCGCCGCAGTTTGAGGCGTTGTAGACCATGCTGGGCATAAAGTGCATCAACAAGAGCGTTTTGGTTCCGCTGGAGAGCTTCTCGGGAGGAATGATGCCCAGGGCTTTAGTCTCAATCGCATTGGGCCCAAGGACGGTGCCGCGGTCAATCGATTTGATGATGCGCCGGGCAAAGGGGTCCTCGAACCAGTTGGGGGAATAGACGTTGTTGAAATACACTGACGTGTTGTATACAACGTTTTCCATGTCGCCAAAATGCACGGTGAGCAAGAGTGCACCTTTCTGAGTCATTTATTGGATTCAAGTATAGCTTGAATTTCTCGCCGTGGTTTTAGCGAGGGATGTTGGGCCAGAGTAGATGCAGACTTTGCTTAGGATTAATTGTATTAGGACAAAGCTCATTTATAGATATAAGTATCTGGACCATCCTAAATGAGGGCAGGCTGGGGGAGACTTATCTGAGCGGAGCCAATTGCGAGCGGAGTAACCTCGAGGTTCTGCAGGCGATTCTCAAGGCGATGAGTAAGCCGAACGATTATATCGATTGGGTGGGCGATCGACCTGGCCATGATCGACGCTACGCAATCGATGCATCGAAGTTACGACGCGAGCTCGGGTGGGCTCCTGTGCACGGTGATTTTGAATCCGGGTTGCGGGAGGTCATCGTGGCACGAACAGCAATGGACAAGCGCGATTTGGTCGACTGATCCCGGCGGGTGCCGGAGGCCTTTTCTCAAGTATATCGCCTTGCAATGGCTGCCATTTCACAACATTGCAATGTGCATAAAAGCTCAGCCTGCTAAAATGGTGGCCGCGTAACTGTCTAGATCGCAAAGGCCTTCTTCATGAATCGATTCAAGCATCTAATCAAAGCCGCTGTCGCTATTGCTCTTACCTACGTGCTGTGCGCGTCGGCGCTCCTGCAACCTATGGCTGTCTATGCCGTTACGTTGCAAGCCCAGCAGCCTGCTGCCGAGGCAGCAGGGGTATCCGGTACGCAGGTCAGCTCTGCTGGGGACGTATCTGGCGACGCTGCCGACGAACCGGGCAAAGACGCCGACTCTGCGGGGGCGGCACAAGACGGGACAACCGCTGCCGACGCTGCGGATGAAGACGAGAAGGCGGACAGCGAGGACGCTGCGGCTCCCGAGTCTCTCGATACCGAGGACGAGCAGGCGGCAGATAACACCGTAATTGGTGACAGCGAGGCAAACTCCTGGCGCTACCAGAACGGTGAGCTGCGTGGCGACCTGCAGGACGACAACGCAACCGACCTCGGCATCGAGTCTCGCTCGATGCACGAAATGCCCGAAGGCGCTACGCTGCAGGGCATCGATGTGAGTGGATACCAGAAAGATATCGATTGGCAGAAAGTCAAGGACGCGGGCATTGACTTTGCAATCCTGAAGATCGGCAACATCAACGCCCGTGAGACTGACGGATGGTATACCGATAGCTATTTTCAGCGCAATGTGACTGAGTGCGAGCGCCTGGGTATTCCCTACGGCGTATACGCCTATTCGTACGCAAAGAATGCCGACGAGGCCGTGAAGGGTGCAGATCACATCATTGCGCTGCTGGAAGGCCATAAGCCTACGTTACCGGTATATCTCGACCTTGAAGACGACAGCATCAAGGGCACCGATCATGCGGCGATCGCAAAGGCATTCTGCAACACGATCTCTGCCGCCGGCTACACTCCCGGTATCTACGCGAGCGCCAGCTGGTTCAAAAACATCCTGACCGACCCGTGCTTTAGCAACAGCGGCTGGGGCATCTGGACCGCGCAGTACTGGTACGGGCAGCGCTACGACGCCTCTCTGGGCTTGGGCCCGGAGTATCCCGCCAAGTTTGACTGCTGGCAGTATTCGAGTCTCTCCACCGTGCCAGGTGTCGACGGGAATTGCGATATCAATTACTGGTATAAGGATGGTTTTTCCATTGCTGACAGCAATCCACATGTCACCTGCCGCGCCCACGTCGCCCGCCTCGGGTGGCAGGCCGCCGTCTCGGACGGCGCCACCGCCGGCACCACCGGG
>CAKUGM010000105.1 GCA_934654625.1 uncultured Collinsella sp. | reverse complement strand
ACATGATGGCCGACTCCGGCGCCCGTGGTTCTAAGACCCAGCTGCGTCAGCTCGGCGGCATGCGTGGCCTGATGGCCGACATGTCCGGCGAGACCATCGACCTTCCCATTAAGGCGAACTTCCGCGAGGGCCTGCTTCCGCTCGAGTACTTCATTTCCACCTACGGCGCCCGTAAGGGCCTGGTCGATACCGCGTCGCACACCTCCGACTCCGGTTACCTCACCCGTCGTCTGGTCGACGTGGCACAGGATGTTATCGTCCGCGAGGAGGACTGCGGTACTACCGAGGGCGTGAGCTACAACCTCATCATCCCCGGCACCGATGATATCAATGCCGACCTCGTTGGCCGCTGCTATGCCGACGACGTCGTGGCCTCCGACGGCACCGTTCTCTTTGAGAAGGACGCCTACATCGAGAGCGTCGCCGATCTTCAGAAGATGATCGACGCCGGCCTCAAGAAGGTTAAGCTGCGCGCGCTGCTTACCTGCCGTTCCAAGTACGGCGTGTGCCAGAAGTGCTACGGCTGGGATCTTTCCACCCGTCGTCCGGTCGCCATCGGCACCGCGGTGGGCATTATCGCCGCACAGTCCATCGGCGAGCCCGGTACGCAGCTGACGATGCGTACCATTCACTCCGGCGGCGTCGCCGGCGTCGACGACATTACGCAGGGTCTGCCGACCGTTGGCCGTATGTTCGACGTCGTTGGTAACGTCAACGAGAAGATTCTGGGCCGCGAGGCCGACCTCGCCCCGGTCTCCGGCTTCATGGCCATCAAGCCCGAGAAGTCCGAGTACGTGATCACCATCGCCGATAGCGACGACCACAGCCGCATCCTCGACGAGCGCCGCGTGCCCGCATCCGTGCGCTTCATGCCCGGTATCGAGGACGGTTGCACCGTCCGCGCCGGCGACCAGATCACCAAGGGCTTCGTGAACTTCCGTAACCTGCGCAAGCTCACCGATATCGAGACGACGATGCACACCTTCGTCGAGAACGTCAAGGACGTCTACACCTCTCAGGGCGTCGACCTGAACGACAAGCACATCGAGGTCATCGCACGTCAGATGCTGCGCCGCGTTCAGATCACCAACCCGGGTGACTCCAAGTATCTGCTTGGTCAGTACGTGGACCGCTACGAGTTCGCCGACGAGGTCGAGCGCGTTGCCCGCATCGGTGGCGCAGCGCCTACTGCTGAGCCCGCGATCCTCGGTACGCTGAAGGTCGCCTCGAGCATCGACTCCTGGCTCTCCAGCGCATCGTTCATCCGTACCGCCGGCGTCCTCACCGAGGCCGCTATCGAGGGCAAGGTCGACCACCTGCTCGATCTGAAGTCCAACGTTATCGTTGGTAAGAAGATCCCCGCAGGTACCGGCCTCAAGCCCTACGACAAGGCTGCGCTCACGTATCGCACTGCCGACGGCTATGTGAACATCGACGGTCCCGCGTCGCCGATGGCCAAGGTCCTGCCCGAGTGGGCTCCCAGCGAGCTCAAGAACCTGGACGAGCAGCTTCCGCAGCAGCTCGACTGGACCGGCTACGACGACTTCAACGGTGGTGACGGCTCGCTGACCCGCAACGGTCGTACCATCTCCGCCGAGGACGCTCGTCTGTACCTCTTTGACGACTTGGGCGTGTCCCAGCGCTGGACCAACAAGTTCAGCGAGGTCGGCATCGAGACCGTGGGCGACCTTATGGGCAAGTCCGAGGAGGACCTGCTCCGCATCGACGGCATCGGTGCGAAGGCGATCGAGGAGCTGCGCGACGGCCTTGAGGCCCATAACCTGCTCTACATCCTCGACAGCACCAACGACGACGTGGCCGACGAAGAGGACCTCTCGCAGCTGCTGCAGATGGTCTTTAGCCCCGACGGTCCCGACGACATCCTGCTGGGCACCAGCGCTCCGCGCCATCACTTCGACACCGACGAGGAGATGCTCGGCGCACCCGTTGCCGAGAAGAAGGAGTCCGGCTCGGGCGTCATCAACGAGGACATGGCCTCGCTTGACGAACTGCTCAACCAGCTGGTCGACGGTGGCGACGAGGACGAGTCCGAGGACGACGAGTAATCGCTAGCCAAGGCAACCTTGCATGACAAAGGGCCGCTTCCCGAGAGGGGAGCGGCCCTTTTGCTGTTTAAGGCGTGCGATGCTTTCTCTGTAACGCCGCAAACTTGTGGAGGCTTTGCGGAAAAGTGGGAATTTTAGGATACGCCCGGCGGCGTGGTGTGTTGACAGCGCAGGTTCAGGCTCGTATTCTCATGAACTGCGTGTTTCGTAGGGGGATGCTGACCCCTCGATTCAAGCCGTTGCACAAGTATAAAGCTGGAATCATTACGAGAAGGAGTACGCTTTGCCTACTATTAACCAGCTGGTTCGCCAGGGCCGTCGTTCCGTGCCCAAGAAGTCCAAG
>CAKUGM010000104.1 GCA_934654625.1 uncultured Collinsella sp. | reverse complement strand
TTCGTAAGGCTCAGACAATCTACCTGCGGGAACTCTAACGCTCGGATGGCTCGGAGAATAAATTCAAAACAGGAACATGAAGAGCTTTGCCATCGCATAGCTGATGACGCCGCATCCGGGGAACGTGAAGATCCAGGTGAGCATCATGTCTTTGACGACGCCAAAGTTGATAGCCGAAAGCCGGCGCACTGCGCCAACGCCCATGATGGCGCTCGTCTTTGTGTGGGTAGTCGATACGGGGATGCCCAGCACCGTCATGACCAAGAGGCAGATGGAGCTGGAAAGATCGGCCGAGAAGCCCTGATATTTCTCAAGCTTCACCATGTCCATTCCTACGGACTTGATGATCTTCTCGCCGCCCACGCTTGTACCCAGGCCCATAGTTGCGCTACAAAGCACCATAAGCCACACGGGAATCACGGCGCCGGCAACATCGGGCTGGCCGGAGGCGAAGGCTACGCCCAAGAAAAGCACGCCGATGAACTTCTGGCCGTCTTGAGCACCGTGCATAAAGCTCATGGTGGCAGCGCCGAAGATCTGCGCGTACTTGAAGAAGGTATCGGTACGCCTGCGGTCGAGGCCTGCGCAGACGAGGGTAACCACTTTCGCGGTGGCCCAGCCGATCGCAAAGCCAAAGAGCAGGCTCATTACCAGACCGTAGATAACCTTGACCCATTCGTCCATATTGACGCCGCCCGCGCCTCCCAGGGCGATAGCGGCGCCCGTGAGACCGGCGATGAGGCTATGGCTCTCGCTCGTAGGGATGCCAAAGATAGAGGCGCCCACACTGTAGACCACAATAGAGAAGAGCGCGGCGCAGAGGGCCACGAGCGCCATGGTCGTATCTCCGCCAAAGTCGACCATGTTGCTTATGGTCGAGGCGACGCTCGCGTTGATATGGGTCATGATGAGCACGCCAAAGAAGTTGCAGATGGCGCTCATGATGATAGCCGGTCGCACCCGCATGCATCGCGTGGTGACACAGGTGGCGATGGCGTTGGGGGCATCGGTCCAACCGTTGACGAAGATAACGCCCAGCGTGAGGGCGACAGTGATAGCCAAAACAGGATTCGAGGTCACCTGTTGGAGAAAAGACGCAAGAGAGATTCCCACGACGTCCGCCTTAATCGATTTCGCTACAGATGTGACCTAACATACCCGTTACTTAGCTTTGACACGAGGTTGATGTTTGCGGGCGTAGCCAAATTATCGGCAATCGACCGATTGATAAAGCGTTTTAAGCATTTTGGAGAAGAAAGAGACGAAGTGGGCCGATAAGCCGGGTTCTGTCGTGGACGATCATTTATCTTTGCCCGCGCACCGAAGTGCGCGGTGCAGTAGTCGCACGCAACCCGAACGCGGACCGGGCCAGCCCATAGCGTTCCTATTCGCGTTTGCTCCGGATGGGGTTTACCAAGCCGCCGCGTCACCGCGGCGCTGGTGGTCTCTTACACCACCGTTTCAGCTTTTCCCTTTACGTGCGCCGAGGCGCGCGCAGGTGGGAGTCTTCTTTTCTGCGGCACTAATCCGTCGGGTCACCCCGCCTGGCCGTTAGCCAGCATCCTGCCCTGTGGAGCCCGGACTTTCCTCACGGACGACATGCCCCTGACGGGACTGCGTACGCGCGATCGCCTGGCCCACTTCGCAGGTAAGGATTGTAGCACACGCTATAATGCATGCAGATATACGGGGCGGACCGCAACTCCATTTGCACAAATGGACCTCGGTTCGTATACGATCGATGCGAGACGAAAGGTCGGTGCACCCATGCTGATCAAGGAATTCTGTGCAGAAAACTTCGAGCACGTTGCCGAGGCTATCGATGCCGGCGCCAAGCGTATCGAGCTGTGCGACAACCTGGCCGTGGGCGGAACCACGCCTTCATATGGCGTGATCGCACATACCTGCGAGTATGCTCTTTCGCACGGTGTGGCCGTGATGACGATGATTCGCCCGCGCGGCGGCAACTTCGTCTATTCCGACGAAGAGGTCGAGATGATGCTCGACGACATCGAGGCGGCGCGCAGCCTGGGCAGCACCGGCGTGGTCTTTGGCTGCCTGACCGAGGCGGGGGAGCTGGATATCCCTGCGCTCGAGCGCCTCATCGCTATGGCGCATGTTCCTACGGTCGAGTCCGAGCGCGGTATGCGCATCACCTTCCACATGGCATTTGACGCGATGCCCACTGAGCTTCAGTTCGAAGCGATCGACTGGCTGGCCGAACATGGCGTCGACCGCATTCTGACCCATGGCGGCGTTGAGGGGACCAAGATCGAGGACAACATTCCTCGTCTGCAAGAGCTTGCCGAGTATGCTGCGGGCAGCCTGATCATCCTTCCGGGCGCAGGCATCACGTATGCGAACTGCGAGCAGGTCGCGGGCGCTGTGGGCGTCTCCGAAGTGCATGGCACCAAGATCGTGAAGCTCGGGTAGACATTCGTGGAGAGTTATTTCACGCTGCG
>CAKUGM010000103.1 GCA_934654625.1 uncultured Collinsella sp. | reverse complement strand
GCCTGCAAGAGACGATATTACCGCGCAAGAACTTGCCGATCGCATACCGGATATCGTGATCATCACCGGTATGGCTGGGTCCGGCCGCACCCAGGCGATGCATGTCTTTGAAGACATGGGTTATTTTTGCATCGACAACCTGCCTCCGCGTCTTATCTTGCAGCTGGCCGAGCTCGTGGGCATCAATTCCGGCATCGGCCGTCACCTGGCGGTGACGTGCGACCTGAGAAGCCAGGGCCTGTTCGATGAGCTGCTGGATACCATTCGCACGCTTGAGGATCACGAGCTGAGCTGCAAGATCGTGTTTCTCGATGCTTCCGACGAGGTCTTGATCCGCCGGTACAGCGAGAACCGTCGTCGCCATCCCCTCGTTATGCACGGCGAATCGACCGTCGATGCTATCCAGCGCGAGCGCGTACAGCTCAAGAGCATCAAAGATCGCGCCGATATGGTGATCGACACGAGCCGCATGCGCACCTCCAGCTTGCGCAACAAGCTGCGCATGGCCTTTTCGGAGATTCCCGACCAGCAGCTCATGGACGTGCATGTGTTCTCCTTTGGCTTCAAGCACGGTTTGCCCGTCGAGGCCGATCTGATGATCGATGTGCGTTTCTTGCCCAATCCCTACTACGATCCTGAGATGCGCACGATGACGGGCCTGGATTCCAAGGTATCGTCCTTCGTGCTCGAACATCCCAAAACCAAGGAATTCTTGGACGCATGGTTCCGTCTGCTGGATGCCGTGATGCCCGGTTACGTTGAAGAGGGCAAGCCGCAGCTTTCCATTGCCGTGGGCTGCACGGGCGGCCAGCATCGCTCCGTGGCGATCGCCGAGGCGACGGCGCGCTATCTCGAGCGGCAGCAATATCATGTGAGTATTTCCCACCGCGATCTTCCGCGCGCGAATACGGCAAGTTAGGTACGCAAGTTAGGTACATATATCACGATGCATCGTTTAGTAGAACCACGACGCCTGCCGGCTCTTCGGGGGAGGCGACATGTCGTTTACCGCTGAGGTGAGAGATGAGCTCGCGCGCTGTGAGCCTTCCTGTGAATACTGCGACCTGGCGACGCTTGCCGCGCTCGCGCGCGTTTGCGGCACGCTCGTGGCCGGCTCGGGAGGATACCGCCTGCAGGTGGCGACCGAGACCGGCGCCGTCGCTCGTACCATGATCGGCCTCACACACAAGATTTTGAAGCTCAAGACCGAGTTTACGGTGCGCAAGTCTGTGCTCCATCGCGTGCGCAACTATTTGATCGTTCTGCCCGATCAGCCAGACCTCGAAAAGGCCCTTATTCTGCTTGGCGTTCTCGATCGCCATGGCAACCTCGTGGCGGGTATTCCGCACCATGTGGTCGCGCGCGACTGCTGCCGGCTTGCCTATATTCGCGGCGCGCTGATCGCCGGCGGCTTTGTGGCAGACCCCCGCGGGGACTTTCACCTTGAGATCGCGGTGACGGGCGAGCGCTTTGCCTACGCTTTGGCGGAGCTCATCTGCCAGGTGGGGATTCATGCACGCGTGAACCGTCGCCGGTCGAGCTACGCCGTGTACGTTAAGAGCGCCGAGGATGTACGCAACCTTCTGCATATCGTGGGTGCGCGACGTTGCGTCGAGGATATCGAGGACGTGCGCGCCATGAAGTCGGTTAAAAACGACGTGAACCGACTGGTGAACGCCGAGCTTGCCAACCAGGGGAGAAGCGCCGGTGCGGCGCAGCGTCAGCTTGAGCTTATCGACCAGCTGAAGCGCCTGGGGCTGCGAGACGGCTTGCCTCGTGCCCTGGCGGATTTCTGCGATCTGCGCGAGGCTCATCCCGACCTGTCTCTTCGAGATCTTGGCGAGATCGCGCAACCGCCGCTTTCAAAATCGGCTTTGTACCATCGTGTGCTTCGTTTGGAGAAGCTCGTTGCCGATTCATCAGGAGAAACGCGGTAAGTTGACAAGCTGTGTATGGATTTCGCGATGTTGAAACGCTTCAAAGTAATGAAAAACGCGGAATCTCGCCAATGACGTCACTACGGTGATTGAAAAAAGGTATATTCAGTGAGTGGTTAGTTTGTGGGCCCGAGCGGCAGGTAAAAGAGCCTGCGGGGCCTAACGAAAGGAGACACGCATGGCAGTAAAGGTTGCTATTAACGGCTTCGGTCGCATCGGTCGTCTGGCTTTCCGTCAGATGTTCGGTCACGAGGGCTCCGAGATCGTCGCCATCAACGACCTCACCTCTCCCGATATGCTCGCTTACCTGCTGAAGTATGATTCCACGCAGGGCAACTACAGCCGCGATCATGAGGTTGTCGCCGGTGAGGATTCCATCACCGTCGATGGCAAGACCATCAAGATCTACAAGGAGGCCGACGCCAACAACCTGCCTTGGGGCGACCTCGACGTCGACGTCGTGCTCGAGTGCACCGGCTTCTACACCAGCAAGGAGAAGGCTCAGGCCCACATCAACGCTGGCGCCAAGAAGGTCGTCATCTCCGCTCCCGCCGGCAACGACCTGCCCACCA
>CAKUGM010000102.1 GCA_934654625.1 uncultured Collinsella sp. | reverse complement strand
CTGCACATCCATACGGTTGCCGTTTTGGTTGACGCAAAGGCGCAGACCACGACCAACTTCCTGCCGCTTTGCGGTATTACTGTCAGAATGTTTCAGGGTACAGATTTGGAACACATTCGGGTTGTCCCAGCCCTCGCGCAGAGCAGAGTGGGAGAAGATAAACCGCGTGGGCTCCTCAAAGGACAGCAGCCGTTCCTTGTTTTTCAAAATCAGGTCATACGCTGATATATCATCGGAGAACTCGCTGCCACGCTTGAGCTGGCTGTCAATGCTGCGCCCGGTTTTCTTATCAATACTGAAATATCCCTTGTGTACACGGCTGACATCGCTGCAGGTAGATCTCAAATATTTCTGGTACGGCGTATCGAGCAGAGTTGCATACTCGTTCAGAACGCTGATGTACTCCTGCTCAAACATCTGGCCATACTCGCCCAAAACCTCGTTGCCGTCAGCATCATACTGGCGGTATTTGGCGACCTCGTCAATAAAGAACAGGGACAGGCACTTGATACCCATGTTGTACAGCTTTTCTTCTTTTTCAAAATGCGACAAAATCGTTTCACGAATCTGAATGCGGCGCATATCCTTTTCGGAAACATCGCCCACCACATCGCCGGCCTTGATAACCTCACCGTTGGTAAAGGTCACGGTGCTGCGCAGCGGGTCAATTTCGGAAATGGTATAGCCCTTGTACTGCTCCATTTCCTGCGAAACATAGTAGAGATCATCGCCGACACCAAGAATACGGGTTTCACGGTTGATGGACTTGTTGTAGGCAATTTCCAGCTCGATTTTTGCCATCGGCGGTTTTTTGCTGGAAAGCACGATTTGCTCCAGATACAAATAACTGTCCGTTCCGCGGAAGTTCTTGACCTCGAAGCCCTTGACCTCAATTTTCTTGACCAGTCGTTTGTTGAAGGCATCCAGCGCATCCAGCACATACACCAGATTGTGCCGTTTGGCGTGGGTGGCGGAATAGTTGAGCGCGAACAACGGGTTGAAATTTTTCAGCGCCTTTTGCGTTACATCGCCGCCCATTTTCTGCGGCTCGTCCAAGATGATGATAGGGCGGTTTGCTTTGATAACATCAATCGGGCGGCGAGAGCCGAACTCATCGCGTTTCGAGTAAATGATGCGCGCTTCTTTGCTGCGTCCGTCCTCTTTCAGAGAGGAGGCAAACGCCTGTGTGTTGATGATCATCACATTGATGCCGGAGTTGGAAGAAAAGTTGTCGAGTTGGTTCAGGTTGGAGCTGTTATAAACGAAGAAACGCGCCTTTTTGCCGTAATACTCCATAAAATGGTCGGTGGTGATTTCAAAGGACTTTTTCACACCCTCACGGATCGCAATCGAGGGAACGACCACAATAAACTTACTCCAGCCGTATTTCTTGTTCAGCTCGAACATCGTTTTGATGTAGACATAGGTTTTACCGGTGCCGGTTTCCATCTCAATGTCCAAGCTGCAGCGCCCCATGTCGTTTACCAACTCCGGGGAGAGCTTGATGTTGTTCTGACTTTGCAGAGTGTGGATGTTTTGCAAAAGCTGATTATCAGAAAGCGCCACAACCTCGTTTTTATACCCAGAATCGCGCAGCAAATCTTCCAACTCCATTTGTTCTGGCTTGTCAGCAAGCGCCAAAAAACTCAGCTGCTGCGGTTTCTGGCTTAAGGTACCGGTGTCGCGGATATATGACACGCCGCTGCTGTACGGCTGCCCCGCAAAGACGTTGACCACAGCATCCACTGCATCAGTCTGGTATTGTTGTATTTTGAAATTAAACTTCATCCTTGTGGTTCACCTCCTGCTCCAGCATAAGAAAGCGGTCAAAATCGCTCTGGTACAGGCGGTCTTGTACCAGCCGGTATTTTTCATACTCGGTTTCTGCGTGGAGCTTTGCCTGCTCGGCGCTGATTTTACCGGTTCCGATCAGCAGCTTTTCGCCGTTAAATTCCAAAAAACCGTCCAGACGCCTTGACCAATCCTCCATGCTCATGGGAATTTTGCGCCGCGCCTGCAATTCGGCATAGTCCAGATACAGCGATACGATGCGCTCCAAATAGTCCATTTCCTCTTGGCTCAGGTAGTTTTTAGCAACGGTCACATCGGCTTTCAGAATTTTCCCGTCCGGGGCATTCTCCCAAGTAGTCAGCCCCATGTGTTCTTTGGCGGCATCGGCGCGCTCGTAAATCAATTCGGCTGCCGTGTGGCGATGCACGGCAAAGTGCATCTTGTTTTGCACAGTCTGGAAGAACTGCCGCGTTGTTTTGGCATTTTTGTCGTAGTCGAATGCAGTGGCATACAAATCCGTAACCTTTTGGTAGAACTTGCGCTCTGACAGACGGATTTCCCGAATCTGCTGCAGTTGGCGCTCGAAATATTCATCGGTGAACATATGGCCTTTTTTCAGCCGCTCCACATCCATTGTCCAGCCCTGAATGGTGTGGTCTTTGACAATCTGTCCCGCCCATTTGCGGAACTGCACAGCACGCTGATTGTTCACCTTGAAGCCCACGGCAATAATAAGCTGTAAGTTGTAATGCGTCACTTCACGGTTGACCTGCCGTGCGCCCTCTGTCTGAAC
>CAKUGM010000101.1 GCA_934654625.1 uncultured Collinsella sp. | reverse complement strand
ATCTGCGGCACTGTGACCGGTCGTACTTCCGGGTCCGGGCACCCGACCTTGCCCCTCATTCGTCGGTCGCGTACCTAAGTACGCTTCCCTCCTCTTTCAGGGCAATCTCGGGCACCTGGAAAACCCGTGGCCCCGGGTCCGGCATCGCACCTCGCCGCTCAATCGTCGCTTGCGTACCTCAAGTACGCGGCGGCGGGGGAGTACGGGTCCATCTATTGTTGTAACTTCTTTAAACGAGGAGAGATATCGTGGCGGACAAGCGCACACGTGGCAATAACCAAAAGAAGGACGCCTCTCGTGGCGGCCGCTCGCAGGCCCCGCGCAAGGCCGCTTCTCGCGCTCCCAAGCAGGGAAGTGAACCTTCCCGTCGTGGCGGCGCGCCTCGCGAACGCGTCGCTGTGCCCGCGGGCGACTTTATCGAGGGACGTCGTGCTGCTGCCGAGGCACTGCGCACGGGCTTTCCCGTCAAGCGAGCTCTCGTTGCCGACGGCCAAGGCTCCGACGCCGCTCTTGCTCGTCTGATTGACGATCTCTATCGTGCGAACATCCCCATCAAGACGGTGCCGCGTGCGCAGCTCGATGCTATCTCCAGCCATGGTGCACATCAGGGCATCGCGCTTGAGGTCGGATCCTTCCCCTATGCGGACATCTCAGACATCATTTCTCGCGCTGGCGAGGGTCCTGCTCTCGTGCTCGTGCTCGACCATGTGACCGACGATGGAAACTTCGGTGCCATCGTTCGCTCGGCCGAGGTCGTGGGCGCCGCCGGCGTCGTCATTGCCAACAAGCGCGCTGCAGGTGTTACCGTGGGCAGCTATAAGACCTCTGCAGGTGCCGTGATGCACCTGCCTATTGCGCAGGTTCCCAATATCGCCCGTGCGCTCGACGATCTTAAGGACGCAGGCTTTTGGGTGGCGGGTGCCTCTGAGCATGCACAAGATGTGTGCTGGGATTCTCCCCTCCAGGGACGCGTTGCGCTTGTTATGGGTTCCGAGGGCGATGGCATTTCGCGCTTGGTGCTCGAGAAGTGTGACTTTTTGACCAAGCTTCCGCAGCGCGGTCTTACCGAGAGTCTGAATGTTGCCCAGGCAGCGTGCGCCCTGTGCTTTGAGTGGATGCGTCGCAACGCGTCCGATCTGGGGGAGTAGCCATGGGAAAGAAAAGTCGCGCCAAGGCCAAAGCGAAGCGATTTGGCGAGAGTTCGGTGCGCGAGACCGTTTCGGCCAGCACGTATGGAGTGGGCAATGCGTTTTCGGCGGCATTCGAGACGCCCGATGTTCCTCCGCGTGGCACCAATGCCTCGGGCAAGCGCGAGCTGCTGGTGGTCGATGGCTACAACATCATTCACTCGACGCCGCGCTACGAGCGTCTGGTGTACGATCGCTCGGACGATCCTTACTCGCGTGACGTCCATGCCTCTGCGCGCACGGCGCTCATCTCAGACGTCGCTGCGTTTGCACAGGGTCGCTATGAGGCTGTGATCGTTTTTGACGGTGCGGGCAATGTTTCTGCCGAGCGCCCGAATATCTCTCAGGCGGGCTGCCGCATTGAGTTTTCTCCCACAGGGGTTTCGGCCGATACCGTGGTGCAGCGCATCTGCACCGAGGCGCGCGAGGCTGGCCGCGCGTGCACGGTCGTGACGAGCGATGCCATGATTCAGGCAACGGTGATGGGCAAGGGCGTGACGCGCATCTCCGCGCGCATGCTGTTGGGCGAAATCGAACAGATTGACCGCGACGTGGCTGAGGTCGAGGACGCCCCGCAGATCAAGCTCACGCTGGGAAGTAGACTATCTCCCGAGAGCCTGGCGAAGCTCAAGGCCCTTCGCGGACGTTAATACGCGAAGGAGGCGGCTTGGCAAAACTATTCGTCAGAACGAATAGTTTTATCTATTCCACAGTGAGAGAAACTATTCGTTTTGACTGTGAGAGATTTCCGTCTGAGCTTGCCGTTTATGTCGCGTTATCGCGCCTGCGTGTTGCGCCCTGCCCCCAATTCCTTTATCCTAAACAAGCTTCGCGCGATAGCGCCAAGCGTGCCAGTGTGGCGCAACGGTAGCGCAACTGATTTGTAATCAGTGGGTTGCGGGTTCGATTCCTGTCACTGGCTCCATGAAAAATAGCAGGCCAGAAGTGTTATCGCTTCTGGCCTGCTTTTTTGTAGCGCACGGGCGTAGCAGGCACGGCTAAACGGAAGACTTGCCGCGCCTGCTAGAACGTATCTATAGATATATAGAAATAGGCGTTTGGGGTCAGATCGTTTTCGATAACTCTTTTATTTGCAATAGAAGTCGCAAGGCAGGGTGACTTTGTAAGGAGCAGCGCGTTTGACTTAAGAGGCGCAGTCGTCGGCAGGTTCAAACGCCCCCTCTATTACCTGCGGTCTTCACACCATATTCACTGCTCTACTTGCCTAAAGTAACAAAACCCCAGGAAAGGGAAATATAGATACGCCCGGCACCGTGTATTATAGGTTTCTGTTTGACAGGCTGCCCGCCCGCGTCGTAATATCTCTTTCGTTCGCGAGCGCAAAAGCTTAGAGCCAATGCGATCGAGAACATCCGTGGGAGTTTGCCCGAGTGGTTAATGGGGACGGGCTGTAAACCCGTTGGCTTTGCCTACATAGGTTCGAATCCTATAGCTCCCACCCTTATGTTGCCTGTATAGCTCAGTCGGTAGAGCACTTCGTTGGTAACGAAGAGGTCACCAGTTCAAGTCTGGTTGCAGGCTCC
>CAKUGM010000100.1 GCA_934654625.1 uncultured Collinsella sp. | reverse complement strand
CGACATCGCTCCACCCGCGGTATCCGGTTCTCAAGGTACCCGCGCCGGCCCGCCTTGCGGCTGCCGTCGCGCAGGGAAATATATTGCCAGACATCTAACCGTGTGAGACCGTAAATATTCCCCTTCACATTTCACACACAAGTTTACCGTCTTTTGCTTCTTTGCATTTAGTGCCCTCTCCGCCATCACACTGCAAATTGCCTGCTCATGCTGCACGCCACAAAGATTTGCTCAAACGTGACGCCTTCCGGAGATCCTCCCACTCCCCCTATCTGAGCGGATACATATGGCACTCTCTGCCATCGGCAAGCCTCTTTATATATAGAGAGGCTTGCCCGGATTCTTCTGGCTAAGCCACGAACGCAACCGATCCCTTCGAATTCGCAATCCGTGCTCCCCACCCTGCGTCTCTACCCTCACGCCCCCCTCCTTCTTGACTCTTGTCCGCACGAGCCGATACTATCGAACAAACGTTCTTAGAACATATGTTTGCAAAAGGAGGCACACCGTGGGTCAAGCAACATCGCAACGAGATGGCGAGCGAATTTACCTCTGCATTGACTTAAAGACGTTCTATGCAAGCGTGGAATGCGTCGAGCGAGGGCTCGATACCCTTAAAGACAATCTCGTTGTAGCCGACACAACACGCGGCCGCGGAACCATTTGCCTCGCCATCACGGCAGCCATGAAACGTCTAGGTATACGCAATCGCTGCCGCATCTTCGAGATTCCCTCGAATGTTCGCTATACGGTGGCGCGTCCGCGCATGCGCCACTATATGGAAGTGTCCGCTCAAATCTATGGAACGTACCTTGAGTACGTTTCGCCCGAAGACATCCATGTGTACTCCATCGACGAATGCTTCATCGACGCCACTCCTTATCTCTCTTTATATAGATGCGATGCGCGCGCCTTTGCACTCGAGCTCATGGGCGCCGTGAAGAAGCGCTTTGGCATTCTTGCCACGGCTGGCATCGGAACCAATCTCTTTTTGGCAAAAATCGCGCTCGATATTATGGCCAAGCATGCAAACGACGGTATCGGATATCTGGACGAGGAGCGCTTTCGCCAACACATATGGGAGCATCGGCCCATAACCGACATCTGGGGCATCGGGCCCGGCATAGCGCGTCGACTCGAAAGCCTGGGAGCCTTTGATCTTAAAGGAATCACCCAGATACCCGAGGAAGCGCTCTATAAAGAGTTTGGCGTCAACGCGGAATACCTCATCGACCACGCCTGGGGACAGGAGCCCTGCACGATGGCCGATATCCATACGTACCGCCCTTCCAGCTCTTCACTCAGCACGGGTCAGATTCTCAGCCGTCCCTATTCCTTTGAAGAAGGGCGCACGATCTTGCACGAAATGGTGGAATCGCTTTCCTTCGACCTGCTAGAAAAGCGCGCGGTATGCGACCGCATCTCACTCTATATAGGATATGCAAAAGCAACCGGTAAAAGGAAACCGAATAACAGCCCGGTCTTTATCGGAGAACACGGGGCGCAAAACATAGAACGCAACCGAAGCCTTTACGCCACGGGATCAAGAAAGCTCCCCGAGCAGACCGACTCGTTTTCCCTGCTCCTCGTTCACTTCGACGCTCTTTATCAATCGGTCGCAGATCAAAGTCGTTCGGTCAAGAAAATCAACATCGGCGTCGGAAACCTCGTTCCCGTGGAGTTACGCGCATGCACCCTCTTCAGCGATTGCAAAAGCGAAGCAGAGGAGCGCAGCTTGCAGGACGCGATTTTGAACGTCAAGCACCGCTACGGCAAAAACGCGCTGATGCGCGGCGTGAGCTATCGAGAGGAAGCGACGGGACGGGAGAGAAACAATCAAGTTGGAGGGCATCGTGCCTGATACGACCACGAATAAGAACGTCTCTTCCCCTTGGGGAGATCTGGCATTTGAAGCCGTCACCGCACCCCTTAGCGATAAGCATAGAAGTGGATGCACCGAAGGCGCCCCAGCAGCGGCGCCCAGCCATTGCGCGAACGGCAAAACGCGTGCGAGACGGGCAGCGCAGTTCATGCCTTTCGCTGCCCTTACGGGCTATTACGATCTTATCCGAGAACAAGAATGGATGGCGTGGGAGCGCCTTGAAGAGGGCGATGGAGCGATTCGGCCTGTCGAGGATGGCAAAACGAGCTAAAAAGATGAATTGAAGCGCATCAATAATTGAAACATCGTGCAGGAGCGAATTCTCGTCCTCTCGCCGAATAGTCAAGGGAAAAAACGCGGTATGATAACCGTGCATGTCATAAGGCTTACGCATGGTCATACGCGAAAAACGTCTCTCGAAGCGCGCATGCCGCGCACAGGATATCGTTCGTCCCGGACAGCCCTGCGCAGCCCCAAACACGAAAGAGAGGAGAGGCATGCAGTACTCACAGGAAGTGGAAAACATGTGCCCCGTCGCTAAGGGCGCATACCACGGCCCCGCACCCATCCCCGAGGAGGGCAAGTGGGTTCAGGCCAAGGAGATCTCCGACATCTCCGGCCTTACGCATGGTGTGGGCTGGTGCGCACCCCAGCAGGGCGCCTGCAAGCTCACGCTCAACGTCAAGGACGGCATCATCGAGGAGGCACTCGTCGAGACCATCGGCTGCTCGGGCATGACCCACTCCGCCGCCATGGCTTCCGAGATCCTTCCCGGTAAGACCATCCTCGAGGCCCTGAACACCGACCTCGTCTGCGACGCCATCAACGTCGCCATGCGCGAGATCTTCCTGC
>CAKUGM010000099.1 GCA_934654625.1 uncultured Collinsella sp. | reverse complement strand
CGTGTGGCCGGGCGGCTTTGAGCGTATGGAGCAGTTCATTCAGGACACTGGCCTTACGGCGGCGGACTTGAAGCTGAATTACGATGACGTGACCGGGATGTTCGGCAGCGGGCAGCTTGCCATGTACTTTGGCTCCTCCGCCGGTGTAAAGATGTTCCAGGACCAGGGCATTGATGCAGCCTTTTTGCCGTTCTTCAGCCAGAACGGGGAAAAGTGGCTGATGACCACGCCCTACTTCCAAGTGGCATTGAACCGCGATCTGGAGCAGGACCCCACCCGGCGCGAAAAAGCGATGCAGATCCTGCACGTTATGCTGTCGGAGGGGGCGCAGAGCCAGATCCTCGCGGAAGGGCAGGACCTGCTCAGCTACAGCCAGAACGTCAGCTACCACCTGACCGACACCATGAAGGACGTGCGCTCGGTGGTGGAAGAAAACCATATGTATATCCGCATCGCCTCCAACGATTTCTTTGCCATCTCGCAGGATGTGGTTTCCAAGATGATTGCGGGCGAATATGACGCCGCGCAAGCCTACCGGGTGTTTAATGCCCAGCTTCTGGCAGAGGATAAGCCCGACACAAGCGATGTTGTGCTGACCAGTGAGAAAGCCTATTCCAACGTGTTCCACAAAAATGGCGGCAATGCGTCCTTCTCGGTGATGGCAAACACGCTGCGCGGCATTTACGGCACCGACGTGCTGATAGCCCCCGCCAGCAGCTTTACCGGCAGCGTGCTGCAGGCCGACTATACCAAGGCAGCGGCGCGCGCCATGATCATGCCCAACGGGCTTATGTCGTACCAGCGCACCATGACGGGCGCTGAGCTGAAGGACACCCTGCGCGCCTTTGTGGCAGGGTGCGAGGGCGGTTTTACCCCGTTTAACCGCGGCGCCCTGCCGGTGGTCAGCGGCATTGCCGTGCAGGTACAGGAGAACGACGGCAGCTATACGCTGACCGGCGTTACCCGCAACGGGCAGCCGCTGCGGGACGACGATACCGTTACCGTGACCTGCCTGGCAACGGAAAAGCAGATGGCACCGCTGCTGCAGGACAAAACCCGCGCGTTTGAGCGCGGGGAAGCCACGGTCAAAAACACTTGGAGCGATGCGGTTTGCAGCGGCAGCGTGGTGCTTGCCGCGCCGGAAAGCTACATTACGTTAGGGGGGGGGTAAAGCGCTATGGAAGCTGATAAGCCGAAACTGAAAACAAAGCGCCATTTCCCGCGCAAAAGGCTGACCGCCGCTGCGGTTCTGCTGGTGATCGCGTTTTTTGCCTGCCTGGGTGTGCAGTACCTTTCGTTTGTATCCAAAACCGTCTACGAAGAAAGCACCGACCATTTAGAGGAAGTTCTGCATAAATCCAACCGTATCCTGAGCGAGCAGGTAAACAAAAACCTGTCCTATCTGCATTTATGGAACGGATTTCTGTACAGCAACCCCGATGATGCCGGAACGCAGGCGTATCTGGAGTCTGCGCAGCAGGAGCTTGGCTTTGCCGGATTCTACTTTCTTTCTTACGACGGCAACTACATGACACCCGGCGGTGAAACGGGCTATCTTGGCTTGCAAAGCAATCTGGACGAGCTGCTTGCCGATCAGGACGACGTTGTGATGAACGCGGTTTTGCCCGGGCGTGACCCGATGCTGGTGTTTATCTGCCCCGAAACCAAGGGCGTCTACCGCGGCTTTGCCTACGATGCCGTCGCCATCGGCCGCTACAATGCCGACGTGATGAAAACCGTGGACGATTCGGCCTTCGGCGGTGCTGCCAGCAGCTATGTCATCTACCCGGATGGGCAGGTCTTGATCGAAGATATTGCCGAGGGCGAGGAATCTGTTTATAACCTGCTTGCGGTACTGCAAGAGTATTCCAACCTTACCGACACGCAGATGCAGGAGCTTGCCAGCGACTTTGCAAGCGGTGTCGGCGGCAACCGTGAGGTAACGCTGGGCGGCACAAGATACTATCTGGTTTACGAGAGCGCCGGTGTCCAGAACTGGATCATGGCGGGCCTTGTCCCGGTGGATGTCGTCAATGCCGGTATGAATCAGCTTTGGCTGCACACGGTGCAGATCGTAACCTGCATTGTCGCGGCGATTGCGATCATGATCCTTCTGCTGATCACGCGCAGGGGTCACGTCAAGCTGCGCCGCAAAAACAACGAGCTTTTGTGCCGGGACGAGCTGTTCCAAAGGCTGTCCCAGAACGTGGACGACGTTTTCCTGATGCTGGATGCAAAAACCTCTAAGGCGGATTACATCAGCCCGAATATGGAACGGCTGCTGGGCCTGACGCAGGAGAGCGTGCGCAGGAACATCCATACCTTGGCCTTGCTGCACCCGCAGGATTCCCCCAACCGCACCAAGAACTTTCTGGAAGGGCTTGCCTGCGGCGAACAGCGCGAGTGGGACATGGAGTATGTCCACCAGGAAACCGGGGAGCGGCGCTGGTTCCACGTGGTTGCCATGGGCAGCGAGGTGGAGGAGAGGACCAAGTACATTCTGGTTTTGTCTGACCGCACCGCCGACAGGCAGGTGAACCAGGCGCTTTCGGATGCCGTTGCCGCCGCCGAAAACGCCAACCGCGCCAAGAGCACCTTCCTTTCCAGTATGTCCCACGATATCCGCACCCCCATGAACGCCATCATCGGCTTTACCACGCTGGCGGTCAGCCATCTGGACGACAAGGACCGCGTGAAGGAATACCTTACCAAAATACTGGCCTCCGGCAACCACCTGCTTTCGCTCATCAATGATATTCTGGATATGAGCCGCATCGAAAGCGGAAAGATCCAGCT
>CAKUGM010000098.1 GCA_934654625.1 uncultured Collinsella sp. | reverse complement strand
CAGCGTGCCCAGTGCCAGCACATTGCTGCCAAACGTAGCAATGTAGGAAAGCACCAGCACATAGTAAACGTTGGTGGCGCCGTTGTTCAGCGGGAAAAGCACCAACTGGTAAAGTTTGGCGCGGTTGACGCCCGCCGCCTTTGCATTTTCACTCATGGGCTGCTCCTTGTTGTGGGGGAGAATTTACTCAAAAGTCCCCGCCGGGGCCGGCGGGGAGCTTGCGGGATTCTGTAGGGGTTAGGCTTTCTTAGCGGCTTTCAGGGATTTTTTGAAATCTTTATAAGCCTTGTATTCTTCGGTCTTGCGGAACTTCTTGCCGCCCAGCACCCACAGCACGGTAAAGACAACGAACAGCGCCACGGAGATGCGGGCAATGTTCTTGAGCAGGCTTACCAGACCCAGCTCCTGCACCTTGACGGTGGTGTCAGCGCCGACGCCGTTCATACCGCAGGAGTTGGCGATGGCGTACAGGTTGTGGTGGCAGGCCTCGCGCATAGCGGTAACGATGACGGGGTCGTTCTTGTACTGGGGCAGGGTGTCGGTGACGAAGGACATCATAGCGTCGTAGATGGACACACCGGCCAGAACGCCGTCGGGACCGTTGACATACTGGGTCAGAACGTTATCGGTGATGATCATACCGTCGCAGCCCCACTCGTTGCGCAGGATGCCGGTGACCAGACCGTAGTTGCCGCCGGACCAGACAGCGCCCCAGCGGGTGTAGGCGATCATAACGCCGTTGCCGTTGCCAACTTCGACGGGAGCCTGGAAGGCTTTCAGGTAGACTTCACGGGCAGCCTGCTCGTTCAGCCAGACGCCCAGACCGATACGGTCCTGCTCGCAGTCGTTCAGGGCAAAGTGCTTCATGACGACATGGACGCCCTTGTCCTGAATTGCCTTGACTTCGTAAGCGGACATCATGCCGGAGAGGAAGCCGTCCTCGGAGTAATACTCGAAGTTACGGCCGCCGTAGGGGGTGCGGTGGATGTTGTTGCCGGGGCCGTACAGGCAGGCAATGTTGGCGTTCAGGCAGTTGTTGCCGATGACCTTACCGATCTCGGTCATCAGGTCCGTGTTGAAGGTGGCGGCCATCACGTCCTCAGAGGTGAAGGCGGTGGCAGTCAGCTGGGTCTTGCCGGAGCCAAGCAGAGAGGCGGTCAGACCCTGAGGACCGTTCTCGTCGCGGGTGCCGGGGGCCTCCACGCTCTTGACGGGCATGGTCCAGTGGAAGGCGTCGCCGATCAGGGAGTTCATCTCGTCGAAGGTCATCTGATCCAGCAGCTCATCCCACTTGGGATCGTTGTAGTCCAGACCGATCATGTCGTACAGCTTGACGCCGTTCTTGGCGCCGAGGGTGGGCATATCAACGCTCTCGTAGTCGGCAGCGTCGTAGCGGACGTCCTTCAGGTCCTTCTTGAGCAGCTCGGTCAGGGTCAGTTTGACGGTCTCGGTGGGCAGGGTGCCGTTCCAGTCAGAGCGGCTCAGCCAGGTCACGGTTTCCTCGATGCCCTCGTACAGGTTGGGGTCGGCGCAGGACAGCTGGTTGGTGATGGCGGTGCCATTCTCGCTGGTGGCGTAGGTGGTGGTGTCGAGGGCATCCTCGGTCCAGGTGTAGGTCAGGTCGGCGTTGCCGTCCTCGGTCATCTTGCCGTTGGTGGACTCGACGGTGTAGCCCTTGGCAGCCAGAATGTTGTTGACAGCGTTGTGGGCATCGGTGGCGGCGGTAAAGTAGTAGTCACCGGCATCGAGGATGTAGGTGCCTGCGCCGTAGGTGTCGTAGGAAGCGATGTCGCGCTTGCTGACGGTCATGCTGACAGTCTCGGAAGCGCCCGGCTCGATCATACCGGTCTTGCCGAAGCCGACCAGAGAAACGGCAGACTTCTCAACGCCGTTCTGCTTGTCGTAGTCGGTGTAGGGGCTCTGGACGTAGACCTGCACGGTCTTTTTGCCCGCCATATCACCGGTGTTGGTGACCTTGACGGTGACGGTGTAGGTGTCATCGGCGGCATTGTAGCTGACGTTCATGTCGCTGATGTCGTAGCTGGTATAGCTCATGCCGTAGCCGAAGGGGTATGCCACGATGTCGCTGTAGGCGTAGTCGCCTGCGTTGCCGTTACCGGTGACGAAGTCCTCGTAGCGGGTCTCGTAGTACTTGTAGCCTACATAGATGCCTTCCTGGTAGATCATGTAGGACTTTGCCTTGGCGGATACTTCGCCGCCCTCAACATAGCCTTCGTAGGTGGTGGGGGTGAAGTTCCACATGGCAGGGGCGCTGTAGTTGTCGTAGCAGTAGGTATCGACCAGGCTGCCGGAGGGGTTGACCTTGCCGGTCAGGATCTCGGCCACGGCGTTGATGCCGGAGATGCCCACGTCACCGATCCACAGCGCGGCGTCGATGTCGTACTCGTTGTTCTTGAGGAAATCGACCTGCAGGGCGTTGGCGGAGTTGATCAGCACGATGGTCTTTTTGACGGTGCCGTTTTTCTTCATCTCGGCAACGTTCTGCAGCATAGCCTTCTCGTTCTCGTCGAGCGCCAGATAGTTGACCTCGCCGTAGGAAAGGTCAGCACCCTCGCCGCCGACGCGGGACAGGGTCACGATAGCGGCATCGCCGTACTGGGCAACGCTGTCCTTGACCTCGTCGGTGTAGACATCCCAAGGCACCTCGGCGGTGACCTCACTGGCGGTGGCGACGGTGCCGCTCTTGGAGCGGGCGTAGTCCTTGCCGGCGCCGGTGGTGTAGAAGTCCCACAGGGTGGGGTTGACGGTGACGCCGACCTTTTCGAGGGCGGTGCGCAGGGTGTCGGCGGTGGAGGCATCGATGTTGCCGGAACCGGTGCCGCCGTACACGAGGTTGACGCTGCTGTTGGAGAAGGTGCTGACCTT
>CAKUGM010000097.1 GCA_934654625.1 uncultured Collinsella sp. | reverse complement strand
TTCGATTACGCAACGAATCTTGCGGTCGAACATGTCTCGCGCTCGTGGAACCATCTCGGGCGGTTCCGTTCAACTCGTCCCGCAAGCATGCCCCTAACATTGATTAATCAATTCGAGCACTGCGGGGATGTCGTCGGCGTTTCGAAGCGCTACATAGGTGGGTAGACCTGGTCCGAATCCGCCTTGCGATCGCTTGTCTTGGCACATATCCTCTAGGTCGACAAGGTCGTCCACGCTCTTTGCCAGCCCGACGGCAATCCAACCGCCCTTGCTGGACCTGCCCTCCAGCACGGCGTGAAGCGTTCGCTTGCCCGATCTAAAGCCCACGTAGTATCTGGTTATATAGGACTCCCACGTTGGCTGGGCGCTCAGAACGGATTCGCGAACCTCCTCGAAGAGCTTCCTATTGAGCCCGCCCTCGGCAAAGGTGGGATGGTTCTCTTGCAGGGTCCAGGTAGTCGCCTCGCCAGTCTCGCCGCGAGAAGGGCGGTACTTGTCGACGATCTCGGTTGAAAGGTTAGGGTACTTCCAAATCTTGCACGCCTCTCTTGCCAGTTCGTCCGCGCGCTGCTTGATTTCCTCCTCTCCCCATTCTCCGTGCGAGGCAATCGACTTGTTCAAATAAAGCGGGCTGCACTTGAGCCCCGCGTCGGGGAGGTTGAGCTTGTCCGAGAACGATCGGTTCGAATATTCCTGGTTGTAGCCCGTTAGCGTAAGGTTGCCCAGGTTGTTGCACAGTCTGTCGTGAATATCTTCCCAGTTCACGCCAAGCGACTCCTTCCAGCCGTGCTCATCGTCGATCGTCTGGGGCATGACATGTTCGATTTGGTAGTCATCGGCAGAGATGGGCTCTTTCGGGTGGTGCCAGTTCTCCATGCGTTCCAGATAGTAGCGCTTCTTCGAGAAACGGTTGTAGCAGTCGCGCGTCCTGAACTCCTCGGTGAAGCGCTCATCGGTAGGGAAGTATGCGGTCATGCTGCTGTTATGGATAAGGAGCATCGCCGTGACGTACTCCTCGATATCGTTCTGGTCCTCGAGGCTGCGGTACATGCCGGCGAAGAAGTTGTTCAGGCCCGTCGTAAGCCTGCCGCAGACAGCGCGCCTGAACAGGAACGACTCGATGGTCTCGCAGATGCGAAGGAATGCGCTGCGGTCTATCTTGTCCCGCTCGTAGACCGAATAGAGCAGCATCAGCAGAGGTCTGATCTGCTTCACGTCAAGGCTCACGATCCTGGCGAACACGCGGCGCAGATCGCATTCCTCCTCCTTGCCAAGGAACAGGCTTGAGTACCTTCGCGCGTATTCGCGTAGCTCCTTCAATAGGCCTTCGGTGTCTCCGTCATAGTCGTCGGCGAAGTAGCGCTTGAACTCGTGGTATGCCTCATTCTCCTTCGGAAGCCTGTTGGGCACCTTAAGCCACAGCCAGTACCAGATGAAGGCATTGAACTCTTCCTCGCCGCCTTGACCGAACAATCGTTCGATCGGGCGCCAATAGCCCTCGTAGAGCTTGGTCTGCTCGTCGTTGGGAAGCGACATCAGGACGTAATTGCGAATGAGGTCGATGGGCGTGAGCGGTTTCCCCTTGGAGTTCATGGACTCGAATATGAGCTGTGCGTTGTCCACGCCCGCCGTGAGCTTGGTGTCGATGACCTGTACGCGGTTGAGACCCGCCCAAAGCCTTGCCGGATCGAATGACTTTCCGCGCATCTTGTCGCAGAAAAACGCGAAGTTCTCGACGATGCGGCCAGATTTATCGTCAGGCATGGGGGATCCCGACACGATGGAGAACAGAGTCCCCTTGTCATCTTGTGAAAGCACCAGCTTGTAGCGAGCCAGGCCGTTGTAGTCATCGTCGTTGAAGAGGTAGTTCTTCCTCAGCGCCGATATCTTGAGATCTCCGAGGAAATCAGCTTCGTCGGGGTTGCTCTCAAGATAGTTGGCCAGGGCGGCAATCATCAGCGAGAACGTCGTCATGCGCTGCTGGCCGTCAATCAAGAGGACGCGAGAGATGCTCGTTGCCGAGCTTTCCGACTCGGGGATGTAGAGCATCGAGCCCACGAAATGCGTCGCGTTGTCGCGGCCTGCCCGCATGACGTCGTCCCAGAGCACTGCGCACTCCTTCGCGCCCCACGAGTAAACTCGCTGGTACACGGGGATGATGAACTGCATCTTTGCCACGCCCATGAGATCGAGCAGATTCGCTTCGTTTGCCTTCATCTACGCTTACCCTCTTCTGTGCTTTCGATTTCTTGCGTCGTCTCTTTGCATGCGGTCGTCGACCTCTTGCGATCATCGGGGAAGGCGGCGCGCATCGAATCGCTGCCGTACTGGCCTTGACAATCTCCGTGATGCGCAGCCCCGAATTCGGCTTTTGCCATTTGGCGACACATCTTTTTCTGGCGTTTTTCCATCGAAGACCCCTTCGAAAGCTAAGTTGCAAGGGGGTCTTTGCCGTCATTTTATCAGAGTGCCAATAACCTATGAGGTGCGGGATACGGTCGCCGAGGGTCTGATCGAGCCTTATAATCCCAACAGTGGAAGAAAATATGCAACCTATGTCCCCATATGGGCGTAATCTTATTTGCTTGCCATTTTCGTATTGGTGCAGAGGGGGTAGTGTTGGTTGGCCTTTTAGTGGCCATTATCGCTTCTCAGCTCCTTCTTCAGCGCGTGGTATTGCTGCTTGCTAATTAGGCCTTGCTCGTGCGCTGTCCGCGCTGCAGCTTCCAAGCGATCGGGCGGTATTTTGCCTTTGCACGCGAGGATGGCATCGTGCGCGCTTTGGCAGGGGATGCCATTGTACGACGCTGTGGGTCTTATGCCCCTTACCCATTCGACCTTGATGCTATCCGGAAGCTTTCTCCGAGCTCGTCGAGGCGTTGCCGCAAACATGCGAGT
>CAKUGM010000096.1 GCA_934654625.1 uncultured Collinsella sp. | reverse complement strand
GCTGCGGCTCGGTGTGCGGCACGGCATCTGCGTTGCCAAAATGCTCGATAATACACAAAGTATTATCTGCGCTTTTGCTTAGCAGTTGCCGCACCTCGCTCGCCGTATCGGCACTTAGAATTATGCTGTATTGCCTTTAGAAAAATGGAATTTTGCTATGAAAAAGATTTTATTCGTCTGCCACGGGAACATCTGCCGCAGTCCGATGGCGGAGTTTGTGATGAAGGATATGGCCGCTAAAGCCGGGGCAGGGGAGCGGTTCGTCATTGACTCTGCGGCGACAAGCACCGAGGAGCTCGGCAACCCGGTCTACCCACCCGCGCGGCGGGAGCTGGCGGCGCACGGCGTGTTCTGCGGACCGCACACGGCGCGGCAGATGACGCGGGCGGACTACGACAAATACGACCTGCTCATCGGGATGGACAGCGCCAACATCCGCAATATGACCCGCATCTGCGGCGGCGACCCGGCGGGCAAAATCCACCGTCTGCTCGACTACACCGCCCGCCCCGGCGATGTGGCCGACCCGTGGTACACAGGTGATTTTTCGGCCACCTGGCGGGACGTTGCGGAAGGCTGCCGCGGTCTTTTGAAGGCGATCACCTCGCAAGCGCTACTGTCAAGGGTTCCTGACAAAATTAGACAATTTACACAAAGGTGTCAATAGATAATTGTTGCTTTTGTGGTGAAAAATCCCGGTGCGGAATTTGCTTGCGCAAATCTGCACCGGGATTCTCTGCTTTTTGCAACACCTTTAGCCCGTCGCATTGCGGCGGGCTGGTGGGGCATATTGTGGCTCGCTGCTAGAGCAGGTCAAAGAAGCGGTATACCTTTTCGCGGTTGTATAGGGACAGTTTGTCTAATTCCTCTTTTAGCATATCGGCGGCAGATTTACCGCCGAACATGGGCCGGGTATAGTGGTTCACCCAATGCTGCACCTCGGTAGCCTGTTTCTGTGTTACTTTTGCCATGCTTTTACCTTTAGGCAGTTTGCGGCGCACCAATTTGTTTGTGACCTCATTTGTACCGCGCTCGTGGGGGCTTTGCGGATGGCAATAGAATGTTGTCACGCCCAGCGCGTCTATACCGTCTTGGTCGGCAAACTCGGAGCCGTTGTCGTTCGTGATGGTGTGGAATATCAACTTCCAATCGCGGCCAATCTGACATTTAAGCCATTGCAGGGCATGGACTGTATCGGCGGCAGTTTTACTCCGGGCCTTGATGATGATTTCACCTCTGGTTTTGCGGTCGGTCATTACAAGGCAACTCTCGCCGGTTCCTTCGGCCTTGCCTATGACACTATCCAGTTCCCAATGTCCGACTTCTTCTCGGTTTCGAATACTCTTTGCGCGGTGTTCAATACTGCGGTGTTTTGGGTGGGACACGTTGGCATGGGATACGGTGCCCTTGCCTTTCTTTGGGTGACCCTGCGGCAGGTGCTTATAGCGCAGGCTGGGAAACAGCTTCATTTGTATGTAGCGGTAGCATGTGGTCTTGCTGATGGTCACGCCGTAGTCATTGCCGACCTTCGTTATTGCATCCTGCGGACTGGAGCCGGTCAAGATGTGCGCTTCCAGCGCGGCCAGATAGTCCGCACGATTACCAATTTTCAAGTCAGGGCCGTGGGCACTTTTCATATAGTCAGCGCGGCTCTGTGCCTTTTGCGGGGAGTAGATGCGATAATAATCCCATGTGTCGCCGTTCAACTGGTCCACCATGCCGCGACGGAGCTCGCGGCAGATGGTGGACGGCCAGACGCCGACCTCTTTTGCAATCGCGGTCTGCGTGAAACCGAGCTTGTACAGGTGTTCTATCAAGCTGCGTTCAGTGCCGGTCAATGGTCGGCCTTTTTTGCGTTGCTGTTCGTACATGGTCACACCTCGCGCAAAAACTGCCGCCGCGTCCCTTGGGGGCCGCAACGGCAGTTTCTATTTTTTACTTTGTTGTCTCGTCCGCTTCTGCCGCGTTCCGCAGACGCTACGCGCCAGCTGCACACGGCCTACGCTGGCTTGCAAATAAGAAGGTGCCTGCGGCGCTTGTGCCGCTCAGACGCCGAACCTTTATAAATTGGGGTTCGGCTTTTCAAAAATGCACAGTGCCCGCGTGCGCGGGCTTGCGCGTCTAAGGAATCTTTTAATGTCCCAGGGCGGAGCCTGGGACTACGTACCGGTTAGGCTCTGCGCGTCCCGTCAGGGTGCGGCAGTTGGACAAACTGACGCAGGGAAAAGTTCTCGCACTCTTGCGCCGTTTCACGTTGCTGGCTGGGCAAGGCTGGCGGTCTGGCGCTTGGGCCAATAAGAGGAAAATTCCGGACTCCGGGAAGTTCCTACTCTTGCCTTTGCGCGATTTCAGTTGCAGGCGTGGGAAGGTGAGCGCCGCGCAGGCGCTGCCAATATGGGGCTAGGCGCCCCATACCCGCCAAACCGGCCCACTTTAAAAAATTGGGTGGGCCGAACACCCGGAAGATTGCAGGTGACTTTTCAAGTATAGCACCGTTCTGTGTGCGCGTCCATACGCGGACTACTGCGCCCCAAAACGCTTTCTATCCCGGCAGAAGGCACACTCGGCGTGCTGGCCGCAGTCAGGCGGCGGGGCTAGGCTGATAGGCACATCCGGGCAGTTGTACACAGAGTAATAGTCCTTCACGGCCACCACCGGCCCGGAGCATCTACCATCCAGCCGATACGAGCACGGCTTGCGCAGGCAGTAGGGGCGTTTATTCGTTTTGTCCATCCGGCAAACTTGCTTCATGTTCTTCACCTCTTGATTTGCCCCGACATCCGGCGCTGGGCCTTTTTCGTGGGCTTGCTTGCCACTTCCAGACCCAGCGGCCCGGCCGGGGCCTGATTGCTGATAATTTCCGCTTCGGGGAGAATGTCGCCTTCCTCGAATTTCTTTTGCAGATTGTCCACGACGGCCAAGGTATCATAGGCGTTATAGTCGCGGTCGAGCACGAACCACAGGCCACGGCGGAGCGGGCG
>CAKUGM010000095.1 GCA_934654625.1 uncultured Collinsella sp. | reverse complement strand
CTCTATATCTTCGTCCAGCCGCAGACGTTGGTGCCGAAACGCATACGAAATCTTACTTCCTGCGTGGATACATTTCCACCCGTCGGAAGCAAGTCAGAACAGTGTAACGACCAAAAATCCGGTTCGTTACTTATAACGATAGGTGATGCGACCGCGAGTCAGGTCGTACGGAGAAAGCTCAATGACAACCTTGTCGCCAGGCAGAATTCGAATATAGTGCATACGAATCTTGCCAGAGATGTGAGCCAGAACAGTGTGACCGTTCTCCAGCTCAACCTTGAACATAGCATTCGGAAGCGGCTCTACGACCGTTCCCTCAAGCTCGATTGCATCTTCGCGCTTGCTCACGTTACTCCACTTTCCCTCGAACCGCATACAGCGATGTATCATACACTAGACAAGACGCCAAGTGTAGTGATTCACAAAAGATACGAGACGACAACACACTATCTAACAAGACGCGTTACGTCCACAATCAACATCGAGAGGATCGAATCCCTCTTCCGCAGTTGTGATAACCGGTCCGTCCTTGGTAATTGCCACCGTATTCTCGAAATGCGCGGCCATGCTTCCGTCATTGGTCACAACGGTCCAGTCATTGCTCAGCGTGTGTACATGGCGGCGACCCATCGTGATCATCGGCTCGATAGCAAGGACCATACCGACCTCGAGCTTAATACCGAACCCGCGGTGGCCATAATTGGGAACATTGGGCTCTTCGTGCATCTTGCGCCCGATGCCATGACCCACATACTCGCGAATCACACCATAGCCATGCTTTTGAGCATGAGACTGAACGGCATAGCCGATATCGCCAAGGTGATTGCCGGGAACAGCCTGCTCGATTGCGAGAGCCAAGCAATCGCGCGTAACTTCGAGCAATGCTTTGCGATCGTCAGAGATGTGGCCGACAGCAAACGTCCAAGCGTTGTCGCCGACCCATCCGTTGACCGTAGCTCCCGTATCAATCGAGATGATGTCACCCTCGCACAGAATGCGATCGCGAGAGGGAATGCCGTGAACTACCTCGTCGTTGATTGAGGCACAGATGGTGCCCGGGAAACCACCGTAGCCTTTAAAGCCAGGCACTCCCCCATGCATGCGAATGAAGTCCTCGCAGAACTTGTCGAGTTCCCAGGTAGAGACGCCCGGGCGAACCATCTCACCTGTCAGGCGCAAAGCCTCTTTGGAAAGGGCTCCGCAAACCTTGAGGCCCTCGATATCTTGGGGAGACTTGAGCTTAATCATTGACGATAGCAGCCTTCACGTCAGCGAAAACCTCGTCGACGGGACGATTTCCGTCAATCTCAACCAGAACACCGGCGCCGGCGTAGTAGTTCACAAGGGGCGCGGTGGAGGTGTGGTAGACATTGAGGCGGTTCTTGATGGTCTCAGGGTTATCGTCGGCACGCTGGTACATCTCTCCAGAGCACTGCGGGCACGTCGCGTCAGCAGCAGTTCCGGTATAACCGCATGCGCGGCACACGCGGCGAGAAGACAGGCGATTGATGATTACCTCATCGGGAACCTCAATCGCAATGGCAGCGTCAATACGACGGCCGTCGGCAGAAAGCACGCTATCGAGAGCTGCGGCCTGGGTAGTCGTACGGGGGAAGCCGTCGAGAATGAAGCCCTTCTCACAGTCCTCCTGGTTCAGGCGCTCCTGCATAAGATCGATGATGAGCTCATCAGGCACAAGGGCGCCGGCATCCATATAGCTCTTGGCCTTGAGACCCAGGCGTGTGCCCTCCTTGACGGCAGCGCGAAGGATGTCGCCCGTGGAGATGTGAGGAAGGCCGAACTCATCGATGATGAACTGAGACTGAGTGCCCTTACCTGCACCGGGAGCACCAAGCAACACGAGATTCATGAGAGCCTCCTTTGAAAAAAATGGGCGGGCAAAGTGCCCGCCCATAAGGGTAAACGACAGATGGCTTACTTAAAGAAGCCGCCGTAGTCGTGCATCTTGAGCTGGCTTTCAACCTTGCTCATTGTATCAAGCGCAACGCCAACCATAATCAGAATCGAAGTACCACCAAATGCCTGAATGAGCGTGTTGTTCGTGAAGAAGAACAAGATGCTCGGCACCACCGCGATAAGAGCGATGAAGATGGCACCAGGAAGTGTGATGCGATTGAGCACGTCCTTGATGTAACGAGCGGTCGCAGCACCAGGGCGAACACCAGGAATGAAGCCACCCTGCTTACGAAGGTTGTCAGCCGTGTCCTCAGGATTGAACACCATCGCCGTGTAGAAGTACGCGAAGAAGATGATCAGAGCGAAGGACAACAGCCAGTTAAGCCAACCAGCCGACACCGCATTAGAGAAAACCTGGATCCATTCCACATTGGGGAAGAAAACAGCAAGCTGCGCCGGTATGTAGAGAAGCGAAGAAGCAAAGATGATCGGAATTACGCCCGCGGTGTTGACCTTGATGGGCAGGTAGGTGGTCTGGCCACCCATCATCCTTCGACCGACAACACGCTTGGCGTACTGAATCGGAATCCTGCGCTGTCCCCTCTCGATAAAGATAATCGGCGGGATAACAGCAACGATAACGATAACCACGAGAATCGTGATGAGTGCGCCGTACGAGCTGTACTCGACAGAAGAGAAGATTGCCTGGGGCAAGCGCGACATGATGTTGGCAAAGATGATGAGCGACATGCCGTTGCCCACGCCGTACTGAGTGATGAGCTCACCCAGCCACATGATGAGAACGGAACCGACGACAAAACCAAAGACAATCATCACGTCGAGCAGTGCTTCAGGCATACCCATGCCAGCGAAGCTAATGCCATAGGACGGACTCTTGAACAAGAGCAAGTAACCGATGGCGTTAATCAGCGACAGAACAATCGTAAGATAACGAGTGTACTGCGTAATCTTACGCTGGCCGGTCTCACCCTCCTTCGCAAGCTCGCGAAGCGAGGGAATCACCGCCTGCATCATCTGGAGGATGATAGAGGCGGTGATGTAGGGCATGATACCGAGGGAGAACAACGAAACATACGACAAAGCACCGCCTGCAAACAGGTTGAGCAATGCCATCG
>CAKUGM010000094.1 GCA_934654625.1 uncultured Collinsella sp. | reverse complement strand
TTTGACACCCATTGACAGCTCTTTGTAATAAAGTTGTCATAAGTGCTCACTTCGAAAAAGTCCTCTCAATAGGTAGCCGACGAGAAAGGCCAAAATACAACCACTTTCTTGAAAATTAACAAAAAAGTCACAAATGGAACAGCATTTGTGCGATTTGCGTTTTTCAGTTGAAGCGAAAAAGTAAGACGAAATCAAACGTGGACAACTCATGTTTTTTGAAAAAACTGTTTCGAAAAAAGAGCCCTCTATATACGAGCCCGCGAAAAAGGCCCGTTCATAGCATCCAAGACCGTTCTGTAACCAAAATGTAAGTGTTCGAATCAATATTAGCCAAAAAAGAAGCCTTCATATACGAGCCCAGATGAAAGATCAAAAAAACAACCAAATGCTTGAAAAATCAGCAAAAAAGTCACAAACGACAAAAATCGTCACATAACAATCTGCACATGACCATTCCTTCCGGGATGGCCTTAGGGAACCTCGCTTTATACAAAGTGGTGTCTGTTCGGTTATCCAAATCCCTGCCATGAATCGTAGTTGTTGATGTACAGTTGATGTGCTGTTTTGAGCTTAAACCCGGATATTTTCCCAGCTTTGCATAAAATCAGAGATCTGTTTTAAGGGGGCAGATTTTGGCTCTGCACCTGGAATCGTTTGTCAAACGGCTTGCGGCGGAGCGAGTGCTGCGCAGAGAACGGAAAACCACAAAGCAGGGAGGATTTTCCGTGAGAAAGGAGAAAAAGAATAGGAGGGAAAAAACGCATGAGACGGATGGTTAGCAAACACTAATGCGCAATAAGCACAAAAGTAATCCTTAAACATTGGAAGATAATGTTGTTAAAGTTAATGTTAAGGTATTGACAATCTGCTTTGGACGGCGGTATAATGCAGGTACAACAATTGATTAATACTATTAATCAATTAAAGAGACTTAGCGTGGTGAAAAAAATAAAAAACTAAAAAAAGCGTATTATTGAAGAAAAAATGAAAACCAATTGCAAAACACAATTAATAAACACTTTTAATCAAAAAGGAGAAACGACTATGAAGTACTTTCTGGACAGCGCAAAACTCGATGAGATCAAGCTTGCTTACAACACTTTCGGCATTGACGGCGTTACCACCAATCCCCGCCACATCATGCTGAGCGGCAAGCCTTTCCTGACTGCCATCACCGACATCGCCAACTGGATCAAAGAAGAGGGTCTGGAAGGCTACGAGAAATTCCCAGTCTCTGTGGAGATCAACCCCCATCTGGATGACACCGAGGAGATGATCGCAGCTGCCAGAAAGGTTTCTGCCATCTGCAGCAACTTCGTCATCAAGATCCCCTGCACCGAGGCTGGCGTGGCTGCGGCCCGCCGTCTGGAGAAGGAAGGCATCCGCACCAATGTGACGCTGGTGTTCAGCCCGGCACAGGCCATCTGGCCTGCCAAGAATGGTTCTCTCTTCGTTTCTCCCTTCCTGGGCTGGAAGGAAGCCAACGGTGAGGACTGCAAGCAGTATATCAAGGACATCGTGGACATCTACAAGAACTACGGTTTCTACGGCAAGACGCAGATCATCTGCGCCGCCATCCGCACCCCCAAGCAGATCGTGGACTGCGCTGTGGCAGGTGCCGACATCGTCACCACCGGACTGGCAGTCTATCAGGACGCCATCAAGCATGCTTACACCCGTCAGGGCATCGAGACCTTCATCAATGCGTGGGACAACACCGTGACAGAGTAAGTCCGGGATAAAGGAAATTGCGGAGAGCTAAAGGAGAAAAGGCTATGAAGATCGGTTTTATCGGTTTGGGCATCATGGGCGAGTCCATGTGCGAAAACATTGTCAAGAAGCATAATGACACCGTCTACTGCTTCGATTTCGTCCCTGCAAAGGTGGAGCTGCTGGCTTCCAAGGGAGCGGTGCCCTGCAAGGATTCCGTGGAGCTGGCAACCAAAGCCGACGTCATCATCTCCATGGTCCCCAAGTCCGAGCATTCCATGAGCGTCTACAAGACCATCCTTCCGGTGCTGGGTGCGGGCAAGACCTGCATCGATATGTCCACCATCGACCCCAGTGTTTCGGTAGAGATCAGCAAAATGGTCAAGGCCACAGGTGCTGCCTTTATGGATGCCCCGGTGGTCAAGAGCAAGCCCGCCGCCATTGCCGGTAAGCTAGGCATCTACATGGGCGGCGACGAAGCTACCTGTGAAGCCATGCGCCCCATCCTTGCTTACATGGGCGAGAACATCATCCGCATGGGCGGCAACGGCAAGGGTCTGGTGATGAAGATCTGCCACAACGCACTGGTCACCCAGATCCAGAACGGTGTCAACGAGACCCTGTCTCTGGCACAGCTCAACGGCATCACGGTGGAGGATTACGCCACCGCCATCTCCTACGGCGGCGGACAGAACTTCTATCTGGACGGTCAGTGGCAGAAGCTGCGGGATGAGGACTATACCACTGCTTTCTCTCTGGCGAATGCCGCCAAGGACGTGGGCATCTGCATGGAGCTGGCAAAGGAGTGCGGTCTGGAGATGCCCGGCGAGGCCAACGTGAAAAAGGTCTATGACAAGGGCATGGAGGCCGGCATGGGCGGTGACGACTGGCGTTCGACCTTCAAGCTGGTCCGCGGTCACTGAAAAGGGAGAACAGGAATGGAAAACTTATTGGAGCATCTGAATCAGGTCAATGATGTTCCGGTGTACAGCGTGCTGGACCCGGAGTTTGCCCCCTATGGTCGGGTGGTCACAGGATATGATCTCAGTGAGATGATCGCCTACATGGAGCAGAACACCCCCATCCCGGAAAACGGCAACGTCTACGTTGCCAGTGTGCCGGAGATGGAAGCTCTGCCTGCAGCCGCCGAACTGCAGAAGAAGTTCTATGGCGATATGCCCATTGAGGTGGGCTACTGCAACGGGCGCAACACCACATGGAACGGCTTTGAGTACCACAAGGGCAGCGAGATCAATGTGGCAGTCACGGACTTCATGCTGATCCTGGGCCATGTGTGGCAGATCGAGAACAATACCTATCGCTTCGAGAACGCCAAGGTGTTCTTTGTGCCGCAG
>CAKUGM010000093.1 GCA_934654625.1 uncultured Collinsella sp. | reverse complement strand
GCGTTATACCGTGCTCGGCGCACACCTTGGCAAGTAGCGCCGGCCCCTGCGCGTTGGCGGTCCAGGCGGCCTTGCGGCCCTCGGGAGTCTCGGCGGCGTTGACCGCGGTGTAGGCTCCGCAGTTGATCACCGTGCCGTAGAGTGTCCAGTCAATCTTCGAATAGTCATCCGCGTTGGAGAAGTCGAACTCGTCGCGGTCGCCGAAGTCAAAGGATCCAGTCACGCCGCGCTCCTCAACGAGCGCACGGATTGCGCGGCCGAGCCGGCCGTTTGCGCCAGTCACCAGCGTGCGGCGAGGCGCCATGGGGAGCGCATTCGCGAGAGTCGGGTGGCACTTGTCTGCCTCGGACAGTTCGCACTCGGAAAGCGGAATCGGCCATTCAATGCCAAGCTCGGGGTCGGCGAGGTTGACGAACGTATAGGTCTTCTTGAGCTCCGCAGACCAATGGGCGTTCACCAGGTAGGTGTAGGCTGTCCCATCTTCGAGCGCCTGGAAAGAATTGCCCACACCACGCGGAACGTAGATGGCCTTCGACGGGTCGATCACGCACGTGTAGACCTCGCCGAAGCTCTTCCCTGGGCGAAGATCGACCCACGCACCAAACACGCTGCCCGTAGCGACGCTGATGTACTTGTCCCAGGGCTCGGCGTGGATGCCGCGTGTCACGCCGCGCTCGGCGTTGAACGATATGTTATTCTGCACCGGGCCCAAATCGGGCAGGCCAAGAGCGGCCTGCTTGGCGCGCTGCCAGTTCTCTTTGAACCAGCCTCGCGAATCGCCATGCACGCTCAGATCAAACACCAGCATCCCGGGAATGTTAGTAGGCTCGGCTTTGAGTTCTTTCTCGAATTCGATATCAGACATCTCTCTCCCCTATTGGCCCTGAGCTTTATATTTAGCCTCAGTGGCCGCCTTGGCCGGACGCCACCAAGCCTCGTTGGCAACATACCAGTCGATGGTCGCCTTGAGACCTTGCGCAAAGTCGGTGTGCTTGGGGCGCCAACCGAGCTCTGTCTGCAATTTGGTGCTGTCAATCGCGTAGCGGCGGTCGTGGCCAGGACGGTCGCGCACCCAGTCGAAGTCATCGGGATCCTTGCCCATGGCCTCGAGAATCATGCGCAGGACGGCAATGTTGCTCTGCTCCCCATTCGCTCCGATAAGGTAGGTCTCTCCCATACGACCCTTAGTAAGTATCGTCCAGACCGCAGAGGAATGGTCCTCGGTGTGGATCCAATCGCGAACGTTCTCTCCTTTGCCGTAAAGCTTCGGCTTTACCCCGTCGATGATGTTCGTGATCTGGCGCGGGATAAACTTCTCCACATGCTGGAAGGGTCCGTAGTTGTTCGAGCAATTTGAGATGGTCGTGCGCAGACCGTAGGTGCGAGTCCAGGCACGCACGAGCATGTCAGAGCTCGCCTTCGAGGAGGAGTACGGCGAGGATGGGTTGTACGGAGTTTCCTCGGTAAACTTGGCCGGGTCATCGAGGGCGAGATCGCCGTAGACCTCGTCGGTCGAGACGTGATGGTAGCGAATGCCGTATTTACGCACGGCCTCCAACAGGCGGAAGGTGCCCTCGACATTCGTGCGCAGGAAGGGTTCCGGGTCAGCGATCGAGTTATCGTTGTGGGATTCGGCGGCATAGTGCACGATTGCATCATGGCCAGGCACGAGCTCGTCCAGCAGTTTCGCGTCGCAGATGTCGCCCACCACAAGCTCCACGCGATTTGAGGGCAGCCCTGCAATGTTCTCCGGATTACCGGCATAGGTCAGCTTGTCGAGGACCGTCACGTGGGCCTCAGGGTAATTGTTCACCACATAGTGCACGAAGTTGCTGCCGATGAAGCCGCAGCCGCCCGTGACGATGATGTTCTTGGGCTGGAATTCTTTCACGTTATTCCCCATTCACAGTAACGCCTGTGTCTTGAAGACATATGTACAATCTGTCAGGCAATAATCAAATTAATTTCCATGATGCTTCACGAATTCACCTTCAGCAACGCGCTTAAGGTGCTGGCCATAAACCGACTTACCATAAAGCTTCGCGCATTCGAGCAGTTTGTCGGTATCAATCCAACCGTTTTCCCAGGCAATTTCCTCAGGTACGCAAACAGGAAGGTCTTGTGTACGCTCAACGGTACGAACAAACTCGCCCGCCTCATACAGGCTTTCCATCGTGCCCGTATCAAGCCAAGCATACCCACGACCGAGCGTGACGACCGACAAGGCCCCTTCTTCTAGATACATTCGATTCAAATCGGTGATTTCGAGCTCCCCGCGATCCGACGGCTTAACCTGCTTTGCAAATTCACATACGCGCGAATCATAGAAAAACAAGCCCGTAACCGCATAGGAACTCTTAGGCTTTTTCGGCTTTTCCTCAATGGAAATTGCATTGTAATTCTCGTCGAACTCAACCACGCCGAATCGTTCGGGGTCGTCAACGTGATAGCAAAAGACCGTCGCTCCACCATCTTTATCGGCGGATTCGACCGCAGAACGCAGATGGCGACCAAGCCCATTTCCGTAAAATAGATTGTCTCCGAGAACCAGTGCGCAAGATTGTCCAGCTATAAAATCTTCACCTATTATGAATGCCTGAGCAAGGCCATCGGGCGAAGGCTGCTCGGCATACGAAAGCTTAATGCCGAACTGAGACCCATCGCCGAGCAGACGCTCGAAATTTGGCAAGTCGTGCGGTGTAGAGATAACGAGAATATCGCGAATACCAGCCATCATAAGCACCGACAACGGGTAATAAATCATCGGCTTATCGTACACGGGCAAAAGCTGCTTGCTTGTGACAGTCGTGAGCGGATACAGGCGCGTACCGGAACCGCCTGCAAGAATAATGCCTTTCATACATGCCCCATTCATTTATATCGAAATACACTGCATTATAAATACCTTCTGATTTCACATGCCTGCTATCGCGACGCGACACTTTGCTATAGGTTAGTTAGCTCCGAGACAATATGGAGGTTGCCCCTATCGTTTCTCGCCTCGAAAATTATCTTCCAGAATAGCAATCCTTTGCATGGGGACTCTTGGTGGACAAGCCCCCGTTTGAACGTCGTAG
>CAKUGM010000092.1 GCA_934654625.1 uncultured Collinsella sp. | reverse complement strand
CCCAGGTCCTTGGAACCTGCGATGGAGAGCAGGACGCGCGTAGCACCGTCGATGGAGCTCTCGAGCAGACGGCTGGAGATGGCCTGCTGGGCAGCGTCGACGGCACGCGTATCGCCAGAGGCGGTACCGATGCCCATCATAGCCGTACCGGCCTGCTTCATGATGGTCTTCACGTCGGCGAAGTCGAGGTTGATGATACCCGGGACCGTGATAAGGTCGGTGATGCCCTGGGTGCCCTGGGAAAGCACGCCATCTGCAGTTGCGAAGGCCTCGAGCATCGTGGTCTTCTTCTCAGCGATGTCGAGCAGCTTATCGTTAGGAATGACGATCATGGTGTCGACGCACTCGGAAAGCGTCTTGATGCCCTCTTCGGCGGAGGACTTGCGCTTGCGACCCTCGAAGGTAAAGGGCTTGGTGACGACGGCGACGGTCAGGGCGCCAACCTCGTTCATGGCGATATCGGCAACGATGGGAGCGGCGCCGGTACCGGTGCCACCGCCTTCGCCGCAGGTGATGAACACCATGTCGGCGCCAGCGAGCGCCTCAGAGATATCGTCACGGCTCTCGTCTGCGGCCTTGCGGCCAACCTCAGGGTTTGCGCCTGCGCCCAGACCACGGGTGAGGTCGGTGCCGATGTGGACCTTGATATCGGCATCGGAGATAGCAAGTGCCTGGGCATCGGTGTTGATGGCGACAAACTCGACGCCACGAATGCCCTCTTCGATCATGCGGTTGACGGCGTTGGTGCCACCGCCACCTACACCCACCACCTTGATGACGGCAAGATAATTATTGATCTCGTTCTCGTGCATGTGACGGTCCTCCGAACAGTGGGTAAGGCGCTTTGCGGTTATACGACGTTAACCCTCAAGTAGAGATTAAATGTCGAGGTAAACCATGGTATGTTTGCACATCGAGGGCAAATAAGTCAAACCCCCGTAAGCAAAAATATGAATTTCGCAGGTAAACGGCTATGCCGTTTACGGAACTCAAGCTCAGACGCATGGGCGCCCCTACAGATCGACCGAACGATACGTATAGGAATCGGGCATCCTCACGTTGATATAGGTAACCCCCGCCTGCTCCTCCAAAAGCTTGGTGACAATGCGCTCCTTCTTTTGGATGTCGTCGGCACTGCCCAGCGAAACCTCGACCCCGTTGTTGAGGTTGCAAGCAATAGCCTGGACCGAGGGGACGGAGAAGCTCTTGATCTGAGAGAGGAAATCCGGCGAGAACCCTGCGATGTACTTGAGCGCCGCAGCAAGCCCTTCCCCCTTCACCTTGGTGCTGCTCGAGGGCGCCACGTCGGTGCCCATATTGGTCAGAAGCACGGCATTAAGCTGCTGCGCGACTGCCCGTGCGGCGTCTTCGCCCGAAAGCAGCGTAACGCCGTCGGCGGTCTGGACAGCCCCTTGGTCATCGGAGCTATCCGAAGAGTCCGCCTGCGAATCGCTTGAGCTATCGGAGGAATCGGCGGCATCGGAGCCATCCGAGGCGTCAGAGGAATCTTGGCCGGTGTCGGCGGCGTCTCCCGTGGAGGAGCCCCCCGCCTGATCATCGGCGACTGTTGCGGCAAGCCCCGTCGCATCGATCACGTTGCCATCGGCGTCGATGCCCACAGCCAGCGAAACAGGCGCGATCCAGGTATCATCGTCGCCGATTGCCCAGGCCACGTTGTCTGCAGAGATATAGGCAATGGCCACGACCTTGCGCTCGGTGGGCGTGATGATGAGCTTATGGGGGAACTCGCGCTGTACGTCCACGCCCTTTACCCAAGGGCTTTTTTTCAGACTCTGAACGATTGCATCGCTATCGACATTGAGCAGCGTCGTATCGTCCGGAAGGTCGATGAGCTTTTGTGCGGTCTCCTGCGAGATATGCTCCGAACCGTTGATGACGATATCCGTCGCAGCAAAAAGACTCGACTTAAAAAGAATCGATCCGACAATAAAGAGGACGACGACCACGGCAGCAGCCGCACTTGCGACGAGCCGAGTTGTCGAGGAAAGCTGCGGCAAATGAATCGACGATAAAATGGAGCGTATGACACCAAGCACCGGGTTTTCCTGTTTGGAGCCACCACGGGAAAGCGAACCGGGGGAACGACGGTCGGCCATCTTGAGTCTCGACGGCGATTTAGAACCAGTTGTCACGCTGCGACCTACGGGAGCCATCGGCGTACGCTGCTGCGAGGCCACGTGACGCTGCGCGCGCGGGACGGAAGCGGGGCGCAGCGGCCGAGCGGAGCCCGACGTCGGCGTCGTGCGGCGAATAGATACGTTTCCGCGGCGTGCAAGACTCGCCGTACGCTGCGCCGACGCCTGGGGACGCGGGCGCGAGGACGGGCGATTCGAAGCAACCGGACGGTTGGGGCCGGAGCGAGCCAGCTGCCGGTTTGCGCTCGGGCGAGACGTACCCGTACGCGCGAGCTGGCGATTTGCACTCGGACGCGACCCTGCGGGTCGTGATCCCACAGAACGAGACGCACCGGGACGCGCGGACGGACGGGGGCGTCCAGCCACGGGCTGCGATGGGTGCGCCTGGTGAGGGCGACCGGTAGGATGGGAAGAGGCCCCAAAAGAAGACGTGCGCGAACGAGAAGACGGATTTGCGGCACGGCGGGGCGTCGACTTCCCGTTAGAAGCCGAGGAATTTGACTTCCGGCTGTAGCTCGACGCCATACGTTTCCTTAACTTTCGCGTGCACGTGCTGAATCACGGACAAAACATCTTTGGCCGTTGCCGACCCGTTATTGACAATAAAGTTAGCGTGAACGGGAGAAACCTCCGCGCCCCCGATCGAAAAACCCTTCAAACCACAGTCGTCGATCATAGCGCCGACACTTTTTTCGGGCGGATTGCGAAAAACCGAACCGCACGAAGCCTTGCCAATGGGCTGCGAGCGACGGCGGCGGCTGAGGTAGCGTTCCATACGTTCACGGATATCGTCCTTGTTGCCCGGCTTGAGCACAAGCGTCGCCTCGAGGACGATCTCGGAGCCGGGAAGACCGGTCTCGCGATACCCCCAGTAGATATCGTCGTGATCGTAGTAGCGCAGGCCTTCGCCTGGCACATAGGTGACCAGAGATTCAACGAGCTGGCCGATCCACTCACGTCTGGTGCCCGCGTTCATCGAGACGGCACCGCCCAAAGTGCCGGGAATGCCCACGGCGAACTCCAGGCCGGACAGCCC
>CAKUGM010000091.1 GCA_934654625.1 uncultured Collinsella sp. | reverse complement strand
GCGTTATAGCCTTGGTTTTGCCAAAGAGCCGCAGCATGAAATAGGGGATAGAAACCCAGCCACTCGATACCATTTTTCATTCCGGAAAGGCTCAGCAGCGCGGGCAGGCAATAGGCAACTGCGCTGATAAAGAGCGCAGTCAGCAAATTCCCCAATTTCTGTCCCAGCCATAAGGTAATCCGGCTCATGCAGAGGCAGGCCGCGAAACGACAGATTAACCAGAAAATCAGCAAATCCGACAGGGTTATAAACTTGGGTACAGCCTGCAAGTCGGAGATACTCATCGCAGGTCCCAGCAAAGAGGGAAGGCCATAGTCACGCAGCACCTGCCACAGATGAGGCAGAACGGTTCCGAACGATATAACCGCTGCCACGGCGGTACTTTGCCGCAGCTTTGCCTTTACAGTGTATTTGCGGCCCAATGGTGTGCAGGCCAGAATCTCATCCATGCCGCCTTTGCGTTCCATGGCAAACAGGCCGCTGAAGCACAGCGCACACAGCAGCCCCGCCAGAAGTGTATCCTGTACATCGCCGGTGCCGGTAAAGCCGAACAGCTTTTTATATCCGGTTTCATAGACAAGCCATGCACCGGGATTCTCTTTCAGATAGTAATTGATGTTGGACTGCACTACACGCTGATAGACAGAATATTTCTGCTGCAGTGAACTGTAGGCCAGCAACGCATCACTGCTCAATTCGCCGCTGTTGACACGCTTCTGTGTCTCCAGCATGGGAATAAACTCGTTACGCTGATTCCGTATCCAGTCGCGGCTTTCTTCGCTCCACGGGCCGGAAATGTGCTTCATATAATAGGCATAGTAAATTTCGTCCGCGTCTATGTAGCTCTCCGCCGTCACGCCCTGATAGATTCCAAACACCAGAAACGCTGCCAAGAATACTGAGGCTCCATTCATCAGCAATAACTTTCTGCCCTCTTCATGGGTAACAGAGGTCGCACGCGTTTTGCGGGAAAACGGAAGTGCAAAGCTGTGCCTGGCAGCCGGCAGCAGCTGTGCCTCGGCAAAAACCGCGCAGAATGCCGCAAACAAGCTGCCGCCCAAAACGGCTGCCGTCAACCATTCGACCAACGGCAGGCTGACAGGATTACCAAACCAGAAAAGATTCCGGTAGTTCCCCAGCAGCTCGTTGGTCTGCAGCAGGCTCACCATATTCGCATATTTTACAACGTTCCAATGACTTGTGGCAGGGATTGCAGCACGAATGCCGTACATTGCCAAGGGCAGGGCCAAGGCACCGACCCACCCGGCGGCAGCGCGTTTGGCGATAAGGGCAGCCAGCATAACCCACAGCCCCATCACAAACGCACCGGCCCACTTTGCAAGTAAAAATCGAAAAAGATACTGCCCAACGGTAATCTGCATGGTACAGCGCATCAAAGCCGGAACACTTTGAATTGTGCGATTCATAGGCCCCAAACTGAACGACGCCGAGCAATATGCGAGGTTGACTCCATACAGCACCATCAGAACGACCAATAAGCTGGCAGCAAATGCCGCCAGCTTTGCAATGGCCGTTTTTAACCGTCCACCCGGTAAGCTGCGAATCAGGCTCAACAAACCGCTATCGCGCTCTTGGCGTACAAGAATCAGCGCAAGCAGCAGCATAGCCGCCAACAGGATAAGATCCGTGAATGCATAGCTGATGGCCGTGTACAAGCCCTTTTGCGGGTAATACTCTATAGGCGTATCTGTCAGTCCGGCATAAACCTGTGCAGTCCGTTCTATGTTTTTCAAATCGTACCCAGTACGGTCATTTTGAAAAATGGAGATGCCTGACAGTTGGGCGGCCTTGGTTTGAACCCCCTCCAAGAAGTCGTTGTAAGCAGCCACGGTGTCATACTCGCTTTGCAGCTGGCTGAACAGGCGGTACTCTGTGTTCAAATCATCTGTGAATAGGGTGTAGGATTTGTCATTGTATTCCTGCTCGTAGGCATCAAACATAGCGGCGTTGTCCTGCCGATACTGGGAAAGCCCGTAGCCGCCGTATGCCATTTCACGGTAATACTGTCCGATTTTCACAAGGCTTTCTATCTCGGTGTATTTGTCATGCAGATAGCTCCCTTTTTCCTCCATGGTCTTGCCTGTCAGTTCTGCGCCTACAGCCCGGTACGCAGAGGCAGGCGGCTGTTTGGCGGTGGGGCGGGTGCCCATCCACAGCAGCAAGAGATTGGCGGACGCCAGTATAGCCAACAGGACAGGAAACACCCTGCCGCCCCAGATTTTGCGGAGTTCAGCAAAAAACAGACTCATTTACCGTCCCCCTCACCGAACACATTCAGGTAGACATCCTCAAGACCCTGGTCAGGTGCATATTTGGCAATCAGCTCCGGCACGGGCGCGGCGTCCACGATTTTGCCCGTGCGCAGCAGAATAACCTTAGTGGCGACCGTTTCCACGTCCGAAACAACGTGCGTTGCCACAAGAATGATGCGGTCTTTTGCCATATCTGCCAGCAATTCACGCAGGCGAACGCGCTCCTTTGGGTCAAGACCCGCCGTTGGTTCATCCAAAATCAGCAGCTTGGGGTCACCCAACAAGGCGGATGCCAACAGCAGACGCTGCTTCATGCCGCCGGAATAGGCCGAAAGACGCTTGTCCAACTCGGCAGTTAAATTTACGGCAGCCGCCACACGGGCTACCTCAGATGCAACGGATTTCCGCGGGATTTCTTTCAGCGCGGCCATATAGGTAAGAAAACGGCGGCCGGTATAGCTGTCGTACAGTCCCTGCTGCTGCGGCATATAGCCCAAAACGCGGCGAAAGGCAATACCCGCTGCGGGCTTGCCGCACCAAAGCACCTCGCCGGAATCGGGCGCAAGCGTACCTGTGATAATGTGAATCAGGGTGGATTTGCCCGCACCGTTGGGACCCAGCAAGCCGTAAAGACCCGGCGTCAGGGTGAGCGACACGCCCGACAGCGCTCTTTTTACTTGCGGCCGCGCATTTTTCCCGAACGGTAACATCGGGATATGCGAAACATAGGTCTTGCAGAGGGAGTCGAGAACAAATGTAGTATCCATATAATAATTATAAATCAGAGGTTACTTATTGTTGCATTGCAATGAATGTATACTTATCAACAGAAGACAAGTAATCCTCCATGCTAATAATTCCCAACGATGTTTTCAGAATATTCATTCCGCCATCTGGATTTTTTGACTCTGTAACATCAGCTGCAACGAGCAGGCGATTGTCAAATTGAGCATACAC
>CAKUGM010000090.1 GCA_934654625.1 uncultured Collinsella sp. | reverse complement strand
CGATCTGGCGGGCGCACTCGGCATCGATCTCTTCCAGATCGGCGGCGAGCTCCTCGCGCAGGTCGTCGGCGTCGGCGTCACGGGCCTCATAGTCCACAGAGGTCACGATGTAGCTGGCGAAGTACAGAACCTTCTCCAGGTCCTTGGACTTGATGTCCAGAAGACGGCTCATCGGGAAGCTCGTGGGGCTCTTGAAATACCAGATGTGGGACACGGGAGCGGCGAGCTCGATGTGGCCCATGCGGTCGCGGCGCACCTTGGCCGAGGTGACCTCGACGCCGCAGCGCTCGCAGACGATGCCCTTGAAACGGATGCCCTTGTACTTGCCGCAGGAGCACTCCCAGTCCTTGGCAGGACCGAAGATCTTCTCGCAGAACAAGCCGTCCTTCTCGGGCTTGAGGGTACGGTAGTTGATGGTCTCGGGCTTCTTGACCTCGCCGTGGGACCAGGAACGAATCTGGTCGGCGGAGGCAAGCGAGATCTTTACCGCGTCAAAATCAGTAGCTTCGAAATCTGCCACAGTCAACTACTCCTTATCGGTCGCAGATGCAGCGAGCTCATCGATCTGAGCGTCGAGCGCATCCAGAGAGGTGTCGGCGTCGTCGTTTGCAAGGTCGATATCGTCCTCGGCAACGGGAGCGGCCGCGGGCTTGGGCTCCTCGTCGCGCAGGGGCTCGATGTCGAGAGCCAGGGAGCGGATCTCCTTGACGAGAACCTTGAAGGACTCGGGGATGCCTGCCATGGGGACGTTCTCGCCCTTGACGATGGACTCGTAGGTCTTGACGCGGCCCACGGTATCGTCGGACTTGACGGTGAGGATCTCCTGCAGGACGTTGGAAGCGCCGTACGCGTAGAGCGCCCAGACTTCCATCTCGCCGAAGCGCTGGCCGCCGAACTGGGCCTTACCGCCGAGCGGCTGCTGGGTGACGAGGCTGTACGGGCCCGTGGAGCGAGCGTGGATCTTGTCGTCGACCATGTGGCCGAGCTTGAGCATGTAAGAGGTACCCACGGTGATGGGCTCACGGAATTCCTCGCCCGAGCGGCCGTCGTAGAGCTTGGTCTTGCCGCGGTCGTCGAGCTGCGTCACGAACTCGGTGCGCATGTGCTCGCCGTAGCGCTCGCGGGCAAGGTTGACCATGTTCTTGTTGGCACGACGGATGACCTCGGCGATCTCGTCCTCCTTGGCGCCGTCGAAGACGGGCGTCGCGGTGAAGAACGGACCGGGGATGTACTTGTCGGAATCGTCGGAATCGGGATCCCAACCGCAGGCGGCAGCCCAGCCAAGGTGACACTCGAGCAGCTGGCCCACGTTCATACGGGAGGGGACGCCCAGCGGGTTGAGGATGACGTCGATGGGGGTACCGTCGGCCATGTAGGGCATGTCCTCCACGGGCAGAACCTCGCAGATAACACCCTTGTTGCCGTGGCGACCGGCGATCTTGTCGCCCTGCTGAATCTTACGGCGCTGAGCGACGTAGACGCGTACCTGCTCGTTCACGCCCGGAGCCAGGTCGTCGCCGTTCTCGCGCGAGAAGCGGACGACGTCGATGACGCGGCCGTAGGAACCGTGAGGCATCTTGAGGGAGGTGTCGCGGACGTCATGGGCCTTAGCACCGAAGATGGCGCGAAGCAGGCGCTCCTCGGCGGTAAGGGCGCTCTCGCCCTTGGGCGTGACCTTGCCGACCAGGATGTCACCAGGGCCGACCTCGGCGCCGATGCGGATGATGCCGTCCTCGTCGAGGTTCGCGAGCATGTCCTCGGAAAGGTTGGGGATCTCGCGGGTGATCTCCTCGGGACCGAGCTTGGTATCGCGAGCATCGATCTCGTGGCGGGAGATGTTGATAGAGGTCAGCAGATCCTCGGAGACCAGGCGCTCGGAAACGACGATACCGTCCTCGTAGTTAAAGCCTTCCCACGGCATGTAGGCCACGGTGAGGTTCTGGCCGAGGGCGAGCTCGGCGTGATCGGTGGAAGGACCGTCGGCGATGGGCTGCTTCTCCACAACGGTATCGCCCACGCGCACGAGCGGGCGGTGGTTGATGCAGGTGGACTGGTTGGAGCGCTGATACTTGGGCAGGTGGTACTCGTCCATGCCGGCATCGGACTTGATGATGATCTTGGAAGCGTCGGCGAACATGACCTCACCGGCGTGCTTGGCCAAGGTGACCTCGCCGGAGTCGACGGCAGCGCGGTGCTCCATGCCCGTGCCCACGTACGGAGCGACGGGGTGCAGCAGGGGCACAGCCTGACGCTGCATGTTCGCGCCCATGAGGGTACGCTTGGCGTCGTCGTGCTCGAGGAACGGAATGAGGGTGGCTGCGACCGAAATCATCTGACGCGGCGAGACATCCATGTAGTCCACGTCGTCGGTGGGAACGTCTGCCGGGGCGCCGAAGGAGCCGTCGAAGTCGCGCGTACGGGCGATGATCGTGTGCGGGCGCACGAGGTTGCCCTCGGCGTCGGTGGTCACGAACTCGTTGGTGACGGGGTCGATCGGGGTGTTGGCCGGCGCGATGATGTGGTTCTCCTCCTCATCGGCGGTCATCCAGTCGATGATGTCGGTAACCTGGCCGTTGTGCACCTGACGGTACGGAGCCTCGATGAAGCCGTACTCGTTCACGCGGGCATAGAGCGCCAGCGAGCCGATCAGGCCGATGTTGGGGCCTTCGGGGGTCTCGATGGGGCACATGCGGGAGTAGTGCGAATTATGAACGTCGCGGACGGCGGTAGGCACGTTGGTGCGACGGCTGGAGCCGGACTTGTGGCCGGCAAGGCCGCCAGGGCCAAGTGCGGACAGACGACGCTTGTGGGTGAGGCCCGTCAGCGGGTTTGCCTGGTCCATGAACTGAGACAGCTGCGAGGAGCCGAAGAACTCCTTGATGGCCGCCACGATCGGGCGGATGTTGATGAGCGACTGCGGGGTGATCTCGTCGATATCCTGAGAGCTCATGCGCTCGCGCACGACGCGCTCCATACGGCTCATGCCGATACGGAACTGGTTGGCAACGAGCTCGCCCACGGTACGGATGCGGCGGTTGCCGAAGTGGTCGATGTCGTCGATCTTGAAGCCCTGTTCGCCAGCGGCAAGAGACAGCAGGTAGCGAAGGGTGGCCACGATGTCCTCGTCGGTAAGGACGGTGACGTCCTCGGCGGTGTCCAGGCCGAGCTTCTTGTCGACCTTATAGCGGCCCACGCGGGCAAGGTCGTAGCGCTGCGGGTTGAACAGCAGGCCCTCGAGCAGGCTGCGGGAAGCGTCCACGGTGGGAGGCTCGCCCGGGCGCAGGCGACGATAGATCTCGA
>CAKUGM010000089.1 GCA_934654625.1 uncultured Collinsella sp. | reverse complement strand
GGTACTTCCCGCTCTCATAGATGCGTCCCTGTGCGATGATGGCAGAGCCCACGCCGGGGCCCCACTTCAGCAGCAACAGGTTTTCCTGCGTCCGACCCAATCCATAGGTCAGCTCCGCACGGGCAAACGCCTTGACGTTGTTTTCCAGCAGGATCGTGCACTCCAGCGCCCGCGCCAACAGAGATGCCACCTGCACGGGCTGGTTCCAGATGCGGTAGGCGTGGGTGCTGACCCCTTTTTCCCGATCCACCGGACCGGGAACGGAGACCCCCGCCCCCAGCAGCTGTTCGCGTCCAATGCTGTTTTCCCAGAGCAGTTCTTTTCCCACATTTGCCACCTGCATCAGGAACAGTTCCGGCAACGCAGTGGTGTCGGTGGGGATGCGCCGGGTACTGCAGTGCTCGCCCCGCAGGTCACACAGGGTGATGCAGGTGGACGGCATCTCGATGCTGATGGAAAGGACATAGCGGTAGGTGTAGTTGATTCCCAGCAGGATCTTTCGCCGCCCGGCCCGATTGCCCTGCTGCACCTCGCCCAGCTCGACCAGAATGTTCTGGGTCAGCAGCTCTGCGCACAGCGTGGTCACACTGGCAGGGGTCAGACCCAGCTGAGCCGAGATGTCCTTGCGGGACATAGGACCGTGGTCATTCAGCAGCTTCAGGATGGAACTGCGGTTCTGATTTTTGACGTTCTCCAGATTGAGCCCATTGTATGCCATCCCGTCTCCCCTTTCTCGGAACTTTTCCGTTCTTCAACTATCCTGTTTAGTATAACGCCGCTCTGCCGCGTCTGCAAGAAAATCTGGCGTTTTCTCTGTTTTTCCGATTTTCATTCTTAGTTTTTGGAGACTATTTCTCAGAACTTGCAGACCTCGACGCCCAGCATGCTGCCCAGTTTTTCCAGCTCGTTGGCGACCCGGCCGTACACCACCACAAAGTGGGGTTCCCAGCCGCCCTTGACGGTGCCATAGACCACCTCTTTGGCGCTGGCTGCGGTCTTAACGACCACAGAGGTGCCGTTGAACTGCTTGGGCTTGTCCAGCGCAGCGCCCTCTGCAACGAAGAAGCGGAAGCTGCCATCGGGCTTGCGGCCCACACGGAAGAGGGTGACGGACTCGCAGGCCTCGCAGCCGAAGTCCATGACAGGGCCGATCTTGCGGTTGGGGTGGACACCCACCTGTGCGCCGGTGTCCTTGCGAGCCAGATCACAGGCAGCCATGCCGCAGTGCCAGAAGGTGATGGTGCCCTCCTGCTCGTTCATCGAGACGGGATCGCCAAAGAAGCAGGAGCGTCCGGTCAGATCGCTGCCAATGAACATGGAGAGCGCACCGTAAGCGTCCGACTCGCAGCTGGCAGAAACGCCGTTTGCGTTGAGCAGCGAGAGCACGCTGCACACCGGGGTGCCGAACTCGGTGAAGAAATCCGGCCAGCAGCGGGAGCACAGAGCACCGATCTGGTTCTCGCCCACATAGCTCTTATAGGCCTTGTACAGGCGGGCAAAATTGACGACGTTCTTTTCGGGGATGGTGTCCAGACCTACGATGATTCTGCGGGCCTCGGCCAGCTCGTCTGCCAGTTCCTTCTCGGTGTAGCCCTTGGCCTTGTTGATGAGCTCCCGGGCCTCGATGGAATCCAGCGTGGTGCCGAAGGTGCTCATCATCTCGGCGTCCAGCGCACGACCAAAACCGAAGCCCTGCGGGGTGTGGCCGATAGAGGTCATCTTCAGGCGGCGCAGGTCGTACTTGACCTTAGCGGCGCGGATGGCAGCGCCGATCTCTGCCTTCACTTCCTCCTCGGTGGGCGCACCGAAGATATACTCAAACCTGCCTGCGCCGCGGAACGCCGTGATGGCATTGCCGGCAGAGTATGCGCCTGTCAGGCTGTTGAGGCGCAGGCGGGTGCCGTCGATGACCGGCTCCCGCAGCGTCCACAAGACGATGGGACAGTCAAACCGCTTGAGCACCTCGCTGGCGTAGGCGGCATTGGCGAAGGTGATGTTCTGCAGCACGATGAGGTCGGGGGAAATGGTGTCCAGATATGCGTCCAAATCGTTGATGGTCAGCAGCATCTTCTCGGGCACCACGCAGTCTGCCGTCAGACCCCTGAGCATGGAAATCGATTTTTCAAACTGATCCTGTGCACTTTCCAGATGGAAGGTGCCAACGCCGATAGGCACATACGCTACTTGAAATCCCATAATATGTTACTCCTTTTGATAACTCTCTTTTTGGTATTCGGCTCCCGCCGCTTATGCGTTCTCCATCTTTGCGTGCTCGGAAGCCATCTGTGCCTCCTGCTCCTCGTTCAGCTTTGCCACACGGCGGTTGACACGGATCATGGAGACCAGCAGCACGATGGTGATGATCAGGATGACTGCAGAGATGGGGCGGGTGAGGAAGATGCTGTAGTTGCGGTCATAGCTCATGGAAGCGGTGACGAAGTTCTGCTCCATGATATCTTCCAGGATCATGCCCAGCATCAGCGGGGTGTTATCGATGTCCAGAACGGTGAGGATGTAGCTGAAGATCAGGATGCCTGCGCAGAGGATCAGCTCCTTGGTGTTGCCAGTGGCGGCAAAGGCACCTGCAAAGCAGAACATGATGATGACGGGTGCCAGATAGGTGTAGCGCACCTGCACAATCTTGGCCACCAGACGGGTCATGCCAAGGCCAAAGGGAGCCAGCAGCACATTAGCGACCAGGCAGCCGATGATGATGGTGTAGGCCATAACGCCCTGCTTGGTGAACATGGTGGGGCCGGGCTGGATGCCGTGGAGCACGAACGCGCCCAGCAGCAGAGCGGTAACACCATCACCGGGGATGCCCAGCGTCAGCAGAGGGATCATAGCGGAACCAACGACCGCGTTGTTGGAAGACTCGGCCGCAGCGATGCCCTCCAGGCAGCCCTTGCCGAACTCCTCGGGGTGCTTGGAGGTACGGCGGACCTCGTTGTAGCACAGGAACTGGGCCACGCCGCCGCCGACACCGGGCATGGCGCCCAGAATGCTGGCGATGATGGAGGAGCGGAAGCAGGCGGGCAGGATGCGGATCATCTCTTTCTTGGTCAGGCCATGCTTGTCGATTTTTTTGGCATCGTCCAGCTTGCCGCCGGCGATTTTGAAATCACGCAGTTTCTGGACCACCTGGGTCAGCGCGATGAGGGCGATCATGGCGGGCAGCATGTCGATGCCGTATTTCAGAGTCGCAGAACCAAAGGAGAAGCGGGTGACGCCGGTAACGGCGTCCATGCCCACGCAGGCCATCAGCAGGCCGATCATGCCGGAGATGAGGCTCTTGGGCAGACTGCTGCCGGACACACCGGCGATCAGGCTGATGCCCATGATGCCCAGCGAGAAGTACTCCACGGAGGTGAAGTTTGCCACCAGCTTGGTGATGAGGGAGGCACAG
>CAKUGM010000088.1 GCA_934654625.1 uncultured Collinsella sp. | reverse complement strand
TCTCAAAGCCACGTCGCGCTCATAAACCGATTGCAGGTACAGAGCGTTTGCGGCAGACATGTCGGCAATGCGCACCGTCTCGGGAGACAACTCGCCGACCCTCTCGAATAGGGCGGCCGAGCAGCCGTCGTAGCCGACCACCGCATCGGCGCCCTCGCGTTCGGCGAGGCGGGCGACCTTCTCCGCGAAGGCGTCCTCGGTCGTACGCCTCACCGAATCGTAGTGAGAGCGCGCAAGCGGGATGTTGTGACAGAAGAGGACAGCGAGCCCGCGGGCCTCATCGAACTGAAGCACCTCCGAATCCTCGAGCTCGTCGCAATGCCTGCCCGTCGCCTTCTTTTTCCAAAAAGAAGGCAGTATTTTGGACACCAAATCCGTAAGGTTGCCCGGCTTCATATAGACAGTCGTCGCATACGCACCCAGCTCGCCTTTCTTTTTCAACGCGGTAGCGAGACGGTACGAATGCTGCTGTTGTGGATGTGCAACGATGACTTTCAAGCGTTATTCCTTTCGCGAGGACTCTAGGCGGTGTGCCTCATACCCCGGAGTACATCAAGGAACTTGTTCCTAAACACGAACAACCCAGCTGCATAGGCGCAGATGAACAGGTAGCGGACCCAGCCGAGGTTATAAAGAAGGAGAGAGAGCGCGGCGCACGCCGTAGTGAGCACGCAGCAAAAGGCGAGAAACTTCGCGTCAAACACTGAGAATTTGACCCCCGCGTCCCTCAAAGTCCTTTTCGCAAAGACGAAATGGAGCGCAGCAGTCGCCAAATAACAGGCAGCGGTCACGTACGCTGAGGCGATATAGCCGAACAGGGGAATCGCAATGAGATTAAGCACAATATTGAGAACGGCCGAGAGGATGGATGCGATGGCAACATATCCGGCGCGGCCGTAATAAATCTCCACGTTGACGAACAACGTGTAAAGGAACGAGAACACCACGCCCGTGGCAATAGGCGGGATGCACCAAATCGCCTCCTGGTAATCAGCCGTCGCCAAAAGCGCCACGCACTCCGGCGCGAAGAGCATGATGAGGAAGACGAGCAGGGTCACCAGAAGTAAGAGGACGTTGGTGACCCCAGGCACTTTGGCGCAATCGCCTTTGCGAAGGTTTCCGTAGAGCCACGGCACGAACGACGAGTTGATGCCGTTGTTCACCATAACGAGAAGAAGGCCAGCAGAGTGTGCCACACCGTAAATCGCAACGCGCGTGTTGTCGAGAAACCAGCTGATCATGACCTTGTCTGCCTGGTTAAGCAGCACCTGCGAGGCATAGTGAGGAACCAAGGGGATTCCCAGCCGAATCGACTGCCCCCACCATTCTCGCTCGAAGAACTCCCTTGAATCACGGAGGAACAGGACCCACACCGCAATAGCCAGAACGGCCGAGGGCGCGATGTTCGACGCGACCCTGGCGACAACTTTCCAATCATCGGGAGCCACCCAGACACAAGCGACGCCCAGGAGCACACTCGCGACCGAGATGAACAAAGTGGCAGCGATAAGCTGCTTGTAAGCGTAGTCAAATCGCTTCCTGGCAAACCAAAGGCTGAGGACGACCGAGGCGTAAATGTCTAGGAACATCAGACAGGTCAACAGCGTCCCCATGCCCGTCAGCGCATTGATTGGACCTCTGAACACGAGATAAAGCGCAAAGAACGCCCCGACGAGAACGGTGATTAGCGCCGCCTGGCTCGTCGTGTATTCCGGCCGTTCCTCGACATGGTCGGTCAATCCCTTGTTGAAAACCTCAGAGGCCAGGTTAAGCGTCACCACCAGCGAAAAGAGCATGTACCACGAGGTGTAGAGGCTATACGTGCCGTAGGCATCCGTCGTGAGCAGGCGCGTGAAGATGGGCATCGAGATGACCGAGATGCCCCTCTGGATGATGGCGCAGAGCGTGAACCACACGCCTGCCTTCGCAGGCAGCGGCATGCTGCGGTACTTGTTGAGCGCACGTAATAACATTTAATGTTCCAATGTCCGGAGAGAGCGTTTGTTGACGATCGCGACGAGGACGACAGGTGCCAGGAGGAACAGCATCATGGTGAAGTTCTGGGGCATGTAGCCACGGATGATAATCTGGAACAGCGCGCCGTAAATGAGCGAATAAAACACGAGAGAGAGCGAGAGCCCCTGCCTTTTGACATAGAGATTCCTGGCGTAGCGGCATAGCAAGCCCAGGACAAACATGCAAACGACGACGCCAATAGCGCCGAACTCTACGTAATACTCGCCCAGGTTCGGGTAGGCCACCCCGTCGAGCACCGCCTGATTACCGTAAGTGGCATTGACGATGTCATAGACCTGCGGCATAGGCTTCCCGGGCCAGATGGCGCGCGGGACCAGGAGAATAAGGGAATAGAGAATCATCTGACTGCCATAGAGGAAGTCGTGTCGCTCTGGAACGACTCCCAGGATGCTGTAGAAGACCTTGAAGTCGTCAATCTCCGCATAAAACGGACTGAAGAGGTCATCAACAGAACTCCCGCCAATATCGAACCCGGAACCTGCGGCAACGCCGCCGCGCGTCACCTGCATGACCGCGAAAAGCAGCACCAAAAGCCCAGCCGCGATTCCGAGAGAAACAAGCGAGGGGGCCCCGCCCTTCTGGATATAGTGGATGACTATAGGCACAAGGATGGGCAGCAGAATGGCTGCCCGCGTACCCGAGAAGAAGACAATTGCCAAAAGCATGACGAAAGATACGACCTTGGCCACCCTGTTCTGCCCGTAGGCGAACGCAACCGCCCACGCACCGACGCAGGCGTACCTAAAATAAGACAGGAACATGAGGGAACTCTCGCCAACGGTTCCCGTTCCCGACTGCTCACCGGTAAGTCCGCCGGTCATGACGTACGCCAGGCTGAAGCCGCGCCCAATCTGGTAATAGACTGCAAGCACATAGCATACGACGAAAGCGATATAGGCAATCTTAGTGAGTCTGCTCTTGTCAATGGGCTCTCGGTAAATACTGGGAAGCGAACCTTGTGACTTCTTTCGCCCGACGAAACCGTAGGCAAGCGTGAAAAAGAAATGCCCGGCCATAACGAGCGCCACCGCCTCGACCGTCTGTGGCATCGCATCGACGCCGTATCGAGCGGAGTTCCCGAGCGAAAACTGGAAGACAGGCGCAACATGGTAGACAAGCACGTATACCAACGTCACCATGGTGTATGGCTCGAAGAGCGATACCGGCCTCCTCATATGCCTGAGAAGAATAGCAAGGCTGAAGTATAGCCCCTGCAATGTCAGCGCCCCAAAACTCTCCGATTCCAGTGCACTCGCCGCAGACACGGCCTCCAATGCAGTCCAGATAGAGCCCCCGAACAGCAGAAAAGCCAGAGCAAGCGCCGTCAGGAAGCTCCGTTTTTGGCGCTCCCTTTTCAAAGTCCCGGCACTTTTATCGGTCGAAGTTCGTGAAACAGCGAGTGCAGGCACAGTACTCATCGACCGCCCTCCAAACGCGTTTTGTCGATTGAGCAGAGCGCACCGTCGAACCCGGTGACCGCA
>CAKUGM010000087.1 GCA_934654625.1 uncultured Collinsella sp. | reverse complement strand
GAGCAGCAGCAGGACTGCGGAGAACAGACCGCCGAACACCGAAGCGAACAGAGAGGTATCCAGCGCCTTTTTGACCTTGCCCTGCTTGGCCAGCGGGTAGCCGTCGAAGGTGGTGGCAATGGCGGAGTTGGTGCCCGGCGTATTGAGGGTAATGGCAGAAATGGAGCCGCCGTACATGCCGCCAACATAAACAGCCAGCAGCAGGATGATGGCAGAGGCCGGATCACTGAAGGTATAGGTCAAAGGCAGCATCAGGATGATGCCCAGCGTCACACTCAGACCGGGGACGCAGCCGATGACCATGCCAAGGATCAGACCGCCGAAGATGAGCAGCATGTTATACAGGGTGAACACCTGCGGGACAGCCTGCGAAATCATTGCAAAATCCGACATCAGATGATCCCTCCCAACAGGCCCAGAGCGGGCAGCGAAATGTTAAAGACGTTCTTGAAAAGCAGGAAGATGACGAACGCCGCAATCAGAACCACGATGTAAGGGCCGGGCTTGCGTTCGCCCACATAAAACAGCACCAGCGGGAAGATGATGAGCGATGCCAGCACATAGCCGATGCAGAGCATCAGGCCGATGTAGGCGCACATTCCTACAATGAGCAGGATGGCGGGCTTTTCCTTCTCCCAGTCGAACTCCACCACCTTTTCCTGCTTGAGGACAAGGCTCTGGATGATCAGGGCAATGGACGACACCAGCATGATGGCCAGACAGATCCCGGGGATGATGCGGGGGCTGGGTGCACCGGAATCATAGGCCGGTACGCGGATCTGGCTGGGAATACACAGGATCAGGATCAATGCGATCGCACCCATGATGATGCCCGAGACCAGATTGGTCTTGATTTTGAATTTCTTCATCGAAATCCATTCTCCTTTCATACGGCAAACCAGTGCAGGCTCCCCCTTGGGGGAATCCTGCTTTTATTTTTTCTGACAAAAAATGCAGACGAGCTGTATCGGCAGCCCGTCTGCACAAGGTTCATGCGAAACGTGACCGATCCGGCACTTGTTTCTGGATGCGTTCAGCGCTCAGGCCTGACCACTCAGGTTCTTGTAAGCATTAATAGCTTTCTCGCAGGCCTCATTGATGAATCCCTCGGCCTCATCGCCGTAAAGTTCAAAGCGGTTCAGCAGGATGGAAGCGATCCACTCATTGTAATCCGGCTCATTCCAGACGTCCTTCGTGATCTCCACCATCTCATCAATAAATGCCTGATCGGTGCCCTTATGCACCGCCAGCACGCCGCCTGCAGGCAGGATGCAGCTCTCGTAATCGTTGGCGGCGTTCAGCTCAGGAGCTTTGGACTCACCGGCGCAGGTGGGAACGGTGATGGCACCGTTCGGCGTGACGAAGCCCTCAAAGGGACGGTCGTTCATTGCCAGAATGGGGATCAGGGTGCCGGCCTCGACCTCGTCCTTGGCGGCCTGCGTGGTGCCCACAAAGACATCGACCTCGCCGTCGGTCAGGCCCTTCTTCTGGTTTGCACCGCCGTCATACGGAACGACGGACACCTTGCCGCCCTCCATGGCGATCAGAGAGCCCCAGGACAGGTGGCAGTCGGACAGGGGGTTGCCGCCGGACATCTTGATGCCGCCATTCTTAGCCTTTTCCAGAACAGAAGCCAGAGACTGATCCGGCGTGGTGTAGACGATCCAGGTACGGTCGTCAATGGTGCCAATGGGGTACATCTCATTGCGGTCAAAGTCCACTTCCTCGGTGCCGAACTCCTTGCCCAGATCGTGGCGGTAGCACACGCCGTAGCCAAAGACCAGCAGCTCCTTGTTGATAGAAGTATCGCTGTCTGCAAAGTAGGTAGCTGCGGCAAAGCCGTCGCCGCCGGTCATGTTCTCAACGATGAAGTTGTACTTCTTCTGGAGCTGGTTTGCCACCTGACCGTACTTGCGCGCCACGATGTCTGCCGTGCCGCCGACACCGTAGGGGCAGATGATCTTGACGGTCTCACCGCCGTTGCTGGGCTGCTCCGATGCAGCAGAGCCTGCGGTGGAAGAAGCAGTGCTGCCTGCATTGGAAGCGGCACAGCCTGCAAACAGCCCGGCGGCAGCCAGAACAGCGCTCATGGACAGAAATTCGCGACGTTTCATAGTAGTGTTCTCCTTCAATTTTTTCCTTTTTCGTGTCTTGCGGACATTTGAATTGCGATCTTTACGGGGTTTTATTTTACCAGAAGCGAAAGCCCCGAAATGAACAGCAGAATGTAGGTCAGCTTCATAAAGACCAGCTGACTCATGCGGGTCACCAGCTTGCTGCCGATGAACATCCCTGCCAGTAGAAACGGCACCGAGATGCCAAGCATCTTTACGGTAGAGGGTACCCACAGCCCTGCCCGCATATCTTCCAAAAAAACAAGGGTGTTCAAAAAGATCCACACTGTGGAAATGGTCGCACGGAAAGCGGTCTTATCCTGGATCCTCTTGGTCATGTACCCTGTCAGCAGTGGCCCGCCGCTGACAAACAATCCATGAATGATGCCTGCCAGCACCAGCAGGGCGTAGATTCCCGCATTACGCGCGGCGGTCTGCCCCGCTGCGGGCTTTTCCCCATCCGGCTCCGGCTTGTGCACGAGCTTGTAAAACCCTTGTACCGAAAGCCCGATGACCAGCAGACCCAGCAGCTTGTAAAGCAGATGTTCCTTGCCCACGAACAGCCCCTTGATGTACACGGCACCAAGAATGCCCAGCGCCATCACTGCGACGATGCGGGCAAGCTCTTTCCAGTTGATGCTTTTGTAGTTTCCCACAAAGACGTACACCCCGGAGAAGATCGCCAGCACGTTCAGGATGGGCTTTGCGATGTCGTAGCCCACCAGCATCAGGCTGGGCGGCATTGCCAGAATGGTGCCCGCAAAGCCTGTGATGCCGTGGATGATATTGGTCAACAGGATGACGATGTAAAACAGAATCTGATTTCCCATAGTTTACTTTCCGTATTTTGCCCGGATGCTGTCAAACAGCTCCGTCCACCGGGAGCCTTTGCGGCAGAACACCGGGATGTCGCCCATCTCTGCGGGGACGGTGTGGGTGCCCTTGCCGTAGACCTTGCCGGTCCACAGGTGAACCCATTCATCACCGGGCAGGTAGACCTCCCACTCGGTGGCTCCGCTGTGCCACACCGGAGCCACCAGCAGGTCGGGACCGTAGAGGTACTCGAACTGCTCGGTATAGCTGCGGGGGTCGTCTTCGTAGTGGAGGAAGAGGGGGCGCATGACCGGGGTGCCCTTGGCGGCGTTTTCGGCCACCATCGTTTTGGTGTAAGGTGCCAGCATGGTATAGATATCCACCAGACGGGCCAGCTGCGTCATGCAGTCTTCATCATCGTAATACTGGAAGTTGGTGTCCGGGCGGTTGCCCTCGTGGGTGCGCATCACAGGCATGAAGGCCGCCATCTCTGCCCAGCGGAGGAAGACCTCCTTGGTGCGGCAGTTGTCGAACAGGGAGGTGTAGCCTCCGATGTCACAGTGGTTCAGTCCGCAGCCGACCATGCCGGAGCTGAGCGCCGCACAGATGACGGT
>CAKUGM010000086.1 GCA_934654625.1 uncultured Collinsella sp. | reverse complement strand
TCGACCGCGGTCACCTCTATCCCTACAAGGGCAACTACTCCACGTATCTGGAGACCAAGGCCGCGCGCATCGAGGCGCAGGGCAACCGCGACGCTAAGCTCGCCAAGCGCATGAACGCCGAGCTTGAGTGGGTCCGTTCCTCTCCTAAGGCACGCCAGGCCAAGAGCAAGGCCCGTCTTGCCCGATACGAGGAGATGGAGGCCGAGGCTCGTGCGAGCCAAAAGCTCGATTGGACCGACATTCGCATTCCCGTGGGCCCGCGTTTGGGCTCCAAGGTCCTCGAGGCGCATCACCTGCACAAGGAATTCGATGGCCGCGTGCTGATCGACGACCTTTCCTTTAGCCTGCCGCGTAACGGCATCGTTGGTGTTATCGGTCCCAACGGCGTGGGCAAGACGACGCTGTTCAAGACCATCGTGGGCCTTGAACCTCTGACTTCGGGCGAGCTGGAGATTGGCGAGACGGTCAAAATTTCCTACGTTGATCAGAACCGTGAGGGCATCGACCCTAACAAGAGCCTGTGGGAGGTTGTCTCTGATGGCCTCGACCGCATGATGGTGGGCGAGACCGAGGTTCCCAGCCGCGCCTATGTGGCGAGCTTTGGCTTTAAGGGTCAAGACCAGCAGAAGCGCGCCGGCGTGCTCTCTGGCGGCGAGCGCAATCGTTTGAATCTCGCCCTCACCCTTAAACAGGGCGGAAACCTGCTGTTGCTCGACGAGCCCACCAACGACCTGGACGTCGAGACGCTTTCCTCGCTCGAGGCGGCGCTACTTGAGTTCCCGGGCTGCTCGGTGGTCATCAGCCACGACCGTATGTTCCTTGACCGTGTGGCTACGCACATTCTGGCTTGGGAGGGTACGGACGAGAATCCCGGCAATTGGTATTGGTTCGAGGGTAACTTCGAGTCCTACCAGGAGAATCGCGTGGCGCGCCTGGGCGAGGACGCCGCGCAGCCGCACCGCATCCATCGCAAGCTGACGCGCGACTAGCCGTCTGGTGGCAGCAGATTGCCGTAACTGCAAGCGCTCCGTCTGGCATTGTGCCGGGCGGAGCGCTTTTCGCGTAGGCGCGGGGAATGAAAGTGCCCGGGGTCGGCGATAGTGCCGATCCCGGGCCGGTTCCAGAGCTGTCTAAAGTGCGCCAAAGGCCGTCTGCTGCCAAGCCAGCGTTTCCGAGTCTTCTGGCGCGGGCAATGCCCACAAGCGACGCAGCTCCAGCATGGCGTCCTCGTGCTTTCTATTGCTCTTTTGCCAAGAACGGTACGAGCGAATGCGCGAGATCATGGTCTCTTGCGGTAACGATACCAAGAGCGCGCAGAACACATGCCAGTGCATATCCGTTTGCAAAAGGTCGATACCGTATGCCTGCAAGAAGGACGCGTATATGTATGAGCCATCGAGTATCGGGTCGAGCGTAGGCGTCTGCAGGCCATCGTCCGTGGCTTCCTCCATATGCGGCGTGGCATTTTTTGCCTGTAAAAACTCGAGCGCGGAGGGTATCCAGTCTGTACCGGCGGGCACGGCGTCGGCAAAGACGCAATACGATGCCATATGGTCCTCGCGCAGCGAGCGGTCGAATTCCAGCCATACTCGATAGTCGGTTTGTATAGCGAGCCATCCCTCTCCCTCGCCGCACCATAGCTCGCAAGGTAGGTCCTTTCGCCTCAGGTCAATCATGCAAAGCGGTCCCTTCACCGCGCACGCGCGGCGTAACACGACTTCATTCCGTGAAATGAAAAGCGATTCTATTTACTTGTTTGGAGGGAGTTGCCTCGCGCTAGCGTACGCGCGAGAAGTGCTGACGGTTCGCGGTATTGGCGGATGCCGTCGCGTTGATGGTGCCGAGTACCTCGGCTACGGGCTTGATGTTGCCCATCTGCTCGTTGATGGCCGTCATGCGCTCGGCGATAACGGGGCGCAGATATGCGTTGAGGATGCGCGTATAGGTGACTTCGAGGGAGATGAGGTTCGCGGTTGCGACGGTGGTGCCGCCCACTTCCTCTTCTAGCAAGTCTGCGGGGATAACGGCAGAGATAAAGTCAAACAGGGCTCTAAAGTGCTCCGATCCCTGGCTTGCTGCGATTCGCTCGGTCATCTCGTTGAGCGCCATGGTCATGGGCGGAAGCTCAACGGTAGCGCCCGATGCAAGCGTGCACTCCATTATGCTGCCGCCTCGGCGAACTTGATGGTTTCGGTACCCAGACCGGTCACGGTCCCCTGCTTATGGGTGCCGTTGAAGTTGAGCGTAAAGGTCAGCTTGCCATCGACAGTGTTGATGGTGCCCGGGCAGATGACGGCGTGCTCCCATAGGTCTGCATCGGTGGCCTCACCGGTGGTCTTATCCGGATACACGACCATGACGGGAACCTCTGCGGCAGAGCCGGTGGGCATGCCGCGCATGAAGTCGAGCATAAAGTCGTAGATGGGGTTGCCGCGCGAGATTTTGATCTCCTGCTCCATGGCCGGCTGATAGCTCTTGATCTCGGTGCTGTCGGTGTCGTTGCAGATGTAACCATAGGTTTCGGTCTGCGGGTTATAGGCCAGCTCAAAGACGGTGGAGAGGTCGATCGGCTTCCAGGTGTGGGCGCCTGCCTCGGCGCCGCGGGTGATGTCGATCAGGGGTACGAACTTGCTACGTGCGATGGTGGCGTTTGCCATGGTTATTCTCCTTTTTACTGAATGTAGTCGATGCTTGCCGCAAGAATGCAGACGGTTTCCTGCTCGTTGGATTCCGTCACGTTGACCTGTGGCGCGTTCCATATGGGTCGGATGTCGTCGATGGCCGCGTTGACCCAGGCAGGGTACGTGCAGGTCTCGGTTTGGGTTAGAATCCAATCCGCCCAGATTTCTAGTTGCTGCTGCGGGTCTGTGCTGCGACATGCGAGCTGGAACGAGTACGAGCGCAGCTCATGGCCGTCTATGTAGTCGGATATGAGAGTGTCGGACACGATGGGGTATATCGTGACGGCCTCTGCCGTATCGACAACGCGCTCAACGAGGTTTTCTCCCACGCCGGGGCATGCTTTGGCCCAAGCTGCCACTGCCTGCTGTTTGCCTTGATAAGACATCTGCTCACCTCCTTTCGATTATCTCTGCGATGGTTTGCAAGAGCTCTCTTTGGCTTGTTCGCTCTTGCTGATTGCTACGATAGGCGGGGGATGCAAGAAGGGGTTAAGTCGGTATGACCAAATCGAATACCGGGTTATTAATAAATGGTTCTCTTAAGACCGAGGTCTAGCCGTTTGAGCTGAACGGCGCGAAGGCTGCGGCCCAGCAGATGAGCCATTTTGTGGTCGGAATCACCGCGCTCGAACATGATGCGCAGCGCCTGCAGCTCCTCGCTTGCCCAATGGGTCTTTTCGTTTTCGGGACCGTCGACGGTGCTTCCCTCAAGCGCTTCGAGACGGATGGTGTAGCGCATCCCGGAGATGTTTGCGCACGGTCGCTTGAGATGGTCGGCTACCATCTGAATGGGCAAATCCATGGTTTCTGCGACATAATTGCGCTCGCGAGCGCTCCACGGGCCCACCTTTGTGTGATGCGCCAAGGAGCGGTCCTCTTCCTTGCGATTGCGATCGTAGGAGCGGCGCGCTTCTTTGCACAGGTCGCAGCGGCAATGGAATTGCTGATAGCCGGTAAGGGTTCCGTGCTTGATTGCGGAAGATTTGGTGCCAGACATAGCTGAATCCTTTCTTTTGGGGATTCAAGCGTAGCGTTTGGGGAGGTATTATATTCAAGTGTATATGAGCAAATAAATGGTACGAGTTTATTTGTCGGATTCAAGCGCTATTGATTGGGATTTTTAATTTCAAATAAAGGAGCAGTATGAGGCCACAAAAATTGCCGCATTCGATTTTCTGCTTGACATATTTGCGCGGGATCAACGGGCTCAAGCCGAACACCGTTTGGCAGC
>CAKUGM010000085.1 GCA_934654625.1 uncultured Collinsella sp. | reverse complement strand
TGATGTGCTTTGCCGTGGTGATGGCATCGGACATCGTGAGGGCCTCGGCATGACGCAGCGAGATGCCATGCTGGGAGGGACCCGCGGAATGGAACGTGTACTCCACGGGAACGCTCATCTTCTCAAGCGTGAGCACGGTGTTACGACGAAGGTCACGAGCCGAATCGGACTCGGAAAGGTCAAAGTAGCCCATGTTGTCCAAGGGCTCGGGAGCCTGGTCGTTCTTAAAGTAGTAATACTCCAGCTCGGCGCCCACGTTCATGATGAACCCGGCCTCCTCGGCGCGGTAGAACATGGCGCGCAGGCACTCGCGCGGGTCGCCCGCAAAGGGCTTGCGGTCGGGGGTGCAGATATCGCAGAACACGCGCGCAACGCCGTTGTCGCTCGGACGCCAAGGAAGCACCTGGAACGTAGAGGGGTCGGGGAAGGCCAACATGTCGGCCTCTTCGGGCGTGGCAAAACCCTCGATAGCAGAGCCGTCAAAGCCCACGCCCTCTTCAAAGGCGACCTCAAGGTCCTCGGGGCTGATGGCAAAGCTCTTAAGACGACCCAACACGTCAACGAACCACAGACGCACAAAACGGATGTCGCGCTGCTCGACGGTTCGAAGCACGAAGTCGATATTCTGCTGCTGATTCATGGGGCATCCCTTCACGCACACAGCAAAGTTGCCGAATCGATACGTTAGACAGTTTACTTTCTCACATGATTGTTTCGGCAGAGTTTCCCGGTCAAACCACCATGACAGCCCCTCAGCATCACCGTCCGGGCGCCCGGCTGAACAAACAAGCCCAAATGAAGCAGATAATCCCTTTTAGAACCTCCGCTTGAGATCCTAAAAGGGATATATCGCTTCATTTAGACAAAAGGGCCCTGGTCAGGCAGTAGCCCTTAGAGCTCGCAAGCCACGCGATAGCCATCGCCGATGGCGTCGCGAATGTTGCCGCACTTTTGTGCATCACCCAGCACATGGGTGACAATCCCCGCAGCGGCAAGGTCATCGGCCAGCTTGGTGTTGGGACGGTAGCCCATGGCAAGCACCAGCGTATCGGCGTCGACGATAGTATGCACCTTGCCGTCCTTCTCATAGGAAATGGTGTCCTCGGTAATCTCGGTCACCTTGGCCTCGGTCAGCACCTCTACGCCCTTGGAAAGCATACGGGTGATGAGCACCGCGCGACCAGCACCTCCCTCGCTGGCGGCGAGCGTCCCGGTCATCTCGATGATGGTCACGCGACGGTTAGCCGGGGAGAGGTCGTTGACCAGCGGAGCGAGATAATCGGCCGCCTCGCAGCCTACGGTACCGCCACCCACGATAACGATCTTCTTGCCCGGGAAGGCCTTGCCGCCCAGCAAGTCGTCGGCAGTCATGACCTGCTTAAAGCCCTGCATAAAGGCAGGGGCGATAGGCTCGGCACCATAGGCGAGAACAACCTCGTAGCCGGGATAGTCGCGCTGGATATCCTCGGCGGTGAGCTCCGTGCCAAAGATGCACTTCACACCAGCCTCTGCCAGGCGACGGTACTGATACTTGATAACACGCGTGAGCTCCTGCTTTGCCGGCGGAACGGCCGCGATGCGCATCTCGCCGCCTGGCTCCTCCTGCTTGTCCACCAGCACCACGTTGTGGCCGCGCTTGGCAGCGATGAAAGCTGCCTCCATACCGGCGGGGCCAGCACCCACAACCAGGACGTTCTTAGGGGCATCGGTAGGCTCGTAGCCGGCCTCGTCATGCTCGACATCCGGGTTGACGGTGCAGGAGATACGCTTGCCAAACATGATGCCATTCAGGCAACGCAGGCAGCCGATACAGGGACGAATTTCATCGGCGTTGCCGGCAGCCGCCTTGTTGCAGAACCCGGCATCGCACAGGTTGGCGCGGCCCATCATGCAAATGTCGGCAGCTCCGTCCTCGATAAGCTCTTCGGCAATCCAAGCCTCGTTGATGCGGCCAACGGTAGCGATGGGGATATTTACATGCTTCTTGATCTCGCGCGAGCAAGCGGCGTGCGATGCCTGCTGAGTGCCAGCAGCGGGAATGGCAGAGCCGCGCTTGATGGTCGTGCCGCCCGAGACATGAATCATGTCGACGCCGGCCTTCTCCAGGCGACGAGATACATAGATCATATCGTTGAGCGTCAAGCCGCCATCGGTGTACTCGTCGCCCGAAATACGCACGTCGATGATGAAATCCTTGCCGCAACGCTCACGAATCTCGGCGATGACCTCGAGCAAGAAACGCATGCGGGCGTCCAGGGAGCCACCATACTCGTCGGTACGCTTGTTGTAGAGCGGCGTCAAGAAACCGCCGAGCATGCCATGAGCGTGAGCGGCGTGCACCTCGACACCATCGACGCCCGCCTTTTGCATGCGCACGGCGGCATCACCAAACTGATGCGTAAGCTCGTGAATCTCGTCGATCGTAATGGGGCGAGGCGCCTCGCGCGCATAGGACGGACCCACAAACGAGGGAGCAATCAGGCGCGGAGTGCCCGGAACGTTAAAGGCCATGTAGGCAGGATGGAATAGCTGAGGCATGATCTTGCAACCATACTCGTGAACCGCCGCAGCGAGCTTCTCCCAACCAGGAATGAACGTATCGTCATAGCAGCACATATCGCCCGGAAGATAGGTGTAGGTGGGCTCGACGGTAACCACCTCGGTGATGATAAGGCCCACGCCGCCCTTGGCACGGGCGCGATAGTGGTCGATGAGGTCTTGGGTCACATAGCCATGATCGGCCATGTTGGTGGATACCGGCGGCATGAAGACGCGGTTCTTGACTTGAGTCGTGCCGACATTGATGGGACTAAAGAGCATTGGATAGGCTGAAGACTCCATGGGGGCTCTCCTTCGGTTGGGCCGCGGCGCGGCGCCTGCTAACCACACCATCGTAGCAGGTGCAAGCCCAATGCCGAGGCTTCATCGACCCCCTCGTCACACGTCACTTAATACCGCGGCCCAGGTCCTCGGCAACCCTGTCCGCACCTTTAACGGCAGGGCAACTCTTCTTGTGTCCGCAATGGCCCGTGCACACGCCGCCCTGGGCGCAATCGGCGCAGGTGCCCTTGCGGTAGATGCGCACGCACACGGCCACAAACGCAATGGCGATAAGCAGCAAGATAACGATATCGATGGGGGCCATCTGGCTTTCCTTTCATAAGTTTTCCTAATGCAACTTTACCCTATATGCCCAGTCTCAACGGCATCTTCGCAAAAAAGCCGCCCGCAGGCACAAGCCCACGAGCGGCTGGGGAGAAGGCGAGCGAATCGCGGCCTTACGAGCGCTTTTAAGCGGTGGCGCTCACCACGCTGGAGGAGTTGGTCTCGTCCTCGTCCGTCCACGCAAAGTGAGGCATGGGGCGGAAGATCTGGAAGAGCATGCCTGCCAGCAGCACGAAAGCAACAATCGTCCAGAAGCCAAACTGACCGAGCACGATCAAGTTGTAGAGCTGGTTGATGATAAGGCCGATCACCCAAGCAAAAGCGCACTCGTAACCGATGGCGATAGCCGTCCACTTACCGGAGTTCATCTGGTTGCGGATGGTGCCCATAGCTGCGAAGCACGGAGCGCACAGCAGGTTGAAGGCACCAAAGGCCACGCAGGCACCCATCGTGGGGAACATAGCGGCGAACGCGGTCCACAGACTCGGATCGGTCTCGCCCACATCGCCCACCGAGAGAAGCGAACCGGCGGTCGCGACAACGTTCTCCTTGGCAACAAGGCCGGAGACGGTAAGGGCCGTTGCCTGCCAGGTGCTAAAGCCAAGCGGGGCAAAGATCCAGGCCACGAGGTTGCCGAGCATGGCGAGCACGGAGTAGTCCATGAACTCCTCGGGAATGCCGTCCATGGAGGGCAGGTAACCAAAGGCACCCTCGAACATACCGAAGTTAGAGAGGAACCACACCACGACGGTGGAAGCGAAGATGACCGTACCGGCCTTCTTGATGAACGCGAAGCAGCGCTCCCACACGTGCAGCGCCCAGGAACGGATCGCCGGGAAGTGGTAGGCGGGCAGCTCCATGACAAACGGGGTGGGACGGCCGGCAAAAAGCTTGGTCTTCTTGAGCATCAGGCCAGAAGCGATAACGGCAAAGACGCCCAGGAAGTAGAAGAGCGGAGAGATCCACTTAGCGCTCGTCGAGGAGTCGCCAATGATCGAACCCATGAGCAGGGCGATGATCGGCAGCTTGGCACCACAGGGGATGAACGTCGTGGTCATAACCGTCATGCGACGGTCCTTCTCGTTCTCAATGGTCTTGGTGGCCATGACGCCCGGAACGCCGCAGCCAGAGGAGACGAGCATCGGGATGAACGACTTACCGGACAGACCAAAGC
>CAKUGM010000084.1 GCA_934654625.1 uncultured Collinsella sp. | reverse complement strand
ACTATGTATTGTGCGTCTATGGCATTTGCGGCAGTGATGATGGTGCGCAAGTCTTCGCCTTCCACATTCTCAACAACATCATGCACGACAAAGCGAGGGGTATGAATGAGGTTTGCTATTGCAAACTGCTGGTAAGCAAGGTCGTATGCGGCAATGAGCGACTTCCGCGTGCCGGTGCTCGACCCTGATATTTCCGTAATCGTTACAGGAAACTTTGCGGTATCCGGTTGATAAACAAGAATCGGCTTCTCGCCATTTATGCGCTGCGCAAGCGGCGTAAAGAACTTGTTGAAGGAAGTCATCATGGCTTGGTAGTCACCACCCTTGCCCTCGCGGGCGGTGCCACCGGTTGAATAGCTGTTGATATCTTCTTGAATTGACGCAAGCTCCCTTTCAAAACGTTCGAGCGTATCGGCAATCTCCTTGCGTCTGCCAATCTCTTGCCTCAACTCTGTGAGACTAGCCGACAGCTGCTCGTACTCGTCAATCCTATCCCTTGCTACGAGAGACAGGAACTGACTGTTGCTTGCAAGAAGCGCCCTCCGCTCATCCTCAAACGAAGTCTTCTCTGCAAGCAAATCGGCTTCGATATCCTCGAAATAAGCAATCTTGTTGTCGCAAAGCTTGTCGTTAAAACCGACCATCTCCTCGAAGGTCTTGTTGAGATCGGGCAGCATAGCGCAGACCTCATCGAAGAATCTTCTTGAGAGCTCGAGGTCGGCCTGACGCTTCCGCTCGGCTCTGGCGGCCTCGAGGGCTTCTCGATTGCGACCTATTCTGTAATCAAGCTCGCTGAGAAGATCGGTCAACCTTGCGTACTCGGCACGGACCGATGCAATCGTTTCGCGATTGTTCCTGTAGTCTTCCGCATCAAAGATGTCATCTGCCTGAGACTTTGTCTGGGCATACTCGCTTTCCAAGGCAATGAGAATCTGGCGTTGCTGTTCGACGTCTTCGACGCCATTGACGCGCCTGTATTGACGCAGCGATTCTTGCGCTTGATTAAGCAAGGTGTTGAGTTCGCTCAGTTTATGGGCTAGCCCCGGATCGGAAATATCGAACAGGAAATCGTATACGCTCCGGTAAGTGGCATAGCTTGCGCGCGTGAGAGTGCGGAGGAAGGAGTTGTCATCACCCCCAACGGATACGCGGACGAAAGAATTGATGAGCTGGCGGAACGTTGGCACGTTGTCCTCAATGCCGAAAAGCAGCTCATTCAACTTTAGGCGATAATTCGTAAGGGACAGACGTTCCTCGCCAATGAAATAATGCCCTCGTGGGAATAACTCAACCTTCAGGTCTACAGACTTGCCGTAGGGTGCCTCGAGACTCTGCACAAGAGTCATCTCAATTGCGATACGCTTCTCGATGATGGTGTCGCGCAGCTCGACTGTCTCGTTGTTCGTTTCCTGGTCGATGTAGACATAGCTCTTATTTTGGGCACCCATCAAGACATCGATAAGTTTAAGGAAAGTTGTCTTGCCGACCTTATTGTGACGACTCGAATACTCCGTATCCACAATGAAATTCGTGCCTTTGTGGAAGGAAACCTCACGCATGACCGTATTCGTCGTGGTGTTACGAATGCGCAATGATTTGATGAACATGCAGGCCTCCCTTCCTGTCAACTGATATGCGATCAAGTAGATACAGAAAATCGAGAGCCATCAGAAAGAAATCGTAGCTCACGTTCTTGCCGACCAAATCGACCATAACGCCTTGATGCAAACTCGATGCGTCAATGCCATCGTGCTTGCCAACATAGTCATAAACTGAAGCCGCAAGGTAGTAAACCGTGCTGGTGGGTTCGTTATTTCGGTCAAGGAGCAGCATGTCACACCGGCGTCTCTAGAATCTTGCATTTCGACACGCCATATGCAATAAGCGCAATGCAGAATTGCTCTATCTTCTCAATTGGATGCCTGTTGGCGTCAAACTTCGCGTCGTTGATTATGGTGTTGTAGAGGCCGTCCTTGATGCTGTCCAGCTGCGCGTCACCATCGCCAACGCAGAGGTTACCTTCATCATCAAAATCGGCAACCTTGAGGAACATGTCACGAAGCTTTTTAACGACATCCTCGCTGTCCGGATAGTCCTTCATAACTTCGTCGACTCGAACGTAGTCATCAACGTGATTATCAATGATCGACATGTACCGAATTGCATTGTTGAAGCGCAGCTTAGCGCGAATTTGTGCAGGATCCTGCAAAGAGTACGAATCGTCCCTCGGAGACGGAAGTGAGTAGACGATATCCAATAGATCATGAACAAGGCTGTGCGACAACGCTTGCGGCAGAGACAGCATCATCGTCGGATTGACAACATTGTTGTTACCGATAATCTGCGTATTATCGGTACCCTTGATGGACTGTCTGCTACCTGGCATTGGTGTTAACCTGATTGCCAGTGCCCATCACCTGAGCGTTGCCATTGCCATTTGCGGTAAGCTTGTTGCCCTCATAGAGGTCGCGAAGCCTCTCGACTTCTTTCTTGTTCTTGAATGCAACAACGGTCGCCGCTATTGAGAGCACAGAGGCTACGATGCTTAATACGATTTCGAGCATTTCCACGTGGACCTCCTTCTCCGCAAGTAAATTTTCATTATACGCCGACCTCCACCGAATCGCTGCATAAGACGAGACGAAATCTGTCAACGCACATGTTCTGTTCGGCTCATTCGAGACTATAGGGGCCTGTCACTTTGTGACGCGTCGATAGCTGGTGGGCGGCAACGGCACCCTGTGGGCCAGCGGCAAGACGGCGTACACGTACTTCCGCATCGACACGGCGAGCACGCCGGGGTACATCACGGTGGCGTAGCAGCGAATTCCTGCGAAGTGGCTTGTGAAGCAGGCTCGGGGATGCCTGTGACGCCGGCTTACGGTTGGCCTGTACTACTTCGGACCGAACGAATGAGGTGATACAGGTGGATATAGCAGCCACTAGCCCCGAGCCGCCCGAGGGCGGCAAGCGAAAGCCCACGCACAAGCGCGACACTTTCCACGCTTGGATGCTCGAAGGCTTGGACTTCTCGCGTCCGTGGGACATGCCCAAGCTGGAAGCGGTGGACGCGCACCCGACGGCGCTCGTGCCCTTCTCCGTGGCCATGCACGAGAGATGGCACGACTATGAGTGCTTCGTGCACTTCTTCGAAGACGATTTCCGCTTCGAGCGCGTGTGGAACGAGCCGCGCAAGTACCTTCCCAAGCTCGCCAAGTTCGAGGGCGTCATCATGCCCGACCTCTCGACGTGCATCGACTTCCCCAGGCCGCTCAAGTTGTGGAACGCCTACCGCAATCAGCTGCTCGGCGCTTGGTTCCAGCGCCAGGGGCTGGTGACGCTCCCCAACGCGCGGCACCAGCCAGGATGCGACTGGCTCATCGAGGGGCTGCCGAAACACAGCGTCATCGCCATATGCGGGAGGGCGCTCACCAAAGACGTTACCGAGCGCAGGCGCTTCGTGCGTGACGTGCGGACGACTGTGGACGCGCTCGAGCCTACGGCAATCGTCTACTACGGCAGCAACCTCCACGGCGTGATGGACTACCCGCGATCTCTCGGCATCCCCGTGTGGGTTTATCCGGGCTGCAATCGCGGGGCGTTGGACGGGGGCAAGAGTGGGCAGCGGGGGTAGCGGGTACGGCGGGACGCATAGCGGCGGTGGAACATCGGGCAGCCACGATAGCGGTTTCCGCACGGTGAACGGCTTCACCACCGAGCTTCACGACGATGCGCAGGGGAAGCACATTCCCGGGCACAACAACTACGACCCCGATGCTTGACGGAGCATCTTCCATGGAAGCCTGGCGCATGCCCAAGAGCTGATAGATAAGTTCGCGGGAAGCGGGACGTGGCATGGGACCAGCAAGGAAACAGTCGACTTCGGAGAGGTCATAGGCACATGGGTCGGCCCAGATGGCTCGCAGCATTTACCCACGACGCGAGGCGCGATACACTATGGCAAGCACGGCGCGCACATCGTGCCATCGGAGCCAAGAGGAGACTAGAATGCTTAGCTCGACAGAAAAAGACGAGGCAATCAAGTCAATCGGCATCTATGCAAGCAGGCATGTTGCATCGACATACGAGATTTCGTTCACCGAAGGCGACTCGTACCGTTGCCGCTATTCGACGGACGACTACGAGGACAACGACGAGGAGATCGGTTCGCCCGAGTACGAGGAATGGTATGCGATCGACTTCAAGGTAATCGAGATTGTGCGCGAGGGACCAAACAAGGATCCACGGTTTGAGTACATCACCATCTCGCGAAAGAGGATGCCGCAACTTGTGACATGCGATGGCGAGGTCGTCTACCAAGCTTAGCGCAGCGAACGCCCAGGCAGGAGGTGAGGTCATATGGAGAAGTTTGGACCATGGAATACATAC
>CAKUGM010000083.1 GCA_934654625.1 uncultured Collinsella sp. | reverse complement strand
TCAACGGCTGCGGCAAGGTAATCTCCACCAACCCATGTGAAAAGAAAGATGCCAAGTCCGGCTAAGACTACGGCTGCGAATCGACCGTAGCGCCCGTTGGTCCTCTGGAACACCAAAAAAAGAAAACGAGCAACGACAAGAACCAGGGAAGCAGAGTGCATCGTTCCTGCAAGAATATAGAGGGGTAGGTTGAAAACAAGTTTCCTCCCCTTGAACCACTCCGTATAAATCGCCCGAAACACGAACGCGAAACCCAAATACGAGCGGATGCCGCTGATTACCTGCAAGAAAGTCCCCAACGACATAAAGGCAAAGAGCCCAAGCGCGACGGCCTTGTTAGGAACGGAATCACGGGAAGCGAAATCCCAGTAGCAAGAGAAAACCAAGCCGTAGAAAATGAGCGCCGTGATTGCGGGCAGCAGTCCGTCTACATGCAGCTGTCCCGCCAGCCAGAAGTATGCAATGTATGCCGGAGTGCTGCTTGAGGAGCACTTGTCCACGAGCCAGGAAATGCTTTGAGCGCTCCAGTCGTGCATGTACACCGTAAGGCGTGCCAGGTCTGTCGATGACGAAGGCACGAAGAAGAAGCCCATCGCAGCAAGCATGATGGCATAGAACACCAGCCACTTCTTGACGGAGCTCGGCTTGGATACTGCAATGCCGTTGCAAACGACCAGGAGCACGAGGCAGTAAAGCCCCACGCCGCAGAGGCGCTCGATGAGCATGGTGTCTTGCAAATAGAACTGAAGGCCCATCTATCTGCTCGCAATCTCGCGGTAGTACTCGACGAGCCGCTTCGCTTCGAGGTTGATATCGAAGCCAGAGCGCGCCAGAAGACCCTGTTCGGCGGGCTCGCGCTCACCGAACAGGGCAACAGCAACGCTCGCCCACGCCTCGGCGTCGCCAAGGGGCAGAAACTCGGCCTTTCCGAACGCCACGTCGGTCGTAATCGTATCGCTCAATAGGCAGGGCAGGCCCGTGGCCTGAGCCTCGACGGCAGAGACGGGCAGCCCCTCGAACAGCGACGGCAACACGAAGCAGTCGAACCCAGAATACAGGTCGCGCGCGTCATTTCTGCTGCCGAGCACGACGACCCTGCCGGCGAGGCCTCTTTGGGAAATCTGCACCTCGAGTTCGCCGCTCAAGGGTCCGTCGCCCGCAATAGCGACCCTGTAGTCCACCTCACGCGCGTCCAGCGCCTCCGCCACGTCGAGGAGGAACGCCTGGTTCTTCTCCTGCGAGCACCTGCCCAAGGTGCCCAGGACAAGCGTGCCATCCCCTGCGCCCAACTCTGCGCGAACGCGGGCGCGCCCCTCTGGGCTGAAGGAGAAATCGTCGGGGTCGATAGCGTTGCGCATGAGGTAGGCGTCCTTGCCATGTCTGTGCAGAAGCGTTCGAGCTCCATCGGAGCAGGCCACATAGTCGGTTGCAAAGAGCCCCATAAACCGCGCAAGGAACGCGTTCCTCTTAGCGCTCGAGGGCTTGTCGCTGTAACGGGTTGAGTGACTGTGCTGGATGACAGCCTTAGCCCCGTTCAGACGCGCGGGCCATCCCACGAGCTGGCTCGCGAATATCGGGTGGCAATGGACGATGTCGAACTCACCCTTATGCTCGCGGAAGAAGTCGATAAGCCCTTTGCCCGCCGGAACATGCCAGGTGCGACTTCCCAGCTCCCCAATCTCCGCCGAAAGCGTATCCGGCATCTCGAAGAAATAGAGGTAGTCGAACGTCACCTGCCTAGGGTCGATATGGAGCTGGTAGTTATAGGGAACGCGAATCATGCCTCCCCCGCGATTCAGCGAGGAAAGGACATGGAGGACGCGAATAGGACGGTTTGTCGGTACTTGGTTCTTTCTGCTCATTAATCTCTCTTATCATTGCACAAGACGCCTTCATCCTCAGACTCATCGCGAAATGTGACCGCCGAATACTTCTTGAGACCGAGGGCCGCATAGGCAACGAAAAGGCAGAGCGACTTAACGAGTCCAATCCCCTCGGAACGGTAAAGAGCGAATCGCATCGCTGCGGCGTTCACCTTGTTGCCGGATCGAGAGTCTTTCTGGGCGATGCGCACGTAATGCAGCGGCTCATTAATGCCGACGAAGTGTGCGCCGTCCTTGAGGAGCCCGAGCCATTCGTGGAGGTCTTCGTGGTACGCTCCCGTAGAAAAGGGGTTCAAAAGGAGAATCTCCTTCCGAAGGATAACGCCGGAAGTAGACATCACGTTTCTCACAAGCATTCCCGAATACGTTGCTTGATCAGGAACTTGGAACCAAGTATTCCCAACTCTTGAGGATGAGTCCAAATAGCCGTACCCAGTGAACACGCCGTCCGCCAGCTCGTCCGTATTGACGACGGCAATCTGCTTCTCGAGCTTCTCAGGCGTCCATGCATCGTCGCTGTCAAGGAAAGCGACCCAGCCGCCCTTGGCAGCTTTGACCCCGTTGTTGCGCGAGATAGACACTCCCGAATTGCGCCTATTGTGCACAACGCTTATGCGCGAGTCACTCGATGACCAACGGTCTGCAAGAGCTCCTGACCGGTCAGTTGAGCAGTCATCTACCAGAATGAGTTCCCAGTTCTCATACGTCTGGCTAATCACCGATTCAACAGCAGCCGCAAGGTACTTCTCGCAGTTGTAGACCGGCATGACCACGCTAACGAGAGAATTGCGTTCAGCCGCGCAACTCATCGCGCCCCCTCGCCAGTCGACACGACACCGAGCGTCCTTAAGATTATCTTCAGGTCAAGCACGGCGCTACGATGCTCGATGTATTCCAGGTCCAGCACCACTTTCTCCTTGGGCAGCAAATCGTATCCCCCCGTCACCTGGGCCAATCCGGATAGTCCTGGCGCCACCATGGTACGGTAGTGCCAGCCATGGATGCGCTTCTCAAACTCGACGCAGAATGCTGGACGCTCTGGGCGCGGACCAATTAAGGACATATCACCCTTAAGCACGTTCCAGAACTGAGGGATCTCGTCCATACGAGTCTTTCGCATAACCTTTCCGAAGGACGTCACGCGCGGATCATCGCCCTGAGCCCACTGGGCGCCACGCTTTTCAGCATCAACGTACATAGAACGGAATTTATAGACATTAAAGATCTTGCCATTCTTCCCTACACGCCTCTGCGCGTAGATAACGGGACCTGGAGATTCTAATTTAATTTTAAGGGCTATCACTCCCATGGGAATAGCAAGAAGAATTAGGGCACATCCACAAGATACTATGTCGAAAGCACGTTTTGCAAAACGGTAGCCAATTCCGCCCGCAATCGTTGGCTCAGAAAGCTCAATGACATCATTGTCTGGCAGCAATTTCGCCAACACTTCATCTGGAATACCATTTTCGGTAAGCTTAGGTTCATACTTGCCAGTTGCGTCAACCCTTGCGGCTTCGCGACGATCTTCATGGCTGTAGCCGTCCCGATCGAGCCCGACACTCCTTGGCTTTATCGAATCGCGTCCTTCCGCGCAGATATCGCTATATGTCGCTTCGCCCAATTGCATATCCAAATAAATCCCTTTTGCTGAGATTACGTCCCCGTTACCTGGGGTTCCTCCCGCCAGTTTCCTCTTCTTCACCCAATTGCAGCTGTCGATTCGTTCTCGCCCCTACCCTTTTGCGGGGCTTTTGGAAACAATCTCCAACCCAAGCCGTATCGTTTTCACCCTGCCAAGCATGTGTATCTCAAGTTCGGTCGTTCTGCGATGCCTGTCAATTCGCTTAATCTCGGCCTCATGGCCCATAAGCGGCCCGCGCAGCACTATTACTTTGCTACCCTCCATAATGCCCTCGCTCATTTCAACCACGCGGCGCTCATCGCCCGCGAAAGCATTGAGCCAAGCCACCTCGTCACCGTTCAGGGGAATGAATACTTCGTTGTTGCCAAGCAGTTTGGTAAAGGCCGGAACACGGCGTAGCTGCAGCGAGAGCTTCTCAACATCACTCGTCTCTACGTACAGGTAGCCCGGAGTCAAACGCTCCGTGCGCTTATGCCATTCGCCCTTCCAGCGACGCATTGTCTCAAAGCGCGGCACGAATATCTCGCCAATCATGCTTTCGTCAACGAAACGCCGAATGAGCTCTTCAACCTTGGCTTCTTGGCCGCTTCCGACTTGAATGGCATATATATGCATGGCGCTTTCCTTGTCTCTGAGCAAACCGATCGCATCGCAATGCAGCGAAATCGCCTCACGACAACACCACTGTATTGCGCGCGACCGCCCCACGCACCACCCACACTCAGATTGGTTCCGGGCATAGCTTTGCTACCGCGAATGCGGCCCAACAACGAACTATTCATTTCCCAAACAACGACGCAACGCGCTCTGAGCGACGATTGCACACTTGGTAGGGTGTATACGTTACGGCCCGTAATTGAGCGCAAAAAAGGCCAATGACTATTGGCCCATTTGTAACGCCGTTCGGTGTAACCCCTTTGCAAAAAAAAGGGGGGGGTCACAC
>CAKUGM010000082.1 GCA_934654625.1 uncultured Collinsella sp. | reverse complement strand
TCGTAGCGCTCATCCATGAAGGACTCGCCCTTATCGCATGAGCGGTGGATGTGCGCCTTCTGGAGGTCGGACGCCATCTCCGACACGAACGCCCGGTCGAGGTCGTACACGTCGGGAGCGAAATCCTTAGAGGGCTGTACTGCCGGTTCTGCCGTCTCGGGCACGTCGGGAAGGACTTCCGGTGCCGGGGCGTCCTGCTCCGGTACCTCAAGCTCGCGCAGCTTCTGGTCGAAGTACGCCTCGATGCCCTCGCGGGTCAGGTCGTCGGCGAGGTTGGAGGCACGGCGCTTGCGGGTGCGGCGCTTCGGTCCCCACTCGTCCACAGCCTTGTAGGACCATCCCGTCGCGACCTCGCCGGTCTTCCCGTCGGTCTTCGTGGTCTCCTTCAGCGTCACGCCGCTCAGCCCAAGATTGCGCCTGAACTCGTCCAGCGTGCCGGAGCGGTCGCGGGCATCCGCCACCCTGTCGCCGAGACGCCGGTCGAAAGAACCGGGCTGGAACGTCTCGCGCCTCTGCTTCCAGAGGGACATCTCCTTGTCCGCCCCGAGCACCGAGAAACCATTCTCACAGCTCAGCTCATCATTGACCGCCTTCACACGCGGAGCGTAGAGGCTCGTGTCTCCCTTGTTGATGACCTGCCCGGTACGGGCGTCGTGGTTCGCAATGGTCGCGTGCGCGTGCACGCAGCCTCCCTCGCCGTCCACGTGCATGGTGACCCAGCACATGGAGTCGGGGGCAAGCTCGTGGCACAGCGTGTACGCGTACTCCATGCCACGCTGGATGTCGTCGGCCTTGCTTGGGTCAAGCTCGTCGGTCGCCCATGAGATGCGCAGCTCGTAGCCCTCGTTGACCGCGTTCGGGTGGCGATGCTTCTGCCCCTCGCAGTAGACAATGAAATCCTCTCTTGAGGCGGCGTCACCCATCTGCGCGGCGATGCGGTCCGTGCCGTTTTCCAGATGAGCGCGTCTGCGCTTTCCCTCGCCGAACTCGGTGTACGACATGCGCCCGCGCACGTTCGGAAGCGACTGCACATGCGTCGTTGACATCAGACATCACCTCCCGTCTCCACGTACGCCTGCAAATCCGCACGCAGTCCCTCGACTTGCGCCCGGAGCTTGTCCATCGAATCGCGGAAATCGCGGAACGCTTCCGCCTCGTCCTTCGTCCTCATTTCCTCACGCGTCGCGTCGAGCATTCCCATGCCGCTCAAGCGCCGGTTGCGCGCGCGGGCAATCTGATTCATGTTGACGCCGATGCGGTTCAGCTCGACACGGACACGGTCCAGGGCCGGGACGTCCAGAACCACCTCGCGGCTGGGCGGCGCGTACCGACTCGCGTACAGCTCACCGCGAAGAAAATTGGAACGCGAGCACGTCCCGCGCTGCTCGTCCAGCAGGGAAAGCTCCGCGTCGTTCATACGCACCTGAACCACCTTGTCACGGCGGTCTTTCACGTACTTCTGGCGCGTCGCCTTCCCGCTTCTTTTTTCATACGTTTCCGCCATGCGGAACACCTCCTTTGCTGCTATCCGAAACGCCCGCCTGCGGCGGACAATCCGAAATGCCGTTTCCGACTAATCTCACAACGTCTTTGCGCAAAGGGGAAAAGAGCAAGCATTGACTCCGTACGTACAAATTGCGATTCTCGCAATTTGCCCTACTCCGTCAGCTTGCGAGGGGGCGGCTACGCCGCCCCCTTCGAACCCCCGCCTTTTGTCCGCCGAGCCTCGCCCGTCCATGTCGGACACAGGAACGACTTCCCCTGTCCGACATGGAACCCGAATCCCTCGGTGGAACCCGGCACGGCTACCCTCGGTAGACCGCGCCGGAAAAACCGCCGTGCGCTTCCGACGACTCTCCAGCTTCTGCGGTAGGAGCATGACCGGACTCCGCAGCGCCAGCGGCGCGCGCATCCGGCGTTCCGTGTCCGGTGCTCGGCTTCAGTCCCTTGACGAAGTCAAGGACCTCTTCCACCGAACCCATGTCCTTCACTTCAGGGAAAACCGCCACGAGCGCGTCGGCGTAAGCCTTCGTCCTCGCGGCCTGCGCCTCGCGGCGCAGCTTCTTCGCCTGAGCTTCCAACGCACGTGCCTTCTCGGCCACGTCATCAAACCTCTTCGTTGCCATAATCTATTCCTCCTTAATCGTTGTCTTCTGTATCCGTCGCAAGACCAAGCTGCTCCCTCACCGCCGCGTAACCGGCACCGAGGTCTGCGGGGGTCGTGCCATGGGCGGTGCAGTAATCGAGGACGGCCGTGCGGAAAATCCCGCGACGTCTGCCCAAGAAGTAGACCAATCCGCCCGCGCCGCCATAGCCATCTCGCGTGTGGTAGACCGTCAAGCCGGGGCACCACTTCTCGCAGCTCGTTTTGAGGACGGACCCGCTCGCGTCCTTGCTCTGCGTCCATTCGCCGTCGGAGCACGCAAGCTCGACGATTCGGGCCATGAACGCCTTGCGGCTCATCTGCATCCGCATGCCCTTGTGCTCCGCGGCCAGCCATTCGTCGTAGCGCATGGACAGGTACTCATTCGGCACGAAGTCGGCCTGAATCGAATCCTTGACGTCCTCCCAGAACTCAGCCACCGTGTCATTGCCGAGAACCCACTCGCGCTTCAGCTGCGCGGCCTCCTCAGGCTCGGGCAGCTCGTAATACCGGTCCCACTTCACCAGCGCCTGATAGGCCAGGTATTCGCAGAACTCGGGGGACACGACCCACTCGGAACGGATGGTCTTGTCGTCGGCCTTGCCGACGAACTGCCCCGTGAACGGGACGTAGATGTTGCGGCCCAGCCAAGCGTCCCCCTTGTCGCGGGTCTTCGGGATGTCGTTGGCGGCGCAGACAATCAGCGCGTGGGGCGTGTAGTCGAACATGCCCTTGTTCTTGCGCTCCACGCCTATCGCATCATGCGAGATGATTGACTTCAGGCGCGAGTTGTCCTTCAGGTACGAACCCGAATCGGAGTCCTCGCACGTGATGAGGGAGACCCCCACGATGTTCGACACGCCGAACCGTCCGCCATCCCCGCCGCCGGCAAGCAGCGCGAGGCTTGAGGTCATGCACCCGTCGTAGCCGACGAGCGACTTGAGGCAGTCGAGGAAGGTGCTCTTACCGTTGTGACCCGACTGGTTGTAGAAGGTCACCATGACGCGCCAGTTGTGGTAACTGCGCAGGGACGCCCCCGCCACCTTGACAAGCAGGTCGCGCCCGCCGTCGTAGGGGACGTAGGAGTCCAGCAGCTGCCAGAAGTCAATCTTCGAGCCATCCGGCATCGTGTGCTCGGGGACGGGCGGTTCCTTGTCGGGGAGGCGCGTGGCGCTCTTCCTGAGCGCAACGACCTCGGGGGAGAACTCGCGCAGGACGCGCTCCCCGTAATCCCAGATTCCGTTGGCCATGAAGACCAGGGACGGGTTATCGCATTCGCACACGCGGTTCTCGCGACGCGACGCCATGTCGTGCAGCTTCTGAGCGAAGTTCTTCTTCCAGTTGCCGTTCGCAGCGCCCACGACCTCCTGACACCACAGGTCAATCTGCCCGTCGCCAATCTCGCGGTAAATTCCCTCGTCGGGGTCGTACATAGCGAGCACGCCCTCCGAGGTCGGCTTGTCCACGGTCTCCTTGACGCAGACCATGCGGATGACCTCCTGCGCGAACACCAGCTCGGCGGCCTGCACGGGGTCGATGCTCTTGAGCTTCGGCCAGCGAAAGCCCCTGCCGTAAATCTTGCCCGCCTCCGGATTAGATGGCGGCTCGGGCAGGTTGGCCCACGCCACGAGGGCGTTCGTCACCTTGACCACGACGTCCGAGAGAGCGGACAGGCCATCACCCGCGCAGTCGCGCAACACATAGCTCACCACATCGCTCAGCGCCTTGTGATAGTTCTCCCCGCCGTACAGGTAGTCAGGGTTGTACGCCTCGCCCTGATTCCCCTCGTCATACGCACGCCCCCTCTTCATCTCATCTTTTGCCTGCGGGTCAGATACTTGAAAAATGGGCGGTAATGAGCTAAAATATTTATAGTTAGACGGAGCGGTTCCCTTTGCTGTGGCGGCGGGGGAACTGCTCTTTTCTTTATCAGCCATAAACTCACCTCCTTAATTCGTCAGCTCGACGCGCTTCACGTTCTCGTTCTTCCACGCCTCGACGTCGTCAATCTTGTAGCGAACCGCGTTTCCGACCTTGTAGTAACTCGGACCCTTGCCCTGATTGCGCCAGACGCAGAGCGTCCCCGCGCTCAAACCGAGGAACGCCGCCAGCTCGCGCGTCGTCATGTAAGAGGGGTTTACCTCTTTTACCTGCTTCTTTCCTTTAGCCATAACCAGCCACCTCCATGTTCAAAGTCCTTTTCGCGAAACAAAAAAGCTCCCGTGGAAACCAAAGAAGGACAGAGGCGCAAAGCCTTGTCTATCTCGGTTTCCACGGGAGCTTCGTGTTCGTTGTTTCGCCCGTGACGCACGGCCTATTCGACCGAGCGCTCGGCTCCTATTCCCGATAGCAACCCCGCATCAAGGACGGGACGGGTGCTGAGC
>CAKUGM010000081.1 GCA_934654625.1 uncultured Collinsella sp. | reverse complement strand
AGCGTCAGGTCGACGGCCTCGTAGATGGAAAGCATCTCGTGACGCGCCTCGATGAGCTGACGTGAAAAGAGCTTGCGCATGGTTTTCTCCAATCAGACAGATGCGAGCATGTGCAACTCGCAAAGAATGGGCACCGGGCGCAGATCAGCCAAAGCGACCGGTGATGTAGTCTTCCGTGCGGCGATCCATGGGACTAGTAAAGATCGCGTCGGTTTGACCGTACTCGATAAGTGTAGCAGGCTCGCCCGCAACTTCTTGTAAGAAGAATGCAGTGTAATCGGAGATTCGCGCCGCCTGCTGCATGCTGTGGGTAACGATGATGATCGTCATCTCGGGCGCGAGCTCGGCCATCAAGTCCTCGACCTTCTGAACGGAGGTGGGATCGATGGCAGAGCAGGGCTCGTCCATCAGGAGAACGTCCGGCTGCACAGCCAGAACGCGAGCGATGCACAGTCGCTGCTGCTGGCCACCAGAGAGCGCCAAGCCGTCTTTCGAGAGCTGATTGGAGACCTCTTTCCAAAGGTTGGCGCGCTTCAAGGACTCTTCAACGATGTCGTCGAGGTCGCTTTTGCTAGTCACGCCCTGCAGTCGGGGGCCAAAAGCGACATTCTCGTAAATGGATTTAGGGAAGGGGTTGGGCTGCTGGAAAATCATGCCTACGCGACGGCGCAAATCTACGGGATCGACACCCGGGGCGTAGATGTTGTTGCCGTCGAGCGACATCGAGCCGCTCACGTGCGTTCCCTCGATGAGGTCGTTCATGCGGTTCATGCAGCGCAGGAAGGTCGACTTACCGCAGCCGGAAGGACCGATGAACGCAGTGATCTTGTTTCGGGCGATATTGACGTTTAGGCCGGTGAGCGCATGGAAATCTCCGTACCAGAAGTCAAAATCTTTGGCGATGATAGCGCTCGACTCGGGCGTGGGCGCAGACTGATAGACAGACATGGGACTCCTTTGTGCGACTTATCGGCTTCGACGCGACAGATAGCGAGAGAACAGGTTGAACGCGAGGATGATGATCATCAGCAAAAGCGCGGTACCGTAGGCGGCGTTCATGTTGATGCCATCGTTAGCAAGCAGGTAAAGGTGAACGGTCATGGGACGGCCGGAATCAAGCGGCGTGATAGGCATGTTGATGGCCTGACCCATGGTGTAGAGCACCACGGCGGTCTCGCCGATAGCGCGACCGATGGCGAGCACGATGCCCGTGGCGATGCGGCCGAAAGCAGAAGGAAGCACGATCTTGCTCACAACCTGCCACTTGGTGGCACCCAGACCGTACGCGCCCCAGCGAATATAGCGCGGCACGGCGCGGATGGCCTCCTCGGTCGTGCGCATGACGATGGGAAGCATGAGCAAAGCGAGCGACATGGCGGCGGAGAGCATGGAGAGGCCCAGACCCATAGCCTCGACGAAGAGCGCATAGCCAAATAGGCCCATGACGATCGAGGGCACCGAGGCCAGGGCATCGGCCGCATAGCGAATGACGGCGACCAAACGACCCTGCTTGGCGTACTCGGCAAGATAGACAGCGGCGAGCACCGCGATAGGTGTGCAGATGAGCATGGCGAGCGCCGTGACATAGATGGTCGAGACGATCGTAGGCCAAATACCGCCCTCGGCGTTGACACCTTCGGGCCAACCGAAGATAAAGTCGGGAGAGATGTGCGGCAGGCCGTTGATCACCACATAGGCGATGATGGCGACGAGCACCAGCGTCGTGATATAGGCGGCAGCGCGAAAGACGCCGAGCATCATCTTGTTGGACGTGTCCTTGGAGATGCGTCCGACTTTTCCGTGCGAGAGGGCGCGCTTGATGCGCTCGCGCGAGGTAAGCTCATCGGTCTGAGCGGATTGGTCAGCCATGCCCTACCTCCTCTTCTTCGAAATCAAGCGCACGATACCCACGAGCGCGGCGGAAATGATGAACAAAACCACGCCCATGCCAAACAGGGCAGAGCGATGAAGGCCGCTCGAATAGCTCATGTCGAGCGCGATCTGACTCGTGAGCGTCGAGATGGGACTCACGATGGAAGACGGGATGACGGGGGCGTTGCCCACCACCATGAGGACCGCCATGGTCTCACCGATGGCGCGACCCATACCGAGAACGATAGCGTCGACGATGCCGAGCTTGGCCGCGGGAAGGACAACCTTGTAGATGGTCTGCCACTTGGTGGCGCCCATGGCGTAGCTCGCCTCGCGAATGCCCATCGGAATGGAATTCAAGGCGTCCATGGTAAGCGTCGTGATCGTAGGCACGATCATGATGGCAAGGACGAACCAAGCGGTGAGCGCACCGAAACCGAGGCCGCCAGAGATCTGCGCCACGAACGGGCGAATGATCACCATGCCAAAGAAGCCGTAGATGATCGAAGGGATGCCCGCAAGCAAGTCGACCGCGGGGCTGATGAGCTTGCGAACGCGATCGCTCGCGATCTCCACCAGGTAGACAGCCGTTCCCACGCCGAGCGGCACGCCCATGACGAGTGCGCCGACGGTCACGAGGCCGGAACCCGCAAGCAGCGAGAGGATACCGTACTCGCCTTCACTCGGTGCCCAGGTGAGGCTAAAGAAGTTGGCGAGGCCGATATCGGTAAAGACAGGAAGCGCGCTGTACGTGGTGAACGCGAAGATCAAGATGACCGTCACGACCGCCAGGAAGGCGCAGGCAAAAAAGAGATACTGGAGAGCCTTCTCCTTGACATACGTTGCATGCGAAACGAGCGCAAGCTCGCGCTTGGGAGCCGCGCTATGCGTCTCTTCCATGTTTTGGTCCTCCATATGCTCACTCCCCCGCAGATTCATCGTCAGACACGGGAATAAAGCCCGCATCGCGCACGATGGCATCCATCTTGTCGGAGACCACATAGTCGATATAGGCCTGGGCCTCGGGTGAAGGGGTGCCCTTGATATAGAAGTACAGATCGCGAGAGATGGGGTAGCCGCCCGAAGCGATGGTCTTCTCGGAAGGCTCAACGTGATTCACGTTGATGGCACGCACCGCGGTCTCGGCAAACTTGGACTCTACGAAGCCAAGGGAGATGTAGCCAATGGCGCCGGCGCTACGGCTCACGACATCGCGAACCTGACCGGTGCCGGAAAGGACAGCGGCGCTGCGATCGAACGAGGCACCGTCCATGACGATGGACTTGAACGCCTCGCGCGTACCGGAGGCCTCGTCGCGGTTGACGAGCTGGATCTTCAGGTCGTCGCCGCCCACCTCGCTCCAATTGGTAATCTTGCCGGCATAGATGCCGCGCAGCTGATCGGTCGAGAGGTTCTGCACGGGGTTATCGGTGTTGACGATCACGGCGATACCGTCGTGCGCAATTACGATCTCGGTAAGCCCGAGCTTTTGCTCGTCGGCATTGACCTGGCGCGATGACGAGGCGATATCGGCCGTGCCGTTCGCGACGGCCTCGATGCCCGCAGAAGAGCCCAAGCCGCTTACCAACACCGAGATGCCGGTCTCATCCTGATAGCCCTCGGCCGCAGACTCGGCGATGGGCAGGCAGGTGGTCGATCCCGCAACGGTGATCTGTTTGGAAGATGTGCCAGAAGATTGGCAGCCGACAAGCGGAACCATCAGGCCGGCGGCTATGCAAGCCAAAAAAGAGCGTCGTGTTATCGCATGAGCGCCACGGCCGCATGACGACCGCACATTCCCTGCTCCTTGCGATACGAGTAAAACCTCTCGTTGAGGCTCATGGTCGAGAGACGTGTATCGTGAATCCCGCACAGAGGAACTCCCACTTCTACAAGGGACTGTTCAATAGCGCGCGCAAGGTCGAGCTTGCACGGCGCAGATTCTTTAATGCTATCAAATTGTAAAGCGAATGTATGCATCAAATCAGACGATACCTCGTATTCCTCGCCGAGAATATGGGGGCCGATATAGGCATGAATCTGATTGATGGGCGTATGCGCTGCCTGCGAAAGAACGCCAGCAGCCAAGGCGGCGATGCGAGCGTAAGTGCCACGCCAACCAGAATGGACCACGGCAAATCCCCCGGGACAAGTAAGGACAACAGGCACGCAGTCGGCAAAGCAAAGCATGACGGGCACCTGGGCCTGCGTGCAAACGATCGCGTCGGCCCCCTCGGCAATGCGCGCGCGGACCGAAGCGAGGGCGGATTCCTCGACAGAGTCAACCACGACGACGTTGTCGCCATGGACCTGATTGGGAACAAGCAGGCGATCGATAAAGGCCTCCCCTTCCAAAACGGCGAGCGCGCGTCGGCGGTTCTCGGCAACGGCTTGGGGGTCATCTCCAACATGAGTGCCCAGGTTCAAGGACGAATAGGGCGGCTGCGACACGCCGCCAGTACGTTCGGTGAAGCCAAATGCAATGCCGTACTCCTCGGCGCCCACAATCGTCACACCGTTATTCGTCAGGCGCTCAAACTCAACGGGTTGTCCGCACGCCATGACATACTCCCTTCAAGAGCAGTGTTAAACCCCGCTAGGAAACGGATTGAATCAAACGTAGAACAGGGGGTGCGGAACATCGCATCCGCACCCCC
>CAKUGM010000080.1 GCA_934654625.1 uncultured Collinsella sp. | reverse complement strand
GCTTTGTCCAGCATTTGAGCGGCGAGCCGTATCGGCTGGCTCAATCCGCACTCCGTGCTAGATAAGCAACCTGATGACCGCGAAGACCGAGAGCACATAGATGAGCTTGGTAAAGACTTCCTGGCTCACATGGCTCGCAATGGCACGACCGATCATCACGGTGACGATGATCAGGGGGATGGTCCAGGCCATGGAAAGGAATCCGGCCCAGGTGATCATGCCCAGGTGAATGGAGATGGGCAGCTTGATGAGGTTCACGATGAGGTAGAACCAGGCAGTGGTACCCAGGAAGCGAATGACGGGCAGGTTTTCGGACAAGAAGAAGATGGCGGTTACCGGGCCTGCGGCGTTGGCGACCATGGTGGTAAAACCTGCCAAGACGCCGCAGACGATGCGCTTGAGCCAGGAAAATACCGCGGCTTTGCCGCCACGCTCTGCGTCGGAGATGCCGTTGCCCTCGTCAGATACCCTTGCCGGTGTCGTCTCCTCATTTCCAGCAAGGCGCTTGCGGATGAGATTCAAAAAGTACATGCCCACAAACACGGCGAGAATGATGCCGATTGTGCGGCGCATGGCGGTGTTGTCGGCAATATACAAAAACACGATGCCGCCGCATATGCCCACAACTACGAATGGGATCAAGCGCACGAGTGACTTAACCGACACATTGCCGCGATATGCCCAGATTGCGCTCCAGTCGGCGCAAATTGCCATCAGCAGCGTGAGCCCCGAGGCCTGGTGGGCGGGCATCACTGCGGTGAGGGTTGCTACCGAGAGCAAGCCGGCACCCGAAGCGAGCGACTTGTCGATGCCGAACATCACGGCGGCGAAGCCGATAGCGAGATAGGTCATTGGTGCCATGAGCGTTCCTTATGTTGCTCAAAGAGATGCCCCGACCGCACGAAGGCGACCGGGGCATCCCACGTCTTCTCTGGTTAATACGAGCGTTATTGTAACGCTCGCGCGGCGGACGCGCGGGGTGTGAACCTATTGTTCATCAAGCATGCCATTGAGCGTGCGCCAGGCGAGCTCCGCGCATTTCACACGCGCGGGCATATGGGAGATATCCTTGAGCTGTGCAGCTTCGTCAAGGTCCTCATAATCTTCCTCGGTAAGTTCGTCGCCGCGAATCATGGCGAGGAACAGGCCGGCCAGGCGCTTTGCCTCCTCGACCGTCTCGCCGGTGATGAGGTCGGCCATGATGTCGGCCGAGGCTTGGCTGATAGCACAGCCGTGGCCGACAAAAGATGCCTCCTCGATCACGCCGTTCTCTACATGCAGCTGCAAGGTGAGCTCGTCGCCGCAGCTGGGATTGATGCCGTCGTGAGTATGGGTGGGGGAGTCCATCTCGTATTTATAGTCGGGATGCGAGTTGTGCTCCATAAAGGTGGTCGAAGTGTAGAGGTTGCCCATAGGGTTGATGCTCCTTGAGTCGTGGCGTCGCGTTGGGGACGTTTGGGGTCTAGCTGTTGAACGTGGACCAAACCTGTTTGACGCCGGCGATAAAGGCGTCGATATCCGCTGCGTCATTGTAGAATGCGACGCTTGCGCGGCAACAGGCGAGATTCTCGACGCCAAGCCACGTGAGGAGCGGCTGAGCGCAGTGGTGGCCCGCGCGGATGCAGACGCCGGACATGTCCATGATGCTCGCCACGTCGTGCGGGTGGATGCCGCGGACATTGAAGCTCACCACACCGTGGTGGCAGGCCGGGTCATCCGGTCCGATGATATCGACGTAATCGAGTTCGGCAAGCTGTTGCATAAGATAGGAGACAAGTGCTTGCTCGCGGGCCTGTACCGTTTCGTAGCCAACGGTGTTTACGAGGTAATCAAGCGCCACGCCGGTTGCATAGATGCTCGCAGCATCCTGCGTACCCGCTTCGAACTTCTCGGGAACAGGGGCCCAGACGGCATCCTGCTCGGTGACGGAATCAATCATCTCGCCGCCGGTGAGCATGGGCGGCATCTGATCGAGCAAGTCGTGCTTGCCCCAAAGGACGCCGATGCCCATGGGACCGAGTGCCTTGTGGGCGCTGAAGGCAAAGAAATCGGCGCCAAGTTCGTGCACGTCGACTGCCATGTGCGGTGTCGACTGCGCACCGTCTACCACCACGTAGGCACCGTTGACATGTGCTGCGGCGGCGATCTTCTCTACCGGATTGCGCACGCCCAAGACGTTCGAGACCTCGCCGATGGCGACGATCTTGGTGGCGGGGCCGATCTTTGCGGCGATTTCGTCGTCCGTGATGACTCCCTGGTCGTCGGGACGCAGGTAGACCAACGTGGCGCCGGCTTTACGGCAAGCCTGCTGCCAGGGGATAAGATTGGAGTGGTGCTCCATGATGCTGATAGCCACTTCGTCGCCGGCTTCGAGCACGGTGGGCGCAAAGCACTTGGCGACGAGGTTGAGCGACTCGCTCGTATTGCGCGTGAACACGACGTCGTTTGCAAGGGGCTTGCCCGCATCGTCGACGGCGCCGATCAGGGCGGCGATCTGTGCGCGCACGTTCGCAATCGCCTCGGTCGCCTCGACGGAGAGCGAGTAGAGGCCGCGCAGCGGGTTGGCGTTCATCGTCTCGTAGAAACGGCGGGAGGCGTCAAGCACGCAAGTGGGACGCTGCGCGGTGGCGGCGCTGTCTAAAAACGCGATCTCGGGATGGTTTGCCAGAAGCGGAAAATCCTGCTTGTACGGGTTGGCGTGGATATCGATGGCCATGCTAGGCGATCTCCTCTTCAAAATTGCTAACGAGCTTGTTGCCCAGGCGCACGACGCCGGCGCGAATGCGCTCGTCGGGCGCGGTGATGGCGGCGTTCTCGAGCTTGGCGGTGATAAACAGCTGCTCGGCCTCTTCTGCCGAGATGCCGCGGCAAGCCATGTAGAACAGCTGCTCGTCGCGTACGTGTCCGATAGTAGCGCCGTGGTTACCGGCGACATCGTCCTCATCGCACAGGATGACGGGAACGGTCTTGTTGTCGACGCCCTTATTGGCCAAAAGAACGCTCTCGCGCTCGGTGCCCTCCGAGCCGCGGCAGCCGTGGACGAGGTCGATCGTTCCACGCAGGACCTTCTTGGAGGAGCCGGTGAGGACGCCGTTCGCATCCATGTTCGACTCGGTCTTGCGACCCAGCTGGCGAATCGAGTAGTTGAAGTCGCGTGATTGCTTGCGGGCGGCAAGGTAATCGGTGTCGACGCTGATCTTTGAGGTGTCGCCCCACAGCTCGCCGGCAAGACCGGTAACGCTTTTGCCGGCGCCGAGCACCGTGTGCTGCACATGCACGCGCGCCCCCTCGTCGAGGAAGAAGCCCGATGCGTCGAGCGCCGCCCAGGAATCGTCGAGCGTCTGTACGCAGGTGACGTTCACGCGCGCCTGCTCGCCGGCGACGACGGAGAGCAGCGAGCCCACCACGCCGGTACCGGCGACGGGGGAGTCGAGCGCGATGATAAGGTCGAGTTCGGCATGCTCTGCGGCGACAACCTGAATATCTGCGGCCGCGATGGCGCCGTCAACGCCGCTGACGCGAACGGTGACGCGCTCCTTCTGGTAGGCAGCGAGCTTGAGCACGATAGGCGCCTGAGCGGCGGACTTCAGATAGCCTGCGGCCTCACTGCCGGTGCCATGCGAGAACGACTCGGCGGGACCGCATTTTTCCTCGAGGTGCACGGCTCGAGTCTGATATGCGGAAAGTGCTGGAACATCGAGCTGGTCAAGGTCGTCTGCAGCGACGCGCTCGCGGTCGGTGGCATCGCCCGGGGCGGAGGCGCGACGCGCGGGGAAACGACTGTCGGCAAGAGCCAGGGCGGCCTCAAGGTCGCCGGCGGCACCCGTGCAGGCATCTGCGCCTTCGACTACAACGGCGCTTGCATCTGCCGGGGCGAAATCTGCATCGATCTCCATAGAGGTCGAGTTCATCTTGAGCCAGCTCCATGTCGGAGCGGGCATTGCGTTGAGATTCTCGATCTTCATCTATCCGATCGCTCCTTCCATCTCGAGCTTGATCAGGTTGTTCATCTCTACCGCGTACTCGAGCGGCAGCTCCTTGCTCACGGGGTTGGCAAAGCCGTTGACGATCATCGTACGGGCCTCTTCCTCGGAAATACCGCGGCTCATGAGGTAGAAGATCTTGTCGTCACCGATGCGCCCGATGGTGGCCTCGTGGCCCACATCGACGTTTTTGGCGCGGATGTCCATTGCGGGGATGGTATCCGAGCGGCTCTCGGCGTCGAGCATGAGCGACTGGCAACTCACGGTAGCCTTGGCGCCCTCGGCGCGCGGTGTCGCCACGATGGAGCTGCGGAAGGTCTGTACGCCGCCCGACTTGGAGATGCCCTTGGTCTCGACGGAGGCGGTGGTGTCGGGAGCGTTGAGCACCACCTTGCAGCCGGTGTCGAGGTTTTGTCCTGCGCCGGCAAAGGTGATGCCGGTGAAGCTCGAGCGCGCGCGGGCGCCGTTGAGCACGCTCATGGGGTACAGGTAGCCCACATGGCTGCCAAACGAGCCCGAGATCCACTCGATCTCGCCGTCCTCATCCACGCGTGCGCGCTTGGTGTTGAGGTTGTACATGTTCTTCGACCAGTTCTCGATGGTCGAGTAGCGCAGATGCGCGCGCTTGCCCACGATGAGCTCGACGGCGCCTGCGTGCAGGTTCGCCACGTTGTATTTGGGTGCCGAGCAACCTTCGATAAAGTGAAGGTCGGCATCATCCTCAACGATGATGAGCGTGTGCTCGAACTGGCCTGCTCCCTTGGCGTTCAGGCGGAAGTAACTCTGCAGTGGGAAATCCAGCTTGGTACCAGCGGGCACGTAGACAAACGAGCCGCCCGACCAGACGGCGCCATGCAGGGCTGCGAATTTATGGTCGGTGGGAGGGA
>CAKUGM010000079.1 GCA_934654625.1 uncultured Collinsella sp. | reverse complement strand
GCCCTGGGGATCTGACGAGTCATCCTCGAGGCGCACGATGGAGTAATACACGCGGTTCGCATTCTGCGGCGCCAAACGGCAGCTGATCATATCGTCCGCGTTCAAGATGAGCTTGGTTGCAGGCGAGATGTTCTCACTCATTACAGAGAAGATGAAGTCGGGATTGGCGTTGCGCGAGAAGGAGTCGCGATAAAGGTTCGTGACGAGGATGACCTCGGGAACCATATCGGGCAGCACGGTGCGGAACGAAAGCTCGTCGAGCTCCATTACCGCCACGTCGAGCTTCTGGCGACCGGAGATGGTGGCATTCTTGATCAGCGTGCTCTCGACGCCATTGCGAACGTTGCCGCCCGCACGGTTATCGATCATCTCGATGCCGTTATCGCGCAGCAGGTCGCACAGCAGGTTATTCGTAGTCGTCTTGCCGTTCGTTCCGGAGACGAAGACGACGTGCGCAGGCTTGTCGACGTCGGCGAGGAACGAGGGGTCGATCTTCTCGGCGATAACACCCGGCATCTGACCGGCGTTACGGCGCGCAAGTTTAAGCGCCGAAGCCGCAGCCCTCGATACAGCCATAGCGAGATGGAAACGAGGTCCCTTGGCACCCTTAGTGGCATTGCTCACAGCGGGTTTTCCTTCCATGTGAAGTTCTCAATAACGCGCCTATTATAGCAGCGGCCTTTCGAGCTCGAAGAACCCCCATCGTACGAACAGGATGCGACGACCAAAAGACCGGGCCAGCACCCCGCAGAACGGGAGAGACCCCCGCCGCACAACATGCGGTCGGGGGTCTCTCCGTGTCCGAGAACATTCACCGGGAACGCCCTCAGGTCCTGTAGCAGGAAGCTTTATGCCTCGTTGTACACCGTCAGAAGCTTCTGCAGGTGAGCGTAGCGGTCCATAGCGGCCTGCTCGTTCTCCTTGAAGAGCTCCTCAGCGCGCTCCGGGAAGGAACGGGTGAGGGAAGCGTAGCGGGCCTCGTTCATCAGGAACTCCTGATAACCGCCGGCCGGAGCCTTGGAGTCGAGCGAGAACTTCTTGCCGGCAGGAGCCGCCGGGTTGAAGCGGAAGAGGTTCCAGTAGCCGCAATCCACGGCCTTCTTCATCTCGGCCTGGCAGTTCTGCATGCCGCCCTTCTTGATGGAGTGCATCTCGCAGGGGCTGTAACCGATGATGAGGGACGGGCCGTCATAGGCCTCGGCCTCGTGGATGGCCTTGAGGGTCTGAGCCGGGTTGGCGCCCATGGCGACCTGCGCCACGTAGACGTAGCCGTAGCTCATCTCGATCTCGGCGAGGGACTTCTTCTTGGTGGTCTTGCCCGCAGCGGCGAATTGGGCAACCTGACCCAGGTTCGATGCCTTGGAAGCCTGGCCGCCGGTGTTGGAGTAGACCTCGGTGTCGAAGACGAAGACGTTGACGTTGTGGCGAGATGCCAGCACGTGGTCAAGACCGCCGAAGCCGATATCGTAGGCCCAGCCGTCGCCGCCGAAGATCCAGAAGGACTTCTTGGTGAGGTATGCCTTGTCGGCCAGGATGGACTTGGCAAGGTCGCAGCCGCACTTCTCGAGCTCAGCGACATAGGCGGCAGCGGTGGTCTTGCTGGCCTCGGTGTCGTGGCGAGCGTCGAGCCATGCCTGAGCGGCAGCCTTCAGCTCGGGAGCGGCGCCGTCGGCAGCAAGGACCTTCTCGGTGTCGGCGACGAGTTTGTTCTGGACAGCCTCGTAGCCCACGGCCATACCAAGGCCATGCTCGGCGTTGTCCTCGAACAGGGAGTTGTTCCATGCCGGGCCGTGACCGTTCTTGTCCGTGCAGTACGGAGAAGTCGCGGCGGGGTTGCCCCAAATGGAGGAGCAGCCGGTGGCGTTGGAGATGAACATGCGGTCGCCTGCTACCTGGGTCACCAGGCGAGCGTATGCGGTCTCGGCGCAGCCGGCGCAGGAACCGGAGAACTCGAGGTAGGGCTGCTTGAACTGGCTGCCCTTGACGTTAGCGGCAATGAGCTCGGGCTTCTCGGAGACGTTCTTGACCAGGTAATCCCAAACGGGCTGCTGATCGAGCTCAGACTCGGTGGGAACCATCTCGAGGGCGCCCTTGGGGCAGACCTTCACGCAGTTGGTGCATCCCATGCAGTCGAGCGGGCTCACGGCCTGGACGTACTTCATGCCCTTGGCCTTGGGGCCCATGGCATCGATGGTGCGGCAGGCCTCGGGTGCGGCAGCGGCCTCCTCGTCGTTCAGAGCGAACGGACGGATGGTGGCATGCGGGCACACATAGGCGCACTGGTTGCACTGGATGCACTTGGTCTCGTCCCAATGCGGAACCATAACGGCAACGCCGCGCTTCTCGTATGCAGAGGCGCCCAGCTCGAACTGGCCGTCAACGCATCCCATGAAGGCAGAGACGGGCAGCGAGTCGCCGTCCATACGGTCGATGGGCTCGAGGAGCTCCTTGACCTGCTTGGCGATAGCGCTCTTCTCCTCGTCGGAAATCTCGGCGGGAGCATCCTGAGCGTCTGCCCAATCGGCAGGAACCTCGAACTTATGGAAAGCGGTAGCGCCGGCGTCGATAGCCTTGTGGTTAGCGTCGACGATAGCCTGGCCCTTCTTCATGTAGGACTTGGTGGCCGCGTCCTTCATGTACTGCAGGGCCTCCTCGGCGGGCAGAATCTTCGCCAGCGCGAAGAAGGCAGACTGCAGCACCGTGTTGGTGCGCTTGCCCATGCCGACCTTAGCAGCCAGGTCGATAGCGTCGATCAAGTAGACGTTGACGCCGTTCTTGGCGATGTAGCGCTTGGCCACAGCGGGAAGATGCTCGGCGAACTCCTCGTCAGACCACTGGCAGTTGACCAGGAAGGTGCCGCCCGGCTTGACGTCGCGGACCATCTTGAAGCCCTTGACGATGTAGCTGGGGTTATGGCAAGCGACGAAGTCGGCCTTGGTCACATAGTACGGGCTGCGGATGGGCGAATCGCCAAAGCGCAGGTGGCTGACGGTCACGCCGCCGGTCTTCTTGGAGTCGTACTGGAAGTAGGCCTGAACGTACTTGTCGGTGTGGTCGCCGATGATCTTGATCGAGTTCTTGTTGGCGCCCACGGTACCGTCGCCGCCGAGGCCCCAGAACTTGCACTCGATGGTGCCGGGAGCTGCGGTGTTGGGGGTCTCCTCGGCCAGCGGCAGGGAGAGGTTGGTGACATCGTCCACGATGCCGACGGTGAACTCGCGCTTGGGCTCGTCCTTCTTGAGCTCCTCGTAGATAGCGAAGGCAGAAGAGGGGGCGGTGTCCTTGGAGCCCAGGCCGTAACGGCCGCCCACCACGGTGAGGTCGGTGCGGCCAGCCTCATAGAGTGCGGAGACAACGTCCTGGTAGAGGGGCTCGCCAATGGAACCCGGCTCCTTGGTGCGGTCCATGACGGCGATCTTCTTGACGGTCGCGGGGAGCACGTCGACAAAGTGCTTGATGGAGAACGGACGGAACAGACGGACCTTGACCAGGCCGACCTTCTCGCCATGAGCGTTGAGGTAATCGATGACCTCTTCGAGCACGTCGCAGAAAGAACCCATGCAGACGACGACGCGATCGGCATCCTCGGCGCCATAGTAGTTGAACAGGCCGTAATCGGTACCGAGCTTCTCGTTGATCTTGCCCATGTACTTCTCGACGACAGCGGGCAGCTTGTCGTAGGCGGTGTTGCAGGCCTCACGGTGCTGGAAGAAGACGTCGCCGTTCTCGTGGCTGCCGCGAGCGTGCGGATGCTCAGGGTTCAGCGCGTGATCGCGGAACTCCTGGACAGCCTCCATGTTGCACATGTCCTTGAGGTCCTCGTAGTCCCACATGGCGACTTTCTGAATCTCATGGCTGGTGCGGAAACCGTCGAAGAAGTTGAGGAACGGAACCTTGCCCTCAAGAGCGGCGAGGTGTGCCACCGGGGAGAGATCCATGACTTCCTGAACGTTGCCCTCGGCGAGCATGGCAAAGCCGGTCTGACGGCAGGCCATGACGTCGGAGTGATCGCCAAAGATGTTGAGCGCCTGGGTAGCCACGGTACGAGCCGACACGTGGAAGACCGAGGGAAGACCCTCGCCAGCGATCTTGTACATGTTGGGGATCATCAGCAGCAGGCCCTGGGAAGCCGTGTAGGTGGTGGTCAGCGCACCAGCGCCCAGAGAACCGTGGACGGTACCGGCAGCACCGGCCTCGGACTCCATCTCCACAACGTTGACGGGCGTGCCGAAGATGTTCTTCTTGCCCTGCGCGGCCCACTGATCGACATGGTCGGCCATCGGGCTGGACGGCGTAATGGGATAGATTCCCGCTACCTCGGTGTACGCATACGATACGTATGCGGCGGCCTCGTTGCCGTCCATAGACTTGAACTTACGCGCCATATACCCCTCTCCTCTCGTTTGGGTGTACATGCTTTCCGAAAGACGGCGCCTTTCGGATGTAGCCACGTGTCGCAATGCGTCAGGCGATGTGGCGCATTGCACTGGAACCGCAGGTCATTCTACCCACGAGCGCGTACTCGATACAGCACACGACGCGACGGACGGCTCCGTCTCCATTATGGGGAATGCTTCGATTTCACAGGTTGCTTTATTGTACTCCGCACGGCCGCTTTCGTTTTCGAAAACCGCAAGCGGTACAGCATGAATCGGAAGGGATGGAAATCGCGGTTGGTGGCCGTATCGACGTCGGCGTGGGCGCGCTCGCGCGGACCTCTCCCGACCGGGTACCCCGCGTGCGAACTCAAAACCCACGCACAAACGTTCACTTTTCCTTATTTTTGACGAAAAGTTGTCGTTTGTGCGTGGGTTTTGATTTGGCACCGAGCATCACTCCATCGCAGGCGCCCAGCCCGCCCGAAAGCACCGTCCAATTTGTTGCT
>CAKUGM010000078.1 GCA_934654625.1 uncultured Collinsella sp. | reverse complement strand
GGGTCATTTCCTTAAGAGCATCGATGATCTCATCGGTGGTAAGCTTAGCCATTTCTAAGTCCTTTCGGTTTCCGTGCGCTATGCACGGAGATCTGTTAAGTAGCGATGCGCAGGCGCATCAGGGGCGCGGCGTTGCCGCCGCAGGCGAGGGCAAGCCAGACTAGGCTGCCTTCTGCTCGGAAACCTGCTGGATCGAACGAGCGAGACCAGAGGAAACGCCGTTGACGCAGACAGCGATGTCGCGAGCGAAACCGCTGATAAGACCAGCGAGCTGACCGAGGAGCTGATCCTTGGTGGGAAGCTCGGCGATAGCCTTGACCTCATCGGCAGTGACGGCCTTACCGTCGGAGATACCGCCCTTGATCTCAAGGACACCCTTGGACTGCTCGGAGAACGTCTTAAGGGCCTTAGCGGCCTCCACAGGCTCGGTCTCGTAGAACACATAAGCGTTGGGGCCGGCGAGAAGCTCGTCGATCTCGGGCTGCTCCTGGTTCTTGAGAGCGATCTTGGCAAGGTTGTTCTTGTAGACCTTCATCTGGGCGCCGCACTTGCGAAGCGTGTGACGGAGCTCCTGAGCCTGCTTAACGGTCAGGCCGTTGTAGGAAACGACAAACAGACCAGCGTTCTGCTCGATGCAAGACTCGATCTCGGCAACCTTGTCGATCTTGTACTGCTGTGGCATGAAATACACCTCCTTGTTTCTTTTCCCGGGCACGGACCCGCCAAATAAGACGTGACGGGGGCATGTCAGAAAAAGAAAAGCCCCCGCGCTGCATAGAGCGACGGGGGCGAGAAGACATATCTACTCGACCACCTCGGCTGGCGGGATCTCCCATTAAGCCTTGACGCTTGCGCGCCGCGGCACCGGCTGTCTCTGGCAGCGGATTCGTGCGTGAACCTTCGTTAGTATGGCGAGGTGTCCCAAAAGAGTCAACCATGCACACGAGTTGTGCACAAAGAGAAGAGGATTTGCAAGCGCACTCCCCAGCAACGGCGCTGCCTTCCTCGCTGGCAGACGGCTCCGGTTTGGCTAGATTCCGCACGCAAAGAAACGTCCAGTGGACGTTTCGTCTTGCGCAGGACCTGACCGAAGCCAAACCGGAGCCGTCTGGCAGCGAGGAAGCCGAAGGCGTAGCCCCTTCCTACAGCCCCATTACGAAACGATCCAGGCGGCGCAGGCCCTCGTCGAGGTCCTCGTCGGAAACGCAGTAGGAAAGGCGCACGTAGCCTTCGCTGCCAAAGCACGAGCCGGGGACCAAGCCCACGCCGGCCTCCTCGATGGCACGCGTGCAGAACTGCTCGGATGTCAGGCCCGTACCCTTAATGGAAGGAAAGACGTAGAAGGCGCCGGCGGGCTCCACGACGGATAGGCCCATCCTCTCGAGCGCCGCAAGGACGCGGGCGCGACGGGCGCGATACGTCTCGAACATGGGAGCGGGATCTACCGAAAGTGCAGCTGCTGCCGCAGGCATCTCGAACGCGACGGCAGATGAAACCATATATTGATGCGCCTTTGCGATCTGCACGGCAAGCGAGGGCGCGGCGGCAAGCCAGCCGATGCGCCAGCCCGTCATGGCCCAGGGCTTAGAGAAGCTATCGACCACCACGATCTGCTCGCGCAGCTCGGGATGGCGCAGCGCAAAGCGCTCGTAGCCCTCCGTATAGACCAGACGGTTGTACACGTCGTCACAGATCACGTAGATGCCTGCCTCGGCAGCGACGCGCGCCACGGCGTCAAGCGATGCCGCATTGAAGATGCAGCCGGTGGGGTTATTGGGCGAGCAGATGACGATGGCCTTGGTCGCCGGCGTCACGCGATCGCGCAGGGCCTCCTCGTCAATCTGGAAGTCGGTACGCGCCGTATCCAGAAAGACCGGGAAGGCATGGTTCACGCGCACGATGGACTCGTACAGGCCAAAGGCAGGCGTGGGGATGATGACCTCATCGTTGGGCTCAAGCATCGCCAGAAGACTTGCGTGCAGGGCCTCGGTGGCGCCATCGGTCACGATGACGTCGTCCGGAGCGTAATCGAAACCCTGGGCGGCCATGTACTCGCTGATGGCTCCGCGCAAGAACGGGGTTCCATTGTTGGGCGGGTAATGGGTCTCGCCGCGCTGGAGGGCGCGAGTCACCTCGTCGCGAATCTCTTGGGGCGTATCGAACTCCGGCTCGCCGAGCGCGAGCGCGATGCAGCCCGGGTGTTGGGCGGCAAGAGCGTTGATGCGGCGAATACCAGAGGACTTGAGCCTCACAAGCGATGTGTTCAGAGAGCGCGACATGGCGATCCAATCCGAGTATCATTTGAGCCGTTACAGGATAGTCCACCCCGATGGGTTTGTGGAGTAGTCATTTTCCTGCAAAAGAACCGTTTACACGACAGGAGGAGGCGCGCGTGAAAGACGAGGGCCGTCGACGCATCATCATAGCAGCTGGCAGCGACGCCGAAGCTGCCCCTGACGTCGCGTTAGCACAGGCGCGTATCTCGCACGCTATCGCCCGCGACTTCGCCGATGCCGTCGGAGCTTACTCGCGCCTTTCCGAAACGCTGGCGCCGCAGGTCGAAATAGAAGAACTCGGGGCACCGTGGGAGACGGAGCAGCGCACAGAGCCCTCCTCGGTCGTGCTCGTCTGTCCCCTTTCGGCCGACGGAAGCCACGTATGCGCGTCCCGCGAGGCAATCGAGAACGCTCTCGGCTGTCCCTCTTGCCCCGGCAGCCCTCTTATATATGCGATTGCCTACGCCGTTGCCCCGGATGAAGTGGGGTGCCATACGCTCGATATGCTGCACGACGACGTCGAGCAGCTCGATGCCTCATGGGGAGGCGCGCTGCTCCTTGGCGGTGCCGATACCCTTGAGCATCTGTACCGTCTCCCACGGATGGGCGCCTATCGTCGCCCCGTCTCGCATGCGATCGACCTGCTCGTCTGCGCCGCACGCATGCGCGAACCGCTCGCACAGGCCATGCACTCCATCGGGCACGAAGACCCTTCCAACCTCATCTGCGCGCGTCCGGGACTCCTTCCTGCCCTCCGCATTCACCAGGCAATCTGGCACCGATAGCCGCCGCACGTCTGACCTGCAGATTATTCTTCTCGCTAAAACACGATGCGGCTGTCCCGTCTATCGGCAGCGCATAGGGCAAACGCCACATGCACCCTTTTCAAATTTGAAGATTCTGCACCGAACCGTATACCGAAAGGCAGCAGGGGTATTGTTATCCCTCGTAATTATTTCTAGTGTTAAGGAGTTTGCGTGTCCGACGAATACGAAGACCTTGCACGCCAGCTTATCGGCGAATTCGAATCGATGCATCGGTTCATGTCGACGCGCGTAAGCAATGCCGTCTCGGGTGAGATGGCCGTCATGCGCGCGCTCATGCTCGCAAACGGGGAGCTCACCCCCTCTCAAATTGCCGACCGCGCTTGGGTCTCCACGCCCCGCGTCGCAAACATCCTGCGCAGCCTTGAGGCCAAGAACTGGGTAACGCGCGAACCGGACAAAACCGACCGACGCCGCGTGATCGTCAAGGTCACGAAGCATGGACTTGCCACCTTGGAGGAAAAACGCGCGCTCTCCAACCGCAAGACCGGCGAGTTTCTCGCCGAACTTGGTCCCGACGATGCCCATGAGCTCGTGCGCCTCGTCCATCGCATGAACGAGATCGTCGAAAAGAACCAAGGAACGCGGCTGCGTGACATCCTCTGCAGCGAAAACCCCAAGCCAAAAGACGGCTTTTCCGATACACCAACGACCAACGACTAAGAAAGGAGGCCGCGCATGCGCATCATCAAGCTCTTCAAAAAACACGTCCTGGCGCTTCTCGTCGCCATCGGCCTGATTGTCATCAGCTGCAACGCCGATCTGGCGCTGCCCACCTACATGAGCGAAATCGTCGACGTAGGCATCCAGCAGGGCGGCATCGCCTCGCCGGTGCCCGATACCATCCGCGACAAATCCCTGTCCGACCTCGAGCTCTTCATGACCGAAGATGACGCGAACGAAGTCGAGGCGGCCTATGGCAAGGCAGACAAAGACGGCATGCGCACCTATATCGGCTCCGAGGAGGACCGCGCGGAAGAAGGCAGGCTCACGAGCATCATGAGCCTGCCCGAGACCGTCGTCCTCTCACTTGAACAGGGTATCGACGCCAGCTCCATGGAAGATATGACGGGCGGCGACGCGGCTGAAAGCGGCGCCATGGCCGCCCCCACCCCCGAGCAGATGGCCGGCATGACCCCCGACGAGCTCGCCGCCATGCAGGAAAAGGCCCAGGCAGTCGCCAAGATGCAGGAGCAGATCGATGCCGACGGCGGCAAGGTCACCATGGAGAGCCTGCGCATCGCCGTCGAAGGCGGCTTGGTCGAGCGCGCAAAGCTCGTGGACGGCGCCAACAAGATGGCAGACGAGATGGGCTCCATGGGCGGGTCCATCGTCACGCAGCGCGCCATCAACTATGTGGAACAGGAATACGAGGCACAGGGGATCTCCCTCACCGACGTTCAAAACTCCTATCTGGCAAGCATGTCCATCAAGATGTTCGCCCTGTGTGCCGTAAGCCTTGTTGCCACCATCCTCACGGGCGCCGTCGCCTCGCACACCGCATGCACCATCGCACGCGACCTGCGCCGCGAGACGTTCGACAAGGTCATGCACTTCTCGCCTGCCGAGGTTGGAAAGTTCAGCCAGGCGTCACTCATCACGCGTTGCACCAACGACATCCAGCAGATCCAGATGGCGACCACGCTCTTTGTTCGCATGGTCCTGATGGCACCGGTCATGGGCATCGTGGCGCTCATGCGCGTGTTTGCAACCCATACGGGTCTGGAATGGACCATCGGCGTGGCCGTCATCGCCGTCTCCGCCGTCGTGGGCGTGCTCATGGGCCTCACCATGCCCAAGTTCAAGAAGATGCAGAAGTTCGTGGACCGCGTGAACCTCGTCG
>CAKUGM010000077.1 GCA_934654625.1 uncultured Collinsella sp. | reverse complement strand
CCTCGAGGCTGTGTGCTATAACCTCATCGCAACGCAGGGCCCCGTGGCATCCGACTTCCGTCTGCTGCAGACCATCATCTATATTGATTTCAACCTGCAGCGCATGACCGATAAGGTGCGCCAGATCGCCCGCGCGGCAAAGCACAAGGTTAAGGCCGATATCGAGCTGCCCTCCGAACTCAACGACCTGATTCTGCGCGAGGCCGATTGCGTCTACCGCGTCGTGGGCTCCTCCATCTCCGCTCTTGTGAACAACGACATGCGCATCGTTTGTGGCCTTTCCGACCAAGACGAGCCCGTACATCAGATTTACGAGGAGTTCTTCCGCACCTATAATCGCATGAGCGCCCCCGAGCTCTCTGACGACAGCTCCTACGACGACCTTCGCCGTACGATCATGGTGTCGCGCTACCTGGATCGCGCTGCTTCCATCTCCATCGACGCTGCCTGCCGTTTGACCTTCTTGCTCACCGGCCAGCGCCTCACCACTTCCGACCTCGTTGATATCGACGAGGACGAGCTGGAGAGCATGCGCGTGCCTTCCGGCGAGGGTGTGGTCCTTGATCCCAAGACCGATGCCCAGTACGTTGCCAAGCTTCCTTTGGATGAGGTGGGCGAGGAGCTTCGTCATCTGATCGAGTCTCTGTCCGCCGAGGATGAGGACGATGCGGACGCCGAGGCCGCGTCTTCGGAGGAGTAGTTCTGCTCTCTTTGCCGCCAGGCATGCAAATAAACTGAGGTTTGTGAATTTAGGCGCGGTGCCCACAGCGGCACCGCGCCTTTGCGTTAGTATGGCAAAAAGTCTTAAACCCAAAGGTTGACGGGATGATGGACATGGCTCAGACATATCTTGATGAGATTCGTCGCCGGCGCGAGGAAATCTTAGAGCGGGTTGATATCGCACTCGACCATGCCGGTCGCCATCGAGAGGACCTTAAGATCATGGCCGTGTCCAAGACGGTCGATATCGATGCTGCGGCAGATGCCGTTCGTGCGGGCTATACCCTGCTGGGTGAGAATCGCCCCCAGGAACTTATGCGTAAGTTTGAAGGTTTGCGTGCAATCGAGAACCTGCCCGAGTATCGCTTGGATATGATCGGCAACTTGCAAAAGAACAAGATCAACGCCGTTCTGGGGCATGCGGGGCTCATCCATTCCATCGAGTCGGCCGCATTGGCGCGCGCGGTATCCGAGCGTGCTGCCCGCCGAGTTGAGGCGGGGGAGCTGCCTGCCCCGCAGCGCGTGCTCCTGGAAGTTAACGTGAGCGGTGAAGAGTCGAAGTCTGGATTCGAGCCCGAGGCTCTTCGTGCCTGCATAGAGGAGCTCATGGAGCTTTCCGGTATGTCTATCTGCGGACTTATGACTATGGCCCCGCGGGGTAGCAAGGAGGTGGCCGCAAAGACCTTTGCCGGCCTGCGCGAGCTTCGCGATGAGCTCGAGGGCTTGTATCCCGCTTTGGAACTTCGCGAACTCTCGTGCGGTATGAGCGAAGACTTCGATGTGGCCATTGAAGAGGGCTCAACCCTCATTCGCCTTGGTAGGGTGGCATTTAACCCATCCTTTGCACTACAATAACCACAGGCTGACGCGTGTGGTTCGACCATACACCCACCTATACATCAATCGCACTAAGGGCAGAGAGGAACCATCGTGGGCTTTCTAGATGAAATCAAGAACAAGCTCCCCTTCGGCCAGGCGGGGGCCTACGACCAAGATGATTACGGCACAGAAGAGGGCTATGACGACGCCTATTATGACGACGCGCCCGAAGGCGGCTATCCGGACGATTCGTACGGTGCCGGCGCCTATGGCACCTCGGACAGCTATGGCTATGACGACGAGCCCAGCAACGGCGTTCTTGGCCAAACGCGCCGCGGCGAGGCCGAGTCTGTTGCCGTCTACACGCGTAGCGGCCAGCTCGTTGGCGATGCCGATCGCCATGCAACCACGTATAATCCGCCGGCTCGCTCCCAAGACGCCGTAGCGTATCGTCCCGGCGCATATGACACTCCCTCGAGCTACGCGAGCGGCATGCACGCCGCTCCCGCACCGGCTCCGGCCCCTTCTGTGTCGACAACTGCCGACCGCGTTGCTGCCGTGATCAACGGCACGCCCCAGCTCCCCGCATACGTCTTGCGTCCCGAGAGCTATGACGATGTCGAGACCGTGGTCCGCCGCGTGCGCACCAAGCAGCCTGTCGCCCTCGTGTTCGTGGGCGTTCGTACCGAGGTTGCCAAGCGCGTGCTTGATTTCTCCTATGGTTTTGCGTGCGGCCTGGGCGCCTCCGTGCGCGAGGTGGGCGACCGCGTGTTCATGGTGCTGCCCCAGGGCTGTGAGATCAAGGATTCCGACCTTTCCAAGCTGCGTGCCGACGGCTACCTTAAGAGCTAGGTGAGTGCGTGAATCCCTATACGATCGTTAACCTCATCGACACCCTGTTCAACTTCTACAGCACGCTGATCGTGATCTGGTGCCTGCTTACGTGGATCCCCATGAAGCAGGACGGCCTGCTCGCCGACATCGCCGCCGTTATCGGTTCTATCGTCAACCCGTATCTCGACCTGTTTAGGAAGATCATGCCGTCGACGATGGGTATCGATTTCTCCCCGGTAATTGCAGTTCTTGCGTTGACTGTGGTAGAACGCTTGCTGATAAGTATAATTTTGTGAGTACGCGGGTGCTCTTGGCAACGATGACCTTGAGCATGGCGAATGAAAGGAATGTTTTAGATGGCTATTACACCAGCTGATATTCAGGCTCAGACTTTCTCCGAGGCTAAGCGCGGCTACGATCCCGGCGAGGTCGATGTCTTCCTGGAGCAAGTTTCCGCCGAGGTCGACGCTATGCTCAACAAGATCGTGGACCTTAAGAACCGCCTGACCGCCACCGAGCAGCAGCTTGCTGACGCTCAGAATCAGCTTGCACAGGCCCAGGCCGCGCCTGCTCCCGCTCCGACCCCCGCGCCTGCTCCGGCTGCCCCCAATTACTCTGCGAGCGAGCGCCAGATCTCTGCCGCCCTCATCGCTGCCCAGCAGACTGCCGACAACATCGTCAACGATGCCCGCGAGAACGCTGAGCGCATCAAGAACGAGGCCGACGCCAAGGCTCGCGAGGTTATCCGTCAGGCTCTGGCCGAGAAGCAAAATGAGCTCGAGGAGATCGATCGTCTGAAGGCTTCCCGTGAGGACTTCAAGAACGAGTACATGAAGCTCGTCCAGCACTTCATGGATGAGGCCCAGAACTCCTTCCCGCGCGATCTGATGAGCTCTACGCCCACCGGTTCTGCCGCTGCTGCGGCCCCCGTCACCGCTGCTCCCGTGGCAACTCCGGCTCCCGCCGCCCCCGTTGCCGCTCCTGCCCCCGTTGCCGATCCGTTTGCTCCGATCGATAACTTCGGCATGGACGACTTGGACTAACGTTCTCAAGTCGTTATCTCAAACGCATAAAGCAGGGGCCTTCTCGCATTGTCGAAAAGACCCCTGCTTTTATTTAGGGCATCGGCTAGTCTTTTCTTGCCGCTTAACTGGTAAAATGACCGTCTACCGATGATGTTGAGCTGGGATTTTCCGGCTCTGGTATAAATTAATTGTCGTTGGTGCCGCTCAGCATGTATGTGCTGGGCGGTTTTTTGTTAGAGGGTAAAGTCGGCAAGTGAGATGCAGCGGGCTTCGCGCGCCTCGGGTGCGGCAATCGTCTCGGTGGGATAGCCAAGAGGCAGCATGCTGATCGGACGCATGCCCTCGGGAAGATTGAACTGCTCCTGGATAACCTGTGGGTCGAATGCGCATACCCAGCAGGTTCCTAAGCCCAACTCGGTTGCCTGCATCATCATTTGATCGACGACGATGGAGGAGTCGATCTCGCCGGAGTTCATCTGATCGTATTTACGCACCCAAGCGCGCTCGGTTTCAGCGCAAGCGATGATGATCGCCGGGGCGCCAAAGATGCTGCCGTCGCGCTCAAAGCGAGGACAGGCAAGGGCGGCGCGCGCAAGATCGTCCTTGCTGGTGCACACTTTGATGCGCGTCGGGTGCTTGTTGCAGGCTGAGGGTGCAATGCGGCCGGCTTCGACCACGCGTGCGAGAACATCGTCCTCAATGGGACGGTTTTCGTAGTGGCGGCAAGAGAAGCGAGCGCGCGTAAGATCTTCAAAAGACATGGCAATCCCTTTCAAAAGCAGCTGCCTGATTTGACATTTAATTGTAGCGCGACGGAAGGGTGGGGTCCGGGGCCGTCACTAACTGTTTTTCATGGCGATCGAGGCGACGGTTTCGGCGACGTGCTCGAGTGAGTCTGCGCAAAGCTCAAGGAAGGTATAGACGTCTCGCCAGGCGATAACCTGCAAGGGGTCGTTGCAAGTGGTGTGCAGCTCACGCATGGCACGGATATACAGAAGGTCTGCCTCTTCCTCGATTGAGTTGATGGCGATGATGCGCTGCTGAAGGGTCTTTGACTTCTTGAACCGCGGAAGTTCGTCCACAAGCTCGCGCATCTCCTTGCAGCCGCGTACGACGGTATCGACCATCTGGAGCGCATCGGGACGGACCTCTTGGATGTTATCGAAGTAGAGGCGGTGGAGGACGCCTTCGACATGGTCGGTCACGGCATCGAGCTGGTTGCTCAAAAGGCCCATGTCCTCGCGCTCCATCGGGGTGATAAAGGCTTTGACGAGCGCATCGGACATCTGATGGCGAAGCTCGTCGGCAGACTGTTCGATGGCGTGCATCTCATCGAGCTTTCCACGGATCTCGCCGGGGTTGAAAGAGCTCATGATGCTCGCTAGGAACTCAGCCGCTTTGCAGGAGCAGTCTGCGCAGGCGCGGTAGTTGTCGAAGAAAAACGTATCGTTCTTTTTAGCCATGGCGAATCCTTAACTGACGGTCTAGAACAGGAACTTCTAATGCATATGCGTTTTACCAGGTAAAACGCTGAATAATATCCTTAAATATCCTATCTTGCATCG
>CAKUGM010000076.1 GCA_934654625.1 uncultured Collinsella sp. | reverse complement strand
CTCGCATGGTGGCGTTCAGCGCCTGGCAGTCGCCGCCGCTGGTAAGAAGTCCAACCCTGAGCATGGTATTCCTCGCAGTATGTTAGATGCTAATAGACGAAGAAAAGTTTACCGCAACTCACGTTCCCTGATGTGCGGCTGACAAGGCTGTAAACATCATGTTTGCGTCAGTTTTCAATCAGGAAATGTCGGGGTGACGGGACGTATGGTTCGCCGTATTTTGTGAAATCGCTCGATTCATGGTAAAAAAGAACCAATGAACCAAAGGCGGGTTCCCAGCTCATGCTGCTATGAGTAAGGGGCCCGCCTTTTTGCGTGCTCGCTGCCATTGCGTGCGGCTGCTGATTGATAGGGGATTGAAACGATGGATAACGAGCGTTTGGATGGAGCGCCCGCGCAGGATGGTTACGCTGGGACTGGAAAGGCGTGCGCGTGCGGGCCTTCTTCGGAGGAGCGTCGGCGTATCGCCCTTGAGGGCGATACACACGGCAAGAACAAATGGGCGATTCTCTTTACCGTGCTGGTCATGACATTTATGTCCACGCTCGATTCGAGCATCGTCAACGTGGCGCTGCCCGTGATGCAAAAAGCCCTTGTCGTGAGTCTGGGCGATATCCAGTGGGTCTCTACGGTCTACCTGGTGGCTATCTGTGCGTCGATGCTCATTTTCGGACGCTTGGGCGACATGTTCGGCAAGGTCTGGCTCTTCCAGGCAGGCGTGGCGCTCTTCACCGTCGGCTCGCTTTTATGCGGCCTTTCGCATACGTTTGCGATGCTGTTGGTCTCGCGCTGCGTGCAGGGCATCGGGGCCGCGGCGGCCATGGCAAACAATATGGGCATTATCACCGAGTCGTTTCCCGCTAAGGAGCGCGGTCGGGCGTTGGGCCTGCTTGCGAGCTTTGTTGCCCTGGGCATGATGTGCGGCCCGGTGCTGGGCGGTGTGATCGTGTCGACTCTGCCATGGGAGTGCATCTTCCTTATCAACGTGCCCGTGGGCGTCGTGTCCTTTGTCGCAGGTCTCAAGACCCTGCCGCATGTGCGCCCTGACCGCCGCGGCATCACGTTCGATCTGGCTGGTGCCTGCGCGCTTGTGCCTACGTTGGTCATGCTGCTGTGCTCGATTACCTTTATGGGCGAGGGTGCCTCGCTCAAGATTGTAGGCATGCTGTTTGCCGGCCTGCTGCTTATGGTGCTGTTCGTGCGTATCGAGCTGCGCGCAGAACAGCCGCTCGCTCGCCTGGGCGTCTTCAAGAGCCTGACTTTCAACATCAATGTGCTCGCGACGCTTATCAGCTTCATCGCTATCGGCGCGAGTGAGATTATCCTGCCCTTTTATTTCCAGGATGCGCACGGGTTCTCGCCGAGTCTTTCCGGTTTTCTCTTTGCCGTGATTCCGCTGGTAAATATCGTAGTGGGACCGCTTTCTGGTTCTCTTTCCGACCGCGTGGGGTCGCATATTCCCACGTGCGTGGGCCTGTTCATCTACTCCGTCGGCCTGGCCGCCGTGGGGCTTCTTAACGAGCACAGTTCGTTGCCGGTGATTGTTGCCGCCGTGGCGCTGATGTCTTTGGGAACCTCGACGTTTCAGTCGCCCAACAACTCGCTGTTCATGAGCGCCGCTCCGCTGGACGCGCTCGGTTTCGTGGGAAGCCTCTCGGCGCTTTCGCAGAATATGGGCATGGCGCTCGGCATCTCGGGCGGCATGGCGATTCTCTACGGCAAGATGGGCGAGGCTGCGGGCAGGCCCGTGGCGGGCTATGTGGCGGGACGTCCGGACATTTTCTTCTACGGCTACCGCTGGGCCCTTATGAGCGTGGCCGCCCTTGTTGCTGTGGGCTTCGTACTGTGCCTGGTGCGTGCGGCCCGTGCTCGCCGCTAACGTGCTAGTCTTGGGCCCATGGAAGAAAAGCACCTGACATATCGAGAGTATGCCGCGTTTGCACGCCAGACGGCGGCTGAGGTTGCCCGCGACTGCGCGGTTGACGTCTTTCGCGCCACCGGTCCGGGCGGGCAGGGCGTGAACACCACCGATTCTGCCGTGCGCATGCGCCATGTTCCTACGGGGATCGTAGCCACCGCGCGTGAGAGCCGCAGCCAGTTTCAAAATCGCGCATCGTGCGTTCGTAAATTGCAAGAGGAATTTCGCCGTCGGGCCGTGCCGCCCAAGGTGCGCCACGCAACCAAAGTCCCGGCTTCGCAGCGTCGCCGTCGCCTTAAAGACAAGCGCATGCGCTCCGAGCTCAAGTCAAGTCGCCGTCGCATCACCGGCGAGGACTAGCGCCCACCGGCACGTGACACCAACAAGACAGGTTTATTTTGTCATATTCTGCTTAAGCCGCTGCTCAACAGGGGTTTAATCCACGTCTGCCGCCGTCGCTCTCAGCATCCAGACCCGTTTATGTGACAGCAACAAGACAGGTTTATTCTGTCACATTCTGTCGGGGCCTTAGCACGGTGAGGGCTCCGGGCAGGACGGTGATGGTTGCCTTTCGAGCGTGAATCTGCTCGCCGTCAGCCTGGATGGGGTAGTCGTCGCCTTCAAAATCAAGAACCAGGCGCTCGCCGCGCAGAAGGTGGACGAGCCTCGACTTCACATGACCGCCGTTCTTGGCGCGCAAGAACAAAGGTAGCGCCACGCCGCGGGGGATGGATCCGGCGGCATAGCAGATGTCGAAAAGGCCGTCCGTGGGATCCGCGCTAGGGCAGACCTTAAAACCCGAGCCATATGTGGGGCCGATCTGCACCGCGAAGATAAGGGCGCGCAAGCAGCCCAAGTCGCCATCGTCTACCTGCACATTTGTTGGGTACGATCGAAAATGCCTGCCAAAGATGTCAAGTCCGCTTGCGGTATAGAGCGCGCCACCGGTAAGACCCGTGCGCTGGCGTCGCTCCACAGTGTCGATGGCGATGGCCGCGTCGAGGCCAAAGGAGAACGTCTGAACGAAGTGCTCCGTGCGTGTTGCATCGGCGTCGCCGGCCTTCGTCTCGGACGGAACATACTCGATCTTGCCCACATCCATACGGACGGGTTCGTAGTCGAAGATCTGCTCGATGGAGGATACTTGGTCTGCGGGAATCCCCAAGGTGCGTGCGTAATCGTTGCCGGACCCCACGGGCACCACGCCCAGGCGAGGGCGATGGGCTTCGCAGATCTGCATGAGCCCGCAAGCGACCTCGTGGACCACACCATCGCCGCCCAGGGCGAGCACGGTGTCGAATTCTTCGGCCTCGCGGGCGAGCTGGGTGGCGTGGCCCGCATGCTCCGTGAGGACAAGCGAGAAGGCGTCGGTCTCGTGGGAGTAAAGGGCGCAGAAGCGCTGCATGCGCTCGGCTACGCTGCGTGCGGCTCCCGACTGGGCGGTGGGGTTGGCGATGATAAGCGTCTTTCCCAACGAGCCGCTATCTCGAAGCTGCATGCCTGCGATCCTTTCCGTGCAAGTTCCGTCTGCACAAGTATGGGGCAGACGGAGCATTAATGCTATGAGAACCCGGTGAGCGCGAGCGTGGGCGTTACTCGTTATCGTGGCCGGCGGTGCCTGCGGGTTCGCCCTCGATGACCGCCTCGTGATGGCGCTCAATCGCATGCTCTACGGTATCTCCCTCGTCAAACTCAAGAGAACGTCGTTTAGGCGTAACGATGCGCTGCGCCGGATACACGCCTCGATGGCCCGCGACGAGGTAACTCACAAAAGCGACGATTACAAAGTAGGCGGCTGCCTTGCCGCTAAACATGTCGATGCCCAGCATGATGGTGGTGATGGGAACGTTAAGAGCAGCTCCAAAGACGCCCAGGAGGCCAAGCGCCGCCATGAAGCTCGGGTCGGTTCCCGCAATGGTTGCCATCCATCCACCAAGCGATGCGCCGATGCCAAAGAGGGGAGTGACCTCGCCGCCTTGGTAGCCGGCGCCCAAGGTGAGTGCGGTGCAGAGCAGCTTGAGGGCGGGGTCGTACCAGGCTGTTTGTCCCTTGAAGCCCGAAGCGACCATCCATTCCGAAAGTCCGCCGTAGCGCTGGAGGTTAAAGATCATGTACGTGGCCATGAGAATGAGCGAGGAAAGCAATGCCGCCAGCAGATAGCTGCGCACGCGGTGTGCCCAGAATCTCTTAACCACGCGGATGGAGAACGAGAACAGACGCGCTGCCAGGCCGAACACAACCGCGCAAACCAAAACGAGGGCGACGGTGGAGGGCGTCATGGCGGGGACATGGGCGATGGACTGGAAAGAGTGCTGCGTGCCCAAAAGTCGCGCCATGCCATCGCCGGCAAAGGAGGAAACAAGGCAGTACATGCCGGCGCTGTAGGTGAGCTTGCCCATCGTGCACATTTCCATTCCAAAGAAGGCACCGGCGAGCGGTGTTCCAAAGACGCCGCCAAAGGCAGCGGAGATACCTGCAAGCATGAGATCCTTGCGATCGCGCCCGGAGAGCTTGAAGAGTTGGGCCACGTTGCTTGCGATGGTGCCGCCGATCTGCACGGCGGTTCCCTCGCGCCCCGCAGAGCCGCCTGCCAGATGCGTGGCGACGGAGCAGATGAAGGTGAGACCCGCCATGCGTGCATGGATGGGCGTGCCGGTAAGGGAGCTGTCGATAACGAGGTTATTGCCGCGCGCGGCGCGCAGGCCATATGTGCGGTAGACCCATGCGGTGGCAACGCTCACGACGGGTAGCAGGGCAAAGAGCCAGAGGTGCGCCTCGCGTTGTTCGGTAACGAAGTCGAGTGAGGTAAGGAAGGCCCATGCGGCGACGCCCATAAGGGCCGAGACAAGCAACACGAGAAGCAAGAGGCGAAGGCTCGCCTTCATGTTGCGGAGGTCGCGCAAGCCGTCTTTAGAGGCGATGCGCGATACGATGTCCTTGCCAACGTGAAGTTCGTGCTTGAGGGATGCGGCTGCGGAGTGGGTGCGTTCGTCGGCGGGGGTTGAAGTGTCGTTGGATGCCATGATGCTCGTTCCTGCGCGTTTACTGTGATGGGGTGAACGTTTGCATTATAGGCGTCTGAGCTTTCTTGATGTTTGCGTGGGGTAAATCCTTTTGCCCGTTGCCAGATAATGCACGATATATTAGAATTCAAAAGCCTTGGGACAAGCGGGGTCTTTCGACTCGAGCTGCCTAGGTTCTTCGGGACGTGGCGCAGTTTGGTAGCGCGCCTGCTTTGGGAGCAGGATGTCGCAGGTTCGAATCCTGTCGTCCCGACCA
>CAKUGM010000075.1 GCA_934654625.1 uncultured Collinsella sp. | reverse complement strand
GGTCGGGTTGACTGGATTTGAACCAGCGACCCCTGCGTCCCGAACGCAGTGCTCTACCAAACTGAGCCACAACCCGATAGCCAAGCTATAGTAACAAAAGATCAAGACAAATGCTAGCAATCAATAAGATTCGATCCAGACTTTTCCATCTGAGTTGCACATGACCACCATCCGCGTTCGCTTGATGCCGCGTTCGCAAGACGCTGAGCAGCCTCTTTGCTCTCACACAGAGCGAAGCAGCATGAGCCCGAACCCGAAACTTCGGCCACGCGCACCCCCGGCTGTTCACGCATCCATGCCAGCACATCGACGATCTCGGGCGCAATGGCCATCGCGGCGGGCGCCAGGTTATTGGCAAGCGCGTCGACAACGCTTTGCTCGTCGTCCGCGCGCAGCGCCTCGAGCATGGGCTGAATCGGAGCCGCAGGCTGCGGGTCTGCGTCGAAGACGCGATAGGCCTCCTGCGCCGTAACGCCCTTTGAAGAAGCGCGAACGAGCGCCACGGGCACGCCCTCGAGCGCGTCGAACGTCTCCTCCATCGCATCGCCCGCACCGCTCAAGAACGCAGGTGACTCGTAGAGGAAAAACGGCACGTCGGCACCGATGCTGCGCGCAACCTCGGCAACGCGCTCATCGCGGATGTCGATATCCCACACCTTGCATAGGCCGCGCAGGGTAGCTGCGGCATCGGTGGACGGGCCACCCAACCCTGCGCGAATGGGAATGTGCTTTTCGATATGGATGTCAAACAAGGGCTCACGGCCATACGCATGGCCGAGCTCGACGGCGGCGCGCCAAGCGCTGTTTTGCTCCATGGGGAAATCCACCACGGGGTCCATGGTGACCGAAAGCTCCTGTGCCGGCGCAATCGTCACCGTGTCGCCCAGCCCGACAGCTGCCATGACCGAATCGACGCGATGGTAACCGCGCTCATCTTTCGTTGCGTACACGCCCAGGTACAGATTGACCTTTGCGAGCGCGGACACGGTGAACGAAAGAGAAGGCATAACTAGTGCTCCTCGAGCTGATTGCCCAGCGGGGTGAACAGATGCTCGCCCGACTCGGGATCGAACAACTCAACGGTGCCGGTGAGGACATCGACGTACTGGTACGATTGGCGCGACTTACGGCCGCGGCGCTCATCGACCTCGACGATAAACACTGCGGGATGCACCGTCTTGATGGTGCCCATGCGCTCGACGACGCGCGTACGACCCATGTTGGCGCGCACCTTGACGCGCTGGCCGATCATGCCCGTCAGCTTCTCATGGATATCATCGACGTGATTAACTTCCAGCTCTTCCATTAGGCCTCCTGCAGGCAAGCGCAAATACGGCAGACTTGCCCCAATTTATCTACAAACGTATGAATTGTAGCAGGCTCAGATGGAGATTGCACATCTTATGGAGATGCTGCGAAGAGAGGCGCAGCCGGACGCATGGCTGCGCGGCCGGACCCTTTGCGCTCCCCTACAGCTCGTCGGTATCCAGCACGACGGTAAAGGGGCCGTCGTTTACAAGCGAAACGCTCATGTCGGCACCGAAGCTGCCCGTCTGAACATCGCCCATGTCCGTACGAACCAGCTCGCAGAAGTACTCGTAAAGCTCATTTGCCAAGGCGGGCGCACCCGCCGCGGTGAACGAGGGCCTACGTCCATGGCGGCAATCGGCATAGAGCGTGAACTGCGACACCACGAGCACCTCGCCCGAAACATCTGCGAGCGAGCGATTGGTCTTTCCCGCATCGTCGGGCATGATGCGCAGGTCGCGAATCTTGGCCCAGAGCTTTTGCGCCACCTCGCGCGTGTCGCCTTCGCCCACGCCCAGCAGGATGAGATATCCCCGACCGATGCTACCGATGGTTTCTTCTTCGACGACAACCGACGCGCTCGTCACGCGCTGAATAACTGCTCTCACGCCTCGTCTCCTGCAATCTGGGAAGACAGGTCCTGCAGCGCGTGGAAGCGATGGCTGATGGCGTTTTTCTCTGCCGGCGTGAGCTCCGCCATGGTCTTGCCCGGCGTATCGGCAGGCAGGAACAGCGGGTCGTAGCCAAAGCCGTTCTCGCCGCGGCCCTCGAAACCGATTGTGCCCTCGCAGGCGCCCGTACCGGTAAGCACCATGCCGGAGGCGTCCACAAGCGCCACGACGCTCATAAAGCGGGCGACACGCTCGGCCTCGGGCACATCGGCCAGATTCTCGAGCAGCTTCGCATTGTTCGCTGCATCGTCACCGTGCACGCCCGCGTAGCGCGCGGAATACACGCCGGGCTCGCCGTCGAGGGCGTCGACCACAAGGCCGGAATCATCCGCGATGGCCGACATGCCCGTTTGCTCCACGGCAGCCTCGGCCTTGATGAGGGCGTTCTCCAAAAAGGTGGTGTCCGTCTCTTCCGGATCATCAAAATCGCCCAGCTGACCCAGCGCGACAAAGGTCACGTCGGGCAGCACGCGCGAAAGGATGTCCTCGATCTCCACGAGTTTATGGGCGTTACCCGTAGCCACCACGATGGTGCGGGCCGGATCGAGGGTTTCGATATCGATTTTATTCAGGGCCATGGTCGCCTGTTCCTTAACGGTTATCGGATGGATGTGCGTTTGGGGCTAGTCATCGTCGCGAAACGCGGTGACCTCGTTTTGGAGGTCGATCAGCTGCTTGATGCCAAGATCGCCCAGGTCAAGCAGGTTATTCAGGCGCTTGCGGCCAAAGGGCGTCTGCTCGCCCGTGCCCTGGATCTCGACAATCTCGCCCGTATCGGTGGCGACGAGGTTCATGTCGACCTCGGCGTGGCTATCCTCGGCGTAATCGAGGTCCAGCAGCTCGTTGCCATCGACAACGCCCATGGACACGGCGGCCACCTGACCCGTCAGGGGCAGGCGCGGGATCTTGCCCGCCTCGACCCAGGTCATCAAAGCATCGTGAAGTGCCACCCAAGCGCCGGTCACACTAGCGGTGCGTGTACCGCCATCGGCCTGCAGGACATCGCAGTCGATAGTGACGGTGTACTCGCCGAGGGCACGCATATTGCAAACAGTGCGCAGGCTGCGGCCGATCAGGCGCTCGATCTCCATGCTGCGCCCCTTGCGCGCGTTCGTCTCGCGCTTGGTGCGCTTGGAAGTGGCGGCAGGGAGCATGGCGTATTCAGCCGTGACCCAGCCCAGCTTCGAGGCGCGACGCCAAGGCGGCAGGCCATCCTCGATCGTAGCGGCGCACAGCACGCGCGTGTCGCCAAACTCCACCAGGCAGGAGCCCAGGGCGTTCTTCATGACCTCGCGCTTGAGCGTCACGGGGCGCATCTGGTTGGCGGCGCGGCCGCCGGAGCGGCGAATCTCGTTCAGTTCCATCGGTATTCCTCTCTATTTGTGCGACGCAGCCTACACGAGTTCGTCGAGCGACACGTGCTCGATGCTCTTGAGCGGCTGGCCGAAGATAAAGCTGCCCGCGGCGGCAAACTCCGCCAGGTTATCGGATGTCGTGGCAAAGCGGTGCTGGGGCATCGCGCTATCCGGTGCCAGCTGTTCACGGCGCTGCAGGATGTCCACGAGCTCGCGCGTGGTTTCCTCGGCAGACGACACCACGCGGATGTTCGGCCCCAGCTCATGGCGAATGGGGCCAACCAACAGCGGGAAGTGTGTACACCCCAAAACGACCGTATCGATATTGTGGCCCTTGAGGGGCTCGACCACCTGACGCACTGTGGTGCGCACCTCGGGCGTATCGAAGATATCCTCGTCCTCAAGCCAACGCTCCTGCAGATGGGCGCCGGTCGCAAGCTCCTGCTCGACGATCTCCACAAAGCTCGAAGCGGGGCAGCCGTACACGTCTACGCCCGCATCCAGGTCTTGAATGGCGCGCGTGTAGGCGCCGGAACGCGTGGTGAGGTTCGTGGCAAGTACGCCCACCTCGCGCGTACGCGTGCTGTTGATGGCGGCGCGTGCACCGGGGACGATTACGCCAATCACGGGAACGTCGAGCGTCTGCTGGCACACGCGCAAGGCAGCCGCCGTCGCCGTGTTACACGCGATGACGATGATCTTGACGTCATGACGCGAAAGCCAGCGCCCCGCCTGGAGGGCAAAAGAGCGGACCTCGTTTTCACCGCGCGTGCCATAGGGGCAGCGCTTGGTATCGCCAAAGTAGTACACCGACTCGTGAGGCAAGGCGGTGGCGATGGAACGGGCCACGGTCAGGCCGCCGAGTCCCGAGTCGAACACGCCGATAGGGCAGGTGTTTTTCTGCGCCATCATCAAATCCTATTCCTTGGCTGCCAGCAGGCATTTCATAGTCATAACCCAACCGTCGACGATGCGGCCCTGGCTCACAAACGCATTGTCGTGCGTGACCAAGAACTCATCGGCGCCGGGGTTCGCCAGCCCATTCTCCACCAAAACGAAGGTCCCCACCGAATCCGCCATCAAGAAATCGGACGAAGCGTCGCCGATGGCCAATGCCTGCGCAGGATCGATGCCGCGCAGTTCGCAGAACTTGGCGACGGCACGACCCTTGTTGAGGCCGCGCGGACTCACGTTGAAGGCGCGGCCGGGCACGCCCTCGGGGAGCTCGAGCGTTGTAGGCTTGGAAATGTGATTGAGGAAGCCGTTATCACCCCAATCGAGGTTAACGCCCGAGGCGTCGAGCATGGCGCGAGCCTCCTCGTCGGGAATCTCGCCGCGCATGGCCACGGTGACCTCGCGGTATTTATAGCCCTGCTGCATATCGTTGTGATACTCGAGCAGACGTGGCCAGGAGTTGACGAGCTTATCGCACACACCGGTATGCTCGATCACCTGATGGGGAGTGAGGCCGCAAGAGGGGTCGTAGTCCATGTCTGCCGTGAAGTAGCACCAGTCGTCCTTACCATGGTCGAGCATGAGCAAGCCGCCCATCTCGCCGATATAAGCGTTGAAGCCCAGAATGCGTGCATCCTCGTGCAGCATAGAGCGGTTACGACCGGAGCAGGGAATCACCTCAACGCCAGCGGCGCGCAGATCAAGAAGCGTCTGCACGCAGGCAACGCTGGGGTTTCCCGCAGCATCGGCAAGCACGCGCGAGCCGGGCGCGAGCATGGTGCCATCAAGATCGGTGAAAACATAGCGAACGCCCGCCAGGCGCTCCTTGAGTTCGCCCTCGGGCACGACGGGCAACACAGAGGAGGTCATTGGTGCTCCTTTTGCTGGTCGGATAAAAAACGAATCCCATTGTAGCTTCTAGCCAAAGGTTTCGATATACTATGTTCCCGCGGGCGATTGGCGCAACGGTTAGCGCAGGTGCTTTACACGCACAAGGCTGGGGGTTCGAATCCCTCATCGCCCACC
>CAKUGM010000074.1 GCA_934654625.1 uncultured Collinsella sp. | reverse complement strand
TGGAAGAGGCCGGCTGCACCGTGATCTACGGCTCCGAGGGCTTCAAGTGCCACTCCAAGATCTGCCAGATCACCTACCGCGAGGGCATGGCTCTCACGCGCCTCACGCTTTTGGGCACCGGCAACTTTAACGAGAAGACGGCCAAGCTCTACTCGGACTTCATGCTCATGACCGCGCATCCCGGCATCGGCGAGGACGCAAACCTGTTCTTCCGCAACCTCTCGCTGGGTAACCTCAAAGGCGAGTACCGCTACCTTGGCGTGGCGCCCGCGGGCCTCAAGCCGCTCATCCTGCGCGGCCTTAACCGCGAGATCGAACGGGCACAGGCAGGCCAGCCCGCCCGCGTGTTCTTCAAGCTCAACTCGCTCACCGACCGCGAGGTTATCGACAAGATTTCCGAGGCCAGCCGCGCCGGCGTGCAGGTCCAGATGATCATCCGCGGCATCTCGTGCCTGCTGCCGGGCATCGAGGGCAAGACCGACGGCGTGCACATCCGCTCCATCGTGGGACGCTTTTTGGAGCACGCGCGCATCTACTCGTTTGGCGTGGAATCCGACACGATCTATCTGTCCTCGGCCGATATGATGACGCGCAACACCGAGCATCGCGTGGAGATCGCCTACCCGGTGCTGGACCCCTCGTGCCGCGCCCTGGTGCAGCGCTACGTGAAGGCGCAGCTCAAGGATAACGTGAAAGCACGCGAGCTCTCCCCCGAAGGCGAGTGGATGCCCGTGGCTCGCTCCATGGGCGAGGCGCCGTTCAACTCGCAGGAATACCTGCTGGCGCGCGCCTATCGCGATGCCGACGAAGCTGCGAAGGAGGCCGCGCGAAAGCGCGAGGCGGCGCCTGCTGGGGGTATTCCCAGCGACAGCCCCGCAGCGGAGCAGCAGGCCGAGGCCGAGCTTAATGCGGCAGCGGCGTCCGTTGGTGCAGGGGTACCTGCAACTCCGAGCGCTGACGCGAGCAGCGATGACGCACCAGTTGCCGCCCCCACTCCAAGCGAGAATGCTGCCAAGATTGCCGCGGCGCCCGTTGCCGCACAGGCTGCCCCCGCGGCCGGCATCCCCGTGAAGGCGACCATCGTGGAGCCCGAGCCGCAAACCGAGCCGGAAGCCGCACCCCGCGATGCCGACAATAGCCCTCGTAGCCCTCGTAGCTCTCGCGGCCAGCACGCGAAGCCCAAGGCCGCCGCGAAGAAGACCCTTGCTCGCCGCCAGCCGGGCCGCGTCAAGCTGGGCCTGGGGCTCATCGGCATGGGCATCAAGACGCTCATCACCGGTAAGACCAAGTAGAGAACGCGTCAACACGCACGCGCCACCCGTGCCCTCCTGCGCAACCTGCTACTATGAACAGGTTGAATACGCAGGAGGGCACAATCATGAAACTCACCATCGAATCCATGATGTACGGACCGGACGGCCTCGCGCACGCCGAGGACGGCAAGGCCGTGTTTGTTGCAGGCGGCGTTGCGGGAGACGTCGTAGAGACACAGATTGTCGAGGACGGCTCTTCGTTCTCGCGCGCCACGGTGACCGAGGTGCTGGAACCCTCCCCTAGCCGCGTGGATTCGCCCTGCCCGTTTGTGGGCATCTGCGGCGGATGCCCCTGGGGCAACCTCTCCCGCGAGGCACAGCTCGCAGCCAAGGAAGAGAACCTGCGCTCGTCTCTCAAGCGCATCGGCAAGTTCAATGACGACGCCATCGCCCGCCTGGTGCAGCCCATCCGCGCCACCCGCGACGACTGGGGCTATCGCAATAAAATCGAGCTCGCCCCCACCATTCAAAACGGGCGTTTCCGCCTGGGTCTGCACGGACGCGACCCGCAGCAGATCATCCATGTGGATGCTTGTCCCCTTTTCGAAAAGAAGTATCCCCGCGCCATCAAGGCCGTCTCTGGCGCCCTGGGCTTTTTGGGCAACTCGCACGATCTTTCGCTTGAGCGTGTGGGCATCCGCGCTTCGCGCCGCACGCGCGCGCTCGAAGTCGCCCTGTGGACCCCAACCGGTGGCTTTCCCCGAGGCCAGGTGTCGCGTGTGCTTGCCGACGCACTACCCTCAACGAGCATGGTCCGAGTGATGAGCAAAGGCGAGAAGAAGGCCCGCCGCGTCTCCAAAGTCGAGGTCCTCTCCGGCGAGGGCTCATGGACCGAAGATATCGCCAATTCTCAAATGCGCTTGTCCGCCCCATCTTTCTTCCAGGTCAACACCAAGGCCGCCGAGATCCTCATCGACCTTGTCATGGAGGCGCTGAACCCGCAACCCGAGGAGGTCGCCGTGGACCTTTACTGCGGTGCCGGCACCTTCACGCTGCCGCTCGCACGCCGCTGTGAATACGTAGCCGCCGTCGAGGCCTATGGTCCCGCCGTGCGCGACCTGCGCCGCAACCTCGAGATCAATCATCTGGACAACGTAGACGTCATCGGTGGCGACGCCGTGCGCGAGTTCCCCGACGAGGATGCCGACGTACTGGTTGTGGACCCGCCACGCGCTGGTCTTGCGCCCGAGGCCATCGACCTCATTGCCAGTACCTCCGCCCGAGATGTCGCCTACGTGAGCTGCGACCCCGCCACACTCGCACGCGACCTCAAGCGTTTCTGCGACGAGGGCACATTCGTACCCGTAAGCATCACCCCGGTGGACCTCTTCCCCCAGACGTTCCACTGCGAAGCCGTCACGCATCTCACGCGCAAGTAGAGCCCCTACGCTGAGCACGCGCTTTACCGCGCCCCTATTCGAGCGTGTCAAAATAAACCTGTCGACTTTTTGACACGTTTCCTTGCCTAGTGGGGTATAAAAGCCCCAACATCAACCACGTCCGAGAGGGAAATCATGTCTGCTGTTGCCATTCTTGCCGCCGATGGCTTTGAGACGATCGAGTGCCTGACCATTGTCGATGTCCTGCGCCGCGGAGGCGTGCGCGCCACGCTTGTGTCTGTCATGCCCACGCGCGACGTCATCTCGGCCCAGCAGATCTCGGTCTCGTGCGACTGCACCTTTGACGAGGTCGATTTTTCCGAGTACGACTATGTGGTGCTCCCCGGCGGCATGCCCGGCACCACCAACCTGCAAAACGACGGGCGCGTGTGCGACGTTGTGCGCGAGTTCGCCGCAACCAAGCACGTCGCCGCTATCTGCGCCGCGCCTTCCATCCTGGCCCACCTGGGCCTTCTTGAGGGCCGCCGCGCCACCTGCTTCCCTGGCTTCGAGCTCGACTTCCCCGAAGGTACCTATGCAGGTGGAAAGACCGTTGTTGTCGATGGCAACATCATCACGGCATCGGCCATGGGTCAAGCCCTTCCCTTTGCTCTCGCCGTACTTGAGGATATCGCCGGCGAAGTTGCCGTAACCAAGGTTCGCGAGGGTATCCAACTGTGATTCTCGCTTCTCAATCGCCGCGCCGCATCGAGCTGATGCGCGAGGCCGGCTATGACATTCAGATCTTTCCTGCCGATATCGATGAGACCCCACGCGCTGGAGAATCGCCTTTTGAGCTGGTAGAACGCTTGGCTTGCGCCAAGGCTGCGGCCATTGCCGCGCTGCCGATCGCAGCAAGCCAGGCCGTTGTCGCTGCCGATACTATCGTCGCCATCGACAACAAGAAGCTCGGAAAGCCCCGCGACGCAGCCGAGGCTTGTGCCATGCTGCGCAATCTTTCCGGACGTACGCACCAGGTGGCAACCGGCGTCTGCATTATCTCTGCTGGCAAACGTCAATCCTTTGTCGAAGTGACCGACGTCACGTTCTATGAGCTGAGCGACGCCGAGATCGAAGCGTATGTGGCAAGCGGCGAGCCGATGGACAAGGCCGGGGCGTACGGAATCCAAGGCGTAGGCGGCCGCATGCTCGTTCGTGCCATCAATGGCGACTTCTACAACGTAGTGGGCCTGCCCATTGCCCGCGTCAAGCGCGCGCTCGACGCTCTCTAACGGTTTTCAAGTCTGTTTTGGCGCCTGCAGGATATGTTACCTGTACAAAACAATTCGAAGTGCGTACCCTAAATGAAATTTACCGAGTAGCCCCGCTTTTCCAGCAGCAAAACCCCAGGATTCGAGCGGTCAAACAAGCCAGCTACTCGCCAAATCCTGTTTAGGGTACGCACTTCGAGAAGTTTTGAAAAAAGAAGGGGCAGACGCCCCCTTCTTTTCGTGTTTTAGCAAATCGGCCCGCCCCACAGACAACTTAGTTGAACTTGAAGATCTTCGAGGCCAGGTGATAGATGCCCACCGTGGTCTTTTCTCCGGCGCGACCACGTAAGTTAGTAAACAGACCGAGCACGCCATAGCGGGCGTGACGATACATACGGGCATCGAACTCTTTGAGGTCGGCCCAGAGTTGCTTCAGGCGCTCGTCGGCGCCTTCCTCATCGGAAAGCTTGGTGAACACCGAGCAGATGGCCATCATCATGGTGAAATAACCCATCATGTAGCTGCGCAGACGCGAGCTCTCGATGTCATCGAACAGATGGAACGAATTCATCATGATGCGCGTCACGCGGAACTGCTGGTCCAAGCGCTTGACCATGGTGGCCTCGTTGACGCTTTGCCCCTCGCGGCCGATGAAATAGCGATACAGGTCGATATCGGCGTAGTACATGGTGCGACAGCGCGGCAGCGGCACGTAAGCGTAGATGTTATCCACGTAGAAGGTGTGCGCCGGCATGGGCAGGCCCTCATCGCGCAGCACATCGGTGCGATAGCACAGGCTGTGCATAAGCAGGTTCTGATCGGGGCGGAAACGTCCCATCTCGTCCCAGCCAAAGACCTTCTTGCGCGGCAGCGCCATGCGGTAGCTCACGGTGTTGTGCGTGCCCTCGTGCACCTTCTCGTACACGTAGTTCGAGATGAACAGGTCCACGCGCAGATCGCGCTCGATAAAACCACGCAGGATGGAGAGCATGGTAGAAAGCGCCTGGCCGTCCAGCCAGTCGTCGGAGTCGACCACCTTGTAGTAGACGCCCTGGGCCTCGCGCAGACCGGCCATCACGGCCATGCCGTGTCCACCGTTCTCCTGGTGCACCGCTCGGATGATACCGGGGTAGCGGGCCTCCCATTCGTCAGCCTTCTGCGGGGTCTCGTCATGGCTGCCGTCATCGACGATGATAATCTCTACGTCGGAAGCGTAGGCAGAGCCTTCCAGGATGGAAGTGATGCAATGGTCCATATCGGCGGCAGCGTTATAGCTGGGAATGCCGAAGGTTATGGTCTTGGCGCAGGCGGTATTAGGCATGGCAGGCGATAATCTCATCAGACAGGTTGAGGGCGGAATCGGTCACGGCGTCCATGTCGTAGTAGCGGTACTCCGCCAGACGACCCACCGGATGGAAGTTGGAAAGGTCCTGAACGCGCTCGAGGTAGCGCTCGTACAGCGCACGGTTCTCGGGCTCAAGGATTGCATAGTACGGAGTCTGGCCGCTACCGGGCTCATAGGCGTGACTGTACTCCTTCATGATGACGGTCTTGCCGTCAACAACCTGGCCCGTCATGTTCTTGAACTCGGTAATGCGCGTGAAGTCCTCGCTCGTGGTGTAGTTGACGGTGCCCACGGGCTGGAACTGATCCATATCGAGCGTCTCGAACTTCATATC
>CAKUGM010000073.1 GCA_934654625.1 uncultured Collinsella sp. | reverse complement strand
GTGGAAGACTCCTATCGCGAGTACATCGCCACCACGATCCACTTTGCAGACTCAGACCTGCAAGCCCAGTTGGAGAGCATTCTCAAAAGACCCGGCTACCTGGCAAAAGGCCCCTTCTTGGAGGCCGCACCGCCATACAAGAAGGGTAAGACGGTTGCCGAGCTGGTAAATGAGGGTACCCTCTGCAAGGGAATGCTGGGCCTTGGCGGAGGCAATCCTGATAACTTCGATCCGCACCGCCCTCTCTACGTGCACCAGGTGGAGGCTATCGAAAAGGCTGCGCGCGACCGCAACTACGCTGTTGTTACCGGCACCGGCTCGGGGAAAACCGAATGTTTCCTTTTACCCATTCTCAATGACATTCTCAAGGAATTCGGGGAAAAGGGCTGCTCTGCCGGCGTTCGCGCGATGATTCTCTATCCAATGAACGCACTTGCGAACGACCAGCTCAAGAGGCTCCGTGTGCTCTTGGAAGGCACCGATATCACCTTCGGTCGCTACACCGGCGACACTGAGAAGACTAAGTCAAAGGCGCTCCAGAAATGGAAGGAAGAGAATCCCGGGCAACTCAAGCTTCCTAACGAAATCATATCCCGCGAGGAGATTCGCAAGAATCCTCCCAACATCCTGCTCACCAACTATTCGATGCTCGAGTACCTCCTCCTTCGTCCCGAGGATGCGCCGCTGTTCGGCAGTGCCTTCGGTACGAACTGGAGGCATATTGCCATCGACGAGGCGCATATCTACTCTGGCGCCCTCGGAACCGAAATCGCATACCTGTTGCGCCGCCTTAAGGCTCGCATTGAATCGGAAACGGGAACGCAACCTCGTCTTCATTGCTACGCAACCTCCGCAACCATTGGCACCGATGAAGATAAGCCGAAGGTTGCCCAGTTTGCGCAGGATCTCTTCGGAGAGCCGTTCTCTGGCGAAGAACCTGAACTCGACGTGGTGGGCAGTGAAAAGGACCAACCGCAAGACGCCCTGGACGAGACGCCGTGGGGCGCTCTTCCGCTGGCTGCGTGGACAAGCCTTCGGAGGGCGCTTTACGACCCCGAGGCTGTGGACGCGTCTGCCATCGTGAAGGTGCTTAAATCTTCTGGCGTTCCAGCAAACGTGCTTTCGAGGATGGAGGGCGAGAGCCCGTTGCTAGGTCTTGGCAAGGTACTCCTAGGTGAGCGCTCTGCGGGCAAGCTGGTAAGGCGCTGCGAGGGTCTCTTTGACCTCACCGATCTCGAAAGCATTGGAGAACTTGGGATCGAGGGGCTTACGGGCGATAGCAAGGGGGTCGAAACTCTCACCGCCATGGTCGAGGTGCTTTCCTCTGCGCAGCGGTCCAAGGACGTCCCCATTCTTACGAGTCGCTTCCACTCTTTTCTTCGTGCTCCTGAGGGAATCTTCCTCAACCTTCATTCCCGCAAGCTCACTCCCAACAAGACTAACGCCGAGAGGTACGACGACAGCAACGACACCCCCGTGTACGAGGTCTCGGTTTGCCGCCATTGCGGTCAGGCCTACATTCTCGGCAAGGAGAAGTCTGCGAAGGAAGCCGCCACAGCTTGGCTGAACCCTCGCCACGAGGGCACGGACTTGGATGACGAGTTCATCCCGAGAACCTACTACCGAATGCTCGCGAGCGAGTCGGAGCGCGACTCCGATGAAGAGGTCCAGTGGCTGTGTCCGATTTGCGGTTCGCTCCATCACGAGGCAGATGGCGGCCTTCACCGCTTCAGCCATGAAGAGGCCCCTCGCGTTCCCGTGGCGCTTAACCGGACTGAGGGCTGGCAGGCTGATGAAGAGACTGCGCGCTGCCGCCATTGCGGCTATCAGTCTCGTGTGGCGATCCAGCCGATGAGGGTTTCTCCCGAGGCTGCGGGAAGTGTTGTCTGCTATGACCTGGTTAGGGAGGTCCCTCCCTTCGACAAGGAGGAACCTGACGAAGATGACTGGTTTGCAGATTCCGACGAGGAGCGCAGGGCAGGGAGCATCATCTGCTTCTCAGACAAGCGCCAGGATGCCGCCTTCTTCGCCCCCTCCATGGAGCGCACCTATGGAAGCATCACGCGCCGCCAGCTTATCAGGGAGGCCGTGGAGGCCAGATCGGCAGATGGCGATGGCTGCAAGCCGAGTGCTGTGGTGAATTGGATAGCGAGTACCGCTAACAGGAGATATCCTGGTCTTTTGGGCTCCGACAAGAAGGGGCAGGCAACCGCGTGGGTTCTCGATGAGCTCGCCGCAGAGGATTCTCGCAACAGTCTCGAGGGGCTCGGCGTCGTGAGAATTGAGCCCGTCGAGTTTAACGAGGGCTTCTCGGACCCCAGGGTTCAGGGCCTCGTCGAAAAGCGCGTTTGCCAGCTCAACGCCGATGGCATTGAGTGGCTCACTGCCGAGGACTACATTCTGTTTGCCAAGGTTTGCCTCGAACTGCTTCGGGAGCGTGGCGCGATCGAGGTTCCCGAGGGCGTGCCGGAACTCAGGAACAACCACGAGAAGCGAGGAAACCTTGTGATTCTCGGAGGTGAGAGCGCGCCCAAATCAAAGGATATTGTTCAGTTTGCCGGTACGTCCATGAGCGCAACCGAGAACAAGCGCAGTGTTTTCATTCGCAAGTACGCCAAGAGGGTCCACGGTGTCGATATCTCCCGAGAGAACTCCCTGAAGATACTTCAAGAGCTCTTTACCTTCATGACGAAATACTTGGGAGGTTACTTCAAGAGCGAGGACTTCCTTGTCGGTCCCAAGGAGACCGTAAAGGAGAAGTTCAGGCTCAACAAGGACATCTGGACGATGTTCCCTCACGCAGACGACGACGTCCTCTACCGCTGCGACGCGTGCGGATGCGAGACACACCTGGACACCCATGGTGTCTGCACGACGACAAAGTGCGAGGGAACGATGCGCAAGATGACCTTCGCCGAAGCCAGGGATAAAGATCGATTCTACAAGGTCGTATACCAGGAGGAAGCGCTGCCTCTTGATATCGAGGAGCACACGGCGCAGCTGTCCTCCAAGAAGGCCCGGGAGATTCAAAGCGATTTCATCAAGGGGGACGTGAACGTGCTGTCGTGCACCACGACCTTCGAGCTTGGCGTGGACGTTGGGGATCTGCGCGCAATCTTCATGCGCAATGTTCCTCCTTCAGCCGCCAACTACACGCAGCGCGCAGGTCGAGTAGGCCGTCGCGCGGGCAAGCCGGGCTACGCCATCACGTTCGCGCGCCTCCGTCCGCACGATATCGCGTATTTCGAGAATCCAGAAAGGATCATCACAGGTGCTACCAGGGTGCCCATGTGCTACTTGGACAACGACGCTATTGCCGTGCGCCACGTCTTCGCCGTGGCGATGTCTGAGTTCTTCCGTTGCGCGAGCGAGAACTTGGGCAAGGAGGATTATTCCCATGCGTACAACAGCTTCATGGACCTCTCCGTTGAGGAACCGAACGGCTTGCGCGAACTGAGGAAGTATCTTGCCTCGAAGCCAGAACGAGTTTCTCGCCAGATTGCACGAGTTGTCCCCGATGCTCTCCCCGTTTTCCAAGACCTGGGAATTGCCGACTGGAATTGGGTTGATATGCTCGTCGCGAGTCCTACTAGCGATGATGACGACGGCGGTAGGCTCGTGCGCGCACACGCTTTAAAACATGCCGACTACGCTCGATTGCAGCAGGGCGTGGACGATTACATGGGCGAAGACGAGTACAAGGCGTCGAGCCTTATGAGGGCGCTCGGTGCGCTTAAGAAGGAGCGGACCATATCGATTCTCGCGGAGAACGGGATTCTCCCCAAATATGGTTTCCCCACGGACCTGGTCGAGCTTCACCTTCCTGCAGTTGAGCAGTCGATTGAGGACAACAGGCTCTCACTGTCTCGCGGAATGCGCCAAGCCATTAGGGAGTACTCGCCTGGTTCGGAAATTGTCGCAGGGAAGGCGCTCTGGCGCTCAGTTGGAATAAGGCGGCCGAAAGGGCGTGACCTCCAGCAGCGTCGATACGGAAAGTGTCCCGAGTGCGGTGCATTCGTCTGGCCGATTGATAACTTCAGCAACACGGGGACGTGCCCTGTCTGCAAAACCGAATTCGAGCTGAAAGGCGTCATTCTGATTCCATCATACGGCTTCGAAGGCAAGCGGGTGGAAAAGGGCATCGGGCTCAGGAAGCCTCGCTCAAGGGGGTACGCGACGGTTCACTTCAGTCAGCACTGGTCGAACGAGACGAGTCCAGAAATAGTTCAGTTCGCAGGGGGGCGCGTCCAGAAACGCTATGCAGGTAACGGGCAGCTGTGCGTTCTCAATGCGCCTCGGGGAGGTTTTCATGTTTGCAAATATTGCAATGCTGCGGCGGTAGTTGGTGAGAAGATTGAACACTGGTGGTATTGCGAGAAGAGCGGAATCGCGCCGAAAATTCTTCATTACGACGCTTTAGGGGCGTCATTTGTGAGCGATGTGCTTGAGCTCGTGTTCGATATCGAGGCAGCTCCTGTCTATGCCGATGAGGACTGGGAAGCTGTGATGTGGGCGTTGTTCACCGCTGCCGCCAAGATTCTCGAAGTGCCCGAGACGGAACTTGGCGGGACGATGTACGAGAACGAGATGCATGGTGTATCCCTGCTTATTTACGATGATGTTCCTGGTGGGGCCGGCCATGCGCGCCAGCTTAGCGATAGGGTGACCGAGCTTGTCGAGGAGGCGTACAAAGTTGTAGATGGCCACTGCGGCTGTGGCGAGGAGACCTGCTGCTACGGATGCATCGCCAACTACTATAACCAAAGCAAGCAAGCGAAGCTTTCCCGTGGCGCCGCGAAACGAATACTGGGAAGCTTGCTGGGATATTAGGGAAGAGAAAAGCCAAAGGAAAGGAAGTCATCGTGGCAAACATTTGTGATCAGCGCCTATTTATCATTTCTGAAAACGAAACGGCCGCAAAAGAACTACTCAACACCATGTCCAAAAACTTCAAGGTTCGATCGTGGCAAAAACAGGGGAATCGATTTCGATGCTATTGATGCGAAAGACCCCAGTCTGCTGGACGAAATCGCAGAGTACTTTGACTACGAGAGCAGGGCCGATCTCATTTATGAGTTAACAGATATTTACGAGCTAACGGATGGTTCCGAGCTGTGCGCTTGGTTTTCCGGAAGTATTGAGGACGAGGGAGAGGAAGAGGGAGAGGAAGAGGGAGAGGGAGAGGCGCTTCTCGAAAGACTGGAGAATATTCTTGATTAGTTGAGCGAACGCAACGATAGGCTTACAGGTAGAGTTCATTTTATGAAAGGATGCATTATGAGTGGCTATAACGATAATTTTACTGCGATTGCGTGCGATGAGTCCCAGATGAAGGGGCTTCTCAAGCTAATGATTACTAATATGATTCAAGGTGCTCCAAACGTGTGGAAACGTGGCATGGATGAAGAGACCTTCGATTTCAATGTTGAAGATTTTGACACCATCGATGAATTGGTGTCAAAGGCTTCCGATATGTTCTGGAAGTATACGATGGAGGCCTTCAATCCGAATACGACAAGCTATTCCACAAGCGACGAGAGCAGTTTCGTTTTTAAGAAACATGGCGATTGGTATCTCATTGGATTCAGCTTCTGCACGGGTCTCTTTTTTATTGCAAATGATTTAGAAGACTACTTTACCGTAGGTTGAAAAAGTAAGCG
>CAKUGM010000072.1 GCA_934654625.1 uncultured Collinsella sp. | reverse complement strand
CGATAAACCAGGGAGAGTTATGGGTGATAGCTTGCATATCCGGTCCGAGATCGGCCGGTTGAAAAAAGTCATGCTCCATCGGCCGGGAAGGGAGTTCCTCAATCTCACACCGGACAACATGGGCCGTCTCTTGTTCGACGATATCCCGTATCTGGCGGCGGCGCAGGAGGAGCACGATAGATTTGCCGAGCTGTTGCGCGACAACGGTGTGGAGGTCTTGTATCTGGACCGGCTTGTTGCCGAGTCGATCGCGGGGAACGCGGCTGCCCGGGAAGAGCTTCTGGATAGTTGGCTTTCGCAATCTGGCGTCTCGTCCCCGTCGATCCTCGAGGCGGTGAAAGCCGGGCTCGATAGCATCGAAGATCCTCTCGTTCTTGTTAATAAGCTAATCGAGGGCGTGAGGGCAGACGAGCTCGAGCTCTGCGCGGGCGGGACATGCCGCTCGCTTGACGATGCCGTCGCGGTGAGAGACGAAGAGGGTGGCGGCCTTCTTATCGACCCCATCCCCAATCTGTATTTTACGAGGGACCCGTTTTCTATCATCGGGCAGGGCGTGTCGCTCAATGGCATGTGGTCGGTTACGCGCCGCCGTGAGCCGTTGTTTGGACAGATCGTATTCAGGCATCATCCCGTTTATGCGGGCGCACCGGTGTGGCACGAACCCGATGCTCCTGCCGGCGGGTTCATCGAGGGTGGTGACATCCTTGTGCTTGGGCCAAATACAGTCGGTATCGGCATTTCCGAAAGGACCGATGCCACCGGTATCGATAGCCTTGCCAAGAGGTTGCTGTGGGGGAGCCCGACTTCGGACATCGAGCGGATCTTGGCGTTTTCGATTCCGCGCAAGCGTTCGTGCATGCATCTGGACACGGTGTTTACCCAGCTCGATGTCGACGCGTTCTTGGTGCACCCCGGGATCATCGAGACGCTCAAGGTTTTTGAGCTGAGACGCGGGGCGACGCCGTGCTCGACGGTTGTGAGGAGCCTTGAGGGGATGCCGCTCGGGAGCGTGCTGGCCGACGCAATCGGCGTCGACTCCGTTCGAATCTACGAGTGCGGCGGCGGCGACCTGATGGCGGCTGCTCGCGAGCAGTGGAACGACGGCGCTAACACGCTGGCCGTGAGTCCCGGCAAGGTCATTGTCTACCAGCGAAATTCGGTCACGAACGACCTGCTGTACAAGAGCGGGTTCGACCTTATCGAGGTCCCCTCGTCCGAGCTTTCGCGCGGCAGGGGAGGCCCTCACTGCATGAGCATGGCCTTCGAGCGAGAGGACCTGTAGGGGTCTGTCAGAATAAAGCGCGCGGCGCGCAGGAGCCAACGACCCTGCGTGCCGCGCTTGTATAAGAGCGTTTTGTGGCGAAAGGTCCGTGGGCTTTTAGCCCCACACGCGTTCTGCCACGCGCTTGACCAGTGCGACCTTGGCCCACTGCTCGTCCTCGGTGAGTTTGTTGCCGCATTCGCAGGAGGCAAAGCCGCACTGCGGGGAGAGGCAAAGGTTCTTGAGAGGTACGTACTTTGCCGCCTCGTTGATGCGCTCGACCAGCAGTTCTTCGTCCTCAAGCCCGGGTTGCTTGGAGGTCACGAGGCCCAGTACGACCTTCTTGCCGGGAACTACGTACTTGAGCGGCTCGAAGGTGCCAGCGCGCGGCGTGTCGAACTCAAGATAGAAGGCGTCGACGTTCTCATGGGCGAACAAGTAAGGCGCGATGGGATCGTAGCCGCCCTCGAAGGCGTACGTTGAGTGATAGTTGCCGCGGCACACGTGCGTGGTGATCGCGAGGTCCTCGGGCTTGCCCTCGATGGCGAGATTGTTGAGGCGAACGCCCAGCTCAGAGACGTTCTGGACGTCAACCGGGCTCATGCCGGTTTTGGCTACGAAGTCCGTGTCGCAGTAGATGCCCCAGGTGCAGTCGTCAAACTGGATATTGCGGCAACCGGCGGCATAAAGGTCGGCGATCACGGTGCGATAGGCTGCGGCGATATCGTTGATGAGCTCTTCATCGGTCGGGTAGACGGAACGCAGGCTCTCGATTTGGCCATCGCATCGGTCAAGGATCACCTCGGAGTAGGTCTGGACAGGGGCGGGAATGGTCTGGCGTGCCGTTTGACCGTCTTCCTCGAGAGCCTTTACGAACTTGAAGTGCTCGACGAACGGGTGGTTCTCGCCAGAGATCTTACCGGTAACGACGGCGGTGTCGGCAGTGGTCTCCTCGTCGTGGAACATATAGCCAGTACGGCTCGTGCGGCGCTCGATGCCGTTGAGCCCCCACATAAAGTCGAGGTGCCAATAGCTGCGGCGGAACTCGCCATCGGTGATTACGGAGAGGCCGGCGGCTTTTTGCTTGGCTACGAGGTCACGGATGGCAACGTCTTCGACGATCTTCAGCGCGGCATCATCGATGATGCCGGCGGCGTGATCGGCGCGGGCCTGCTTGAGGACGTCGGGACGCAGAAAGCTGCCGACGATGTCATAGCGAAACGGTGCGTTATGGGTGATGAACATTATGGTCCTCTCTCTGGTTCGGTTGGTGAACCAGAGTATGGCAGCGCCTTTTGTCATAGGAAAGTACTAAGAATCTATTGACATATATAGGTATTAGCTATGGCATAGCAATGGGGTTTCATTTAGGTATATTTTGGTTGTGCCAGTTTGGGACAGGTTGGGGCGAGGGGCGGGACGGCGGTTTTCGCGGAAGCGCCTTGACCCAGTTAACGGGCTTGCGCTCGTTGAATGCTTCGGGTTTTAATGCCGCTGCAATTGCTGCGCTGCGAGCCCATTAAATGGGCTGATAGTTTTCAAATGTATAAAAAGTTTCAAATCAGCCGTAATAATGTATCAAGCTGATGTTGGTCTTTTCCTTTCGGTGCTTTGTGACGTTCAATTGCGAGAGCGCTGCTTCGAACTGGCGGAAAAATGGAAATATGTACGATGCTGAGAGTCGATTGAGTGCAGCTGGTTTATTGGCTGCTTTGAAAATGTCTCACGAACGTTGTTCATAAGACATTTTCCTCTTGGGCAGCTTTATTCATCGGAATGAGGCCTGTTTGCTCAGGCACCCATCGTACATATTTCCATTTTTCCGCCAAAACGATTGAGGGGCGCTGCATCAAAATCGTCTGACGGGACAGAATCAAGCGCAGCTTTAGGATACGAATGATCGAATTCATCGCGGCGCGGGCGCTCCTGACAGCTTCGTCCTACCTGTGCTGCCCAGCTTTTGTTCTAGTTGCAGTTCTCACTTGACGACTCTGTGTCGGCGGCGCGGTGAAAGAACATGTGCGATTCAATCCACGGCAAGCCGGGTAGGTATGTCATAGGCTAACGCTGCCGTGGTATCGATGCCGCGGCGAAGAGGAGGAGCTATGTCTAAATACGCGGGAACTCAGACCGAGAAGAACCTGGCTGCAGCCTTTGCCGGTGAGTCGCAGGCAACCAATAAGTACACGTACTTCGCTTCTGTCGCCAAGAAGGAGGGCTTCGAGCAGATTGCGGAGATTTTCCGTAAGACCTCTGCAAATGAGCAATATCACGCCAAGATGTGGTTCCGTGAGCTCGAGGGTATCGGCAACACTACCGAGAACCTCACTGCTGCTGCCGAGGGTGAAAACTTTGAGTGGACCGACATGTACGACGGCTTTGCCAAGACCGCCGAGGAGGAGGGCTTCCCCGAGCTCGCCGCGAAGTTCCGCGAGGTCGGCGAGATCGAGAGGAACCACGAGGAGCGCTACCGTGCTTTGCTCCATAACGTCGAGACCGCTGCCGTCTTCGAGAAGAGTGAGGTCAAGGTGTGGGAGTGCCGCAACTGCGGTCACGTTGTCGTGGGCACGAAGGCTCCGGATGTCTGCCCGGTTTGCAACCATCCGCAGGCCTACTTTGAGGTCAAGGCCGAGAACTACTAAGGTTCGGTAAGCCACCGCATTGACAACGGCCACATCGACCAGAATTATCGCCACGGTACTGCGCAGGTACCGTGGCGTTTTTAATGCACACTGTACCGGGGAAGTATGTTTTGCGTCGAGTCCGCGCGGTCATGCTAGGATGGTCAACGAACTTTGACTAAAGGGGATGCCGATCGTGACCATGCGCACCGATGATTTTGATTACAACCTGCCCGAAGAGCTTATCGCTCAAGCGCCTGCCGAGCCGCGCGATTCGTGTCGTCTGCTCGTGCTTGACCGCAAGGGGAGTGACGCGGCCGATGCCGTGGCGTTGGGGCATGGCGGTACGGTCGAGCATCGTATCTTCCGCGACATCATCGACTATATCGAGCCGGGCGACCTGCTCGTCATCAACAAGACCCGCGTGATGCCAGCGCGCCTGATGGGCCGTAAAGCCGAGACCGGCGGCGTGGTGGAGACGCTCCTGCTCAAGCGCCGTGAGGATGTCGACCCCTTGGGCCATGTGTGGGAATGCCTGGTCAAACCCGGTAAACGCCTTAAGCCCGGCGCGAAGATCGAGTATCGTGCCGGTGGCGCCCATGCTCCCGAGAACGCGCCGGTCGTGCTGACGGCCGAGGTCACCGACTACGTCGAGGACAGCCGTGGCGGCCGCCTGGTCCGCTTTGAGCCGCAGGGTACCGATTCCGCCACGGGCGAGCCTCGCACGCTCGATGAAGCCATCCATGCTGCGGGCCACGTGCCCCTGCCTCCCTACATCACCGATTACGAGGGTGACCCCGAGAAGTACCAGACCGTCTATGCGATGCCCGAGGAGCACTCGGCTGCGGCGCCCACGGCAGGTTTGCACTTTACGCCCGAGCTCATGCAGCGCATCGAGGACAAAGGTGCGCGGTTTGCCGCCGTCGAGCTTGAGGTGGGCATCGATACCTTCCGCTTGGTGGAGGAAGACGACCCGACTCAGCATGTCATGCATACCGAGCGCTACCATGTGCCTGCCGAGGTGGTCGACGCTGTGCATGCCACCAAGGCAGCGGGCCATCGCGTAATCGCTGTCGGAACCACCGCGGTGCGTTCGCTCGAGAGCGCCTTCGACGCGGAGGCTCCCGTGGCCGAGAAGCCCGTGACCGCACGTTATTTCGAAGGCCGTGCCGATGGCGCCGACACCCTCGGCTGTGGTGACATCACGGTGCACGAGAACGCGACTACGCAGCTCTATCTCATGCCGGGCAGTACCTATCACGTGGTGGACGCACTCATCACCAACTTCCATGTGCCGCGCTCCACGCTCATGATGCTCGTCTCGGCCCTGGCTTCGCGCGACCAGGTGATGGACGCCTACGAGCAGGCCATCAAGGCGCGGTATCGCTTCTTCAGTTTTGGCGACGCAATGCTCATCGAGTAGGACTCTTGCCGCATACGTCCAAATATGAAGGACCTGTGAAAATGTGACAAAATAAACCTGTCGATTTGCTGTCACATCGATGGAAAAACGGTCGCCCGGCTTGTGCGGGGCGACCGTTTTTCGTTGCGTACGATGTGGGAAAGCAGCGTTTGGGCTACTTCTTGATCCAGCTGAACATGGAGCGGATCTTCTCGCCGGTCTTCTCGATCGGGTGCTCGTTGATGGCCTCGCGCTGCTCGAGCAGCCACTTGTGGCCGTTGTTGCAGTCGTCCACGAACTCCTGGGCAAAGCTGCCGTCCTGGATGCGGGCGAGGATCTCCTTCATGGCGCGGCGGCTCTCGTCGTTGATGACCTTGGGGCCGGCGTAGTACTCGCCGTACTCGGCGGTGTTGGAGATGGAGTAGTTCATGAAGTGGATGCCGCTCTCGTACATGA
>CAKUGM010000071.1 GCA_934654625.1 uncultured Collinsella sp. | reverse complement strand
GGATATGGTTGGGTGGCCAGACCTTTGGTCGCTGTAAGTTCCGCACGAGCAGAAGGCGCCAGTGGCGCCTTCGTCGCGAGCAGGACTGTCCGCAGCAGCGATAAAAGGTCTGGCCACCCAACCCAGTCAACATAACAAAGGAGCCGATATGTGCGACTGCACAGATCATAAGGAAGAGATTCCTGCCTACGACGCGAAGTCGATCGAGGAAAAATGGGTGAAGGCCTGGGACGACGAGAACCTCTTTGCCGTCGATACCGACCCTGCCAAGCCCAAGAAATACGTGCTCGAGATGTTCCCGTATCCTTCGGGTGACCTGCACATGGGACATGCGCGCAACTATACCATCGGCGATGCTATGGCGCGCCAGGCTCGCATGCGCGGTTTTGACGTGCTGCACCCCATCGGCTTCGATGCCTTTGGCCTGCCCGCCGAGAATGCCGCCATCAAGCACAACACCCAGGCCGCTGCCTGGACCTATAAGAACATGGACCAGGCGCTCGCTACGATGAAGCGCATGGGCTTCTCCTATGACATGGATCGTATGGTCAAGACCTGCAGCCCCGATTACTATCGCTGGGGCCAGTGGATCTTTGAGAAGCTGTGGGAGCGTGGTCTGGTCTACCGCAAGAAGAACCCGGTCAACTGGTGTCCTAAGTGCGAGACGGTTCTTGCTAACGAGCAGGTGACCGAGGGCCGTTGCTGGCGTTGCGACTCCGAGGTGGAAAAGCGCGACCTCGAGCAGTGGTACATCAAGATCACCGCATATGCTCAGGAGCTTCTCGATGACCTGGAGAAGCTTCCCGGCTGGCCCGAGCGCGTCAAGCAGATGCAGGCCAACTGGATCGGCCGCTCCGAGGGCGCTGAGGTCGACTTCACTCTCTGCGATGCCGAGGGCAACCCCATTGAAGGCGACGAGGGCAAGATCACCGTCTTCACCACGCGTGCCGATACCCTGTTCGGTAACACGTTCTTCCTGCTTGCTCCTGAGTATAAGGGTCTGATGGAGCTGGTCGAGGGTACCGAGTACGAGGCTGGCGTGCGCGAGGTCGTCGAGGGAGCCAAGCATATCTCCGCCGTCGAGCGCGCCCAGGGCACCTTGGAGAAGCACGGCGCCTTCACGGGCCGCTATGTCGTGAACCCTGTTTCCGGTGCCAAGGTGCCGGTTTGGGTCGCCGACTATATCATTTCCGACTACGGCACCGGTGCCGTCATGGCAGTTCCCTGCGGCGACCAGCGCGACTTCGAGTTCGCCAAGAAGTACGACCTTCCCATCGTGCCCATCATCCTTTCCGATGATGACCCCCTGTACGACCAGCTCAAGGACGAGCAGTCCACGGTGGTCACTTCGGTCGACTGGGATGAGGCTCTCACCTGCGAGGGTACACTCGTCCAGTCCGGTAAGTACACCGGCATGGTGGGCGGCAAGCACTCTGAGGGCGAGGCCGCTATCGTCGCCGACCTTGAGGCTGCCGGTACCGGCAAGCGTTCCGTGCAGTACCGCCTGCGCGACTGGCTCATCTCCCGCCAGCGCTACTGGGGCAACCCCATCCCCGCTATCCACTGCGAGCACTGCGGCATCGTCCCTGTTCCCGAGGACCAACTGCCGGTGACGTTGCCCGAGAATCTCGACCTCGGCGCTGGCGAGACGCTTGCCGAGTGCCGTGATTTCTACGAGACCACCTGCCCGGTGTGTGGCGCCCCAGCACGTCGCGAGACGGATACCATGGACACCTTTACCTGCTCCAGCTGGTATTACCTTCGCTACACCGATCCGCACAACACCGAGCTTCCGTTTGGCAAGGACGCCGCGAACCACTGGATGCCGGTCGATAACTACATCGGCGGCATCGAGCACGCAATCCTTCACTTGCTCTACAGTCGTTTCTTCACCAAGGCCCTGCGCGACATGGGCCTGCTCGACGTGGATGAGCCCTTCACCAACCTGCTGTGCCAGGGCATGGTTAAGGACGAGAACGGCGATACCATGTCCAAGTCCAAGGGCAATGTCGTTCCCCCCTCGAGCGTGATCGAGCCCTACGGTGCCGATACCATGCGCCTGGCGATCCTCTTCATCGCCCCGCCTGAGAAGGACTTCGACTGGGATCCCAAGGCCGTGGCGGGCGCCAACCGTTTCATCAAGCGTGCGTGGAACATCGTGTGGCAGCTTGCAAACGATGGCGATGCGAACGCCGCGCTCGACACATCTGCGCTCTCCGACGCCGCCATGAAGCTGTATCGCGAGCGTCATCGTACGATTGCCCGCTGCACCCAGGACTTCGACCGTCAGCAGTTCAATACGGCTATCTCCGCCGTGATGGAGCTTGTCAACGCTGCGAGCGCGTATCTCAACGCCGAGGCGGCAGGCGAGCGCGATGCTGCCCTGTGCAGGCTCGTCGCTACCGATATTGTCTCGGTTCTCGCTCCCGTGTGCCCCTTCTGGGGAGACGAGCTGTGGCATGAGGCCCTGCATAACGAGGGCAGCGTCTATACGGCTCCGTGGCCTGAGTTCGATCTGGCCGAGACCGTGGAGGACGAGGTCGAGATCGCCGTCCAGGTCCTTGGTAAGATGCGCGCGCACGTCAAGGTTCCGACGGATGCCACGCCTCAGCAGATGCAGGCTGCCGCCGAAGGCGTCGTCGCCAAGTGGATCGAGGGCAAGACGGTCGTCAAGGCCATCTGCGTTCCCGGCAAGCTCGTGAACCTCGTGGTGAAGTAGCGATTTGTGCGAATAATGTGGTGCAAATCATGCACCGTGCGGGCAGTATCCTGCAATTCATTTGCATCTAGCTGCAGGTTTGATATACTTGGCTAGCAATTGAAGTTAAGTCGTGAGAAGTGGGGTTTCGGCCCCGCTTCTTTTTTGTATGAGGAGGTGTTGCATGGTCAAGACCAAGGTAGAGCAGAGCATTATCGATGCGCTCGAGGCCGTAGCCGCCGATCACGGTGTCGATATCGTCGACGTCGAGGTCGTGGGGGCCACCAAGGCGCCGTGTGTCCGCGTGAGGATCGATAATCTCGATGGTGAGCCCATTTCGCTCGATGAGGTGACCGCGCAGAGCAGCTGGGTGAGTGATGTCGTCGAGGGCTTGGATCCCATTTCGAGCAGCTATACGCTCGAGGTCTCTTCCCCGGGTATGGCTCGTCCCCTGCGCCGTCCTTCGGACTTTCAGAAGTTCATCGGCGAGCGCTGCGAGCTCTCGACCACTGCAACCGAGGGTCAGCGCCGCTACAAGGGCGTCATCGCCGCGGCAGGCGACGCTGCCGTCACCATCGAGACCGAGGATGGCGAGCAGACGACCATTTCCTTTGACGACGTGAAGAAATGCACCTTGAAGCCGACCTTCGACTTCAAGAAAGAGAAGGGCGGTAAATAGATATGGCAGCATCCGAGATGATGGAAGCCCTCATGGCGCTTTGCCAAGAGAGGCATATCGATCAGCTTTACCTCATCGACCGTTTGGAGCAGTCGCTCGCCAAGAGCTATGCCGAGATCCTTCACCTGGATTGGGGCGCTAAGGTCACCATCGACCGCTCCACCGGCAAGATCTACGTGTACAAGCTCATCCCTGACGACGACTCCATGGACGAAGAGGGCAATTACACGCGCTTCGAGGAGGTAGACGTCACCCCGAAGGACACCTCCCGCATCGCGGCCCAGCATGCCAAGGCAGAGATCAACGCCATCGTGCGCAACTCTGCCCGCGAGCAGATCTATGAGGAATTCTCCGGCCGCATCGGCGATATCATCACCGGTACCGTTTTGCAGTCCACGCCCGACTTCACGATCATCAAGATCCGCGAGGGCGTCGAGGCGGAGCTTCCGCACTTCGATCTTCATCGCTATGAGGACGAGCGCAACGAGCGTCCTGTGGGCGAGCGCTACCTGCACAACCAGCGCCTGAAGGCCGTCATCATCGACGTGCGCGACCCCAACTCCACCGTGCCGCCCGTTCGCGGCGAGCACAGCCGTCCGCCCATCGTCATCTCCCGTACGCATCCGGCTCTCATCAAGCGCCTCTTCGAGCAGGAGGTCCCCGAGATCTATGAGGGCACCGTCGAGGTCAAGTCCATCGCTCGCGAGCCGGGCCAGCGCTCCAAGGTCGCCGTCCACTCCCTGGACGATCGCCTGGATCCCGTGGGCGCCTGCGTCGGCCCCAAGGGCAGCCGCGTGCGCGCCGTCGTGGGCGAGCTTCGCGGCGAGCGTGTCGACGTTATCCTGTGGAATGCCGATCCGGCCGTCTACGTTGCCAACGCTCTGTCTCCGGCAAAGGTCACTCGCGTCCTGATCGACGAGGAGAAGAACTATGCCGGCGTCATCGTGCCCGACGACCAGCTTTCCCTCGCCATTGGCAAAGAGGGCCAAAACGCCCGCCTTGCCGCTCGCCTGACCGGCTGGCACATCGACATCAAGAACGAGACGCTTGCTGCCGACATCCTGAAGAACGTTCCCGTTATCGAAGAGGAGCCGGCAGACGACCTGCTCTCCGACGATGAGCCCGAGCGTTGCGCATATGTCAACGAGGACGGCATCCGCTGCCGCAATCAAGCTCGTCCCGGTTCGCGCTTCTGCGGTGTGCACGACCCCGTGAATATGGGCGAGGGCGAGTCCGACTATATCTCGGAAGCCGAGGATCTGATCTAGCGGGAAGGCGCGGCCGCGCCCATCCGCTTATCTCAAAGGAACCCGCAAGATCATGGGCGCTCACGCGCCCGAAAGGTAGGTGCTTATGGCAAAGGTTCGTGTTTCAACCCTCGCCAAAGAATTTGGAATGACCTCCAAAGAGATGCTCAAGCATCTCGCGGAGATGAAGATTCCCGCCAAGGGCGCATCGTCTGCCCTTGAGGACGCATATGTATCCATGGTGCGCAAGAAGCTTGCTCCGATTCTCGAGGCTCGCGCGGCCGAAATCGAGGCCGAGAAGCGTGCCGAGGAAGAGGCTGCCGCCGAGGAGGCAAAGCGTGCCGCCGAGGAGGCGGAGCGTGAGCGCATCGCCGCCGAGGCTCGCCGCGAGGAGGAGCGCAAGATCTCTGAGGCCGCCCGTGCTGCCGAGGAGGCAGCCCGTGCCGCTGCAGCCGAGGCCGAGCGCATCGCCCGCGAAAAGGCCGAGGCCGAGCGCCGCGAAGCTGAGCTCGAAGCAAAACGTCGCGCTGTGCCCGCAAGCGATTCCGGCTCCCGTTTCCGTTCCCTTCTGGACCAGATCGCCGCTCAGGAAGAGGTCCTGAAGGAGAAGAAGCAGGAGAGCGCCAAGAAGGAAGAGGCTCGCGAGGACCGTCGCGGCAACCGCGACAACAACCGTCGCGGCGGCCGCCGCAATTCCGGCGAGAAGACCGAGGACGCTCCTGCTCGCAGCTCCCGTCGCTCGAGTGCTCCTTCCATGCCTGCAGGCATGGATTTCCCCAACCCCGATAAGCAGGGCAAGGGCAAGAAGCACAAGGGTCATGCCGTGAGCGAGGAAGACCGTTACTCCCGTATGGCTCGCGAGGCTGAGGAGTATAGCCGCGAGAAGGTTCTCGAGGAGGCCCGTGCCGCCGTCGAGGAGGCTTCTCGTGAGTCTACCGGCCGCCGTAAGAAGCGTAAGGAGAAGCGTGAGCGCGAAGCCGCTCGCGTCCAGGAGGAGAAGAAGATCGAGGAGGCGCTGGCTCAGGGCATCAACCCCGAAGAGCTCGACGCCGTTCGCGTCTCCCAGGGCGTGACCGTGGCCGAGCTCGCCGAGGCCCTCGAGGTTCCCGCCAACGACATCATCAAGCGCCTGTTCCTGCTGGGCACCCCGCTTACCATGACGCAGACCATGAGCGACGATCTCGTTGAGCTCGTGGCCGACGACTTG
>CAKUGM010000070.1 GCA_934654625.1 uncultured Collinsella sp. | reverse complement strand
CTGGTACTGAAATCGGGAAGTTTGTTCCATGTTCGCCCTTTCCTGAGCGACAAAGACCCCATAAAAGCGAGATCTTCCCGCCGCGCACGCTTAATTCAAAACCCCCATTCCCGCAAAAACGCATCCACCGGATCCAAAAATACCGCCGCCTACCTTACGTTATGCACCTTTCGGAAACTCCCGCTGCCCAAACGGAACGCAAACGGGTTGCCATGCGCGCACCTGCGATGCTACGATGCAGTCGCTGTTTCAGGGCGGGGTGAAATTCCCCACTGGCGGTAAATCGGCCGGCGCAATCCCGCGTCGCGTCCCCGGCAACGGTTGCCGGGTGCATATCCGATAAGCCCGCGAGCCCGTCAGGCATTGGGTTGCCTACAGGCCGATCCGGTGAGAATCCGGTGCCAACGGTTAGAGTCCGGATGGAAGAGGCAGGTGATCTCATGTCTGAGCAGTCTACGCATATCCAATTTCAGAACACCAACAAGTGGGGGACCAAGCAATTGGTCACCATGGCACTCATGTGCGCCATCGGTGCGATCTTCATGTATGTGCAGATCCCCATTCTCCCCTCGGCGCCGTTTTTGAGCTATGACCCCTCGCTGGTGCCGGCCATGGTCTGCGGCTTTGCCTACGGTCCCGTTTCGGGCCTTACCGTCGGCGTGCTCGCCGTGGTCATCCACGCGCTCACCACGGGCGACTGGGTTGGCGGCCTCATGAATATCGTGGCGGCAATCTTCTTCATCCTCCCCGCGGCGCTCACCTACAAGAAGCTCCACAGCTTCCGCGGCGCCGTCATCGGCCTGGTCCTTGGCATCATTTGCGCCACGGTAGCCTCCATCGGTTCCAACCTCACCATCGGCGTATGGTTCTGGTATCCCTCGATGGACTTCATCATGCCGCTCATCGGCCCGGCAATCATCCCCTTCAACCTCATTAAGACCGCGCTCAACTCCGTGCTGACGCTTGCCGTGTACAAGGCGATCTCGGACCTCATCACACCGGAAAAGCAGCAGGTCAAAGGCAAGTAATGATTTCGTGCAAAGACATTTCGTTTTCCTATGACGGCAAGGTGCCCACGCTCTCGGGCATCACGCTCGACATCGCCGACGGCGAGTTTCTGTGCATCCTCGGCGGAAACGGCTCCGGCAAGTCGACGCTCGCCAAGCACCTGAACGCGCTACTTACGCCTGATAGCGGTAGCGTCGAGGTCGATGGCCTGAGCACCTCCGACCCTCAGCTGGTCTACGACGTGCGCTCGCGCGTAGGCATGGTGTTTCAAAATCCCGACGACCAGCTGGTGGCCACACTCGTGGAAAACGACATCGCCTTTGGACCGGAAAACCTGGGCGTCCCCACCGACAAGTTATCGAAACGCGTATCGGAAGCCCTCGTAAACGTGGGTCTCATGGGCTTTGAGCATCATGAGACCCACGCCCTCTCGGGCGGGCAAAAGCAGCGCGTCGCCATCGCCGGCGCCCTTGCCATGCATCCCGAGGTGCTCATTTTGGACGAAGCGTCCTCGATGCTCGACCCGCGCGGCCGCCACGGTCTGCTCAAGGTGTGCCAAGAGCTCAATCGCGCAGGCATGACCATCGTGATGATCACCCATTTTATGGAAGAGGCAGCTCTTGCCGACCGCGTCGTGGTCCTCGATCGCGGGCGCATCGCCCTGGAGGGTACACCCGCAGACGTCCTCACCCGCGCCGACGAACTGCACTCCCTCAATCTCGAGGAGCCGTTTGCCTGCCAGCTCGCGTTGGAACTCAAAAAACGCGGACTTGATATCACGCCCCATATTGACGAGGAGTCGGTTGTCGCCGAGATTCGCGCCGTCATGAAACGTCATATCGAAATGTCTGTAAGCGAAAAAACCGCGGTAACCGAAGAAGCGCCGCAAAGCGACGACGCCCCGCTTATCCAGTTTGAGCACGTGTATTACAGCTACGAGAAATCCACCCGAGAGCGCGCACGACGCCGCAAGAGGAACGCGCCGGCAACGCAAACCGCCGCTTGGGGCAACGACCCCAATGCCGTCTGGGCCTTGCATGACATCTCCTTTGATGTACGCGAAGGCGAGATGCTCGGCATCGCGGGCCACACCGGCTCGGGTAAATCGACCATCATCCAGCACATGAACGGCCTTGCCCACCCCACGCAGGGGCGTGTGCTGCTCCAAGGCGTCGGCATGGAGGACAAGCGCGTCAGCGAGGAAGCAAAGACCACCGTCGGCATGGTGTTTCAATATCCGGAGCACCAGCTCTTTGCCAACACGGTCTTTGAGGACGTTGCCTTTGGTCCCCAGAACCTTGGCTTGCCCGCCGAGGAGGTCACCGAACGCGTGCTCGAGGCTCTCCAGCTCGTAGGCCTTGATGCCGATGAGGTTGCACAGAAAAGCCCCTTTGCCCTCTCCGGAGGTCAGCAGCGTCGTTGCGCCTTTGCCGGCGTGCTCGCCATGCGTCCCCGTGTGTTGGTGCTCGATGAGCCGGTTGCCGGACTCGACCCCGCTGCACGCGCGGAGTTCCTGCAGCTTATCGACGATCTTCACGCCCGCGGCCTCACCATCGTCATGGTTTCGCACAGCATGGAGGACATCGCTGCCCACTGCGATCGCGTCCTTGTGATGAACAAAGGCGGCATCGTCTCGCATGGCACGCCACGCGAGGTCTTTGCGAGCAACCGCGACCTTAAGTCCATCGGCCTGGGACTTCCCGCCCCGCAGCACATGGCTCAGCTGCTACGCGACGCCGGCGTCCCCCTGCCTTGTGGCCGTCTCTATTCCACCGAGACGCTTGCCGAAGGCATCGCCGCTCTTGCTGCAGGAGGTGTCGCGTAATGGAAACCTTCTCCTTTGGAAGCTACTACGCTGGCCGTTCGTTCGTCCATCGCCTAGACCCGCGCACCAAGCTGCTTGCCGGGTTTGGCTTTTTGTTCATCGCCCTGACATCGCATTCGTTCCCCGCACTCGCCGTGCTCGCCGTCGGTATCGGCATCTCGTATGCCATGGCGCACATTCCCGCGCACTACGCCGCGCGCTCGGTGGCGCCGCTTCTGGTGCTCGTTGCGTTCGTGGCCATCCTCACGCTCTTTACCGAGCAAAGCGGCCGCACCCTTTTCCACATCGGCTTTATTCAAATCAGCGAAGGCAGCGTTTATTCCTGCTGCTTTATCGCATGCCGTATGTTCTTGATGATGTGCGGGATGAGCCTCGTCACCATGACCACCACCACGCTCGACCTTACGCAAGCGGTCGAGCGCCTGCTCATGCCACTTGCACGCATTGGTTTTCCCGCGCATGAGATCGGCATGATTCTCGGTATCGCCCTGCGCTTTATGCCCCAGTTCGCAACCGAGCTTTCCCAAACCTACCAGGCGCAGGTGAGTCGTGGAGCGAAAGTGGCAAGCGGCCCCCTTGGCAGCCTAAAGTTTCTTTCCTCCATCTCGATTCCGCTGTTCGCAAGTGTATTTCGCCATGCAGAGACCCTCGCCTCGGCCATGGATGCACGTTGCTACCACGGAGAGATGGGCCGCACGCGCCTGCATCCGCTGCGTTTTTGCGCAAGCGACGCTGCGGTCGCAGTCTTCATGGTCGTGCTTATCGCCTGCGCTGCAGCCGTCATCATCCTGCTCTGAAAGAAGGAGAGCCCTATGGACGATTCCTCTACCACCAAAAGCGGCATCGACACCGCGCTTGCTTACCTCACATCCATCCCCGCTTGGTATCTTGCAACGAGCGTCGATAACCAGCCTCACGTGAGGCCGTTCTCGTTTGCCGCCAAGCAAGACGGAAAACTGTGGTTTTGTACGGCAACCACAAAGGACGTCTGGCAGGAGCTGCTACAAAACCCGTTGATGGAGGCGACCGCTTGGTGGCCGGGTCATGGCTGGCTTATCCTGCGTGGCCGCGCCGGCATGGACGACTGCGTCTCTGACGAAATCCGCACAGCAGGCTGGAAGCATCTGGAAAGCTTGGGCGAGCACTACGACGGCGCAAACGACCCAACTCTCGTTTTCTTCAGCCTCGAAGACCCCCAAGCCTGGATCTGCAACCACGACGAATGGAAACCCCTCCCCCTCTAATGTGACAAAAAGTCGACAGGTTTAATTTGTCACATTCTGTCATTCACCGCCAAAAAGGAGCCGTTCATGGACGAAATCGTCTCGTATCTTCGCCGCGTGCCCGCATGGTACCTTGCCACCATCGATGTTAATGACCCCACCCAACCGCGTGTGCGTCCATTCTCGTTTGCCATGGCAGACGCCGGGAAGCTCTGGTTTTGCACGTCGCGCGACAAGGATGTCTGGTTTGAGCTCGAAGCTCATCCCAAGTTCGAGCTCTCCGGCTGGAAGCCTGGCGAGTGCTGGATCGTCCTTTCAGGAACGGCCAACCTGGCAGACGACGCCCAGGCAAGCGATGCCGTACGCGAGGCGGGGTTCAAGCACATGGTCGGCATCGGCGAGCATCACGAAAGCGCCGACGATGGACGCCTTGCCTTCTTTAGCGTCGAGGCCGGCACCGCACGCTTTTGCGACATCGACGGCAGCGAGCGCATCGTTAAACTCGACGACCTCGCGTAGCCACGCCCCATCGACAACGTTCAATGCAACGGGCGCCCCTTCGTCTCCCAAGCGGAATACGAAGGGGCGCCCGCACTCGTAGAAGGTGGCGTTCAGAACAAAAGCGACACCGCATTTGCCCAAACAGAACCTAGAGCATCCGAGCCAACGAATGCTTAGTCTTTAACACGCTACGCGAAGAAAACGCTCCAGAACGCCAGTATCAAGCACATATGGCACATTGCCGATATTCCTCGTGCACGAAAGCGCACGCGCGGCGACTGAATGCAAATCCTCCTCAGACAAAGCACCCAACCCCAGATCTGCAAGGCACGTTGGCAAGCCGGCAGCATGGCAAAACGCCAACGCGCGGACCTCGTCATCATCCAAAGGCTTGCCCGTCAACGATGCCGCCACGGCGAACTGCACCGACAAGCCATACGTCACGGCAAGGCCATGCGCCACACGCACGCCCTCAAGCGCAGCAAGCCCATTGGCAACAGCATGCGCAAGCGACAGCCCGCCGCTTTCAAAGCCGATGCCCGAGCAGAGGATATTGCATTCGATCACGCGCTCGACGGCGGGCGAGAGCGCCTTCGCCTCCACATCGGCCTTGGCCTGCAGACCATCGGCCATAAGCACTTCAAAACATGACCGGGCAAGCGCCATCGCGGCAACGCCGGACGCTCCCGCCAGCTCGTTCTCGCCAGCTGACTCCCTACATGCCCGCGCCTCAAAGAACGTAGCGAGCGCGTCACCCATGCCCGCCAGCAGCAAATGCGCCGGCGCATGCGCGATAACGGCCGAATCGACAACCACCAGATCGGGCGCCCGATCAAGATGCAGATACTTGTCAAAGCTGCCACCGTCGTCGTAGAGCACCGAAAGCGCGCTGCACGACGCATCGCTCGATGCCACCGTGGGCGCCACGCACAACGGAAGCTCCGCATAGTGCGCCACAGCCTTTGCGATATCGAGCATCTTGCCGCCGCCCATGCCCGCAACGCAATCGCACTTGAGCTGCACGCAAGCGCGAGCCAGGCCTCGGCAAGCACGTTCTGAACATGGACCGTCGTACACACGAAACACCGGCTTCGAGGCGCCTTCACGGCCCGAGAAGCTCTCATCAACCGTCTGTCCAACGCGCCCATCGGTCCCGGGGTCAAGCACAATGAACGCGCGATGGCCCAGGTGCGCTACGCGAGCGCCAAGATGCCCGAGCTCTCCCGGCCCCTGTATGTAGCGGCCCGGAGCCCCAAATACCACTGGCATATCGTTCCCCACTTCAACAGCAAAAGACCCCTGCACCACGATGGCGCAGGGGTCTCGCAATGGCTAAACACCCAACGATTTTATCTTAGAAATCGATGTCGGTGTCGTAGTAGCAAGCCTTGAGAATCTTCTCGAAGTCGGCAGCCTTGGTCTCACGCGGGTTCTCGGGCGTGCAGGCGTCGGTCTCGGCGTTCGCGGCGA
>CAKUGM010000069.1 GCA_934654625.1 uncultured Collinsella sp. | reverse complement strand
CAGGCCCTCGGCATGATCGAGACCCGTGGACTGATCGGCTCCGTCGAGGCCGCCGACGCCATGGTCAAGGCCGCAAATGTCACCCTCGTGGGTAAAGAGGAGATCGGCGGCGGCCTCGTGACCGTCTTCGTCCTCGGCGACGTGGGCGCCGTCAAGGCGGCCACCGACGCCGGCGCCGCCGCTGCCCAGCGCGTGGGCGAGCTCATCTCCGTGCACGTCATCCCGCGCCCCGACGGCTCAGTCGAGTCCATCCTGCCCGGCGGCGCCGCGTAATCGCGCCCGCACGAGCCGTTCTAACCGATTGATTCGAAAGGAGTCTCATGCAGGACTACGATTTCGATCTTCAAAGCATCCAAGCGGTCCGCGACCTCGCCCGCAAGGGTAAGATCGCTGCGAACCAGCTTGCCCATTACGACGAGGAGCAGATCGACCGCATCCTCCGTAACATGGTGAAGGTTGCCGAGGAAAATGCCCAGGTGCTCGCCAACATGGCCGTCGAGGAGACGGGCTTTGGCAAGGTTTGTGACAAGGTGTACAAGAATCACATTGCCAGTGCCCTGCTCTACGAAGAGATCCGCGATAAGAAGACCATCGGCGTTATCGATGCCGACGAGAAGAACCAGGTCATCTCCATCGCCGAGCCGGTTGGTCTGCTGATGGGCATCGTCCCCTCCACCAACCCCACCTCCACGGTTATCTACAAGGCGATGATCGCCCTCAAGGCTCGCAACGCCATCGTTTTCTCGCCGCACCCCGCTGCCGCCAAGTGCACGGGTATGGCCATCCAGCTCATGAACCAGGCTGCCGTCGAGGCGGGCGCCCCCGAGAACGTCATCCAGGGCATCACGCTTTCCTCCATGGCCGCTACCAACGAGCTCATGCATGCTCCCGAAGTCGCCATGATCATCGCTACCGGCGGTCCCGGCATGGTAAAGGCCGCGTATAGCTCCGGCAAGCCCGCGCTGGGCGTGGGTGCCGGCAACTCGCCCGCCTACATCGAGCGCAGCGCCAACGTGCACGACGCCGTCCGTCGCATCCTTGCCTCCAAGACGTTCGACTACGGCACCATCTGCGCTTCCGAGCAGAGCATCATCTGCGAGACCTGCAACCGCGACGCCGTGATCGCCGAGTTCCGTGCCCAGGGCGGCTACTTCATGACCGAGGAGGAGTGCAAGAAGGTTTGCGCCCTGCTCTTCCGCAACGGCCACTCCATGAGTCCGAAGTTCGTGGGTCACAGCCCGCAGGCAATCGCGCAGGCCGCCGGCATCACGATTCCCGAGGGCACTCGTGTGCTTATCGGCGAGCAGCACGGCGTGGGCGATGCCTGGCCGCTGTCCTACGAGAAACTCACCACCGTTCTTGGCTTCTATACCGTTTCCAACTGGGAAGAGGCCTGCGAGCTCTCTATCGAGCTGCTGCAAAACGGCATCGGCCACACCATGAGCCTCCACACCACCGATAAGGACATGGTGCGCAAGTTCTCCGTCAAGCCGGCCTCTCGCATCCTGGTGAACACCGGCGGATCTCAGGGCGGCACGGGCGTTATCACCGGCCTCGATCTCGCACTCACACTGGGTTGCGGCACCTGGGGCGGCAGCTCCGTATCCGAAAACGTGGGCCCGCAGCACCTCATCAACGTGAAGCGCGTGGTCAACGGCTTGATCGAGCCCGACGAGGTCGTGGCTCACGACGAGCTGTTTGCCAAGTGGCACCCCGATCTGGCTGCTCATCACACCGAGGCCGCGGCTCCTGCTGCCGGTTGCTGCGATGCCGTGTCCGCTACGGGCTGCTGCGACTCGAAGCCCAACCCGGTTTCCGGCATTAGCTACTCGGTGGGCTGCAACTGCACCGACGTGTCTCCCGATGCGCTTGCGGGTGCCAAACCCAACGACGTCATCGACGCCGACGAGCTCCAGAAGATGATTCACGAGCTCACAAATGCCTTCAAGGGCATCTAATTTCTCTTGTAGCCAAGTGCGCGGAAGCGGGGTGAAGTTGTGACAGGTCTTGAGCTTTCTCGTTTGTATTGCGAGTTCTATGCTCCCTCCCTATTCGAAGGGCTGTCGAGCGATGTCCGTTACCGTGCCGCGCTGGGCCTCGTTGGAGAGGGGTCGGAGTGCTTGGGCTTCGACGACGAGATCTCGCGCGACCACGACTTCGGTCCCGGCTTCTGCGTGTGGCTTCCTTCCGATGTGTACGAGGCGCAGGCGTCGGAGCTCCAGCGCCGCTACGACCTTTTGCCTGTGGGTTTCAAGGGTTTCACGCGCCAGCAGACGCAGATGGCGGGCAAGCGCGTGGGTGTCTTTGAGGCGCAGGCGTTCTATCGCCTCTACACCGGTCTTTCTCGTGCGCCACAGTGCGCAAAGGAGTGGCTCGCCATTCCCGAGCAGCTTCTCGCTCAGGTTACCTCCGGCGAGGTTTTTGCCGATCCGAGTGGCGAGTTCTCCGCTTTGCGCGTGGTGTACCAGGGATTTTATCCCGACGAGGTTATGCGTAAGAAGTTTGCTGCCCACTGTGCCTCCATGGCGCAGGCGGGACAGTACAACTTGCCGCGCTGTCTTGCACGCAAAGATGCCGTTGCCGCCAGTGCGGCGCGCAGCGAGTTTTTGACGAGCACCATGGCGGCGTTTCATCTGCTTGCTCATACGTACATGCCGTACTACAAGTGGGCCTATCGTTCGCTTGCCGAGCGTGCGTGCGCTCCTGTGCCGGTGGTCGAGGCTGTGCGTTCCATCGCCGCGGCGCCGGTTGAGCAGGTGGATCAAGACGATGTCGAGGCGCTTTGCCAGGCAGTCGGTGCGGCGGGCCGCTTGACCGGTTGGACGTCGTGCGGCAGCGACTTTTTGCTCGATGTGGCCTTGGACATCCAGGGTTCGTTGAGAGATCCGTATCTTGCCGCCTGCCCGCTTGCGGCCGGCGGATACCGATAGGGGGTTGGCATTGGGAGACTGCAGGACGTCGCGCTCCGCGCTTCGGCAGGGCATGTCGGCGTTTTTCAACATGCCGGCGGTCGAGGAGCTGCTTGAGGGCAAGGGCCTTGCTCGGGCGGAAATTTCCGCATTGCGCGAGCTCGTACAGCTTGAATGGGTGCACTTCGATGCCGTTCAGGGCATGAACGGTCGCGCTGCCTGCCAAGACGATGCGGTGGGGTTCTTTGTCCACCGTGTTGCCCAATACCTGAGTTTTCCGCGTGAGTCCATCATGGCTGTGCATGATGGCGTGGTGGCTGCCGACGCGGCAGGACGCAACGTGATTCGCGAGAAGTACGCACGCATGATGGAGGCGACCGATCCCGTGGCTTTTGTGCGCGATTGGTCGGGGCGCCTGGAGGCTCCTTCGCCGGTCAAGCGCTGCGTGCTCGACGAGATTGAGGACACATTGCGCCGCATGCTCGACATCGCCGAGAGCGAACTTCCCGCGACGGCGCAGCATGTGAGGGGATCGATAACGCGGCCAAAACTCATCTCTTCGATTGGTTATTATGTCTGTGAGATCCAGAGCTATTCGCTGTCTACGCTCAGGTGCCTGCGCGACGGGCTGCTGCGCCAGTTGGGCGATCATGTGAATCCTGTTTTGGATACCTATGTGAATGCCGTACTCATTCAACGTGTTCTGGAGGCGTAACGATGGCTCATGTGAACGACGACGAGTTGCACAACGGTCAGCTTTTGGGTATCGGCGAGGCAAGTCAGCTGTGCGGCATCACGTCTCGCACGCTGCGCCATTACGACAAGCTCAATCTGCTCCAGCCCGATCGCATAGGGGATAATAAATATCGTTATTATTCGCTCGAGACGATTCTGCGCATCCCCATCATCAACTATCTCAAGATGATGGGCTTTTCGCTCGACGAGGTTTCCGAGCTGTTCGAGACCAAGAGTTTCGACAAGATCAAGGAGATGTTCGGCGCCCATGCCGATGCGTGTACGCGCGAGATGACGCGCCTCGAGGAGTGCCGCCATACCATTCAGGATTGGATGGGGCTTATCGACGAGGCCAATTTCGTTCTTTCGGTCAAGCCCAAGGACGTGAGCCTTAAGTACTTCTCTGCCCAGGAGTTCTTGGCCATGCCCTATCACTTTTGGGGCAACTACGCCGACGCGATCATCAACCTCGATTTCACCTCGTTTGTCGAGGAACACGACAACGTGATTACCGGTCCGGTGATCTTGTACCATAGCAGTTTCGATGCGTGCTGTGAGCCCGAGCATGCTCAAGAGCAGTCCGAGGTCACGGTCGTGCAGCATGCGCTGCGTCCCATTGCCGAGGAGAATCGCATGATGGTGGAGAGTGGCATGTATCTCTCCACGTACCATACGGGTCCGTTCGAGAATATCGGCGAGGCCCATCGTCGCGTGCGCGATTATGCGCTCGCAAACGGTTTTAAGCCGGCCGACGGCGTGTTCGAGCGCTTCGTGACCGACTACTGGACCACCTATAACCAAGATCTTTTTGTCGCCGAGGTGCTCTTGCCCGTTAAGCGCTAACGCCGCGACGACTTTCTCGTAACAATCGAAAGGGGCTCTCATGCAGGGCTTTAAGCTCACGACCGAATTGTTTTTTGGGTCGCAGGCCATCAATCATCTTGAGGGCCTGAACTATCGCAATGTGCTGATCGTTACCGACGGCTTTTTGGAGTCCTCGGGCATGGTCGCCAAGATGGCTCAACACCTGCCTGCGGGTGCGCGCTATCAGACCTATTCCGACGTCAAGCCCGATCCGAGCCAGGAGCTCGTCGACGCGGGCGTCGCCGTAGTCGAGCGCGTCCGGCCGGATATGGTCATCGCCTTTGGCGGCGGTTCGTGCATCGATGCTACCAAGGCTATTTTGTACTTCGCCCACGAGCATGGAATGGACAAGCCGTATTTCATGGCCATTCCCACCACAGCGGGCACGGGCTCGGAGGTTACCAACTTTGCCGTCATTACGCGCGGCGAAAACAAAGTTGTGTTGATTGACGACTTCCTGGCCCCCGACGGCGCCCTGCTCGAGGCCGACTTCACCAAGACCGTGCCGACAAAGATCACGGCCGATACCGGTCTTGACGTACTGACGCATGCTATCGAGGCCTATGTCTCCAACGCTGCCACGCCGTTTACCGACGCGCTTGCCGTGAAGGCCGCCTCCGTCGTCTTCGAGGACCTGCCGGTAGTTTATCGCGACGGTCTTGCCATGCGCAGCCGTACGCGCATGATCGAGGCGTCCTGCTCTGCGGGCATCGCCTTCACCAACGCCGGTTTGGGCATCAATCACTCGCTGGCGCATGCCCTGGGCGGACGCTTTCACGTGGCTCATGGCCGCTTGAATGCCATCTTGCTGCCCTATGTGATGCGTTTCCATATGAGCGAGCCCAAGTATCGCGAGCCGTATGATCGACTGGCTCACGATTTGGGATTGGCAGACGCCGACGAGCTGCTGGCCCGCGTGATTGAGCTGCGCGAGTGCCTGGGCGTCGAGAACGCCCTATCCGACCTGCCGCAGTTTGAGCCCGCGGCATTCGAGGCCGAGCTTTCCGGCATCGCCGAGGCGGCTCAGCACGACCGCTGCACACCGTCCAACCCGCGCGCCGTGTCCAAGCAGGACCTAGTCAACATCGCCCGCGACGCCTACTGCGGCCGCCGCTAAACAAGAGGGGTGCCATCCTTTCCCGGATGGCACCCCTATGTGACAAAAAGTCGACAGGTTTATTCTGTCACATATTCACCATTCCTACACATGTATGGATGACATGTGAAAATGTGACAGATTAAACCTGTCGTTTTGCTGTCACATTGGGGCTAGTCAAGCAGGTCTTCAATAAAGCCCACGCGGTAGTTTTTGAAGACGGCCTCGCCTTCCTCTTGGGTGGCGTCGAGGTCGAGGTCGGCCATGATGCCGAAGTCGTGATCGCCATCCTCGTCGGCAAAGATCTGATGGACATGCCAGACGTGGGCGGCTTGCTCGTCGGCCTCATCGATGGAAAGCATCGCGGAGGAGCGGGCATCGGCATCCGTGAGGATCTCTTCGTGTTGTTCGTAATACGCGTCGAGTGCGCGCTCCCAGCGCGTCGCCGTCATGCCGAAGTCGGCATCGAGTTCGCCCAGCTGGTCGTAGTGGCCGCGGGCAGCAAGCGTCACGC
>CAKUGM010000068.1 GCA_934654625.1 uncultured Collinsella sp. | reverse complement strand
GGTGCGAGCTGGGATTTCATCGAGGGCAAGAATGCGCTGTTCGAGTCGAGCGTGAGCGAGGAGCACGACATCACGAGCGTTGCCAACCACGTGGTCACGCGCTATGAGAACGAGGATAAGGTAGTTATCGGTGAAGCATACGACACGGACCCGAATTCTCCGCTATCAACAGTAAGTCGCGGGCGCGTTATCACCAGAGGATACACGTACAACGACCTACCGGACGGCAAGACCGACAGCGAGCGCCAGGCGCACGCGAACAAGACCGCTGCGAGCAAGTTGAAGACCGCCCAAGCGACTATCTTGAGGGCCACTATCTCTCACCCGTATGTGCCGATCACTGTAAACGACAGCGTGAACTTCAACTACAAATCCGGCGGCATAAACGGAATCTTCGAGGTTCGCACCCAGAAGCTATCGCTTACCGGAGGTTGCCCCGTGAGCGCAGAGTTAAGGCATTTCGTCAGGAGGTAAGAATGGATTTAGCAAGAGACGAAGAGACGCGCGTCAGAAACCTTGGCAGGCTTGCGCTTGAGAAGGCCGCTAAGGCGGGTGCGTCGAAGGCCGGGAGCAACGGAATCTCACGCACATTTGCCACCGTGAGCCGTGTGAACGGTGACGGAACGATCGACGTAAGCATGGGCGATTACACAGACGTGAACGGAGTTACATCAGAGTGCATCCTGCGCGGCCTGCGAATGACAGTGGCGTGCTCTAGCGCCCAGGTTGGAGACAGGGTTATCGTCGATACCTACGCCCACGTATCGGTTGTCACCGGAATCCTTGCAAACGCGGATAATACGCATTCTGTAAGGTTGGATGTGACTAATATTCCGAACGGATTTTTTGTAACTGCTTGGAAAAATGCGAATACGGTAACAATCAAGTGGAGTAATAAATCAGACTTTCCGTTTGGTAGCAATACTGAAAAATGGGGAGTTACCCTCGGTAATATTCCGGCTGAGTATGCACCGAAAGAAGGCATTCATGCTGTCGGACTAATGGCGACGCAATGGTGGAATGCAGGCATAACCAACGTCGTGGAGATAAAAACAAACGGGCGTATCGCACTCAGCTATAAAGGCGGAAAACCCATTAGCTGCTACGGGTCTATGACATATGCACTGTAGATTTACGGCACCGGATACGAAACGCTGCCGAATACCCATTGGGTGGAGTTCCATCCGCCATTGCCGCCTTTGCCTTGAATAATGACGTTACCGTTCGTTCCAACGTTCATGACTCCGCAGGCAGCTCCGTAATTTTGCACGACGAACGGCGCGATAAACCAGTGAGTTGGGCGATATTCCTCCGGTAGTGTGCCTATCGCAACCTCAGTCCATGCAGCCGGGGTTCTTACCGAACCGTTAATCATACAGGTGCAGTAATTGCCGATACGCTGCGCATATAAAGCACCGGAAGACCAGCTCTGTATATTTACGTAATGCGTACTATCGCCGTTCGGGTACCGCGCCAGCACAATCCCATATGAACCCCCACGAAAGGAGCCTTACATGCTTACAGGCACTATGACAAACGGCATCGTCATGTTGACCACCACTGGCGGGGTGCCGATTATCGAGAGCACCGCGCCCGAGAATATCCCGGCGGGATACCATGCCCAGATGGGATTCATCGACAGCGGTACCCAAATCGTTCAGACGTGGACGGTCGTGCCGGACGTTGGCACCGTGGCGGACGCTGCGGCGACGCTCGCCCAGATGCAGGCCGCGTCTCTGAGCGACGATGATGCGCTCAAGGTCCCCGCACTCTTCCCCGAGTGGGAGAGCGACGGCCATTGCTACGCTCAGGGTGACCGCGTCGTGTACCACGGCAAGCTGTACAAGTGCATCGCCGCGCACACGTCCAGCGACACGGTAGCGCCCGGTGCATCCCCTCAGAGGTGGGCGGCTGTCTTGCCCTCCACCTCCACCGATACGGACGTGGAGGAATGGCAGCAGGGCAAGAGCTACGCCGTTGGCGAGCGCGTCAAGAAGTACGGCGTGGTGTACGAATCCATCATGGACGGCAACACCATCGAGCCGGGAACTTTCGGCAGCGAATCCGCGTGGAAGCAAATCACGCAGTAGACGCGCAGTAGACAATCGATAGGCACAGGGGCTTGGGAGACCAGGCCCCTTTTTCATGCCGATTCATTGAGGGACGCGCCACGGACAATCCACTTGGACGGCAAATAAGCGACGAGGGCGGGGAGGTGAAGAGGATGCAGCACACCGTAACACCCGCCGAGGTAACGGCGGTTATCAGCGCGTCGATTGCTGTCGCGACGTTTTTGATCGGGCGATTGACCGCCATGAAAGAGGGCGTGACCGACAAGGCCCGCATGGGAGACCGCCTGGACCGCATCTGGGAGACGTGCAGCGACACGCGAGACGCAGTGCGTGAGATGTCGCGCAAGCTCGATGACCACTCAGAGCGGTTGACGCGCGTGGAGCAGCAGGTACAGGCCCTATCTACGCGCGTTGAGCGGGTCGAGGACAACTGCGACGCACGGTTTCGCACGGGCGGGACCGACTAGAGAAAAGGAGTCACAAATGGACGAATACAAGGCTTGGGCAATCGCCGCGTGCATCCGCGCAATCAAGACGGCAGCGCAGACGGCAGTGTCCCTAATCGGCACGGGAGCTGTGGGCTTCACTGACCTCGATTGGATTCAAATCGCGAGCGTATCCGGCGTGGCCGCTGTCGTGAGCCTGCTTACGAGCGTGGGCGGCTTGCCCGAGGTGGCGGACGGCAAAAGCCCGCTCGCATCCACCAAGGAGGTCTAGCGATGGCCGACGAGGAGAAGACCGTAGAGCTTTCCGATGAAGAGGTCGAGCGCCTTAAGAAAGCCCTGAGCTGGAACAACGGCCAAGGCTACGACTCCGACGGTCCAGAAGATATCTGCGATGTAATCGAGGTTGATTATGTCGACCGCGAATAAGGTGCTCCAAATCGAGCGCGGGGAAATCGGCTACGACCGACACAAAGACCCGCTGCAGGGCACGAAGTACGGGCGCTGGCTGGCATCCAAGACGGGGCAGGCGTGGCTTGCCCAAAACGGCATCGCGTTTTGCGCCATGGGGCAATCGTGGTCTTTCGACCAGGCCGGGCAGGCTTGCCCCGGTCTGCCCACGGCGGCGTGCGGCGTTATCCGTGAAGCAGCGAAGAAGACCAAGCGCGTGGTCGACCGCAAGAGCGCCCAAGAGGGCGATATCGTGCTTTTCCGCTGGGACGGCAATATCGACGATGATAGCTACAGCGACCACGTCGGTATCGTCGAGCTTAACTTGGGCCGGAACGTCGGTATCCAGACCATCGAGTTCAACACGGGCAATGGCCGCGTCATGCGCCGTACCCGTGGCTGGGGCGTGGTGCAGTACATCATTCGCCCGCCCTACGACGAGGTGGACGATACGCCCATTATCGTAAGGCCCACGCACGATATCATCACGGTCGATGGCATCTGGGGCGAGAACACTACCCGCTCCATCCAGATTCAGGCCGGGTGCCCATACAAGGACGGTATCGTTTCGCGCCAGAACCCCAAGCACAGGTGGCGCTTGGCCGGGTGCAACGGGTGCTTCGAGTTCGTATATCCCGAGGGCAAAGACCCCGGCTCATACGCTATCAAGCCGATTCAGAAGAAGTTCGGACTTACGCAAGACGGCATCCTAGGCCCCGACACCATCAACGCGCTTATTGCGTGGGGCATGAAGCACGGTTCTGGAGTCACCAAGCAGGACGGCAAGCTCGACTGGAAATCGCCCACCATCAAGACGATGCAGCGCAAGCTCAATGACGGGTCGTTCTTCAAATGACGCGCTTAGATTTGCTTTACATCCTGGCTATCCTGGGATGGCTCGCGGTATTCGCCTATTGCGTGACCACGGGCTGCGGTATGTTGGTTTATTAGCCCCCTCTTTCACCCCTCTCGGCATTGCGCCGGGAGGGGATTTTTTATTACCTAGAGGGGGTCTGTAATATCCTACGAATATCCTAAATTGAGTAAAAAGCTCGGATTTTTGTATATCATTCGTAAGGCTCAGACAATCTACCTGCGGGAACTCTAACGCTCGGATGGCTCGGAGAATAAATTCAAAACAGGCTGTTTAGAATCGCAGTCCCTTGCGGGTGCGCATGTGTGCTTGAATTAGCTTAGCAGCATGCGGTCGTTGGCAAATTCGCCACCGCTGACCTCTTCGAACTTCTGCAGCAGGTCGGGCACGGTGAGCGACTTTTTCTCTTCGCCGGCTACATCGTAGATGATGTGGCCCTCGTGCATCATGATAAGGCGATTGCCCAGACGGATGGCGTCGTTCATGTTGTGTGTGACCATCAGCGTGGTGAGGTTGTTTTCGGCAACGATCTCTTCGGTGAGGTTGAGAACCTTGGACGCGGTCTTGGGGTCGAGTGCTGCAGTGTGTTCGTCGAGCAGCAGGAGCTTAGGCTGCGTGAGCGTGGCCATCAGCAGCGTGAGGGCCTGGCGCTGGCCACCCGAAAGCAGACCGACCTTGGCTTCCATGCGCGTGTCGAGACCGAGGTCAAGCTTCTTGAGGAGCGCCGGGAATTCGGCCTTTTCCTCTTTGGTGACGCCCCAGGCAAGGCCACGGTGCAGGCCGCGACGTTTGGCGAGCGCCAGGTTCTCGACGATCTGCATGTCGGCGGCGGTGCCGCGCATGGGGTCCTGGAACACGCGGCCCAGGTACTTGGCACGCTGCGGCTCGGTCATGCGCGAGATGTCCTTGCCGTCGAGCTCGATAACGCCCGAGTCGAGCGGGTACACGCCGGCGATCATGTTGAGCAATGTTGACTTGCCAGCGCCGTTGCCGCCGATCACGGTAACGAAGTCGCCGTCGTTAAGAACAAGGTCGACACCAGTGAGAGCGCGCTTCTCGGTGACGGTTCCCTTGTTGAACGTCTTTTTGACGTGAGAGAGCTTAAGCATCCTGATCATCTCCCCTCGAGTAGGAGCTGCGCAGTTTGTACTTCTCCCAGACAACGGGGACGCACAGGGCAAGCGCGACGATGATGGCCGAGAGCAGCTTCATGTCGTTGGCGTCCATGCCCATCTGCAGCACGAAAGCGCGGATAAGGAAGTAAACCACGGAGCCCACGACGGCGGCCGCAAGGCGTGCGCCGAACTTGGAAAGACCGCCGGGGAGCAGACGCCCGAGCACCTCGCCGATGACGATGGCGGCAAGGCCGATGACGATGGCGCCGGTTCCCATGCCGATGTCGGCGTACTTCTGGCTCTGGCAGATCAGGCCGCCCGCAAGGCCCACGAGCGCGTTGGAGAGCACGAGGGCAATCATCTTGGTGCGGTTGGTGTTGACGCCGAGCGCGCGGATCATATCTTCGTTGTTGCCGGTAGCGCGCAAGGCGGAACCGACCTCGGTGCCAAAGAACCAATAGAGCGCGATCACGATGACAACCGCGATGATGATGCCCATGAGGGCCGAGACAGTGCTTTGAGGCAAACCGGTCAGCTTGGACACATCGGAGAAGATCGTGTCGTTGGCCAAAAGCGGGGTGTTCGACTTGCCCATGATGCGAAGGTTGATGGACCACAGTGAAATCTGGGTGAGAATACCTGCGAGAATGGCGGGAATCTCAAATACCGTGGTGAGCACTCCCGTGACGGCTCCGGCCAGACCGCCGGCAACCATGCCAGCGAGAATTGCCAAAGCGGGGTGAACGTGGGCATTGACGATAAGCACCGCCACGACGCTTCCGCCCAGGGCGAAGCTGCCGTCAACGGTCATATCGGGGATGTCGAGTAGGCGGAACGTGATGAACACGCCGAGCACCATGATGCCCCAGAGGATGCCTTGCGAGATGGCGCCCTGCAATGCGACGGACATGCGATGTGCCTCCTTATGTTACGTCGGAGCGCTCCTCTAGGGGCGCGCTCAAAATACAAATACCGCTCAATGATAGCGCGGGATACCAAATACGCCGCGACGGACCCGTGGGCGGGCGCGTCGCGGCGCAAATAGTGACAATCGAAAGCCGAGCTCGCCGCCAGACCTTATGCGTCGAGAGCGGAGAGGTCAAGGCCGATGGCCTCTGCCATCTCCTCGTTCTTCACGACGACCAGGTCCTTGGTGGAGAGGTGTTCGATGGCCATATCCTCGGGCTTAGCCTCGCCCTTCAAGATCTTGATGGCCATCTCGCCTGCAGCGCGGCCCAGGTCCTCATAGTTGATGGAGAGGGTGAACACGCCGCCGGCGTTGCACATGCCCTCTTCGCCGGCGATGAACGGGAGCTTGTTCTCCTTGCAGATCTGACCGACCTGCGCGGCGCCTGCAGCGATGGTGTTGTCGGTGGGGGAGTACAGTGCGTCGACCTTGCCCACGGCAGACTCGACCACGGACTGGATCTCGTTGGAGCTGGAGACGGTGAAGTCATCGTACTCGATGCCAAGCTTGTCGAGTTCCTCTTTGGCGGCCTTGATCTGGACGTCGGAGTTGGACTCGGCGGTGCAGTAAAGCAGGCCGACCTTCTTGACGTCGGGCAGCACCTTCTGCATCATCTCGAGCTGCTCGGCGACCGGGGTGAGGTCGGAAGCGCCCGTGACGTTGGTGCCGGGCTTGT
>CAKUGM010000067.1 GCA_934654625.1 uncultured Collinsella sp. | reverse complement strand
CTACCGCACGGGCCGATACTCAAAGCCCATTGTGGCACCCCGAGCCCGCGGAAAGAAGCTGCGCCGCGGGGGAGGCGCCCCCAATGGCTTTCTCATATCGTCTTGTTACCCCTCCATGGGATCGAACCCCGTTCGGGGCGCGGAGCCGAGGAAACGCGGAGCGTTTTCCAGCGCAGCGCGCGAGGCGCGGGCACGCGCCGAAGCGGGAGCGGGCGGCGCAGCCGCACGCGGATCCCCCTCGTCTCCACCACTTGTAACGTATGAGGTCTCAACTCCGGTTGAGGCCTTTTTTGTTACCCCTTCATGGGATCGAACCCCGTCACCGCCTTCACACTCCAAATGAAGCAGAAAATCCCAATTAGCATGGTCCCCGTGCCGTCTAAATGGGATTTTCTGCTTCATTTGGAAATAAACCGCCCGCAGCACGAACGGCACGGAAACGCTTAGGACACATCCGTGCCGTCAGAGCACTTAAAAGCCCATTTATCTCCATCAGTCTGCTAAGGTTAAAGTTCCGACACGCATCGGAACCCGGTCATTAACCCTACGGAGAGACAGCCATGAAACAGCACGCGAAGGCACCGGCGCCAAAGCACGCCGCACCCTTAAAACCAACTCGCAAGCGCGCCACAGCGGCGACGCGGGCTTCATCAGCACCGCTGTTCACCCTGCGCGAGATGCTTCCGCTCCTCTACCTCAGTGGCGCTTTCCTCTACCTTGAATGCCTCCTGCGCATCGCCAACACCAGCAGCCCCTTTATTGGTCTCGGTCTTCTTCGCATTGTTGTATCCAGCGTTGCCATAGGCGCGCTTCTCTGGTTTGTCTCAAACCTCATTCCGCGTAAGGTCATCTCACGCGTCATCATCGCCGCCGTGCTTCTTCTCTTTGGCGCCATCGTCATCGCAGAGTGCTGTGTGCAGAACTTCTTTGGCATCTACTATCAGATCGCCTATATGTTTGGCATGGGAGGGCAGGTCGCCGGCGACTTCATGGGCGAAGCCGTGGGCGCCATCATCAAGAACATCTGGTTCTTCCCGCTTGCGCTTGCACCGGGCGTGCTCGCCATCGTCTTTCGCCAGCGCGTCGCGCCCGAAAACGGCAACGTAAAAGCCGGTACCCCCATCTTTTCCATCCTCGTGAGCCTAATCGTCTTCGTGCTCGCCCAATCCGCCAATATCGTCGTGTGCCATCTTGGAAACGACATCCAGTACTACACGACCGAATACACCGCCAACAGCGCTATTCCGCGCTTTGGCCTCGTGAACTCACTGCGCCTTGAAGCCAAGTACTCCATCTTCGGTATGCCGACGCCCACATTCGACTCCCCCGACGCTAGCGCTTCGGCCGCCGTAAAGCAGGCTGATTACCAGCCCAACGAACTCGATATCGACTTCGATGCGCTTATCGCAAACGACAGCGACGATACCCTGCGCACCATGGACCAATACTTCGCCTCGCAAGTTCCCACCCAGCAAAACCAGTACACCGGCCTCTTCAAAGACAAGAACCTCATCTTCATCACCGCCGAGGGCTTCTCCTACGCCACCATCGATAAAGACCGTACGCCCGCGCTCTACAAGCTTTCGCACAACGGCTTTGTCTTTAGCAACTACTACCAGCCCAACTGGACGCAATCGACCACGGGCGGCGAATTCGCGGCCATGTGCGGCATCATTCCAACATGGGTCAACGGTAATACCGCCTTTGCCGAGAGCGGCGACAACGCCATGCCCTTTGGCCTGGGCTGGCAGTTCCAGACGCGCGGCTACACCACCATGGCATATCACAACAACACCTATACCTATTACGGACGAAACGTCACCCATCCCAACCTGGGCTACGATTTCGTTGGCATCGGCAACGGCCTGGAGCTCCCCACCGACGCCTGGCCGCGCTCGGACCTCGAAATGATGCAAGCGACCATCGACCAGCAAATCGATGCCTACAAGAACAACGGCACACCTTTCCACACCTATTACATGTCCGTATCGGGCCACTGCAACTATGGCTGGAACGTCAACGATATGTCGCGCAAGAACAAAGACGTCATGGATGGCGAGGAGGGTTCCGAGACCGTTCTTGCCTATAAGGCGTCTCAGCAGGAGCTCGAATACGCCCTGGAGTATCTGCTGGAAGAGCTCGACGAGGCGGGCATCGCCGACGATACCGTGATCGTGCTCACTCCCGATCACTACCCGTATGCCATGACCGAAAAGAGCGACGTCGACTACTATGCCGAGATGACCGGCATCAACGATAACGAATCCCTCACCTCGCGCTACAAGAACACGCTCATCCTGTGGTGCGGCTCTATGAAGGACCCCGTGAAGATCGACGACCCCTGCACCGCGGTCGATATCGTCCCCACGTTGCTCAACCTCTTTGGTTTTGACTACGACTCGCGCCTGCTCTCGGGCCGAGACGTCCTGGCGCCCGATGCCGATCCGGGCAACGTAAGCACCGATATGCACGTTGCCATCTTTGCCGATTACGGCGGGGGCTACAGTTGGATCACGCGCGCGGGCACTTATGAGGCCTCGCTGGGCACCTTCACACCGGCAGAAGGCGTAAGCCTCGATGACCAAGACTCCTATGTCTCGTCTATGAATGAACTCGTGCGCAATCGCTACAGCATGGCCAAGTACATCGTCCAGACGGACTACTATCACCACGTCTTCCCCAACTGGAAGGGCGGCATGACACTCACCAAGGCGCTCTCGGGAAGTACCGGCCAGTAGCAAACGCGTCGCATACCACGGCATGCGACAGCAGAGGGCCCGTTGCCGAATCATGAACTTCGGCAACGGGCCCTTTTTCGCGCGTATCCCTCTTTTGCTACAGCGAGGCGATGCACTCGATCTCGACGAGGGCACCGGCGGGCAGAGCCGCAACCTGGACCGCGCTGCGCGCCGGGAAGGGGGCCTCGAAGTGCTTGGCATAGACCTCGTTCACCGCGGCGAAATCGGCGATATCGTTCAAAAAGACGGTGGTCTTGACCACGTTATTGGTCGTAGCCCCTGCAGCAGCCAAGACATTCTCGATGTTCTTCAGCGACTGCTCGGCCTGCTCGGTCACGGTCTCGGGAAGCTTGCCGTCAGCGGGATTGAGGCCCAGCTGGCCGGAAAGGAACAGCATGTTGCCGCTCTTGACCGCCGGGGAATAGGGCCCCAGGGGTGCGGGGGCGTTGCCGGGAATGACTGCTTCTTTGGACATGATTGCTCCTGTCTTTTGCTCATGACGATACCTTGGGATAATACGCCCAAGTGACGCAAAACGGTATACTTCACTGTACAAAATCAAGTGAGAAAGATCTGCATGGCAACCTTGAACCCCAATGCGAACTCCGATGCGCGCGCATCGCATCTAACCGCCCCCACCTACCCCGAGCTGCTTGCACCCGCGGGCGGCCCCGAGCCCTTCGCGGCTGCCGTCGCCGCAGGAGCCGACGCCATCTATTGCGGCATGGGCGAGTTCAACGCCCGCCGCAAGGCCGACAACTTTACCGACGAGACGTTCGAGGCAGCATGCCGCATGGCCCATCTTGCCGGCACGCGCGTCTACGTCACCGTCAACATCGCGATCAAGGATGAAGAGATGGCCGACGCCCTCGAGCTCATCCGCCGCTGCGCGTGTTTGGGCGCCGATGCCTTCATCATCCAGGATTGGGGCCTCTTTTTTGAAGTCAAGCGCTTGATGCCGCAGCTTGAGACCCATATTTCCACCCAAGCGAATATCCACGACAAACGCGGTGCCACCTGGTGCCGCGAGGCTGGTGCCGACCGCGTGACGCTCTCGCGCGAGCTCTCTCTCGAAGAGATTCACGAGATCTCGAGTGTCGATATCGACCTCGAGATCTTTAGTCATGGCGCAATCTGCTTTTGCTACTCCGGGCTCTGCGAGCTTTCAAGCTTTGCCTGCGCTGGCCGCTCTGCCAATCGCGGCATGTGCGCACAGCCGTGCCGCCTTCCCTACGAAGTAATCGATCCGAGCGGTGACATCGTTCCCACGCCGGGTCGCGAACGCGCCCTCTGTCCGCGCGACAACTGCACGATCGACCTTTTGCCCGAGCTTCTCCACGCGGGCGCCGGCGCCCTCAAACTCGAAGGACGCATGAAGGCAGCCGACTACGTTCATTCCATCTGCAGCGCCTATCGTGCGCAACTCAACGATATCCTCGCCGGCGTCAACCCCAGCGAGCGCGACCACACGCTGCGCGCGCGTCAACTCAAGCGCTGCTTTAACCGCGACTTCACCAGTGCCTACCAGCATGGCATCTCGGACGACAGCATGATGAGCTACGAGCGTTCCAACAATCGCGGGCAGATCGTGGGCAGCGTCGTTTCGAGCAAGCGCGTGGTTACGCACGGCTTGGCGCCTGACGATCGCCGCGCTCGCGCGGGCATCACGCGCATCGTCCTTACCGAACCCGTAGGCAAAGGCGATCTTCTTGAGCTGCGCCATGAAAACGAACCCGAGAAGTTCCTGACCGCGATCGCCGGCGCCGACACCCCCGCCGGCGAGCACATCGAGGTACGCACTGCCCGCGTTATGCCCAAAGGCTGCATCGTTCGCCTTATTCGCAGCCAGGCGGCACTCGACGCCGCAAGCGCCGCCGTCAAGCGCGATGTCCCCCGCAAGCGTATGGTCGACGTTTGCGTCACCGCCCTTCTTGGCAAGCCGTTTTCCGTCACGCTCGCCTGCACAGACGATCCGGCCTTCTGCGCCACGGCCTCGGGCTTTACCGTCGAGCCCGCTCGAACGCGACCCGTTGCCGAAGCCGACCTTGTTGAGCATGTTGGGCGCATGGGGTCTTCACCCTTCGAGGCCGTCTCATTTGAGGTCGAACTCGATCACGGCTGCGGCATGAGCTTCTCTGCCGTGCATAAGGTTCGCGCCGAAGCCTGCCGCCTCCTTGAAGAGCGTATGCTTGCAGGCTATGTTGCGCGTGCTGAAGAGCTTTGCGCCCTCCCCTCTTTCGAGACGACAGCCCTCACAGCTTCTTCTCTCAACAAAAAAGCTGAATCTGCACACCGCGCCCAGATTTGCGCAACCGTTACCAGCCGTGCCGCCGCGTATGCCGCACGATGTGCCGGTGCAGACCTCATCTATATGACGGTCGACAACCTGCTTGCAGAAGGAATCGCCCCGCAGGACCTTGAGGACCTAGCGATCATCCCCATCCTCGATGAGGTGTGTCGCGCCGCCGATCACGAGCGTCTTGATGCCTGGGCACAAGCTGGACGCCCCGTCGCCGTCGGTAACATCTCCGAGCTATCCCTCGCACAGCAGACCGGCGCTATCGCCGAAATTCGAAGCTGCCTGCCCGTGCACAACCTCGCCTGCATTCGCGCTATGGAAGACCATGGGGCCGGGGCCATCTGGTTTTCCCCCGAGCTCACGCTTGCAGAAATCGAACGCATCGCCCCATATGCACAGGCCGCCTGCGGCATCACCGTTTTGGGTAAGCCGCGCGTCATGACAAGCGAGCACTGCATCTTGCAGGTCATAGATCGCTGCGCCCACGACTGCTCGCGCTGCCAGCTGCGCCGTCAAAACTACTCGATTAAAAATATCGACGGCAAGGTCTTCCCTGTTCGCACCGACCTCCACGGTCGTTCGCGTCTCTATGACGCCTATCCGCTCGACTTGACTCCGCAAATTCCCGCACTCATCAGCTGTGGCGTCACACGCTTTGCCGTCGATGGCACGCTCCTTGATACCGAAGAACTCACCCGCTACGTCGCCCATGCGAAACGTGCGCTTTTGGCCTCGATTGACGGACGAAAGCCCGCCCATCGCTTAGCGGGGACGACGTCGGGCTGTCTTTTTGTAGGGGTTTCATAGCCATGGCTACCGCTGACGGCGCAACTATCGCAGCGCTCTATATGGACGAATATCTGCTCGCGGTCGATAAGCCCGCGGGAATCATCGTGCACGGCGACGGATGCGGCACCGAAACCCTTACCGACCAGGTTCGCACCTGGCTTCTAAGCTCAAACAGCACAAGCGCTGCCCACGATCTGCAGGCTCTCAATCGCCTGGACCGCGATACGACGGGCATCGTATTGTTCTCTCTCAATAAAGAGACACAGCCAGCCTTCGATGCAATCGTTTCCGCTCACGACACCTCGAAGCGCTATCGCGCCATCTGCTGCGGAATCCCCGCTTGGAAAACGAGAACGATAGACGCCCCTCTCGGACGCGACCGACACGATGCGCGACGCATGCGCGTCTCAAAGACCGGCAAACCTGCTCAAACACGCATCACGGTCCTGGCCACGCGCAAGCGCAACAGCACAGCCCCCGACCTCTCGTTGCTTGATATCAAGCTTCTGACGGGCCGCAAACACCAAATACGCGTGCACCTCGCTTCGCTTGGGCTTCCACTCCTTGGAGACGAGCTCTACGGACGCCCCGTACGCCGAGCCGGGAACAAACGCTACGACCTCATGCTCCATGCTTGCGGCATGACGTTAACGCATCCCATTACGCACGAGCGGATAACGATCGAGGCGCCTACCCCCCGCCGGATGGACGCTCTGTTCCCCCAAGAGAAAGATGCTACGGGCAAGTAAACACCTGGTACAGCCTCGGAACCGACACCAAGCCCCATCATACGACCCCTTAAACAAGAAAAGGACCCCGGGAAACCCGAGGTCCTTTTTCATTGCTTACCGCATAGGTGCGAAGGGCAAATTAGAACTCAGCGCCGCACTTCTTGCAAACGCGAAGCTTGTTCTTGCCGTCCTTCTTGTGGCCAACGCGAGTGGACTGGCCGCACTTGGGGCAGATAAGCTGGACGTTGGAAGCATCGATGGCAGCCTCCTGGCTGACGATGCCGCCCTGCTGATTCTGCGGGTTGGGCTTGACGGCCTTCTTGACGATGGCCACGCCCTCGACGACAACCTTGCCCTCAGAGGGAAGCGCACGCAGGACGGTACCCGTCTTGCCGCGATCCTTACCGGAGAGCACCTTGACGTTATCGCCCTTCTTAATGGACATAGACATACTGGTCTCCCCTAACTACAGGGTCTCGGGTGCGAGCGAGACGATCTTCATGTACTTCTTGTCACGAAGCTCGCGAGCGACGGGCCCGAAGATACGGGTGCCGACGG
>CAKUGM010000066.1 GCA_934654625.1 uncultured Collinsella sp. | reverse complement strand
CGGAAGGATTGCGCACCAGCTCGCGCGCCACGAGCACGCGACGCACCTGGCCGGTGGAGAGCGTCATGATGTCGCGTTCGGCAAGGCTCGCGATATGCAAGCGGTCGAGTGCCTCGAGCGCGCGTGTATGATCGGCCTCGCTCACCTCACGATGCATGGGCAGGCCCAGGGTGCCAAAGATGCCGCCGCATACGATCTCTTCTGCCGGCAGGTGCACGCGCACCTGCTCGTGCATGGTCGAGCTCACGATGCCGAGGGCACTTTTGATATCGTCCAGCAAGGGGCGCTCCTGTCCGCGGAAGCGCACGGGCGGCTCATCGCGGTACAGAGGGAAAACCTCGCGCGTAAGCAGCTGGATAAACGTCGATTTGCCCGCACCGTTAGGGCCGAGCAGCGCTACGTGCTCGCCCTCCGCCAGGCTGAAATCGTCCACATGCAAAATGGTCTTGCCGGCACGAACCACGTCTGCATCGTGGATACGAAACAGCGGCGGCACCGAGGCCGTACGTACATCGAAACGAGTCTCTTCCATGAGTGCGCACTCCTTTTTGCATAAACCTCAACATTTTGAAAAGCCGATTGCCTTACTATAGGCAAATCACCGGCGGCGCACGCGCAAAATTCAAAAGGAAGTGCATATGGCAGACATGCTCACCCTCGAGGCATTTGAGGAGGCCTCCGCGAAGGTCAAGGAAGTCACTCAGGAGACCAAGCTGATCGAGAGCCCCTCGCTCTCCGCGCAATGCGGCAACCGCGTGTGGCTCAAGCCCGAGAACATGCAGCGCACGGGTGCCTATAAGCTGCGCGGCGCCTACTACAAGATCTCCAAGCTCAACCAGGAGGAGCTCGACCGCGGCGTCATCACCGCAAGCGCCGGCAACCACGCACAGGGCGTGGCCTACGCTGCCTCGCACGCGGGTGCACGCTCCGTGGTCGTAATGCCCACCACCACGCCGCTCATCAAAGTCGAGCGTACCAAGGGCTACGGCGCCGAGGTCGTGCTTTTTGGCGACGTATTCGACGAGGCGCAGGCGCACGCCATCGAGCTTTCCGAGCGCGAGGGCCTCACCTATATCCCGCCGTTCAACGACGAGACCATCGCTACCGGCCAGGGCACCATCGCCATGGAGATCATCCAGGAGCTACCGTTGGTCGACACCATCTTGGTTCCCGTGGGCGGTGGCGGCCTGTCCTGCGGCGTCTCGACCTTTGCCAAGCTGTACAACCCCAAGATCCGCGTGATCGGCGTGGAGCCCGAGGGTGCACCCAGCCTCACGCGAGCGCTCGAAGCTGGCCACACCGTCAAGCTTGACCATGCCAACACCATCGCCGACGGCACCGCTGTGCTCGAGGTGGGCGACAAGGTCTTCCCCTATCTGCAGAAAAACCTCGACGACGTGATTCGCATCCCCGACGAGGAGCTCATCGGCTGCTTCCTCGACATGGTGGAGAATCACAAGATGATCGTCGAGAACTCCGGCTTGCTTACCGTGGCGGCGCTCAAGCACCTGCCCGCCGAGAACAAGCGCGTGGTCTCCATCCTCTCCGGCGGTAACATGGACGTCATCACCATGGCGAGCGTCGTGCAGCACGGCCTGATCCAGCGCGGACGCATCTTCACCGTCTCCACGATGCTGCCCGATCGCCCCGGTATGCTCCTCAAGGTGGCAAGCGCCATCGCCGAGCAAAACGGCAACGTCATCAAACTCGATCACAACCAGTTCGTGACCACCAACCGCAACGCCGCGGTGGAGCTGCGTGTAACTATCGAGGCGTATGGCGAGGACCACAAGCAGCAGATCGTCGAGGCGCTCGCTGAAGCCGGCTTCACTCCGCAGATCGTTCAGACCCAGCTGTAAACAAACCCGCCGTTCCCAGCGCGTATATCAAAACGCATGCCCCTGCGATCGCTCTAGATCACGGGGGCATTATTTTTCCTGCAAACTTTAGCCGTATGCAGCATTTCCTGCCTTTTACCAAACTTTTCTACCACTCGTCGCAATATTCCTGTATAGTAGCCGCCAACGAGTAAATGCGATGACAGGACGAGTAGGAGCCCCATCCATCCCACAGCAAGCAGGCGGACCTGAGAACCTGCGGTGGACGGCCCCGAACACCTCCTCGAGCAGCCTCGAGCGAACGCGCCCGGCCGGCGGTCACCCCGCACGGACCGACAAGCGCAAGTATCTTTGGGCCGGAAGCCTTCCGTCACAGGCATCGAGCGATGGGCAACCGCTATCTGGCTCGCATTTTCTCACCACACCGTTGACTACCCAGCGTAGCGAGAAAGCGAGACACGAGCGTGCAACTTCGAAGCGATGCCATCAAGCGCGGATTGGCCCGAGCCCCCCACCGCAGCCTCCTTAAGGCAGACGGACTCACCGATGAGGAGATGGATCGTCCGCTCGTCGCGGTCTTTAGCTCCAAAAGCGATATCATCCCCGGTCACAATAACCTGGACAAGATCTCCGAGGCCGTGAAGGCCGGTATCTACATGGCCGGCGGCGTGCCCTTCGAGATCGATACCATCGGCGTGTGCGACGGCATCGCCATGAACCACGACGGCATGCACTACAGCCTGGTCTCGCGCGAGACCATCGCCGACAGCTTCGAAATCGCCGTCCAAGGTCATGCCTTCGACGCCGCCGTGTGCATCCCCAACTGCGACAAGATCGTTCCCGGCATGGTACTGGGCGCTCTGCGCGTGAACCTGCCCACCGTCTTTGTCTCGGGCGGTCCCATGCTTCCCGGCCACAAGCAGGGCTGCACCTGCGGCCCCACCACCGACCTCAACTCGCTGTTCGACGGCGTGGGTCAGGTCCAAGCCGGCACCATGACCGACGAGGAGCTCAAGTACCTCGAGGATTCGGCCTGCCCCACCTGCGGATCGTGCTCCGGCATGTTCACCGCCAACTCCATGAACTGCCTGTGCGAGGCGCTGGGCATCGCGCTTCCCGGCAACGGCACCATCCCCGCCGTCTACTCCGAGCGCCTGCGCCTGGCCAAGCACGCCGGCATGAAGGTGATGGAGCTGTTGGAGAAGGACATCTGCATCCGCGACATCATCACTCCCGCCGCCATCCACAACGCCATGGAGTGCGACATGGCCTTTGGCGGCTCCACCAACACGGTGCTGCACCTCACGGCCATCGCCATGGAGGCCGGCTGCCCCATCACCATGGACGACTGGGACGCCGCATCCGCGCGCACCCCGCACCTCGTGAAGCTCCAGCCCTCCGGTCCGCGTCCGCTCATCGATCTGTACGCCGTGGGCGGCGTGCCCGTGGTCATGCACGAGCTGGCCGAGCTCGACTTGCTCGATACGAGCGCCCTCACCTGCATGGGAACCCTGCCCGAGTACCTGAAGACCTGCACCAAGCCCGCCGACGGCGAGGTCTGCCGCACACACGACAACCCCATCTCGCCCGTAGGTGCCTTGCGCGTCTTGCACGGCAACATCGCCCCGGACGGCGGCATCGTCAAGAAGGCGGCAGTCGACCCCTCGATGATGAAGCACACCGGCCCCGCCCGTTGCTTCGATTCCGAGGAAGAGGCCTGCGAGGCGATCTTCGGCGGCAAGATCAACCCCGGTGACGTGGTGGTCATCCGCTACGAGGGCCCCGCCGGCGGCCCGGGCATGCGCGAGATGCTCACCCCTACCTCGGCCATCTGCGGCATGGGCCTTTCCACCAGCGTGGCGCTCATCACCGACGGCCGCTTCTCCGGCGCCTCCAAGGGCCCGTGCATCGGTCACGTGAGCCCCGAGGCCGCAGCCGGCGGACCCATCGCCCTTATCCATGAGGGCGATATGGTGACCGTGGACATCGAGGGCGGCAAGCTCGACGTCGATGTCTCGGACGAGGAGATGACCGCTCGCCGCGCCTCCTTCGTAGCACCTGCACCCAAGCACAACCACGGCGTGCTCGCCAAGTATGCAAAACTCGTTTCCAGCGCAGATAAGGGGGCGTATATCGGATGACGACACTCGAAGAGAAACTCGCGATGAGGAAGGCCGCCATCGAGGGCCGTCCGTTCGGTCCCGGCTCGAAGACCGAGCACGAGGGCAAAACCATGACCGGCGCCCAGGCCGTTATCGCGAGCCTTGAGGCCGAGGGCGTCGATACGCTCTTCGGCTACCCCGGCGGCCAGGCCATCAAGATCTACGACGCGCTGTACGACTCCAAGAAGATCCACCACGTGCTCGCACGCCACGAGCAGGGCGCCACGCACATGGCAGACGGCTATGCCCGCGCCACCGGCAAGGTGGGCGTGGTGCTGGTCACCTCCGGCCCCGGCGCCACCAACACGGTGACGGGCATCGCCACCGCTTACATGGACTCCGTGCCCCTGGTGGTCATCACTGGCCAGGTCACGCGCGGCGTCATCGGCACCGACGCGTTCCAGGAGTCCGATATCGTGGGCATCACCATGCCCGTGGTCAAGCATTCCTTCCTGCTTCAGTCCACCGACGACCTCACGCGCACGTTCCGCGAGGCCTTCTACATCGCGAGCACCGGCCGCCCCGGCCCCGTCCTCATCGATATCCCGAGCGACCTGTCCAGCGCCGAGATGGTCTTCCACTACCCCGACAAGATCAGCCTCCCCAGCTACCGCCCTACTTATAAAGGCAACGCCAAGCAGGTGCGCCAGGCCGTGGCCTGTATCCAGGAATCCAAACGCCCGCTCATCTACGCCGGCGGCGGCATCGTGACGAGCCACGCTTGCTCCGAGCTCACCGAGCTTGCCGAGCGCATGCAGATCCCCGTGGTCACCTCGCTCATGGGCAAGGGCGCCATGCGCTGCTCCAACCCGTTGAACCTCGGTCCCGTGGGCATGCACGGCTCCAAGTACGCCAACATGGCCGTTACCGAGTGCGATCTGCTCATTGCCGTGGGCGCGCGCTTCTCCGACCGCGTGACCGGCAAGGTCGATGAGTTTGCCCCGCATGCAAAGATCATCCATATCGACATCGACCCGGCAGAGATCGGCAAGATCATCGACCCGGCCGTGCCCATCGTGGGCGACGCCAAGGTCGTGTTGGGCGCCATCAACGACCGCCTGGAGAAAATCGACGCGCAGCCCGTGGGTACCGAATGGGTCAAGACCGTGTGCGAATGGCGCGATCGCTGGCCGCTCTACACCGAGGACTTCGAGGATTTCCCGGGCGCAATCGCACCCGAAGTCGTTTTGTCGCATCTCTCCGACAAGCTCGATCCCGAGGCTTCCATCGTCACCACCGAGGTGGGCCAGCACCAGATGTGGGCGCACCAGAACATCCACCGCGAGCACGCGCGCACGTTCCTCTCGAGCGGCGGCCTGGGCACCATGGGCTTTGGCTTCCCCGCCGCCATCGGCGCCAAGGTGGGCTGCCCCGAGGATGAAGTCGTCTGCATCGCAGGCGACGGCTCCTTCCAGATGAACTCGCAGGAAATGGCCACCGCCGCCATCAACAAGGTGGGCGTCAAGGTGCTCATCATGGACAACCGCGCCCTGGGTATGGTGCACCAGTGGCAGCGCCTGTTCTACAACGAGCGCTACTCGTTCACCGAGCTCGACGCCAACCCCGATTTCGTCAAGCTTGCCGACGCCTACGGCTGGCAGGCCGCGCGCATCAGCAAGCCCGAAGAGATCGACGAGGCCCTCGATGCGATGCTCTCGGCCGAGGGACCCTACCTGCTGGATGTTCAAATCCCCATTGACCAGACGGTCTACCCGATGGTCGCCCCCGGCGCACCCATCGACGACATTATCGGTGCGCTCGACGTCACCCTTGGCGGCGTGCGCGTGAGCGAGAAGGGCTTCGGGCCCAAGAAGGGAGGCGAGTGAGCATGAAGCACATCCTGTCCGTTCTCGTCGAGAACAAAAGCGGCGTCCTCTCGCGTGTCACCGGTATGATCTCGCGCCGCGGCTTCAATATCGAGTCGCTTACCGTCGCCCCTACCGAAGACGAGACGCTCTCGCGAATGACGATCATCGTGGAGGCCGACGAGGTGGGCTTCGAGCAGATCACCAAGCAGCTGCATAAGCTCGTGAGCGTGTTCAAGATTTCCGACCTCACCGAGGCCGATGCCATCGAGCGCGAGCTCGTGCTCTTCAAGGTGCTCGCCACGCCCGAGCGTCGCCACGAGATCATCGAGATCGCGAATGTCTTTCGCGCCAAGGTGGTCGACGTGGGGAAAAACACGCTCACCGTCGAAGCCACGGGAACCCCTTCCAAGCTCGACGCTATGGAAGATCTCTTCCGCGGCTACGGCATCCGCCAGCTCACACGTACCGGCAAGATCGCGATGTCCCGTGGGGCACACGACCACGACCTGTAACGCTTTGCACGCCGCGCGCCGCGCAAACCCGAACGACCGCGCACCTACCTAACGGTTTATCCGCCCATCCGGCGAATAGATAGCCCTCACGGGCGCACATGTCACACCTACCAACGATTCTTTAAGGAGACAGACGACATGGCAGTAACGATTTATCACGAGCAGGATTGCGATCCCAGCATCATCCAGGGCAAGAAGGTCGCCATCATCGGCTATGGCTCCCAGGGCCACGCCCATGCACTCAACCTCATGGACTCCGGCTGCGACGTGCGCGTCGGCCTGCGTGAGGGCTCCTCTTCTGCCGACAAGGCTCGCGAGGCCGGCCTCAAGGTGACCGACATGGCCACCGCCGCCAAGGAAGCCAACGTCATCATGATCCTCACCCCCGACGAGACGCAGCCCGCTGTCTACAAGGAGTTCGTGGAGCCCAACCTGGAGGCTGGCGACACCCTCTGCTTTGCTCACGGCTTCAACATCCACTACGGCTACATCAAGGCTCCCGAGGACGTCAACGTCATCATGATCGCCCCCAAGGGCCCCGGTCACATCGTGCGTCGTCAGTACACCGAGGGCTCCGGCGTGCCCGACCTGGCCTGCGTGTACCAGGACGCCACCGGCGATGCTTGGGATATCGCCCTTTCTTACGCTTGGGGTCTGGGCGGCGCCCGCTCCGGCATCATCAAGTCGACCTTCAAGGATGAGACCGAGGAGGACCTCTTTGGCGAGCAGGCCGTGCTTTGCGGCGGCCTCGTCGAGATGATCAAGGCCGGTTTCGAGACCCTGACCGAGGCTGGCTACCCCGAGGAGCTCGCCTACTTCGAGGTCTACCACGAGATGAAGATGATCGTCGACCTCATGTACGAGAGCGGCATCCACTTCATGAACTA
>CAKUGM010000065.1 GCA_934654625.1 uncultured Collinsella sp. | reverse complement strand
CTCTAGAAGAGTAAGGAAATAACATGGACTACATCCGCGCAATCGAGCGTCAGCAGATCCGCGAGGACATCCCGCAGGTTCGCGTCGGCGACAACGTCAAGGTGCACTATCGCATCAAGGAAGGCGACCGCGAGCGTATCCAGGTCTTCCAGGGCGACGTCATCCGCATGAGCGGTGCCGGCTCTCGCGAGACCTTCACCGTCCGCAAGATCTCCTTCGGCATCGGTGTCGAGCGTACCTTCCCGCTGCACAGCCCCAAGATCGGCAAGCTCGAGGTTGTTCGCCACGGTCGTGTCCGTCGCGCTAAGCTCTACTATCTGCGTGACAAGGTGGGCAAGGCTGCTCGCATCCCCGAGAAGCGCTAAGCACATCGCGAGTCGGTTGTTAACCGCATGTTTTGGGACCGCCTGCGGGCGGTCCTTTTTTAATGATTGGATATCCCATGGCCAATATGACAAGCTCCGCCCCTGCAACCGTTATCTTTGCAGAACTTGCCTCCGCTCAAATCGATGAGCTTGCGGCGCTTATCGAGCGCTATCGGGACGATCCGCGCCAGCAGGTAAAGAAGGCCTGCGAGCGAGCTGCTCGCCGCCTGGAGAAAGAACGTCGCGAACGTGAGCGCGTTCGAAAAATGTATGAGCAGATGCTTGAGATGGGCGGGGACGGCGTTGTAGTTGGCGTTGACGAAGTGGGCAGGGGGTCTGTAGCCGGTCCGCTTACCGTATGCGCCGCATGCCTTCCTGCTGAGCCTATTATTTGGGGCATCAATGACAGCAAGCAGCTGACGCCCACCCGACGCGAGCTTTTGGCGGTTAAAATCTCCGATGTGGCCACCGCTATCGGCATCTGTCATATTGCGCCCGAGGTGATTGACGATATCGGCATGTCCCGCGCCCTCAGGCGAGCGGTGGCGGGCGCAGTTGAGGACACCGGTCTCGATCCGGATTGCGTCCTGATGGATGGAAACCCCTTGGGGGCCGTTCCTCATGAACGTGATGTCGTTCATGGAGATGCCACGATCGCTTGCATCGCCGCGGCATCAATCGTGGCGAAGGTGACCCGTGACGAGATGATGGTGGAGCTTGATGCCGAGTATCCCGGGTATCACTTCGCTCAGTCAAAAGGCTATGCCTCTGCAGAACATATCCAGGCCATCAAGGAGCGGGGGCTGTCGCCCATCCATCGCGTATCCTTTTGTGGCAATTTCCTAGAAACGCAGACGCTTTTCTAGGAAAGCTACGTGACTTTCTCTCTTCATTCGAGTTTTTTAACCCCTCTTACCTGGCTTGTTAGATTTTGGGGAGAAAGACTGCACAACCGGATAAGGTTTTTGTGAGCATGCGCGACTTTTAATAGGAAGCCTCACGTCGATACTTCCTTCGAACACGGGAAGGAAGTGATCGGTATGTCCACACCAGATCGTCAGGCAGAACGGATTAGCAATTCGAGGCGCGTGGCTGAGGAAGCCCTTAATTCCGGGGATGATTTCCCGGAGTTTGTAGAGACGCTAACGCCCAAAGAGCTGGGCTATTTAGGAGAGGCCCTTGCTTGCTCCTACCTTGAGGAGCGCGGGCTCGAGGTGATAGAGAGGCAGTATCGCTGTCGCGAGGGCGAGGCGGATGTTATCGCCCATGATCTTGACTCGGACGAAATTGTACTTGTTGAGGTCAAAACGCGGCGAGCCGCCCGTTCCCCCAAAGTTGACCTTTATCCGGAAGAAGCTGTCGATGAGCGCAAGCGCTTGCGATATGCGCGAATCGCCTCGTGCTACGTGATGGAGCACTATCCCGTTACGTCTTTACGTTTTGACGTGATTGCCATCACGCTGTTGAGCGGGGGTGCGGCCCGCATTACGCATATTCAGGATGCTTTTGAATGGGATGCACAGCGATGAGCGGCCGGGAAGTATATGCCGTGCACGCAGCATGCATTCGCGGCGTTGAGGCCTTTGCGGTAACGGTGGAGGTCTCGATGGCAGAGGGGATACCGGGAATAACTATTGTCGGGATGGCTGATTCCACTGTCCAGGAAGCTCGAAGTCGGATTCGCTGCGCCCTGCGTTCAACGGGATTCGAGATTCCGCGCAAAAGCATTACGGTGAACCTTTCGCCCAGTGACATGAGGAAGACGGGGTCTGGGCTTGATCTGTCTATAGCTGTGGCGACCCTGGCACTTTCTAAACAAATTCCCCAAGGCGGCCTGGAGGATTACCTCTTCTTTGGCGAAATAGCGTTAGACGGCAGCATCCTTGCGACACGAGGAGAGGTGCCGTATCAGATTCTTGCACGAGAAATGGGATTGGATCTTGTTGGCGGCGAGATGCGCGAAGCTGTTTCGCTGCCAAACGTCAATCGATTTGTAGTCCTGGGGATCAACGCGTTTCGTGGCGGTAAGGACTCTTGGGCCAACTTTCGGGTTCATGGTGAGCCTGCTGAGCGCTACGGCTCCGTAAGCCTCGATTATGCCGACGTTGTAGGTCAGGAAATCGCTAAACGCGGAATGATGATAGCCGCCGTGGGCGAACACGGTTTAATGATGATCGGCACCCCGGGTGCGGGGAAAAGCATGCTCGCCCAGCGGTTGTGCGGTATTTTGCCGCCCATCGATGATGCAGAGCTCCAAGAGGCGCTGAGCATCCATTCGGTAGTCGATGAACCATTGGAGGGTTTGCTTTGCGGCCAGCGTCCGTTTCGTCGGCCACATCACAGCATATCGGCAGCTGGGCTGCTTGGGGGAAACCGGCCGGTGCGTCCCGGAGAGGCGAGTCTGGCGCATGGTGGCGTTCTTTTTCTCGAGGAGATGGGGGAGTGGCCCTCGCATGTGCTCCAAATGCTCAGGCAGCCTATCGAAGAAGGCGTCGTGCGTATCATACGTGCCGATGGTTCATACATTTTTCCAGCTCGATTTCAACTGCTCGCCGCAAGCAATCCCTGTCCGTGCGGCTACCTCGGGGACCCGGATGTCGAATGTCGGTGCACGCCCGCGGCGGTCGAGCGCTACCAGACAAAGCTTTCGGGTCCGCTTGCCGATCGAATCGATATTTCCATTGCGGTAATGAGGCCCTCTGCCGAATTGATTGTGCGGGGGAGCGAAGGCATGTCGACCGCAGAGATGCAGGCCCGCGTTTTAGAGGCAAGAGAATTCAGGTCTGCCCGCCTGCAACGCGCCACAAAGGCCGAAACGCCCGATGCCTCATCCTCCGCCGAGGCCTCCGTGCGTGCGCTGCGATTTGACGATAGCGGTCTAGAGACCTTGCTTACGTATTCGAAACGAAATCTATTGACGGCTCGAGGAATCGTACGTCTGGCACGCGTTGCAAGAACGGTCGCAGACCTGTCGCAAAGCGATTGTGTGACGAGCCCACATGTGCTCGAAGCCGCCATGTTTCAAGGAAGGGCGCGTGAATAAGATGGATGCCGGCTGCTATGAGATCGACCGATCCGACCCCCGATTCCCGACACGCGTACTGGAACTCGCGGATCCGCCCAAGAAGCTTTATGTGCGAGGTGATATCGATCTCCTCTCAAAACCGGCTCTCTCTATTATCGGTGCGCGTTGCGCGTCCCCGTATGGTCTTGCGATTGCAGAGATCGCTGCGACTATTGCCGCGCAATCCGATATTTGTGTTGTGTCCGGCGGCGCCAAAGGATGCGACCAGGCAGCTGGCAGGTCTGTGCTCGCCGCGGGCGGTAAACACGTGGTTGTACTCGGATGCGGCGCCGATGTCGTCTATCCGAGATCATCTAAATCGCTTATCGACTTAACGCTAGCGCAAGGAGGCACGATCGTCTCACTCGACCCCTGGGGCACGCCGCCGAGAAAGTACGCATTCCCCCGAAGGAATCGCATCATCGCGGCCCTTGGGACTGCGTTGTGCATAACAGAAGCGGGTCTTCCTTCAGGCACCTTTAGTACGGCAGAAACAGCGATAGAGTTGGGACGAGAGATATTTGCCATTCCAGGTTCCATTTTTTCACCCGAGTCGCGCGGAACGAATTACCTTATCGCTAACGGGGCGTGCTGCATCGCCGACGAGGATTCGCTCGAAATGGCCATATCGCGTGTATTTGGGAAGCTCAGGATGTTTCGCGATCGTTCACATGACCCCCTCAAAGAACGCTCAGCCCTTGAGCAGCGAATTTTTCACGCGGTGACGGCAAATCCGATGACGTTGAACGAGCTGTCGCTATTTCTCAATCTTGATTCAGTCGAGACTCTTCAGACCATGAGCGGTCTCATGGTCGATGGATTTGTCGAGCGCTTGCTCGATGGACGATTTGCGCCGAGCAAAGAATTCCTTCAGGCTTCCTCTGCAATCATGCACAATACAACATGATTGATTGAACGACAGGGGAGTGTCCAGCATGGAACAGATCGTAAGTGTTATCGGCGGAGGTCTTGCCGGATGCGAGTGCGCATGCCAGCTGGCGGATCGCGGCGTGCGTGTCCGCCTTTTCGAAATGCGCCCGCAGAAGATGTCTGCTGCTCATCACACGGGGCATCTCGCCGAGCTCGTATGCTCAAATTCTTTAAAGTCCCTTCGTGAGGACTCTGCGGCGGGAATGCTTAAACGAGAGCTCGCGCAGATGGGCTCGGTGCTCCTTGAATGTGCAAAACAGGCCTCGGTTCCGGCCGGCGGTGCCCTGGCGGTCGATCGCGATATCTTTGCAGCCCGCGTCGAAGAGGAGATTGCGAAGCGCGACCGCATCGAGGTGATTCGCGAGGAAGTTACGTCTATCCCTTCCGGTCCGGTGGTCATCGCCGCCGGTCCGCTTTGCTCTGCCGGTCTTGCCGATGCGATTTCGGACCTTACGGGCAGCGAGCGCCTTTCGTTTTTTGACGCCGCCGCCCCCATCGTCGAGGCCGACTCCCTTGACATGGATATTCTGTTTTCCCAATCAAGATATGAAGATAGCGAGACGGGCGACTATCTGAACGCGCCCTTTTCTAAAGAGGAATACGAGGCGTTTATCGAGGCGCTCACGACGGCTAAGCGCGTGATAATGAAAGATTTCGAGACGCGCGATCTATTTCAGGCGTGTCAGCCTGCCGAAGAGGTCGCGCGCAAAGGGGTCGACGCTATCCGCTTTGGTGCCATGAAACCCGTTGGTCTCACCGATCCCCGAACGGGACGGCGGCCATGGGCAGCCGTGCAGCTGCGAGCGGAAAACCGTGATTGCACCGCGTACAATCTTGTTGGATTTCAGACCAATCTAACCTTCCCGGAGCAAAAACGGGTGTTTCGCATGATTCCCGGTCTCGAGCATGCAGAGTTTTCGCGTTTCGGCGTCATGCATCGAAACACGTTTATCGATAGCCCGCATGTTTTGGATAAAACCATGCGCATTCCCGCTACGAGTATCCGTTTCGCTGGACAGATCGCGGGGACGGAAGGATATACCGAGGCTATCGCTTCCGGTCTGCTCGCCGCCCTCAATACCTATGCCGATCTTTCTTCCCTCGATTATCTCGAGTTGCCCACAACTTCCGTGTTGGGCTGCCTGATCGACTATGCGACCGACGCCGCCGTTGAAGATTACCAACCCATGCATGTCAATTTCGGAATCATGCCTCCCCTCGAGGATGGACGTCGCCGCTCCAAGCGCGACCGCTATGCCGCCTATTCGCAACGCGGAAAGGAAGCGCTTGAGAAGACGATTCTTGACAGAGGAGATCTTTTTGACCGCAATGCTCTCTAGTCTTGTAGACGATTTTATCGTCTACATCTCTCGCGTTCAGGGGCTTTCTCCCGAGACCGTGCGGGCCTATCGTTCGCATCTTGATGCATATGTTCAATGGTGTGAACGGGAGACCATCGACGGTTTATGCGTCTCGGTAACGGAACTCAGGAGCTATCTCGCCGAACGGCAGGCCACTGGAGACGCCCCACGCACGCTCGCTGCGCATCTTTCCGCTATCCGGTCCTTTTACCGTTGGCTCAATATAGAAGAGGTTATCGACAGCGACCCGGCGGCAGCGCTCCGGTCTCCTAAATTGCCCTCAACGCTTCCCATCGTCCTGAGTTCATCTCAGATTGATTCCCTCTTCGGCTCAGTGGAAGATTCAACTCCGCAAGGGGTTCGGGATCGCATGATGCTTGAGCTTTTCATTGCGAGCGGTGCGCGCATCTCGGAACTTGCGCGTTTATGCCTTCAGGATTTCGATCGAACGCAGCGGGTCTTGCGATTGCTCGGAAAGGGCTCAAAGGAACGGATCGTTCCTCTCTATGATCGGGCCTTCGATTCTGTCGATACCTATATTTGGCTGGCGCGTCCTCTTTTACTTAAAAAAAGCGCGTCCGTTTCTCTCGATACTGCCAGGCTTTTCATTTCCGACCGGGGGCGGCCCATGGATGCCGCTGCGCTCAGGAGAAGATTTGATGCTTTGGTGCGCGCGGCGGGACTTCCTACCGGTATAACGCCGCATGCCATGCGTCACACGTTTGCCACCGAACTTCTTGAAGGGGGAGCAGACCTGAGAAGCGTGCAGGAACTGCTGGGACACAGTTCGCTTTCCACGACGCAGATATATACGCACCTAACGCCGGATCGTCTGCGCGATGCGATACGGCAGGCGCACCCGCGCGGATGATACGTGTCCAATTCATGGCGGTACGTCCCTTTTATTCGAATCGGCCCTTGTCAATTTCTGCAGGACTGTTACTATTTTGCAGGTTGTGCTCGGCACAACGATATTCATTTCACACGCACGGCTACTTGCCTGCCGCGGTGCCCAGCCCTTGGTAGCTCAGGGTCGGGTGGCAGATAAGGTCGACACCGTGCGGAGGCAAACCAGGAGGTAAAACATGGCTACCAAGATTAATATCCGCACCCTGCTCGAGGCCGGCTGCCACTTCGGTCACCAGACCCGTCGTTGGAACCCCAAGATGAAGCCGTACATCTTCGGTGAGCGCAGCGGCATCTACATCCTTGACCTCAAGCAAACCATCATGGAGGCCGACTCCGCGTACACGTTCATCAAGAACACCTGTGCACACGGTGGCAAGGTCCTCTTCGTCGGCACCAAGAAGCAGGCTCAGGATGCCGTCAAGGCTTCTGCCGAGCGCGCCAACATGCCCTATATCAACCAGCGCTGGCTGGGCGGCATGCTCACCAACTTCGTGACCATTCGCTCCCGTATGAACCGCATGGAGGAGCTCGAGGCCATGGTCGAGGACGGCCGCATGGCTGTTCTGCCCAAGAAGGAGCAGGCAGTGCTCGGCAAGGAGCTCACCAAGCTCCAGACCAACCT
>CAKUGM010000064.1 GCA_934654625.1 uncultured Collinsella sp. | reverse complement strand
GTATCCTCGTGAGCCCCACGTGCTGTGATCCTTTGTATCGCCGTGCGGTCCGCGTATCGATGGGCACCGTTTTCCAGGTGCCTTGGACGCGTATCGGAAGCGAGGCGCGAGCTTGGCCGCATGACGGTCTTGATGTTCTGCATCAAGCTGACTTCGAGTGTGCCGCCATGGCGCTAACCGACAAGTCCGTTTCTCTCGATGCGCCTGCGCTCCAGAGCTGCGAGCGCCTTGCCATCTTCATGGGTACGGAAGGGGAGGGCCTGCAGGCGCGCACCATCAGCGGCTGCGACAGGACCATCCGTATCCCGATGGCTCACGGGGTGGATTCCCTCAATGTCGCTGCGGCGAGTGCGGTCGCTTTTTGGCAGCTCTGCCCTCATGTTCCCAATGACTACCATTATCGCCCCGGCATGTTTGCATAGTCTTGCCGTCATGTTTGCGCATGCGTTACATGATTTGCAAAACGTCGCTTGAAGCTTTTCGTGCATCGACGTACCCTAGGAAACTGTCGCGCTTAAGGGAGGAGAGGGGAGCGAAATGGCAAGGTCCAAGGAAACGGCGGTCGATGTTACCGAGGGCGTAATCTGGAGGCAGTTGCTCACGCTCTGCATCCCCATTTTCTTCAGCTCCTTTTTCCAGCAGGCGTATACGCTGATCAACACGTTCGTCGTCGGCCAGTTTGGCGGCAAGGACGCTCTTGGCGGCATCCAGGCAACGACATGCTTGACCGAGCTCGTTGTGGGCTTCTGCGTGGGTCTTGGCGCAGGCTGCGCTGTTTGCGTCGGTCAGTTCTTTGGTCAAAAGGACGACGAGCGGCTTTCGCGTGCAGTCCATACGGCTATGATGCTCTCGTTGCTGATCGGTCTCACCGTCACCGTCTTTGGCGTTATCTTCATTCCCGATATCCTGCGCCTTATGGGTACACCCGAGGAGCTGCTCCCCGACGCCATTCTCTATTCGCGTTGCTATCTGGGCGCCATGACCTTTACGCTCATGATGAACATGGGCGTAGCACTCCTGCGCGCGGTTGGCGATACGCGCGGTCCCGCTTTGATTACGGCGGTGAGCTGCGTTGTAAACATCGTGCTCGATCTTATCTTCGTGGTGGGGCTTCGACTTGAGGCTCTCGGTTGCGGCATCGCGACCGCTCTTGCCATCACCAATAGCTGCCTTTTGATTCTTCACCGTATGCATAATGCCGAGGGCGCTTGGCGGCTCGAGTTTCGTCGCATGCGCATCGATCCCGTCATCTTGAAGAATATGGTGTCGTGCGGTTTGCCTTTGGGCATTCAATCTGCCGCCTATTCCATTTCGAACATCATCGTGCAGTCGACTATCAATAGCTTTGGAGCCGATGCCGTTACTGGCTGCGGTCTCGCGAGCCGACTCGATGTCTTTGTTTGGCTTGTCGTCGAGGCTCTTGGCGTGGCGCTTACCACCTTCACGGCGCAGAATTTTGGTGCCCGCAACTACCGACGCATGCGTGAGGGCTACCATACCTCGCTTGTCATGTCGCTCGTGCTGGTGGGGTCTTTGTCTTGGCTGCTGATCTTCTTTGTCGACCCGCTTTCGCGTTTCTTTATCGATGATCCGGGCGTAACGTACTACACGCGCCTGATGATCCATTACGTGGCGCCGTTCTACATCTTTTATTCGGTGGTCGACAACGCCTCGGGTGCTATTCGCGGGTCGGGCGTGAGCCTTCAGCCTATGATCATGACGCTGCTGGGAACTTGCGTCTTGCGTATCGCATGGCTGTTCACCATTGTGCCGCTGCATCACGAGATGGGCACGATGCTTATGGTCTATCCCGTCACGTGGGTTGTGACTGCGGTTCTGTTTGCCATCTATCATCACTCCGGCAACTGGCTGGGTCGTGCCAGGGAGCGTCAGGAGCGTTTCGAGATCGCCCTCTAGTATTCGATCCCGCGACGAGCGAGAAGGCCTTCGTCAAAATAGTGCTTAACGGGAACCATTTCGGTTACCAGGTCTGCTAGGTCGGAAAGATCGTTGAGTCCACGCCCGGTGAGCACGAGCTCGGTCGCCTTCGGCTTCGCTGCGATAAGCTCCTCGATATCTGCGCGGGCGACATAGCCGCGATTCATCGCATAGCCCACTTCGTCGAGCACCAGTACGTCTACCGGCTTTGTCCGCGCAGCGATGGGAATACTCGCCTGTGGCGCATCTCCGGAAGGGGCCAAGGCCCAGTGCGCGAGCTTGAGGATCTGCTGTGCGCAGAGCCCCGGCGTCTCCTGCGTAGCCTGCGCGATTTCGAGGCCTAGGCAGGGTGCGATTTCGTGCTCTGCGCAGACAAGTTTCTTTGCAAACTGAAGAAAGAGGACGTCGAGTCCGTATCCGCGTGCGCGCATGGACAGACCAAGCGCCGCCGTGGTCTTTCCCTTGCCGTCTCCGGTATAGATCTGCACTTTTCCGCATTCGAGTCGAGCCATCGTGTCTTCGGGCCTTTCGTGTACGTGACGCATATCTTTATGAGCTTATCGCTTAAGGGAGCCTTCCTTAGCAATCTTCCTGATTATCTTATTGTCAATGGGGTATCAACCAGTAATCAATAATTCTCGAGATGGAGTTTTGCCAATGGAGATGGATGACCGCAAGCGTAGACGGAATATGATCCTCTACGTTCTCATCGCGTTCGTTGTCTACCTCGTGCTCAGCACGGTGCTTTTCCCCAATCTGGGACGCACTCAGCAGATCACCGAGACGGATTATTCGACGTTTGTGACCGCCTTGAAAAAGAAGAAGGTCGATAAGGTCGAATACAACACGGACGATTACACGATCTATTACACCAAAAAGGGTGAAAGCGAAGACATCGCCTATAAGACGGTCGGTGTCCCCAACGACTCCGGCTTTACCGACCGCGTGCTCGACGCGGGCGCCTCTTTGACCTCGGTGGTTCCCGATAAGAACTCCGGGTTGATGATGTACTACCTGCTCACTATGGCGCTTCCCATAGCTATCTTCTTCCTTGTGGGCTGGTGGCTCAACCGCAAGATGAAGAAGGCTATGGGCGACGACGGTCCGTCGATGAACTTCGGCGGCGGCGGTTTTGGCGGCGGCGGTCTGGGTAAGTCCGGCGCACGCGTGATCGCTTCTAAAGATGTGGGCGTGACCTTTAAGGATGTCGCAGGCCAGGAAGAGGCCAAGGAATCTCTCAAGGAAGTTGTCGATTTTCTCGAGAATCCCAAGCGTTACGAGGAGATCGGTGCCAAGCTGCCCCGTGGTGCTCTGCTCGTAGGACCTCCGGGTACCGGTAAAACTTTGCTCGCTAAGGCCGTCGCTGGCGAGGCCGGCGTGCCCTTCTTCTCCATTTCGGGCTCTGAGTTTGTCGAGATGTTCGTGGGCCGTGGCGCCGCCAAGGTGCGCGACCTGTTCAAGCAGGCTAAGGAAAAGGCTCCCTGCATCGTCTTTATCGACGAGATCGATACCATCGGCAAGAAGCGCGATGGCGGCGGTTTCTCGGGTAACGACGAGCGCGAGCAGACCCTGAACCAGCTGCTGACCGAGATGGACGGCTTCGATAACCATAAGGGTATCGTCGTTCTTGCGGCTACAAACCGCCCCGATAGCTTGGACCCGGCACTGCTTCGTCCCGGTCGTTTTGACCGTCGTATTCCCGTCGAGCTTCCCGACCTTACGGGCCGCAAGTCGATTCTCGAGCTGCATGCCAAGGACGTGAAGATCCAGCCGCCGATCGATCTTTCGGCTATCGCGCGCGCCACGCCGGGCGCATCCGGTGCCGACCTTGCGAATATCATCAACGAGGGCGCCCTTCGTGCTGTTCGCATGGGTCGCAAGCGCGCTACTCAGGAGGATTTCGAGGAATCGGTCGAGGTAGTCATCGCCGGCCAGCAGCGTAAGTCCACGGTTCTTTCCGACCACGAGAAGCAGGTTGTCTCGTACCACGAGATCGGCCATGCCATCGTGGCTGCGCGTCAGAAGGGTTCTGCTCCTGTTACCAAGATCACGATCGTGCCGCGTACCTCCGGTGCGCTGGGCTACACGATGCAGGTCGAAGAGGACGAGAAGTTCCTTACGACCAAGCAGGAGATCTTGGACAAGCTCGCCGTTTATTGCGGTGGCCGTGCTGCCGAGGAGCTTATCTTCGGTGAGATGACAACGGGTGCCGCGAACGATATCGAGCAGGCGACGAAGCTTGCGCGCAACATGGTCACGCGCTTCGGCATGTCCGACGAGTTTGGCATGATGGCGCTTGGTACGGTCCAAAACCAGTACCTGAACCAGGATACTTCGCTCACCTGTGCTCCGGGAACCGCCGAACATGTGGATACCCTGGTGGCAAAGCTCATTGAGGAGGCCCATGCGCGCGCTCTGCAGATCCTGAAGGAGAACAAGTTCAAGCTGCACGAGCTCGCTCGCTATCTTTACAAGAAGGAAACCATCACTGGCGAGGAGTTCATGACCCTCCTGTCACGCGAGAATCCGCTGATGCCCAAGGCACAGTAATCGATTGCTTGAATCGCTTTTGCGCTTTTGATTTTACGCCCCGCACCCCTCGGCTTCTTGAGGCGTGCGGGGCGTTTCGCTTCATATCGAAGCTGTGATGGTTGTTAATGATTTGTTTCTCGATCGAAGTGCAAGCCCGTGTTATCAGAATTGAATCATTACGCATACGCGCGACGGCGTCTTTTAGGCCGCTGGCTAGCATGTTGGGAAGGGTGTTTCATGCGTACTGTCGAGTTGAGCAATTACACCATCGGTGAGGATTGTTTTGATGCGATCCTAGAAGTCTTGGCGCTTCATAAGGCCAAAAAGATCATGTTGATTGGCGGTGAGCGCGCTCTCGCGGCCGCTGCTCCCGGTATCGAGGCTGCTCTTGCCGGCAGCGATATCGAAATTCTCGGGCGTCATGTGTACGGCAAGAACAGCACGCGTAACAATATCGCAAAGATAGTCAACAGCCCTCTGGCTCAGGCTGCCGATGCGCTCTTTGCCATCGGTGGAGGCAAAGCGATCGATACGGTAAAGACCGCGAATATCGAGCTTGGCAAGAAGGTTTTTTCGGTTCCTACCATTTGCTCTAATTGTTCGGCGGGCACCGCCATCGCCGTCGTGTATAACGAGGATGGGTCGCTTGAGGGGTACAGCTACCCGCATTGCCCGGACCATATCTTTATCAATCCCGCGATAATCGCCAATGCTCCCGCGGAGTACTTCTGGGCGGGTATCGGTGACGCGCTCTCCAAGCAGTCTGAGGTTGAGTATGCCACGAGTGCTGGTGGTTTGGAGCATACGGCCGCTTTGGGACTGGCCTTGGCCCGTACCTGCTCCGAGCCGCTGTTCGCGTATGGAGAGCAGGGACTAGCCGATGTGCGCGCAAACGTGAGCTCTGATGCCGTGCGCCAGATCGCGCTCGATATCGTTGTCAACACGGGTTACGTCTCCAACCTCACCAATCAAAACGACTTCTATTACAACTCGAGCGTCGCTCACGCTTTTTATAACGCCACCTGCGCCGTTGAGCATCCCGGTAGCTATCTCCATGGTGAAGTGGTGAGCTTCGGCGTTCTCGTGCTTTTGGCCTATATTGGCGATGATGCAAATCTTGAGCGCTATGCCACCTTCAACAAGAAGCTCGGGCTTCCCGTAACCCTCGATGCCTTGGGCCTTGACGAGGGTTTCATTCCCGCTCTTTGCGAAGCGGCCCATGCGACAAATGAATGGAAACAGGCAAATCCCGAGTCATTTACCGATGAGCGTTTTGCCCAGGCCATCAAGGATGCGGACGCTTTGGGCAGGAGCCTTTTGTAAGGAAGCCCTTATAATCGGCTCACCATCACCATTTCACCCCGCTATGGCATAGTGTCTTTAATCAATTGAATTTCGGCAAAACGCATTGAGAGGAATGGCGATGGGCTTTTTCGATGACATCCAGGCTTCGATGAATCGCGGCATGGCAAGTGCCGGTCGAGCTGTAGATACGCAAAAGATCAAAGTGCAGATGAGCGATGCGATGAAGCGCCGTCAGGCGCTTGCGGCCCAGCTCGGCGCGAGCCTCTATGATGCCACCAAGGACAACCTCGAGTTCCGTTCTGGCCGTGAGGCCCTGTATGATGGTATCGCGGCTGTCGACGCCGAGCGCGCTTCGCTCCAGGCCCAGCTCGATGAGCTCGACCGTCAGGCTCAGCAGGCTAGCAAGGCGGCAACTTCGTTTGCCTGCCCCTTCTGCGGGGCGCGCATGAGTGCGACCGATCTGTTTTGCGCTGGCTGCGGCAAGCCCATCGATGATATCAAGGCGGCGTTTGCCGCTCAGCAGCAGTCGGCCGCTCCCGCTGCATCCGCCGTGCCCGCTGATGGGCCCACGTGTCCTGCCTGCGGGGCGCCTGTTGCCGAGGGCGATGCCTTCTGCATGTCTTGCGGCCATAAGCTCGGTGCGCCCTCCTCTGTGGAATAGAACGCTATGAGAGCGGGGCTGGATCCTACGACGATTTTGTCCCGCTTTTCATGCTTTGTAAAACATTGATGCTTGCACTGTTCGTTCGTGCTAGCATACAAACCTGTTAAGCGTTGATGGGGACGAGTAACCGGTCACCGTGCACTTCAGAGAGTCGGATCTTGGCTGAGAGTCCGGCGTGTGCGCCCGCGCGAAAATCACCCCGGAGCCGCGGCCCCAACGGGAGCAATCCTCAGTAGGCGTCGCCGAGATGGCCGTCGATACAGGCCAGCCGAGTATCGGATGCAGGGTGCGCGTTGTGCCCGAGCATCTTAGCTGGGTGGTTAAACGAAGAGCGATGAGCAGCAATGCTGTATGCGAGCGCTTCGTCCCAGCTGGTAGGGACGGGCGCTTTATTTGTGCCCAAAGGGCGTGATTGCGCCCGTGCGTATACGAAAGGGGTATTCGTGGCCAACGAGTACAAGCAGACCATGAACCTGCCCAAGACCGGTTTTCCCATGCGTGCCGGTCTTTCCAAGTCCGAGCCCAAGCGACTCAAGGACTGGCAGGACAACAAGGTCTATGAGCAGCTTTTGAAAAAGAACGAGGGACACAAGAAGTTCGTCCTGCACGATGGTCCTCCGTACGCTAACGGCCCGATTCACATCGGCCATGCCATGAACAAGATCTCCAAGGACATCATCAACCGTTATCAGGCCATGCAGGGCTACGAGACCCCGTATGTCCCCGGTTGGGATTGTCATGGCCAGCCTATCGAGCACAAGGTCGAAGAGAAGCTCGGTACCGCTAAGTTCAACGAGACTCCGGTGGCGAAGATTCGCGAGCTCTGCAACGAG
>CAKUGM010000063.1 GCA_934654625.1 uncultured Collinsella sp. | reverse complement strand
GCGCACCAGCAGGGTGACGCCGCGGCGGTCGGCAACCACCTGGTTCGCTGGCGAGGGGGGCGCCACGTCGAGTGCCGCAGGATCGCCTGCTGCCTCCCATTCGTCCACCAGGCTGGAGTCGACGGAACGCACCATAAAGCCCAGCCAAGAGATGATGTCTTCCAGCTGCTCGTTGCGCTTTGCCACGGGCACCGTGCGGTCGAGCGAACGGAACGCTTCGGCCAGGTAGCGCAACAAGATGCCTTCCGAGCGCGCGATGTTGAGCTTTTGGATATAGCCCTTGAAGTCGTTGGCGCCTTCAAGCATGTCGCGCAACACGCTCTTGGGGCTGAGCTCGTAGTCGTTTGCCCAGGGTACCTCGGCACAATAGGTGGCAAAGGCGGTGTCGAGCAGGCCTTCAAGCGGCTTGGGATAGGTGACGTCCTGCAGACGCTCCTTGCGCTCCTCGAAATCGATGCCGTCTGCCTTCATCTCGGCCATCGCGCGCGAACGGGCGGCACGCTCCTGGGCGCGCAGCACCTGCTTGGGATCTTCGAGCGTCGCCTCGACCATCGAGATGAGGTCGAACGTGTAGGTTTCGCTTTCCGGGTCGAGCAGTTCGAGTGCTGCCAACAGGAACGGCGAGAGCGGCTGGTCGAGGGCGAAGTCCTCGGGCAGGTCGACCGTGAGTGCGTAATCCACTTCCGGCTCGGCGTCTGCGGGTGCGCCCTCTGCGGGCGGTACCTCGGTGCGCACGACGACGCCGGAGTCGATCAGCGTGGCAAAGATCTCGTTGGCGCGGATGTTGAGCTTAAGTTTCTCCTCGTCGGTCTGCAGGCTCTTGGCGATGAGCTCGCTTACGCGGGCGCGCGCATCGCCGCCCTGCTCGACCATGGAGAGAACCATGGAGTGCGTGATGCGCAGGCGCGGCTTGAGCGTCTCGGGTTGGGTCTCGATGAGACGCTGGAAGGTCTGTTCGTTCCAGGTCACAAAGCCCTCAGGCGGCTTCTTCTTTTTGATTTTGCGCAGCTTTTTGGGGTCGTCGCCGGCCTTGAGGAGGAGCTTGGCGTTCTCGATCTCGTGCTCGGGGGCCTCGGCGATGGCCATGCCCTCGGTATCGAAACCCGAGCGTCCGGCGCGGCCCGCAATCTGGTGGAACTCGCGGGCACGCAGACGGCGCATCTTGTAGCCGTCGAACTTGGTGAGCGCGGTGAGCACCACGGTGTGGATGGGTACGTTGATGCCCACGCCCAGCGTGTCGGTGCCGCAGATGACGGGCAGCAGGCCCTGCTGCGCGAGCTTCTCGACAAGCAGACGGTAGCGCGGCAGCATACCCGCGTGATGCACGCCCACACCGCAGCTCAGCAGACGCTTGAGGATCTTGCCAAAGGCGGTGGTGAAGCGCGTGCCGCGTGCCATCTCCTTGATCTGCTCGCGCTGCTCCTTGGTGGCGATGCCGAAGTTGGCGAGCGATTGCGCGGTGGAGAGCGCCGCGTCCTGGCTAAAGTGCACGATGTAGAGCGGCGCCTCGTTGTTGCGCATGGCGAGCTCGACGGTTCCCTCGAGCGGCGTCTTCACGTACTCGTAAGACAGCGGCACGGGGCGCGGCGCATCAACCACGAGGTCGACGTCGCTGTCGGTATGCTCGCGCAGGGAGGCGGCGATGGCCGAGACGTCGCCCAGCGTGGCGCTCATCAACATGAATTGGGCGTGGGGGAGTGTGAGCAGCGGCACTTGCCAAGCCCATCCGCGGTCGGGGTCGGCAAAGTAATGGAACTCGTCCATGGCGACGCAGCCAACATCGGCGTCCTCGCCTTCGCGCAGGGCGTCGTTGGCGAGAATCTCGGCCGTGCAGCAAATGACCGGCGCCGAGGTGTTGATGTGCGTATCGCCGGTGATCATGCCCACGTTTTCGCGGCCGAGCACCTGTACGAGGTCAAAGAACTTCTCGGAGACCAGCGCCTTGATGGGTGCGGTGTAGTACGAGCGCTTGCCCTGCGCCATGCCCATGAAAAGCATGCCGAGCGCGACGAGCGATTTGCCCGAGCCCGTGGGCGTGCCCAGGATGACATGGTTGCCCGCGGCGAGGTCCATGAGGGCCTCTTCCTGGTGTTCCCACAGCTCGATTCCGCGGCTGGCAGTCCACTCCAGGAAGCGCTCGAAGGCTTGGTCTGCTTTGAGCCAAGGTTCGGGCTCAGAGCCGTCTTCCGGCTCCCACCAGCAAGGGGAGAGTGCGCCGAGCGAGCCAAAGGCGGCTTCGGTGCCCGTACCGCCCGAGAACGAACTGGCCGCGCCTGCACCTGTGACGGTCACGGCGTCCTGGTTGTTGTTTGCTGCATTTTGAGCCATGCGCGCTGCTTTCTCTCGAATTTGTCCGCTAACTATTATGGCCGAGAGACGCGACGCTGGGCGCTAGCGTGGAAAAAGTCCTTATCGGCTGGCGCGGAAGGGCGCAGGAAAGGTACACACTTGGCGTCAGTGCGCAAAAATACGGTTATAGGTAGGTTGTCGTGAACTTGGCGAGCAGGTGGGTTAAATCACGAATAAAAGCCCAGGAAAAGAATGACTATAATCCAGTGCTACTCAACCCTTCTTGCCTAACCTACCTATAATCGGTTTTTTCCTTCGAGCACGTTTGAGTTCCTGCTTCCCAAGTGTCTTCCAGTTCAGAAATAGCTTCTGCCGGAGTTTGGTTTCCTGTGCTTTCTGACGTGGCGTCTTCTCTTTGTATGCCATGCCGAGTTTTTGGAAGATGAGCCTTCGCAACGCGTCAAATTTGCTAACCTCGGATATTTGCCGATATGTGACCATGAGCACGTCGATGCCCATACATTCGAGCGTTGTTGCCCTATCGGCATCGATGTCTTTGACGCCGCCTGTGCCATGAACGCTTCTGCCTTGGCATTCAATGGCAAGGTCTCTTGTGCCATCGTCGGAAAGTACATAGAGATCGATGAACGCCTTTTTGTTGCGGCAGAGTTTTTGCGCCTCGGCGGTGAGGGCAACCTCGTGATTGTTGGAGATGCTCGCCAGGCCCTCGCCACCTTTGCTGCGAGGGGTATTGAGCAGCATGGAGAGCTGTGCCTCAAAGGGAGATGATACGATTCCGGTCACCATCTGCGCCGCCTGTGCAAGACGCTTGTGGCCATACATTCCCTTGGTTTCCGCGAGGAACCGATCGAGTTCATCAAAGTCGATGAGTGGCGATCGCATCCATAAATCGCCGGGCTTGCCATCGGTGCCGTAGACGCGTCTCCAGCCCCCAGAGCCTTCGCGGAGTTCTTCCTTGTAGGGCTTTAGCATTTCTTCCAGCAGCTCGCTTGGTTCAAAGACGGTGAAATTGCCCATCAGTTCGTAGATGATGAGCGCAAGGCTTTCGGTGGAAAGGAGCGGTGCCAGCGTTAAGAGCGTGAAGAGCGGTGAGGTGACCTTGATGTCAAGGACCGTATCCCAAATGGCGTTTTTTGGTTGCTTGGTACTCCACACGTGATGCTTGATGTTGACGGCGCCAGTTTCATGCTTGCTATTGGGGACGAGCAGATGAATAGAGGAGTTGATCACCTCGGCGATAGTGGGGTTCGCGCGCAGGTAGCGCCGTGTCTTATCCGCTTCGCAGATGGTGATCGGCGGCAGCATCATCAGTACCAGAGGGGAGTCCGGTAATAGCGCAGAGCGGATATGTTACAAAGCATGTAGTACATATCTCGCTGATGCCCAACGCACAGCAGCCCTATCGCTCGTTGAATAATTTCCGTTTGGAATCGGTGAATGGCATGGGCAAGCGTCGCAGCGGGCGCGAACGATGGCTCGATTTTCAAGGGCAACGAAGAAAAATACGGTTATAGGTAGGTTGAACGGGAAAGGCGGAGTAGCACCGGTTGATAGGTGTAGATTTCCTGCCTTTTGTTCTGGGCTTGAGGGGGTCTACTCCAAAAGAATCGGTAAACCTACCTATAACCGTATTTTTTGATGTGGGCCAAGCTCCGTTAGCCTTGTGGCAGACGCTTTTTGCCTTTGCGCATGCGGTTTTTGAAATTTTCGACGGCCTCTTCCATGCCGAGGGGCACGTAATTGAGGCTTTCGAGGTCTTGCGGCAGATAGCAGGCGAGGCTTTGCTTCTGCGCGCGGCCTGCTTCAAGCTGAGATTCGCTTGGGGCGGCACCGGGGGTTGCGCAGATACCGTAGACGCGCGCACCCATATCGTGCGTGCGCTGCTCGTATTCGGTCATGGGGTGCTCAGGGTGCTCGGCGCGTACGTCGTCGCTGATCCAAAGAGACTGGTAGCCTGCGGCTTCGAATTGGCCCAAGGCGTAGTCGCGCAGCGGTTTGCTGTCGGTGCGCAGCGTGACGGTTCCGCTTGCGGCAAGGAGCGGGCGAAAGCTTGCGAGCGTATCGACGTAGACGAGCCTTTGCTCGGCATGTCGAGCCTTGGGGCATGGAGTTGGGAAGTTAAGCGTGATGGCATCGAGCTCTCCAGCGCCAAAGATGCGCGCGAGCGAGCCCGCTTTGCGCGGGACCAGGACCGCGTTTGCGATGCCCGCCTCGACAACACGCTGCGCGGCGTAGGCAATGCAGATGGGCTCTTGATCGGCGCCGATAAAGAGCGTGTCGGGTTCGTTTTTGGCACGCTCTACCAGGTATGTTCCCTTTCCACAGCCAAGATCGAGATGAAGGCGGGCAAAGGGTTTGCGGCCGGCGGGGGCGCAGGCTTCGCGCCAATGACCGATATAGCCCTCGGGATTCGTCTCGATTGCGTCGGCATAGCGTTCCAGACGCTCCTCTAACACAAAGTTCTTGGGGGTTCTGACGTGCAAGCTTCCCATGGGTCTCCAATAGATGCGTCCAAATCGTGTCCGCACGAGGGGATATCGTTTTTACCAGATTAGAGTACCGTCACGTTCCAGCGTTTGGTGGGGCTATGGGGAAGAAAACGAAGAAACAGAATCACCGCGCGCGGCCGTTGCCACAAAATGTTGCCGCTATCGGTCCGCAGTCTCTCGGTCGCCCGGATCCATCTGTTGTTTGCCCGCATTGTTTGGAATTGTTCACGCTTTCGACGGCTGCGCTTTCTGGCCGGCGTACGGTTTGTCCGCATTGCGAAATGATTATCGTTCCCAGCGATTATGACGAGCGCCGGGCGGAGATTTCAAAGGACGCCTCCGTGGCAAGCAAGGCGGCGAGCCCCATCCTGTCTCGCCGTAATCGGATTGCGGCAAAGCATTTCAAGACGCGTTTTTCGCTCTTGAAGCGCTGGTATGCATGGAGGATCAGGCGCATCAACGAGAACAATCGGGAAGTGTTGGAAGCCTGGGATAAGGCGAGGCATGAACTTGATGCGGCTGAACGTTTTGCGCACTCTCGTTATTACACGAGCTCTTGGTTCCAGCTGACGGGCAAGCCGCTTGAGCGCGGGGAGGTCGGTCCGCTCGCGCCCTATCGTTTGATTTCGCAGTATGCCAAGAAGGACCGATATCAGCTCAAGGCTTCAAAGAAGAATAATAGAGTGGGCCGTGGCCTGCAGGCCGAATGGTTCGTGTACAGCACCTTGGATGAACGGGCGCATGCCGAGGGACTGCTACAGGGAGCGCGCGTATGTCCGAATCTGTATATCGGAAACGGCAGCGCGGACGAGTTGCAGCAGGGGTCATCGGGGAGCTGGTCTGGATCGCGTTTTGGCTATCTAAGAACACGAGGGTCGCTAAAGCCGCTTTTCAGCCAGGTCGATTGCGCAGTGATAACCGAGCATGCCGTCTATATCCTCGAGGTCAAGTCTTGCTACGCCCACGTTGCGGTCGATGCAAACGGGAACGTGCTCTCCTACGCGGGGGCAGAAGATTCTGTTGACAGAAACAAGAGCCCGTGGAATCGCAACGGGGGCGTTCGGCAGTGCGCACGCCATGCTTCTGCGTTCGCAACGCGTTATCCGCAGATTCCCTTCGAGCGTATCTTCGAGATAGTCGTGTACGTCGACCCATTCTCGATGGCAAATGAGCGACCGTGGATGGTCGATAATGCTTGCGTTGCTGCCCTTGGTTGCAAGGGGGAGTCTTTTATCGAGGTAATCGAGGATGCGGAGCGGGACCTGCAGGGGCTTTCACCCCTCTTCTCGAAAGGCGAGCTCGATCGATTTTCGGACTGTCTAATTAGGGAGTCCGGGGACCCAAATGGACGAAAGGAATTTCTCCACCTCGAGCGCTTGCAGAAGCTGACGCCCATGCGCGAATGCTGCTAAGGGAATCAAACTCTCTGCAAGATCACATAGCGATTGAGCTCACCGCTATGCCCGTCGGCATGAAAGCGCGCTAGCTCGCGTACGGGGAAGTCGCCGTTCTCGCTCCATGCGCGCACTCCTGTTACCAAATCGGTGATTTGCTGATCGTCAAAGTGGTGACAGTAACGATAGGCGCGGTGGTCGTTTTGCCAGCCGATGAGGTGGTCGCCCGCCTCGAGCTGCGAGGGGTCATACCCTTCGAATGGCGGCGTGAGCTCGGCGCGGGCTTCGGCGCGAGCAGCCTTGCGCACCATGCGCTCGTCGTTCATGAATTCCCAAAAGCTGATAGCGATGATGCCGCCCGGGCGCGTCTGGCGTGCCAGGGCGTCGAGCACGCGCACGCGGTATTCGCATGACGGCACGTGATGCATAAAGCCGAAGCAGACCGAAATGTCGGCGAGTGGGGCATCGAAAACCACATCGGGCATATTGGCGGGGTTGAGCTTCATCAGTGTGCCGAGCACATCGACTTCCTGGAAGTGCAGGTTGGGAATGCGTCGAGCGTATCCGCCCTCATCGGTGGCGAGGTCTTGGCATGAGTCGACGCCATAGAACTCGAGGGGACGTCCGGCGTGGACTGAAGATCTCAGGCGGCCGAGGGCGAAGTTCTCGAATCGCATATTGCCGCAGGCAAGATCGAAAACGCGGAGCGGTTGCTCGTTGTCGGCCGCGTCAATCTGCTCTAGCGTGATGTCCATGGTGCGCAGCCAGCCAGGCCAGGGGGCTCGGCGCGTGTCGGAGAAGGAAGCAGCGTGCTCGCGATAGAACGTGTTGTTGAGCTGGATGAGCGATGAGGCAAAATCGCGGTTCACGGTGCGAGGCTCCTTCCGTTGGCGACGCGCGGAATAAACTGCACGACCATACTACCGTTAACGTTGCGGCAGGAACAACCGAGCGGACATCATTGCTTTGTTTAGACACATTTCCGCAGCTCACATGCACCCGCAACCGTCGGTTGTCAAAAATCTCACTAGAATAGGTGGCGTGCTTTTGGCGGTGGCGGATAGATTTTTAACTGTGCAAGGCGCCTTAAAGAACAGACGGTCCGGCGGCACGGCTGGCAAAA
>CAKUGM010000062.1 GCA_934654625.1 uncultured Collinsella sp. | reverse complement strand
CGCTCAACCTTCGTCACCTCATCGATCTGGTCAGGCATCTCGCACGCACGCGTGCCCTCTTCGGGCGAATACGGAAAAACGCTCGTGTAGTCAAAGCCGATACGGTCCATGAAGGAAAGCATCGCATCCGCCTCTTCCTCGGTCTCACCGGGAAAGGCCGTGAGGTAGGTGGTTCGAATGACCATATTGGGAATCTCGCGGCGCAGACGTGCAAAAAGAGCTTCGAGCTCTTCTTCAGACCCTGAACGGTTCATAGCAGAAAGAACGCGCTCACAGCAATGCTGGACGGGAATATCGATATACGGCAAAACTTCAGGCGTATCGCGAATGGCCGAAATCAGCTCATCGGTCATTCCCTCGGGCTGAAGGTAAAGAACGCGGATCCACACCTGTTCCGGACGCACCGCCTCGGCAAGAGCGACCAGAAGCTCGGCAAGTGAGTGAGGCCCTGCGACCGTCTGGTCAAAATCCTCGCCCCAAATGCCTGTATCCTGACCGATGAGCACAAGCTCACGCACGCCACCCGCAACGAGCGACTTTGCCTCCTCGAGAATCGAGACAGCAGCTCGCGAGTGATAGCGTCCACGGATATAAGGAATGGCGCAGAAGCTGCAGAACCGGTCGCAGCCATCGGAAATCTTAAGGTAGGCGACCGTGCCCTCGACCGTGCGCTTAATACTGGGAAGCATCGCCGTTGAAGAGCGAACCGTGCCCGTCACCTCGTCGACGACGGCGACGATGCCATCCTCCTCATCGGTGCGCACAAAAGCCGCGACCTCGGGGAGCTCGTCGGGAAGGTCGTTGCCGTAACGAGAGGGTACGCAGCCGCACATCACGATGGGCACGCTGCGGATACCGTCAGAAACTTCCTCGGCAAGCTGCAGCGTCGTCTCGATGCTCTCGGAAGTTGCAGACGCCAAAAAAGAGCAGGTGTTGATGATGACAACGTCTGCAGCCTCGGCATCCGATACCTCACCGTAGCCTGCTGCGTTCAGGAGCGAACGCATGCGATCGGTATCGACCTCGTTTTTGGCACAGCCCAACGTGACGTACAGAATGGAAGTATCAAAAGAATCAGTAGACAAGAAAACCCCTCTTAGCCGTTATTAACGATAATTGGTGAACTGCAAGGGCTGACCGTAGTCCTGGTCGCGAAGAAACGCGATGACCTCCTGAAGGGCATCCTTGGAAGCAGAAGTCACGCGGAGCTTGTCGGCATCGATGACAACTTTAACCTTAAGCTTGCGATCCTTGATGTCCTTATTGATTTTCTTAGCCGTAGGCTGGTCGATACCCTCGACGATATGGCCGAGCACGCGAACCGAACCGCCAGAAGCGGCCTGAGGGGAATCCCAAGAAATGCTCTTCAAATCGATGCCGCGCTTGATGAGCTTCGAGTTAAGGACGTCGGTAATCTGGCGAGCAACGAAGTCGGCAGGAGCGGTAATGGTGAGAAGCTTATCGCCCTTTGAAAGTTCGATGGTGGCGCCGGAATCCTTAAGGTCGTAGCGCTGTGTGATCTCTCGTGCGCACTGCTGGAAGGCGTTGTCGACCTCCTGCATATTCACCTCGGAAACGACATCGAAGCTTGAATCTTTAGCCATTGCTTAACCTTTCAATCAAACGCTAGTTGGAAGTACCTGAATCGGAGGAGGAATCTTCGGAATCAGATGAGGTTGCCTCATCGGTTGCAGCAGAAGCCGTGGTGGCCTGGGGAACCGTGATGGTCACCCGTCCGACTCCAGACGACCTGCTATCCCAACGGACCTTATCGCCGTTTTCGGTAACCTGAACATCGCTAGGGTTGTCGACCGTGATTTCGATCGACTTCGTTGGAGTGTATTCAGCCTCGTAGGGACCAACCGGCGTATCGGCATACTGGGAGACACCGTCCACCTTGACTTCAATCCACGAGGTCTTCCCTTTTGCGAGGGAGATTTTAACCACTTTCTGACCGGACGTGTCAGTTGCAGAGCCCGTCTGATCGGTCGAATCGGCAGAATCGTCACTCGAATCGGCAGAGGTGTCATCAGAGGAATCCGAGCTGGCATCCCTTGAGGCGGAGGCGGTCGTATCGCTCTTCTTCTTTGCTGCAGAAGAAGAGGACTTAGAGCTCGAGTCTGCCTTAGCCGTGGCCGCCGGAAGCGAAGAAACGGTTTGATCCGAGCGAGAGGTGCAACCGCGAATCAAAGAGATCAGCAGCAAGAGGATAAGCAGCGCAGAAACGCCTACTACAACCATAAGCATACGCGGATTTGTCAGCAACGCTTCAAAAGGAGATGCGGGGCGCTTCTCATAACCGCGACGCTGCCCGCGGCCGTATCCCGAACGCGAAGACGAGACAGAAGAGTTGTAGCCACGACGACCGTTTCCCCTATCACGACCAGTCGGCGCCGCCCCCCTTCCCTGACCGCGCGAGTTTAGCGAGCGAGGATCGCGGTTACGTCCAGACGAACGCTGACCACCCGGACGCTGACTGCCCGGGCGCGTTGGGCGAGGGGGACGCGAACCAGATCGAGAGTCAACGGGGATGCGAGCCGTAACCGAAGGGTCGGATGAATAGCCGCCACGCTCGCCGTATCCCGAGGTATTGGAGGGAGGAAGTGCACGCCTGCGGCGATTGTTGCCCCCCACGCGAAGAGACTGGTGGCCCGTCGTCGTATCGGACACATACCCTGCCTGCGGTGGACGCTGGGCAAACCGCGATGATGAGGGGGCCGGAGCACCATCCACGATCATAAAGCGCGTAGACGCAGGATTGCTTCTTGTGGAGACGAGCGCCGGCGGCTCATGGAAAGAGTCCACACGACCTTCGTCGGAATTCTCGAAAATATAGAGTTCATCGAAATAGACGTTGACCACATCACGAGGGTTGAGTCCCAAAAAACGAGCATAGCTCGAAATCATGCCCTGAGCATATCCGCGAGGAGGCATTGAGGTGAAATCGCCGTTCTCAAAAAACTCAATGATCTGAGGACGGATCTTGATTGTATTAGCAACCTGTTGAATGGAAAGACCCAGCGAACGGCGACGTTCGCGAAGCATCCCTCCAAATCGACTCGACATTAGAAGCCCTCCAAATCAGTGTTCATGCTCATGCGAGCTTCAACCGATTCAAGTTCGGCAAGCCCCTCCTCATCGAGAAGGACCTCGCGCGGTTTAGACCCATCGGGGGGACCGACAACGCCTTTTTCTTCAAGCATATCCATAATACGACCAGCACGCGCGTAACCGACCTTAAGTCTACGCTGCAGGCCCGATGTGGAACCGAGCTGCGATTCGACGACGACATGCGCCGCCTCCCAAATAAGCGGATCGTCATCGGAAGGCTCGTGAGACGCACCACCAACCACAGCTGCAGGCGTTACCGCAGAGAGAATCTCCTCATGATAATCGGCTTCGCCCTGGCTCTTCACGAACTCGACAACCTGATTGATCTCGTCATCGGACACGAAGCAGCCTTGGATACGCTTAGGCTTGCCCCAATCAACCTTGGAGAACAGCATGTCGCCATATCCCGTGAGCTTCTCGGCACCCGTCTGGTCGATAATGACACGCGAATCGATACCGGTCGCCACGTTGAACGCAATACGGTTCGTGATGTTTGCCTTGATAAGACCGGTAACGACGTTGGACGAGGGACGCTGGGTAGCCACAATGAGGTGAATACCGGCAGCACGGCCAAGCTGGGCGATACGGACGATGGATGCCTCGACGTCTTTTCCGGCAACCATCATGAGGTCGGAAAGCTCGTCGATGATAATCACGAGATACGGCATCTTGGCGGGAGGATTGTCGTAGTGCTCGAACTCTCCCGCCGCCTGTTTCTCGTTAAAGGTCGAGATCTTGCGAACACCGATGCGCTCGAAGACCTTAAGGCGACGCTCCATCTCCGAAACTGCCCATTGAAGAGCACTCGCGGCCTGTTTGGGCTCGGTAACGACGGGAACATACAGATGCGGAAGACCGTTATAACCCGCGAGCTCGACACGCTTGGGGTCCACCATGATCAAACGAACGTCCTCGGGGAACGTACGCATGAGCAAGCTCATGACAATGGAATTGATCATGACGGACTTACCGGAACCGGTAGTACCCGCGATAAGCAAGTGGGGCATCTTGGCAAGGTCTGCCACGATGGGAGCGCCCTCGGCGTCGCGGCCAACAGCGAGCTCGAGCGGACCACCGGTTACATACGGCAGCACATCACCCAAATTGACATTTTGACGAGTACGATTGGGAATCTCGATACCGACAAGCGAGGTGCCCGGGATGGGCGCGAAGATGCGAACCGCAGTAGACGCAAGCGAAAGAGCGATATCGTCCTCGAGATTCGAGATACGGCTCACGCGCTCGCCCTCGCCAGGCTGCACCTTGAAGGTTGTGACCGTAGGACCGGAGATCCAACCGACTACACGGGAGTGAAGACCAAACTCGCCGAGGGTAGACTGGAGTGCCGCTGCGGTCTGCTCGAGCTCCTTCGCCGAAGAAGCAGAGGTCGCAGATGCAGGATTATGCCTAAGAATAGATACCGAGGGAAGCTGGCGCTCGCCATCGGCATCAGAGGCAGCAGGGTGATTTTGAACCGCCGGGCTAGGTTTGCCCTGATTCGAAGCCGGCTTTTTCTCGGAAGCATCGGCAGACACCTGCCCAGTCAGAGAAGACGAGCGAGAAGAACCCTGTACCGCAGGAACCCCCGCAGCCATTAGGAAGTCTGGAATGGGCTTGCTGCCTTCGGGGGTCACAACAGTCGCGACTGAAGAAGCTAACGCATCGGATTTAGAATCGACAGCGTCGCGCGAGGGCTCAGCATCGGTCTTGTGAATATCTCCGAGCTCCCCGGCAGCGCCCGAAATGACATCGAGAGCGGTCATCGGAGCAATGGGGGCAGCGGGCGCAGGAGGAACTGCCTCAACCTCATCGGCAACATCGACAAAACGCTCTTTCACGGGAATGAGCGTCGTTTGGGCGCGTTCCGCAGCAAGCTGGTCGGAAAGATCGACAAAAGGGTCTTCATCTACATCGTCGGGCTCGTCCGACAGTAATGTCGTCTTAGCGCGGTCGCCCAAAAAGGTCGTCTCCGCCGTACCCGCCGTATCAAAGAGCTTTGATACGGCGGGCGCTGGCGCCGCAGCAGCGACGCCACGAGCAGCAACCGCCACAGAAGCGCGCTGCACGGCATCCGCATCGCCCCACGGGGTCTCGTTAGCATCGACATGCTTGCGCTGCACAAACTCCTGCGCACGCTCGGAAGCGCCGCGCACAAGAGAGCTAATCGAAAAGCCCAGGATAACGAAGCCCAAGACCAGAAGACCGACAAGGACAACGAACCCGATAGTCTTGCCCACTGACATCTGAAGCGCGCTTGCCACAAGGGCGCCGACGTAGCCGCCGGATGAAGCGAGGATCTCCGGCTCGAACATGCCCACCGTGGAGAGGGACGTGTGCGGAGCGGCAAGCGAGAGCATCGAGATGATGGAGATGAAGATCAAGGCAAGGCCAACACATGTCCGTGCCGGAACGACGGTACGATCGCGCAGAAAGACAAGGGCCGAGGCAGCCAGAAGAGCAAGAGGCAACACATAGCCACCCAAGCCGAAGCCCAGGTGGTAAAAAGCCGCAACAGCTTGCGTCACAGGAGCAGTGGCGGGGGTGACCACGGCAATAAACGAAGCGATAGCGACAATCGCCAAGATAACGCCTGCGATATCACGAGTCGCGCCATCGCCCGCGAGGGGCTCGGCCTCGACATAAACCTCTTCGCGCTGTTCATTTGCACGAAGAGCAGCCTTTTTCGAGGCGTTGCCTTTGGCACGATGACCTTGGGCGCCCTTCGCTGTACTTGTCTTACTGCCGGAACGAGCCAACCTAGACCTCCATGACAACCGGGATGATCATCGGACGGGTCTTGGTACGGTTCCAAATGAAATTGGAGATGGAGTCGCGAACAGCCTTACGAAGTGCATCGGTTCCGCTGCTCGTGAAGTTAAAGGAGCCCTTCTCGACCATCTTGAGGATGGCATCGGTGGCATCGGAGGTAAATTCATCATCGATCGTGAAGGAGACGCCACGAGCAGAAAGCTCGACGCCCTCGATCCTCTTATGCTTTTGCGACATCGTGGCCACGATAGTAACCATGCCGTCGTTAGCAAGCTTTTGACGATCGCGCAGGACAATTGGGTCGGTATCACCGATACGAAGACCATCGACGTAGACGACACCGGATTCAACCGAACGGCCGCGTTTGACTTTGCCATCGCGCATCTCGAGGGTATCACCGTTGTCCATGATGAAAATGCGATCCTCGGGGATACCCATCTTCTTGGCAAGGCCAGCGTGGGCGCGAAGATGAACGGCCTCGCCGTGAACGGGCATGAAGTAGCTCGGATGCGTCATGGCGAGCATGAGTTTAAGCTCCTCCTGGCTACCATGGCCGGAGACATGAACCAGACGGCGGGACTTGTCGTAAACGTCGCAGCCAAGCTTAGCAAGGCTGTTAATGACCTGCTGAACGGCCTTCTCGTTACCGGGAACGGGCGTTGCGGAGATGATGACGGTATCGCCCTCATGAATGGAAAGCGTCTTGTGCTCGCCGTTCGCCATGCGAGAAAGTGCGGAGAGCGGCTCGCCCTGAGAGCCGGTGCACATAACGAGGACCTGACGGTCGGGCACGCCGGAAAGCTCGTAGGCATCGATAAGATCCTTCTCCTCGATGTCAAGATAACCGAGCTCGCGCGCGACACGAGTATTGGTGAGCATAGAGCGGCCCGTCACCACGATCTTACGGCGGCAGGAACGGGCGGCATTGCAAATTTGCTGCAAGCGATGGATATGGCTGGAGAACGAGGCGACGAACACGCGACCCTTAGCGTTTTTGATGACCTCATAGAGGGAGGGACCGACCTCGGCCTCGGACTTCGTGAATCCAGGAACCGTTGCGTTGGTCGAGTCCGAAAGAAGCAAGTCGATACCGCTCTTGGCGAAACGGGTAATAGCTCCATAGTTAGGCCTGACGCCATCGATGGGCGTCTGGTCGAGCTTAAAGTCGCCCGTATGGAGCACCGTTCCCTGCGGAGTCTTGATGAAAACGCCGAGAGCACCCGGGATCGAGTGCGTCATGGAGAAGAAATCGATGGTCATGCAGCCCAACGTGATATGGGAACCATCGTTGACCTCACGGAACTTGGGTGCACGGATGCGGAACTCGGAGAGTTTGCCCTCCACGAAGCCCAAGGTGAGCTTGCTGGAGAAAATGGGGACCTTATTGTTGAGGTCCTGCAGCAGATACGGCAGAGAACCGGTGTGGTCCTCATGGCCATGGGTGATGATGATGCCGCGAAGCTTATCCTCGTTCTCGAGGACATAGGTGTAGTCGGGAA
>CAKUGM010000061.1 GCA_934654625.1 uncultured Collinsella sp. | reverse complement strand
TCGTACAAAACGAAACTCAGCAGCACAGTGCGGCACTCAAAAATACAGGTCAGAACCCTGTCAGACTACTCCCACTCGATGGTCGCGGGCGGCTTGCTCGTGATGTCGTAGCACACGCGGTTGGCGCCGGGTACCTCGGCCACAATGCGGCCGGAAATCCTTGCCAGCACCTCGTAGGGCAGCTTGGCCCAGTCGGCGGTCATGGCGTCGCTGGACTCCACGGCACGCAGGATGATCGGGCGCTGGTAGGTGCGCTCGTCGCCCATAACACCCACGGACTTGATGTCGGGCAGCACGGCAAAGTACTGCCAGCAGCTGTGCTCGGAGTTGCGGTCGCCAGTCTCCTCAAAAAGCTTCTGGTTGTACGCATCGAGCTCCTCACGCACGATAGCGTCGGCGTTCTTCAAGATCTCGAGCTTCTCCTTGTCGACCGCACCGATGATGCGGATAGCAAGACCCGGGCCCGGGAACGGCTGACGGTACACGATGTGCGCCGGCAGGCCCAGCGCCAGACCAAGCGCGCGGACCTCGTCCTTAAAGAAGTGGTCAAGCGGCTCGATGAGGTCAAAGCTCACGCCCTCCGGGAACGGGATCAGGTTGTGATGGCTCTTGATGGTCGAGGCCTTGCCGCCGGTCTTGCGCGCACCGGACTCGATGATGTCGGGATAGATAGTGCCCTGGGCCAGGTACTTCACGGGTTTGCCGTCGGTCTCGAGCTGCTGGGCGACCGCGAAGAACTCCTTCCAGAACTGCGTGCCAATGATGCGGCGCTTCTCCTCGGGCTCGGTCACGCCGGCAAGAAGCTCGGCATAGCGGTCCTCAGCATGAACGTGGACAAAGTCGACGTCGAACTGCTTGGTGAAGACCTCTTCCACCTGCTCGGGCTCGCCCTTGCGCAGCAGGCCATGGTTGATGAACACGCAGGTCATCTGCTTGCCAATGGCACGTGCGCCAAGAGCAGCCACCACAGAGGAGTCAACGCCGCCGGAAAGCGCCAGGATCACGCGGTCCCCGCCCACCTTCTCGCGGAACTCGGCAGTCATGCTCTCGACCAGGTTATCCATGGACCAGTTCTCCTCAAGGCCGCAAATGCCAAAGAGGAAGTTCTTGAGGATCTGCTGACCGCACTCGGTGTGCTTGACCTCGGGGTGGAACTGCGTGGTGTAGATCTTCTTCTCCACGTTCTCCATCGCGGCCACAGGGCACACGTCGGTCGAAGCGACCACGGTAAAGCCCTCGGGCACGTCCTTCACGGCGTCGAAGTGGCTCATCCACACGGTCTGGCTGGCAGGAGTGCCCTCAAACAGCGCACCGCCTGCAACGTGCAGCTCGGCCGGGCCGTACTCGCCCACCTCGGGATGGAACACGGTGCCGCCCAGGGTCACAGCCGTGATCTGGTGACCATAGCAAAAGCCCAGCACCGGCACGCCGAGCTCGAACACGGCCGGGTCGACGCGCGGCGCGTCCTCGGCGTTCACGGAAGCGGGGCCGCCCGAAAGGATGATGGCCGAGGGAGCCATCTCGCGCACCTCGTCTGCTGTGATATCGCACGGCACGATCTCGGAATACACATGCAGATCGCGCACTCGGCGAGCGATAAGCTGGCCATACTGCGCGCCAAAGTCAAATACAAGGACCTTTTGGTTCGAGGCGTTTTTGGACATAGGTCTCCCTCTTGTTCGACAGGGGCAGCGGCTCCGCCCCAAAGCTCTCTCAAACACCTAATAATACACGCAACGCTGGGCATTCACCGAAAAGGAACTCGACCGTGCATCTCTTTTGCACGAGAATGAGCGCCTTGTGCCACAATGGCCCCTGAGTACACGGAAAGGATCGCCATGAAACGCATTTTGCTGATCGCCACCGGAGGCACCATCGCCTCTTCGGAAGACGGGAACGGACTCTCCCCTACCGTCACCGGCGAGGAACTTGCCCAGGCAGTGCCCGAGATCGCTCAGGTTGCACAGGTCGAGGTCGCCCAGCTCATGAATATCGACAGCACCAATATGCGTCCAAGAGACTGGCTGCGCATCGCCTGCGCTATCCGCAAATCGTACGACAGCTATGATGGCTTCGTGGTCCTTCACGGCACCGACACCATGGCATACACCGCCGCAGCGCTCTCCTACCTTATCCAGGAAAGTCCCAAGCCCATCGTGCTCACCGGCTCGCAAAAGCCCATGGAGAATCCCTTTACCGACGCCAAGCTCAACCTCTATCAAAGCCTGCTCTATGCCACCGACGACCGCTCCCGCGACGTCACCGTGGTCTTTGGCGGCGCCGTCATCGCCGGCACGCGCGCTCGCAAGCAGCGCACGATGAGCTTCAACGCCTTCAAGAGCGTTAATTACCCCTCCCTTGCCTATGTGCGAAACGACCGCATCATTCGCAGTGGCGAGCACATGCTTGGCATCCGCCCCGATGTCGAGCGACCGCTACCGGCCGAGCCCCGTTTTTTCGATTCCCTCGATGAAGCGATCTTCACCCTCAAGCTCACTCCGGGCGTGAACCCACGCATCTTCGAAGCGCTGAAGGCGAGCTACGACGCCGTTATCATCGAGACCTTTGGCATCGGCGGCATTCCTGAGTATGCAAACGAGGACGGTCTCTCCTTTAAGCAGGCGATTTTTGACTGGGTCGATTCGGGACGCACCGCCGTTATCACCACGCAGGTGCCCGAAGAGGGGCTCGATCTGGGTGTTTACGAAGTTGGCCGCGCCTACGCCGAGCATCCCGGCATCCTCAAAGGCGACGACATGACCACCGAGGCACTCGTGGCTAAAACCATGTGGGCGCGAGGAACCTCAAGCGACCCCAAAACCATCAAGGAACTGTTTATGCAGCCCGTCAACTTTGATCGCATGGACTGGGAATAGCAAAATATTTTTGCACTTTTAATACCCCCGTCTTGATGTCGTCGAGGCAACCGCCTCACATAGCGATGTATAGTTTACTTGACAGTCGCATCCATGCCAGCAAGCACACTCGCAAGCATGGATACCACTTTGCGAAAAACTCTGGGTCAAAACATCAAGGCGAGGCGCGAGGAGCTCAGTCTGACCAAGGTCGACCTGTGCATCGCTGCGAATATCCAGCGTCCCATTCTCGACCGCATTGAGAAAGGCCTGGGCAATATCAGGCTCGACACCTTGCAAAGCCTGGCCGACGCCCTCGACACCACCCCACCGGAGCTCCTCAAAGACCCAAGCGAGAAATAAAAAGCCAGCCCCAAGAGGACTGGCTTTTTTCAATACGTCCACGATGTATAGCAGGTCGGTCCCTAGAACACAAAGGGGCCGGCGATTCCCGCCGAAACGCACATCAGATACACGTTGGCGATATTCAACAGCACTGCAAGCACCAGGCCGGAGCGCACGTTGCGCGTAAAGATCATGCGCGCCATCGCTTCCGATTCCGTGTGTGCGCGCGCCTGCTTCCTGCCATAGGCGATCGATGCCAAGCTGAACACCAGCGCGAAAATAGGGGTGATTAAAAGCTCCCAACGGCTCCCCCAACGCGTCACGGCGCCAGCCGCGTCGTAGCGCATGGGAACCTGATCGGCGAACTGCGGAAGCACCACCGCGGCAACGATCAGCGGAAGAACACCTAAAATCACCAGCACGATGCTCATGACCTTTGCATTTTTTCCATACTCGTCAAGCATACCGTCTGCTCCTTAGTCGTTGGTTTTTGGAAGGCGGGGCCTACACATTAAAACGGAAGTGCACCACGTCGCCGTCGACCATGACGTACTCCTTGCCCTCAATGCGCAGCTTACCGGCAGCCTTAGCTCCCTGCTCACCGCCGAGCTCGATGTAGTCGTCGTATGAGATAACCTCGGCCTTGATGAAGCCGCGCTCGAAGTCGGTGTGGATCACGCCAGCTGCCTGCGGGGCAGTCGCGCCTTTGCGCACCGTCCAAGCCTTGACCTCCATCTCGCCCGCCGTAAAGAAGCTCTGAAGGCCCAGCAAATCGTAGGACGCCTGTGCGAGCACGTCCAGGCCCGGCTGCTCGAGACCCAGGCTCTCCAGGTACTCGGCAGCTTCCTCGGCGTCAAGCTCGGAAAGCTCTGCCTCGACCTTAGCGCAGATAGGAATGGGCTTCACACCGTCGATGGGCTCGAACTCATCGCCAAGCATGTCCTCATCGACATTCGCCACATAGAGAATCGGCTTCATCGTGAGCAGGAACAAGCCCTTGGCAGCAAGGCGCTCCTCGTCGGTCATCTCCATAGTCGCGGCGCGGTTGCCGTCGTTGAGCCAGTCGACCAAACGCTTGGCGACCTCGAACTTAGGAGCCAACTCCTTATCGCGCTTGGACTCCTTCTCCAGCTTGGGCAGTTGCTTCTCGAGCGTAGAGAGGTCTGCCAGAATCAGCTCGGTCATGATGGTATCGGCGTCTGCCGCCGGGTCCACAAATTCGCCGGTGCGGCCCACCTCGCGCATGACGTTGGGGTCCTTGAAGTAACGCACGACTTCGCAGATGGCATCGGTCTCGCGGATGTTAGCCAAGAACTGGTTGCCCAGTCCTTCGCCCTCGTTGGCACCTTTGACCAGGCCGGCGATGTCCACAAACTCAACCGCAGCGGGCACGATGCGGCCCGGGTGCACGATATCGGCGAGCTTTTGCAGGCGCGAGTCGGGCACGTCGACGATACCCACATTGGGGTCGATCGTAGCAAAGGGGTAGTTGGCGGCAAGACCGCCCTTTTTGGTCAGCGCGGTGAAGAGCGTGGACTTGCCCACGTTGGGCAGGCCGACGATGCCGATAGACAGGGACATGGCTTTCCTTTTCTCTGCCGTCGCCGCGGCGACGGATTCTTGTTAATGCATCTACGATAGCAGTCTTTGCCGCAACGTGCCCGCAAGCAGGCACTTCGCACGTTTAATCTGCGAGTTTCTCCACCTGGTCAAGAACCTTGGTGAGCTTCTTCTTGGCGTCGGCCTTCATCTTCGCGGCATCCTCGCGAGCCTTTGCGGCGTCGGCGGCCTTTTTCTCGGCCTCCGGGTCGGGAACCACAAGTTCCGAACCGGGACACGCGACCATCTTCAGCGCGTGATTCTCGCATGCCTCGGTACATAGCCCGCAGCCCACGCAATACTCCGGCTCGACCGTGAATTTGCCCGAGCCCACCAAGTCGGTAGCATTCGTGGGACACACGTCAACGCAAGCTCCGCACATAGTGCATTTGTCATAATCGCATTTGGGAATGGAAGCCTCGATGTTGTCGGCAAGCTCCGGATGATCCTGCAGCGCCGAGAGCAGCAGCTGGCGGCCCTGCGTTAAGACGCGGCGGCGCTTGTAGTCAGTGGAGCCGCAAGCATTGTTGAGGGTTCGTTCGAGCTGGGAGATGCGATCGGTGTGTGCCTTGAGCTTCTGCGTCACCGAGGCCACCGCAGCGGCCGCGGGGTTGAGCTTCGAGACGGTCAGGCCCGTCGTGCGCATCATGTTGTCCATGAATTCCTTGCGCTCATATTCACGGCGCTTCACGCACTTGAGGTCGCGAGCCTCCACCTCGAGCCCCAGACCAGTGCCCGCCCATTCCTCGGCAGTCGCAATGGCATTGCCCAACGCTTCCTCACCAGTCATGGTCTTGCAATGGTCACAGATACCGAGCGGCAGGTACACGCTCACGTTGGAGTAATCGGCCAAAACGGCAAACCAAACCTCGGGGGTCACGTCACCGATACAGGCAAGCACGACCTCGTTCTCGCGCGGGCGACGGCGCAGCGCACGCGTGCAGGTAACGTATGCCGTGGTATGCGACGTCGCAGCACCGGCAATCTTATCGTAAAGCTGTTTTGGTTTGATCTTAGGAGAGTTCATGGCCTCGGTAGGACAAGCCGCCGCGCACAGACCGCACTTCCGGCAAGTGTCGAGGATATCGATGCCACCGTCATCAATATCGACAGCATTGACCGGACAGACAACCTTGCAGACGTTGCAGCTGCTTCCATCATAAATGCAAGCAAGACAACGATTGGAATTGCCACGCGGCTTTTCCTTATAGTCCGCAGGATTCCAATGATCCTCTTCCGATTCGACGCCCATCAGCGAATCGGAGATTCCGCCCAGCGGATTCTTCAAGGCACCAAGCCCCTTGCTGATGTCGATGATGTCGTCAAACAGGTCGTGTTGTTGAGCCATACTGTGGCTGCCCTCCCCTTTGGCAGTGCAAACAAGCAAGGTTTTATTTTACGCTACCCGCTGCGCCGCGTCAGGCACAGTGTCGCAGACGCATGCGCAATGCGAAGTTAAGTGAAGATACTATCGGGGCACCACCCCATGTCCCCCTCATCGCACAAGTCTGATTCCTACAGCAATCCAAAATGCTCGCAAGCGCGCAGGATTCCATCATCATCGACATTCGAAGTCACATAAGACGACGCTGCCTTTACCGCAACAGAAGCCTCACCCATGGCGACACTTTGTCCCACGCAGCCAAACATCGCAATGTCATTCACACCGTCACCAAATGCAATGCACTCATCCGGCTTAATTCCGTAACGTGCAAGCGCTGCCTTAATACCTGCTGGCTTCCCGCCGCCCTTAGGGATGATGTCGCAAAAACCGTCGCACCAGCGCGTAAACTCGACATTGCTGCATTCATGCATGAAGATGTTCTCTTCACCCTCGTCGATATAGGCGCAAATCTGATACGCTGGCTCAGACAAGGCGTCAGAAAGCCCCAGCTCAGCATCGGTTTTCCCCACGCGCTCCTCTGTTGAACGAATGCGATCGCTATACCGGCTCATCAAAAATCGCGTTTGCTGCATCAGGATAACGTCATATAACCCCGCCTCCGCCTGACTGATAACAGCACTAACATCCTTTTCTTCAAGCGGACAATCACGAAATGTTCCTTTGCAATCGCAGCAGAGCTGACCATTAAAGGCCAGCACGGCATCAACGGCGATTCGGCCGCCTGGCTGCAGGTCGGGATGCACGTCCAGCAGAGAGCGTCCCGTTGCAAGAATGATCTTTACCCCGCTTTCGCGCATATGCGCAAGAGCCTTGACCGTAGAGTCTGGCACCCTATGCGTCTCGAAACTCACCAGCGTACCATCGATATCAAAAAACGCAGCCCTGAACATCTCATCCTCCCTTTTCTGCCGCCCTTCGCTGTCAACGCAACGAACCTATTGAATGCGAGCTTGCTGTTCAATAATTCATTCGAATGAATTATTGTCTACTATATTAGAAGGTTATTCGAATGAATCAAGGGTGAATCATGGTCAGAAGTATCTATCGCGATATTTACCGAGAGTTGTGCGAAGGAATCGAATCCGGCACGTACGCATTTCAAACGCAGATTCCAACCGAAGATGCTCTCTGCGCGCGCTTTAGCTGCTCTCACTCCACCGTACGCCGAGCCCTGCAGGAACTCGCCCGCGCTGGCTATGTTCAGGCGCGCCAAGGTTCGGGCGTCACCGTCATTTGGCAGCCGACGCCTCAAGATGCGAACGGATATGCAACAGGAGGCATCGAGATCTTCCCCGAAGTCTGTGCCGAACGCGGCCTCGCACCAGCAACAGAGCTGCTCAATTTTGAGACCCTTATCG
>CAKUGM010000060.1 GCA_934654625.1 uncultured Collinsella sp. | reverse complement strand
AACATCATCTTTAAGGTTGAGAACATAGTGCTCGACTACTTTAACCTGGGAGTTCATCCCATCGAGCGCGCGGTCTTCACCTTAGACGAGGGCATGGAGCCTGTGCCCGCCAAGGGCTTCTGCATCGATGCCGATGCATGTATCGGTTGCGGCACCTGCCTTGAGCACTGCCCGCAGAAGTGCATCGAGCCGGGAGACGCCTATCGCATAGAGCCCGAGCACTGCTTGCATTGCGGTGCCTGTGCCGAGAATTGCCCTGTCGGCGCCGTTGCGCGCCTGTAGCCCAAATACCGTCATCAGTTTCGACATCGACCAAGGGAGTCCCACGATGCAAAAACCTGCGTTTGCCTTCCAATGGCATATTACGGATGAATGCGATCAGCGCTGCAAACATTGCTATATCTTTGCCAACGGTGCCTGCGCCGGTTTCAAGCGTATGCCGTGGGAGCAAATGGTCCAGGTCGTCGATCAGGCTCAGGCGCTCTGCGAGCGCATCGGTCGTCAGCCGTACTTTTACGTTACGGGCGGCGACCCCATTCTTCATCCCGATTTTTGGCGGTTGGCCGAGCTCTTGCACGAGCGCGGTTTTATGTGGTGCGTGATGGGCAATCCGTTCCATCTTACCGACGAGGTCTGTACCCGCATGAAAGAGCTGGAGTGCCGCAAATATCAGCTCTCGCTCGACGGACTCGAGAAAACGCACGATTACTTCCGCAAGCCCGGCTCGTTTGCCGAGACCATGCGTGCTATCGGTTGTCTTAAGCGTGCAGGTATCTGGGTTGCCGTCATGAATACGGTATCGAGCATGAATGCTGCCGAGTTGCCGCAGCTCATCGACCTTGTGGCAAGTCTCGAGGTCGACGTGTTCGCCTTTGGGCGCTATTGCCCCACGTCGGGCCAAAAGCGCGACGAGTTCCATTTGGAGCCGCTGGAATATCGAGACGTGCTGCTGGCCGCGCAGGAGCGCATGGAGTTCCATCAGGCGGCGGGCTGCAAAACGTTCTTCCAGCTCAAGGACCACCTGTGGACGCTGCTTTTGTGGGAGCAGGGTAAGTTCACCATTCCTGAGGACGCTAAGCCCGGCATGATCTATGACGGCTGCCACTGCGGTACGGGTCATATGACGGTGCTGCCTACGGGCGACGTCTATGCGTGTCGCCGCATGGAGAGCAAAGTGGGCAACGTTGCCGAGAGCTCGCTGGAGGAGCTCTTCTTCTCTCCGCAAATGGAAGCTAAGCGTGACTTTAAGAAGTTCAAGAAATGCTCTAAGTGCGAGCTCTTTGGTTGGTGCCGAGGATGTCCCGCTGTGACCTATGGTTACGCGGGCGATATGTACGACGCCGATCCCCAGTGCTGGAAAGAGATTGAGGAGTAGGATTGCCGTGGATACGCTTGAGCTTATCAAAACGAGGCGTTCGATCCGCAAGTACGCGGATAGGCAGGTGCCTCGCGAGGATGTCGAGAAGGTGCTTGAGGCGGGGATTTATGCCGCCAACGCCGGTGGCGGACAGCGCAGTATGGTGGTTGCCGTGCGCAACGCCGAGCTTGCCGCACGCATCGGCCGCATGAATATGGCGGGCTTTAGCCGCGCCGGTCTGGTGGGAAACTACGTGAGTCACGACCAGCCAAGCGTCATTGACAACCCGGCAATCAAAAATGGCTTCTATGATGCGCCGACGGTGTTTTGTATCTTCTGCCAAGAGCGCTTTTTGTTTAGCGTCGCCGATGCCTTTGCTATCGCACAGAACATGACGCTTGAGGCCCGTGCGTTGGGACTTGGAAGCTGCATCGTCAGCCGTGCCGAGAAGACGTTCGCCTCGGAAGAAGGCCAGGCGCTGCTTAAATCTTGGGGCGTGCCGGAGGGCTATATCTGCCGAGCATTCGTAACGCTTGGTTACTGCGACGGCCCCTATCCTGCCGCCAAGCCACGCCGTGAGGGTCGCTCGCTTATCGTCGAGTAAGTGACCCATCGGGGATGGGGGAATGCGAGCACGTTAACAGGGGGCGTAGCCCTGTTCATACCGGGGTTCATGTCGGCGCCGATCAGTGCCCGCGATGCTTCCGCTTGCGCTTCAGCGTTCACTGCTCGAAACGCGCTTTCGCCTCTTCCGTGCGGCGCTGGCTTCTTGTTTGAGCCGATTCCCGCTTCATTGCCTCACGTTGATTCGCGAGCGCTTGTTGCGCCTTGGTGCTCATCGCGGGCTGCTTAAGGGCTTTCGCCGCCTCACGGGCGCGTCGTTTGGAGTTCTTCGCGGGCTTGCTCGCCTCGCTCGGATCGTCACCGAAGAATACGAGCTTCCCCCAATTGCCGACAACGTATCGCAGGATCTCCTCATCGGACGGCTCCGCGCCGAATCGACGCTCGAGAGGGGACTCATGCTACTTCTATCCATCAGAGATGCCTTCCCGAAGATTTTTATCGTTCGCGCGAGGTGCATGAGCCCTATGCGCGGGAGAGCGCGCTCGCGCTGGACCTGTGAGATGCCTGCTCGGCGGGCAGAGTTCTAAGCGTAGGGCTATTTATTGGACTGGCTGTTGGCAATATGTCTGTGCAGGAATGGAAATATCTTAGTTATGGGTGCGAAAATCGAAATATCGACAAGAAATACCCCCATAAGCGTCTTATCTATGAGCTGAAGATGTGACGTCGTTCGCGGTAAGGGTGCCCTCAATATCGAAGGCAGCGAATGCCAAGGCGCCATGCCATTGTGGGCTGGCGACGATTGCACAAACTGTTTGGCGTTCCAGTGATAGCTTAATCCCTTTCTGTTGGATGTTCACTAAGAAGTGGTCCGAGTGATCACCGGGAATTGAACACCGTGAGCATGAAAAAACTGAGCAGTTCGAGCAAAGGACCGCGCCTCGGAACTGAGTGACCTTCTCCTCGTTGAACCAGCAGGGCAGGTCATGCGAGTCGAACTCGTAATAAGAATCGAACAGCTCGCCGATTTCCCGATTCGGCGAAGCCACGATCGGGCCGATGCTGCGCCCTCCGCTTACAGCTCGTCGACATGCATGGAGAGCAGGTCGTACAGGTTGACATGGAGTCCGCGGTAATCGGGGCAGGTGCGTTCGAGTACAGCGATGCAGCTTGTCGTGTCGAACTGGGCGATCCAGTGGGTTTCGCGCTCGAGTTGGGCGAGCCAGGCCTCAATATAATCGAGGCCTTGTAAGTGAACGTCGATGGGTTCGCTCAGCTGATAGTCGATATCGCAGGGAACCTCGTGTGCGGCAAAGCGTGTGTCGTAGCGGAGCTTGAGATCGCCGAGACTTGCGAGCGTGTCGCGTAGCGAGACATTGCGGATGGGCGGCATAGTGAGGACGATGTCCCGCCAGGTGGCGACGGCGGCATCTGTGCGCGCGTCGAGTGCGGCAAGGCGTTCGTGCCAGAGCGCGATGGGGTCATCGGTACAAAGCGTCCCGGCGGCTTCTTCTGCCGTTGCGTCCGTGATGCCGAGGACGTATGTAACCGATGCGGTGAGCTGCACCATTTCCCGGGCGCTGACCGAGGATGATCCGCCCATGCAATGGAGGTTGGCGACATAGGCCATCAGTCGCGCGAAGTTGCGCTGCGCGTGCGCGAGACTCGGTTGGCTGCTGGCATTAAGCTCGCTATTCATTCCGATCACCCGCCCATTCCTCTCCGTCCCAGCCGGGGGCGGTTTCATCGCATTCCCATTCCCTTGGGTCGAACGTATACACGCGACCCTCGTCATCCGTGATGCGGTAGTTAGATCGTTCGGCCTCTGTTTGCGCTTGTCGATACGACTTTGAATGAGCCATGATTTCCTCTACCGAGGTCTTGGCAACATCAGCCGCTTCACCTTGTTCGATAAAACAGCCGACCAGCGCCTCTATGATCTCATCGTCCGGTACATCAACGGGCAGTTCATCTCGCGTCTGATAAAAACAGTCTTGAAGCGCAGCGAGCGTTGACGCGACGCTTGTATTTGCCAACGCGTTGGATTCGGAAAGCTCCCGCGCGATTAGCGCGACTGCCGGGGCAGCGAACTCGATGCGCTCGGCTTCGAAAAGACATTGCTCCCGCCGCTTGGCAAGCTGGCAGGCCTCTTGGTGCGTGATGGCGATTTTCGCTGGGGCAAGCTGTTGATTGATTGCCGCTCGCAGCGATTCCGCACCGGATACGGGGATGGGAAACAAGAGATTATCCGCCATGTGGCCGTCCTTCCGTTGGGGTGGGCAATGCTTAATACCGCGAACGGCAAGGAAATACAAGTCTGCAAAAGACAAGGTAGATATGGTAATGTGGCCGAAAGAAACAGGTCGAGATTTACCCTTCCGGCCCACGCAAGCGCGCCGGAGAAGTTCAAGACCGTAATCCGCAAATCCCATCAATCTAATCGAGCGAAACAAGGCGTCGCAGCGCGTTCCGTGCTCCTGCTTTTGCGATTTCGCAATTGCCGGTTGGCGACGATCGCGCAAACTATCCGGCCTCCTGGCAGAAACGCACGCTCTTTGGTCGCTGCGTTCTGAGATTGGCTCTTGTCCCTCTTGTGGCACGGAGTCATGATGCTCCCAAAAGCGAAACGGAATTTGAGTTTTGGGAACAGCCGCCGGTGATCATCCTTTTTTGCTAGCCAGAGTGCTGTTTGATGGCAATTGCTCACTGGCGTTAACGGGTTAGTCCTCCACTTCGTTCAAAGGCGAGAAATGGGAGGCGATTTTTATGGGGCAGCCGGTATTATCCGACTCCAATATTGGGACATGGGGCAATTCCGCTTGCATGGAATGCACGCTACGCTGAATGCAAGGTGGAACGCGGCATCGCCGCCTGTGGCCACCATGCGTTCCGACCAGTGTCCCCGCATCGAAAGGAGCCCCCATGGCAGTTGGAAACGAAAAGGCCCCTAAGGAAATCATCTGCCCAGGCTGCGGCGGCGTCATCAAAAACACGGCGTTCAATCCCATCACCGACACGTGCGGTGCCATGCTGCAGGACGGCTGGCTCTGCCCCGAGTGCGCCTACCGGCTGCGCCCCAAGTATCCGATGCACTATACCGACGACGAGCCCGCCACGTTAGAAAAGGCACCCGATGCCGGCAGGCCCATTCTCACCATGCTCAGGAACGACTTCCTCTATGCCGACCCGCTCGATCCGGTGAACAGCACCGCCTTCTCTTATACCAGTGCGCTTCGGAGTGACCCTTTGGCCAAGCTCAGGTCGGACCAGATCAAGGACGAGCTTGCGAGTATCGATGCGTACAAGCAAGAGGTCTCGAAGAGATTCGGTGGTGCCAAGAACGTGTTCGAGGTGCTTGAGGTCGCTCCGATGCCCAAACTCAAGCCGTTTTGTGCGGGACTTCCCAACATCAAGCGCCTTAAGGGCACCATCGCGATTGCGGGCAATGTGCGCCTGGGCGCTTTTACTGCCGGTGACATCGTGACGGTCCATCATGGCGGCATGCGCTATTCGGCAAAGGTGCTTATTAACCGTGCTACCACAGGGTTCTTGCGCTGGTGGATGTTTCCCAACGCGATTATTGGCAAGCCGCTGCCGACCGTTAGCACGATTGACAGTTCGGATCTTATCCCCGAGAAGGGCGGCTTGACCGAAGGGTGGCACGGCGTGCTGGTGCTGAGCTCCGAGGCTTCCGACATCGCTCCGGGAGATGCGCTTACACTTGGCTGACGGCAGTGGCGAGGGGCATTTCCAACCGCACGCTTGCAGTTAACTGAATAATCGCGACCGCTCAGGCTATAACACAAGGGTGCCCGCCGCGCGCCTGCGGCGTCAAAGAGGGGAGAACCTTATGAATATCGTTGTGCTGAGCGGCAGCCCGCGCAAAGGTGCCAATACCGACACCATGGTCGACGCATTTGCCGAGACTGCGCGTGAGGGCGGTCATACGGTGGAAGTCATTCGTGTTGCCAGCAAGAAGATCGGTGGCTGCCTGGGATGCCAGTACTGCTTTGCCCACAAGGGCGAATGCGTGCAGAAGGACGGGATGACCGGCGTGGTCGAGTTGCTCAAAGAGGCCGACATGGTCGTTTTCGCCTCGCCCATCTACTGGTTCGACATTACCGCGCAGGAGAAGCTCGCCATCGATCGCCTGTATGCCTTCGGTGTTACGGGATTTCCGTTTGCCAAGACGGCCCTGCTCCTCGACAGCCATAGCGATGGGGTCTATGACGCGGCGATCGCTATGTACAAGGCCACTTGCGCTTACTGCAAGTGGGACGACCAAGGCATCGTCACCATCAGCGGCATGACCGAGCGCGACAGCATGGCCTCGTCGCCCAAACTGGAAGAGGTGCGCGAGCTTGCCCGTAGGCTTGCTTAAGGGCAAACGAGGGCCGGTTGCTGTCATCTTTTAACGCGGAAAATGCCCGTAATGAGAAACGACGGGGCCCGGACGCGGTGTTGCTGCGTTCCGGGCCTCGTCATTTTGCGAGCTCATGACGGTTCGGTCGCCGTTGTTTTAGTCAAACAGGCTCGGCATGTCGTTTTCTTTCATGAGGGCGCCGGCGCAGGGCAGGGCCTGTGCCGTAAATTTTTCTACCGAGATTCCGCTCCCCAAGAAGTCTTCGGCCACGCCCACGGCGGTGACGATGCGGCTCTTCTTGGCGGTAAGAGCCTGAACGCCCTGCGTGCTGGTGGTCGTCTTGGTCTTGAGCAGTGACGTGTTGAAGTTCATCAGGCGGTTATCGCTCGAGACCAGCGCGATGTCGCGGTCCTCTTTGAGTACCTGCGCATACAGCAGCTTGCTTCCGCCGTAGATGGCATTCTTGAGGCGCTTGCGGTTGGTCTTGGTGACATAGCCTGCGAGCGCAATGCGGACGGTACGTCCATTTTCAAAGACGAATAGCACGTCGGCCTTGTAATCCTCGGGGTCAATCACCCAGATTACGTTCTCGTCGGGGTCCATCTCGAGGTCGGTGGGCAGGTACGAACCCAGCTGCGCCGACTTGGTGTCCTCGAACGAGGCGACCTTGCACTTGTACACCTGGCTCTTGTCGGTAAAGACCAGAAGTTCATGCGTGTTGGACGAGGGGAACTCGATAAAGGGCTTATCGCCATCTTTGTACTTGAGCGTAGCGCCTGTCTTGAGCACGCGGTCCGTCATCTTTTTGAGGTAACCCTCACGCGAGAGCATGATGGTGACCGGGTACTCCTCGACCTCGGGCTCCAGGCTCACTTCGATGACGTCGGACGGCTCGATCCTGCCCGTGCGGCGCGGCATGGCGTACTTCTTGTTGACGGCAGCCAGCTCATCGCTGATAACCTTCTTGATGTTCTCCTCGCTGGAGAGAGTATTCTCAAGCTCGGCAATCTCGTCTTCGAGCTTGGCGATGTCCTTGGTGCGGTTGAGGATGTACTCCTCGTTGATGTTGCGAAGCTTGAGCTCGGCGACGAACTCGGCCTGAGTCTCGTCGATGTCGAAGCCGCGCATAAGGTTGGGCACGACCTCGGCCTCGAGCTTGGTGCCGCGGATGATAGCGATGGCCTTGTCGATATCGAGCAGGATCGCCTCAAGGCCGTGCAGCAGATGCAGGCGCTCGGATTTTTTGCCCAGGTCAAAGCTTACACGGCGGCGCGTAGACTGGATGCGCCATTCAACCCACTCATGCATGATCTGGCGCACGCCCATAACGCGGGGGTAGCCGTCGACCAGCACGTTGAAGTTGCACGAGAACGAATCCTGCAGCGTGGTCGAGCGGTAGAGCTTGGCCATGAGCTTATCGGGGTCGACGCCGCGCTTAAGGTCGATGGCGATGCGCAGACCCGAAAGATCGGTTTCGTCGCGGATGTCGGCGATCTCTTTGACCTTGCCCTCTTTGGAGAGCTTGATGATGCGGTCGATGATGACATCGGTTTTGGTGGTGTACGGGATCTCGTAGACCTCGATGATGCGCTCTTCGGGAATCCAGCGCCAGCGCGAGCGAATCTGGAAGCTGCCGAGTCCCGTCTCGATGATCTTCTCCATCTCCTCGCGGCGGTAGATGATCTCGCCGCCGGTCGAGAAGTCGGGCATGGGCATGTACTCGAGCAGGTCGCAGTCGGG
>CAKUGM010000059.1 GCA_934654625.1 uncultured Collinsella sp. | reverse complement strand
AATTGCTCGAATGCGAAATATGGGCGACATCTACACGCGATGTCGCCCATATTTCATAAAAAAGCCCCGCCAGGCGGCGGGGCAAAAAACTTAAGACTCGATGTAGTCCTTGAGCTTGCTCGAACGGCTGGGATGACGCAGTTTGGCCAACGTCTTGGACTCGATCTGACGAATGCGCTCGCGCGTAACGCCAAATTCACGGCCAACTTCCTCAAGAGTGCGAGGATGACCATCGACAAGGCCAAAGCGGAGCTCGATAACCTTGCGCTCGCGATCGGCCAAGCTGTCGAGAACCTGAGTCAGCTGCTCCTGAAGCATCGAGAAGCTCGCGGCATCAGGCGGAACGACCGCCTGGGAATCCTCGATGAAGTCGCCGAGCTGAGAATCCTCTTCCTCGCCGATAGGTGTCTCGAGGGAAACGGGCTCCTGGCTGATCTTTTGAATCTCTCGAACGCGATCGGCGCTCATGTCCATCTCGGCACCGATCTCTTCCGGGGTCGGGTCGCGACCAAGGTCCTGCAGAAGCTGACGCTGCACACGGACGAGCTTGTTGATGGTCTCGACCATATGGACAGGAATACGGATGGTACGGGCCTGATCGGCCATAGCACGGGTAATGGCCTGACGAATCCACCACGTTGCATAGGTGGAGAACTTGAAGCCCTTCTCGTAGTCGAACTTCTCGACTGCGCGAATCAGACCAAGGTTGCCCTCCTGGATCAGATCGAGAAACAGCATGCCACGGCCGACGTAGCGCTTGGCAATGGAGACGACCAGACGCAAGTTTGCGCTGATGAGCGCCTGCTTGGCTTCAAGGCCCACGTTCTCGACGCGCGTAAGACGACGCATCTCGGCGCGCGTGAGCTCAATCTCACCGTTCTCGGCAGCCTCGAGCTTGTTCGTGGCTTCGAGACCAGCCTCGATCTTCATAGCCAAGTCGACCTCGTCGGCAGCGGTGAGCAGGTCGACCTTGCCGATCTCTTTGAGGTACATGCGTACCGGGTCACCGGTAAGCATGACCGTGGAGGCATCGACGCCACGAGTACGGGAGCGGGAGCGGCTCGTACGGGAGCGGGACTTCTTCTTGGGCTTAGCTGCAGCCATCTCGGCATCGGCGCGCTTGGCTACCTTGATGTCGTGGTCCTCGTTGTCATCGTCATCCAGATCGTCATCAAGGTCATCGGCACCGACGCCAAGATCGTCATCGTCGGAGTCGATTGCAACGTCGTCCTCATCGTCGACGGAAACAACGCTGATACCCTGTTCACGGAGAATGCCATAGACGGCGTTGAGCTGCTCTTCACTGACGCTGATGTCCTTGAGCATTCCCTGGACATCGTCTTCGGTAACACTACCGTTCTCAGCACCCTTGAGAAGAAGCGTGGCGATTTGAGATTTGATCTCGTTGCCCATGCTCTCAGTCTTATTTGGCACAGATTCTCCCTTCATAGCACACAGGACACATTACTTTAACACAGGCATGTATACCCCGTGCAGAACAATTCAACCTGCTCAACACAACTTCACTCATCTGACGCAGCGTTATTTTGATCCAGCTGCTCTGAAAGCGTTCTAAATGGATCCGCCACGCCCTCGACGGCAGATGCGAGCTCACGCGCGCGAGCGGCATCCTGGGTAGCCTGAATAGCGAGCTCGCGACGGGTCGCGGAATCCATACCCGAATCAGAGCGCAGGCGCGCTTGCGCCGTGCGCATACGGCGGCGCAACGTGTTGAGCTCGAGCGTATCGAGCAAAAACACGATGTTCGTCTCGGTTGGATGCTCGCTGGTGACGCCGATGGTGCCGGCACTTACGAGTGAAGCCGCATCCTCGCAGACCGCGCGGGCGGCGTCCATGACTTCACCGGGCTCGGCCCCCTCGGGCGTTGCGAGAACCGCCCAGGCAATCGCCTCGTGCCGCGGATCCACCCAATCGATCTCACAGATACGGTCACCGTAAGGTCTAAAACTATCCAGATGGCTCGTCATCAGGCAAAGGAGTTCACGCTCCCCCACAAGCGAACGGCGCTCAAGGTCCGTATAGATAGGGGCGGCAGTCGCAGACGCAGCAAGGGCGGCAGCTCGCTCATAAGGTACCGATGACGCGCCTTGAGCCTCCGCGGGCAGATAGTCATAAGGCTCATACGGTTCTTCATCGGCAGGCGGGATATTGGCAGCAAAGCCATCGAAAGCCGCAGTTTGGCGATTGATTCCCTGAGCAGGCTTTCCCGAAAAGCCTCCGCCCTGCGAGGGCGACGGCTGCTGTTGGTAGCGCTCGCGAGCAGCCTCGCGCTGCTGGGCCTGCTCCTCCTCACGGGTGACATCGTTGAAAACGCGCTTGGACGCAGTACGGACCATTTCAGCATCGACGCCCAGAAGATCGGCGATGCGCACGAAATACGAATCGATCATATAGCTCGCGCGCAGCGGGTAGATCAACCGGCACGCATCCTCGAGGGCGCGGGCGCGCCCAGCAGGCGTAGTCGCGTCGGCGCGCTGTTCGAGCTTGCGAAAAACAAAATCGAGCAGCGGCTCCGAAGCGTCGAGCAGCTGACGCAATGCGGGGCCGCCGTTAGCGTTAACGAAATCATTTGGATCCATGTCGTCGGGCAAGATCACGCAACGCAGATCGATAGAACCCGTCTCGACAAACTGAATAGCACGCTCGGCTGCCTTCTGCCCTGCGTTATCACCGTCAAAAAGGTAGATGATCTTCTTTGCAAAACGCGTCAGGGTTTTAACGTGATGCTCGGTGAGCGCGGTGCCCAGCGTGGCGACGACGTTTTTGATGCCGCCCTCCCAGCACGCGATGGCATCGGTGTAGCCCTCGACCACGATGGCCTCGTTTGCGGCAACAATATGCTCCTTTGCCCAATTAAAGCCATAGAGGTTGCGCTTCTTGTGGAACAGCGGGGTCTCGGAGGTATTGAGATACTTAGGCTCACCAGCGCCCATGATGCGCCCGCCGAACGCTATGCATTTTCCCTGTTCATCGAAGATAGGAAACATGTCTCGATCGTAGAAGCGGTCGGCAAGGCCTCCCCGACGGTCGATCGCCACATTGGCATCGATCATCTCGCGCGGAGAGAAGCCCTGAGCGCGCAGATGATTGACGAGCGCCCCGCGCCCCGGGGCAAAGCCCAGCCGATAGCGCTGGCAAACATCGGAACCCAGACCACGGCTCGCAAAATACTCACGTCCGCGACCGTCTTTGCCTCGCATGAGCATCGTATGGTAGAAGTCGCACGTGGCTTCGCACACCTCGACCAGACGGGCGCGTTTTGTCCCACGGCGAGTAAAGGACGCATCCTCTTGAAGCTCGATGCCCGCACGCTCTGCCAGATAGCGGATGGACTCGGGAAACGAGAGGTTTTCACGCTTCATGATATAGGTGAAGCAATCTCCGCCCTCGCCGCAGCCAAAGCAGTGCCACACCTGAGTTGCAGGGATGATATGAAACGATGGGGTCTTCTCGCCATGAAAAGGGCAGCATCCCCAAAACTCATGGCCGCGAGGACGGAGCTCCACGGTCTCTTGAACAAGCGCAACCAGGTCGGTTGCCGCACGCACACGACTTTTATCCTCGTCACTGATCATACGCGAAGATCGTACCTCCCCTCGCCATAGAGATTGCGGACATCCTGGATATTGCCCTCGACCGTCGCGATAAGCTCTTCGAGCGAATCGAAGGGGCGGGAACGCCGGAGCTGTTTGGTAAACGAGAGCGCGATCTCCTGCTCGTAGATATCGGCAGAGAACCCAACGATATTGGCCTCGAGCTTTGCGGAACCCGGGTCATCCTGAAACGTCGGAGGAAGGCCAACGTTGATAGCAGCAGACCAAGCCTCTTCCCCAATGCAGGCAAAACCGGCGTAGACTCCCTCCTGAGGAGCGAGGATGCCGGGGGTGATAACTACATTTGCCGTAGGAAAGCCCATCTTATGGCCCTCACCGCGGCCACGGGCAACACGCCCGCGAACCGCATAGGTACGGCCGAGCTCCGCCGTAGCCATCTCCATGGAACCGGAGGCGATGAGCGAACGAATGCGCGTCGCGCTTACGACGTCGCTGTCTTCGCACACCAGCTCATGGCCAAAGACCTCGATGCCGCGTTCTCGCGCCCAGTCGCGAATGACATCCACGTTGGACGCCCCGCGATAGCCCAGGCAGAAATTCGACCCCACGTGAACGGTCCGGATATCGAGAACCGGAAGGAGCACACGCGTGAAAAACGCCTCGTGATCCATTGCCGCCAAAGCGGAGTCAAACGGAACGACGCAAACGGCATCGACGCCCGAGCAAGCGAGCAAGCGCAAGCGGTCGGAAACAAGCATGAGTTTGGGCGCAGGTGAGGCAGACACAACGACATCGGGATCAGGGTCGAAGGTCACCGCCACGGCGGCGATACCGCGCTTGTGCGCATCGGCGACCATTCTTTCGATGAGATGACGATGACCGCGATGCACGCCGTCGAAAGCACCGATCGCAATGGCGCATGCGCAACGTGAAAGAGCGCCCGCGTCCTCAAGCATGTAGACGGGCGCCGACGGTTGATCGAGCATGAAGTCGCATCTTAGCGAATACGAATCCGGGCGGCTCATAGTACACCCTCGATACCCTGCGGAAACACATCACGCATAACATAGCGTCGCTGATCCAGCAAAGCGATGGCGCGCATTTGTCCCTCGATGACAAGCGCACAGGGAGATCCCTCCGGCACAAGCTCCCCATACGATCCGGCATCTAACGCTTGACCGTTAAGAATCCGCGCGAGCGCCTCCTGTGGCAAATCGACTCGAGCAAGACCAAGCGAGGTGACCGGATCGATGGCGTTCGCCCGGAGAGCCGCCGCATCAAGCCCATCGAGCTCGACCGCGTGCGCCAAGGAGATAGAACCCGAGGCGGAGCGACGCAACGAAACGATATGGGCGGCGCTTTGCGCAGCTCGTCCGATATCGCGCGCAAGCGAACGAATATAAGTGCCTTTGCTCACCGTGCAGGCGACATTCCAAACCATCTGCTCTTCATCGGAATTGATCGAGAGGAGCTGCAGGTCGAAAATCTCCACCGGCCTCGCCGGCAGCTCCACGCTCTCCCCCGCACGCGCACGCTTGTAGGCACGAACGCCGTTGACGGAGATTGCCGAGAATGCCGGCGGCACCTGCATTTGCGATCCCAAAAAAGAAGCGAGGACTTTACGGGCATACGCCTCGTCTTTGAGCTCAGGGGCAACGGGAGCCACATGCGTGACTTCGCCCTCGGCATCATCGGTATTGGTCTCGCTTCCAAAGGAAATGGAGGCGATGTAGCTCTTGCGGTCAAGCGTCAGCATGCCGAGCAGGCGCGTCGCCTGCCCCACACCGAGCACCATGACACCGGTTGCCAGCGGGTCAAGCGTGCCTGCATGGCCCACACGACGAACCCCCAAGGCCCGCCTCACGCGCGAAACGACATCGTGAGACGTGCACCCGAGGGGTTTATCGACGGCAAACAATAGGTTGATATCAGAAGGAATGCGCTTTACCATGCATCACCTTTACGCATCGAGCGTGTGGACAAGTTCGATAAGCTCGGGAAGAAGAGCGTCCAAGGCCTCCTCCACCGTGCCATAGAAAGTAAATCCGGCAGCAGCCGCGTGGCCACCGCCATTATGGAGAGCAGCGATCTGCGAGACATCGAGCGAGCACTTGGAACGTAGGTTGCCGCGAATCTCGCCCTCCCCCACCTCGCGTAGGAACAAGCAAACGACGGAGCCATCGATCGACCTCACGACATCGACCAAGCCATCGCACTCATCGGGTGAGACACCGTGCTTGGCGAGGTCGGACGCGAGCGCATAGCTATAGGTGATGCGCCCTTCCGCTGCCGCCTCGATACGGCCCATGACAACGCTCTCGAGGTGCAGATACTCCAAGCGCTGACTCTGATAGACCCTAAGGGCCACAAGGGCGGGATCGGCACCGGCGTGCACCAATCTCGAAGCGCAGGTGAACGCCTCGCAGTTGGCATTTTGGTACTGGAAGCGGCCAGTATCGGTAACAAGGCCCGTAAGCAGGCAGTTTGCCACGTCGGGATCAACTGGATAACCGGCAAAGATCAAGAAGTCGTCGATGATCACCGCACATGCCGCCGCCTCGGGACGACGCACCACGACATCCCCGAATTCCGAGCGCGCGGGATGATGGTCAATCGTGACCACATACTCCGAACGCATCGCGATCGCTGCCGCATCGCCCAGGCGCTCGATTGTCGGAACGTCCACCGAGATGAACAAATCGGGATCGAGCGGATAGGAAGAAGCTGGAGTCATATCGGCGGCACCGGGCAAAAAACGGTAGAGGCGCGGAACCGGCGCCTCGCTCGGCAGCAGGCACGAGATGGCCTTGTGCGGATAACGCCGGCGCAAGGATTGACCAAGCGCCAGCGTCGAGCCGATAGCATCGCCGTCGGGATTGATATGGCCGCAGATGACGATGGTCTCGGCTTCTTCGATTTTTTCGACAACGCTGTCCCACACGAAGGAGGGCTCGGGAGCGTCCAAGCCCTCTTCACCGCAGGAGCAGGAGATGCTACTCATGGTCGATATCGCCCTCCAGCGAAACGGAATCCACGATGGGGTAGCCTTCCTCATCCTTCTCGACCGACATGGTCTCGGGAACGTCCTTGAGCGCCTCGGCAATAGCCTCGGCCTGGTCGGTGGAGCGATCGATCTTGAAATCGAGCTGAGGAACGACACGCCAATCGAGTGCGCGAGACAAGAGCTTGCGAATCTTGCCCTTGGCGCTGTTCAGCGCCTCGAGCACCTCGTCGTAGCGGTCGGCTTCGCATGACACGTAGACGCGCGCGAAAGAGCGGTCCACGCTGACCTCGCAACCCGTAAGGGTCACAAGGTCAAGGCGCGGATCGGAGATCTCGAACAGCAAGATGGTGCCGAGCTTTTCGCGCAGTTGCTCGCCGGTACGGCGAGTGGCGGCGTTTTGCTTCACGATACCCTCTGTTTCTTACTCGGTTCGGGCAACCTGGTCGATGCGATAGCCCTCGATCTGGTCGCCAGGCTTGATGTCCTGGAAGTTCTCGAGGCCGATACCGCCCTCGGTACCGCTGCGCAGGCTCTTGGCCTCGTCCTTGTAGTGGCGCATCGAGGCGATCTTGCCGTTGAAGACAACGATGCCGTCGCGTACGAGACGCACGGAATCGGTCGCGGCGATCTCGCCCTCTTCGACACGGACACCAGCGGCGATGCCGACCTTGGGCACCTTGAAGGTGTCGACGACGACGGCAAGACCGGTGGAAACCTCGACCTCGGTCGGCTTAAGCATGCCGATGCGAGCGGCGTCGAGGTCCTCGAGCGCCTTGTAGATAACGTCGTAGCAGCGAATCTCGACACCCTGATGCTCGGCTGCAGAGCGAGCCTTGCCATCGGGGCGAACGCCAAAGCCGATGATGATGGCGTTGGAAGCATCGGCGAGGACGACATCGGTCTCGTTGATGGCACCGACGGCGGCGTGAATCGTGTTGATGCGAACCTCGGACTGGTCCATCTTGTCCAGCGAGTCCTTGAGAGCCTCGATGGAACCCTGGACGTCGGCCTTGATGATGAGGTTGAGCTCCTTGACCTCGGCGTCGGCCATGGTGTCGAAGAGGTTCTCGAGCGTGACGTGCTTGACGTGGCTCTGCTCCTCGATGCGCGCCTTGAGGGAACGCTGCTCGGCGAGCGTACGGGCCTCGCGCTCGTCCTCGAATACGCGGAACTCGTCGCCCGCATTAGGCACGGACTGGAGACCGAGGATCTCGACGGCGTCGGAGGGGCCGGCCTCGGTGACGGGATGACCCTTGGGGTCGAGCATGGCGCGCACGCGACCATAGGTGAGGCCAGCGACGAGCGTATCGCCCACGCGCAGGGTGCCGCGCGTCACGAGCACGGTGGCAACGGAGCCACGGCCCTTATCGAGCTTGGCCTCGAGGACGTTGCCCGAAGCGAAGGTGTCGGGGTTGGCCTTGAGCTCGAGGACATCGGCCTGGAGCAGAACGGTCTCGAGCAGGTCGTCGATACCGATCTTCTTTTTGGCCGAGATGTTGACGAACATGTTCTGTCCGCCCCATTCCTCGGGGATGATGCCGTACTCGGTGAGCTCCTGGCGAACCTTATCGGGGTTCGCACCGGGCTTATCGATCTTGTTGACGGCGACGACGATGGGAACGCCAGCGGCCTTCGCATGGTTGATGGACTCAATGGTCTGGGGCATGACGCCGTCGTCGGCAGCGACGATCAAGATGACGATATCGGTCACCTTGGCACCGCGGGCACGCATGGCCGTAAAGGTAGCGTGACCAGGGGTATCGATGAAGGTGATCTTACGGTCGTTGATAAAGACCTGGGAAGCACCGATGGCCTGGGTGATGCCGCCCGCCTCGCCGGCAGCGACACCGGTGTGGCGAATGGCGTCGAGCAAGCTCGTCTTGCCGTGGTCGACGTGACCCATGACGGTAACAACCGGAGCG
>CAKUGM010000058.1 GCA_934654625.1 uncultured Collinsella sp. | reverse complement strand
TCACCAACCGCATCGGCGTCATGTCCAACGGGCACCTCTCCGGCATCGTCAACACCAAGGAGACGAACCAGGAAGAGCTGCTCCGCTTGAGTGCTAAGTATCTGTAAACGAAGGGGATGGAACACATGCCTACCGCATCCGGTAAGATCCTGTCGGTCGAAGAGGAGACAAAGCTCATCCAACCGATCGATAGCTATGTAAGCGAGATCCAGAAAAAGGTCGATGCTCTGCGCGCCGAAGGCACCACGCGTGTCGTTGAGCTTCAGAGCAGCATCGACGCCGCCAAGAGCGATCGCGTTCTCACCAAGGACGAGCGCGACAAGACTATCGAGGGCTATAAGGCTCAGATGGAGAAGGCCAAGCAGGTCGAGGCTCAGAATAAAAAGCAGGTCGAGACGCTTATCGCCGATGCCGAGAACTATCTGAAGGCTCACTTTGAGACCGAGTACCTCGCTCCCGTCAAGGCAAGCTGCGCCGCCGAGCGCGAGGCCGCTAAGGCTAGATACCAGAAGAAGCTCGCTGACCTCGAGAAAGAGCATCAGGCAAGCATCGCCGGCATCACCGATCAGGCCGAGATCAAAGACGAGAAGTACGTCTATAAGAACAAGCAGTTCGACGCTAAGGTGACCTATCAGCAGGAGCTGCAGCAGATCAAGGATCGCGAGCACGAGGCATTCGCCTATCGCTATCACATGATCGATTTGCTGCGCATCGGCAAGTTCACGTTTGGCGAGAACATGGCCCAGCGCTGGGAGAACTACAAGTACACGTTCAACACGCGCACGTTCCTTCTCAACAACGGCCTGTACATCGCCATCGCACTGATCTTTATCGCCCTGTGCGCCATCACGCCGATGGTCAAGGGCACGCAGCTGCTTACGATGCAAAACGTGCTGAACATTTTCCAGCAGGCTTCGCCGCGTATGTTCCTGGCCCTGGGCGTTGCCGGCCTGATTCTTCAGACCGGTACCGACCTGTCGATCGGTCGTATGGTCGGTATGAGTATGGTGGCTTCGACCATCATCATGCATGCTGGTCCTAACACCGGTACCGTCTTTGGCGTTGCCTTCGACTTCTCCACCATGCCTCTCGTGGCCCAGATCCTCCTGGCGCTCCTCGTGTGCATCGTTCTGTGCACCGCGTTCTCTGCGATTGCAGGCTTCTTTACCGCTAAGTTCAAGATGCACTGGTTCATCTCGACGATGGCCAACATGCTTGTCATCTTCGGTCTCGTTACCTATGCAACCAAGGGCGTTTCCTTCGGTTCGATCAATCCTAAGATCCCCGCAATGGTGACTCCGCGCATTGGCGGTTTCCCCACCATCATTCTGTGGGCTATCGCTGCCATCGTGGTCGTGTGGTTCATTTGGAACAAGACCACGTTCGGTAAGAACATGTTCGCCGTCGGTGGCAACCCCGAGGCCGCTTCCGTGTCCGGCATCAACGTCTTTGCCGTTTCCATCGGCGCCTTCATTCTCGCTGGTGTTCTGTACGGCTTCGGTTCTTGGCTCGAGTGCATCCGCATGGTCGGTTCCGGTTCCGCCGCATACGGCCAGGGCTGGGAGATGGACGCCATCGCAGCTTGCGTTGTTGGCGGCGTGTCCTTCACCGGTGGTATCGGTAAGATTTCCGGTGTGACCGTCGGCGTGTTGATCTTCACCGCTTTGACGTATGCCCTTACCATTCTGGGTATCGACACCAACCTTCAGTTCGTGTTCTCTGGTCTGATCATTCTTGTCGCTGTCACCCTTGACTGCCTCAAGTACGTCCAGAAGAAGTAGCCCCTCGGCCCCTGTTCGTCCGACTCGCGAACAGGGGCCCTTTTTGCCCACCGCTTACACCGACAGCTGCAGGAAGGGTGTTCCCATGAAAAAAGTTACCGTGTGCTGCACGATGAGCATTACCTCGAGCCTTTTGGTCGTAAAGATGCGCGAACTCATTGAAGAGCGCGGCCTTGATATCGATGTCGAGGCGCTGCCGGCGAGCGATGCGGTCAATCAGATTTCCAACGCTGATTTGATTATGCTTGCGCCGATGGTCAGCGATGCTAAAGAGGCATTTGAAGGCGCGGGCGCAAAGAAGGTCGTGGTTGTCACGTCCGACAACTATCTCAACTATCGTGCTTCCGACGTTCTCGACCAGGCTGTTTTGGCGCTGAGCGAGTAGGGGGCAGGGCCGTTCGCATCGGACGATTAACTCCATGGAAACGGTCGTGTTGACCGGTGCGTATATTGCTCGGCCAACGGATAGACGCGGCGAGCATCTAGTATTCGTGCATTGGTGAATCTAGATAGCAAAAATCCCCTTCAGACACGGTCCAACGCATTCTAAAGGGGATTTTGCTGCATATGGCTGGGGGGAAGATCAGCCTTATTGCACGAAGATATATTAAACCAGAGCGGCGGCGGCTTTCATGACATTTGCCTCGGCGAGCATATTCATTGCAGTATCGCCATCGTCCTCGAGGGCGGCAAGGCCGCGGTAGAGCCAGGCGTTGATGTTTTGCGGCACGCCCTCTTTGGGCTGGAGATTGCTGGCAACATCCATAAGAGAATCGAGCAATTCCTTTTTCGAGCTGGGGAATTCGGAAACGTTGGCGATCGAGTGGACGGGTACGCCGCGCTTCTCGCTCACGTGATCGATGAGGCCGCAGACGGATTCGGTTTTCGCACTGAGTTCCTCATCGGAGAGTTCTGCTTGCAGCGATACAAGGCCATCGATCACGATGGCGGCAGGATGGTCACAGGGGACAAAACCGTCGATCTCGTCCATGGCCTGAGAGATCGTTCCTCCAAGGCCGACAAGCGCTCCGGCGAGCTGTGCATTTTCGTTCTTCATCGTTAGTGTCCAATCTAGGGTTTTAGGGCCTAAACGGTTGTTCGATAGCTTAGCCATCTTGCGTGCGAGGCATAACTTGTTCACATTTTTGCCAACAAGTATGCGTATTCTCTTCATGAAACGGGCTATTTATATTTCAAATCCGTTAAGGGGCCGCGCAGCGATGAGGAGTTGAGTGGCGGAGAATCGTGCGCCTGAGCGCGATATTTTGCCGTGGGGCGTTTCAAAAACCGCCACTCGTTTTGAGGACGTCTCCAAACGAGTGGCGGAAAAATCAACAACATGGGCGATTGAGCTATCCGATAAACGAACGAACAACATCGAGCTGCTGCATGGCCGCCTGTCTGCCTTGGATATACAGATCGAGAAGCTTGGGCGCGTCGCGTTCAACGTGCTTGACGGTAACCGGTTTTGCAGGCGCGATGACGAGTGCGCGGCCGTCTCGTTCGTATTCCCAGATGTGTTCGCGCTGCTCGTTGTATCGAACGTTGCGCGTGGCGAGGGCATCGAGCAGGTAGGGATATTCGGCGTAGCGGGCATTTGCCGCAGCCATGAACTCGTAAGGGCTCTTTTGGTAGGCGCGGTCTTGGGTGAGAACCACGATGGCGCGATCGAAGCCGGCGTCTTCCAGTACGTGCTCCACAGGCACGGAATCGGCAATGCCGCCATCGAGGTAAAGATGCCCGTTGAGCTCGACGATAGGGGTGACGAGCGGCAACGATGTGCTGGCGCGCACGGCATCAAGGTCGAGGGTGGCGTCTCTCACGGGCAGATAATCGGCTGTGCCGAATACAACGTCAGTGACGGTGGCGTAGAGCTCGAGCGGGTTGGCTTTGAATGTCTCGTTGTCAAAGGGGTCAAGATGATCCTGAATGTCGTTGAACAGAAAATCGTAGCCCACCATGCTTCCGCTCTCGGCGAGAGACTTGGTTCCCACGTAACGTGAGTCACCGCAAAAGGTGAGGTTCAGGCGGTTGCAGCGACCGATCTGCTTGGATTTGAAGTTGACGCCGTTGAGGATGCCGGCAGATACGCCATAGCAAGTATCGACGGTGACGCCATTCTCCAAAAAGACATCGAGGACGCCAGAGGTAAACTGTCCGCGAAAGCTGCCGCCTTCAAGTACCAAAGCGGTTTTTCCCGCATTGCTCGCTTTCTCGCTCATCGTGGCCCCTTTCAAAGCTCATGTGACATGAGGTGAGTTCTCGGGGTTTCTTCTACCACAATAGGGCGCTCTCAAACCGAGATTGAACAATCAAAGGGCCTGTCTATTCGGTGGATTGCCTCAATCGCTTTTGATGGCACGGCCATGGACGTCCTAAATGCTCGAATAGTACGTGTAGAGATTGCCGTTATAGCACGTTAGCGTGTAGCCAAACGGTACGAGTTTTCCCTCTTGCCTGGTAAAAGTGTTATGTGCGGCGCAGAGTAGGGCGATGTTGTCTGCTCCGAGGAGCTCTCGCTGTTCGGCGGTGGGCAACTTGGCAGTGAAAGACGTTCCCTGGTACTCGCGCTCGATTCCCTGAGAATCGAGGAAGGCATAAAACGACTGTTCCAGGCATTTGACGTCGATAGCGGGAACGATCTTGGTGGATACGTAGTTGTAGCTGATGGCAATGGGCTTATCGTTGCCGGTGCGAAGACGAATGAAGTAGTGCATCATTTCGTCATCGGAAAGCTCGAGGCGCTGAGCGATTTCGGGTTTATCGCGTGCGCGGAGCACTTCATATGAAATGAGTTTTGAGCCGGCAACAAGACCGATTGCCTTCATGTCTTCGGTAAAGCTGCGAGCGCTGTCGGTAGGCTTGGCTACGCGCGTCGCGCAGACAAACGTTCCCTTGCCGGGTTTTCGTTCGATAAAGCCTTCGTTGCTTAGGTTGTTGAGTGCCTTGTTGATCGTCATGCGCGAGAAGCCAAAGCGCTCGACAAGTTCCTCTTCCGTCAAGATGCGCGTTCCCACTGGATATGTGCCGTTGACGATGCGTTCCTTGATGAACGACTCAACTTGTCTATATTTGGCAACTTGTGACATAGATAGCCTTTCTAGCTGCTTAAAGATTGTTTCCAGCGTGTATCTTAACGCCGTTCAAGGTCCCGTTTCCTACCGATTAGGTAACCGGTATGCAATATTGTATATACAAATAAGGGTCTTATAAACTTTGTATGTATAATTCGAGCTGTCCATTTAGCACGGAAGGGAGTCCAAATGGTCGAGCTATTGCGTGTTGACGACAGGTTGCTTCACGGCCAGGTGGCATATGCCTGGTGTAAGAACCTTACGGTCAATCTGATTGTTATCGCAAACGACGAAGTGACGAACGATCAGGCAGCGAAGAATGCCTTTGCGCTTTCGAAGCCTGCTGGAGTCAACCTGGTTATCTCGACGGTCGAAAAGACCATCGCCTTTTTGAATTCTGCAAAGGGCCAGAAGTATTCCGTTCTCGTTCTGGTCAAGAACATGGCCGATGCCGCAGCGCTCGCAGAGGGTTGCAAGGGAATCGACGCCATCAACGTGGGCGGCATTCGCGAGCACGGTGATTCTCGCCGCTATACCAACGCCGTTTGCCTGGACGCGGCGGACGAAGAGGCCGTCAAGAGCCTTGCTGCAGCAGGTATTTCCGTCTATGCCCAGCAGGTTCCCGCCGATGGCAAGACAGATCTTGCCGCGATGATTAAATAAGGGGAGAAGATGAATATCATCCAGATGGTCCTTTTGGGCCTCATCGCTGTTTTTGGTTGGTGCGAGTACGTCGACGGCATCAACAAGTCTACGAGGCCTATCGTTATGTGTACGCTCGTCGGCCTCGTGCTCGGTGACCTGCCGCAGGGCATCATCATCGGCGGTACCCTTGAGCTCGCTACGATGGGCATGATGGGTATCGGCATCTCGATCCCCATCAACATCACGATTGCCGGCGTGTTGGGCGCGGGCTTCGCCATTTCGAGCGGTCTTTCGCCTAAGGCCGCCGTGGCGCTCGCCATCCCCATCGGTATCGTCTATCGCCTGCTCGAGCATCTTGCAACGACGGGCTACGATTTTGTTGCCGCAAAGATGCTGTTCGATCATCCCGAGCGCAATACGACGCGCCGCGTCACCGAGGCGTTTTGGCTGATCTTCGGTCTTTCGTGTGCCTTTATGTTCCTTACGGTGTTCTTGAGCTTGCTTATCGGTGCTGACGCCGTGGCAGGCGTTGCCAACGCCATTCCCGAGAATATTCTCGACGCAATCGGAACGGGAACCAACCTGCTTGCCGCGCTGGGCTTCGCGATGCTCTTCAACCTTACGCGTACGCCCAAGACCATGGCGTTCTTCTTCATCGGCTTTGTGTGCGCATCGTATCTCAACATGCCCACCATGGCCGTCGCTATCGTTGGCGCTGCGTTTGCGGCTATCGCATACTTCTTCACGGGCAACGAAAGCGCGCCCAAAGAGGCTGCCGACGAGATTTTCGACGACTTCGATGCACTGGGCGATGAGCCCGAGGAGGTTGCCGCAACCCATGAGCACCTGCTTGGCAAGCGTGAGCTCAACCAGGTGTTCTTCAAGTCGTTTGGTCTTGAGGGCCCCTTCATTTACTCTCGCCTGCAGGCCATCGGTTGGTGCCGCTCGATGCTCCCGGTAATCGAGAAGCTCTATGCGACCGAGGAAGATCGCTGCGCTGCCGTCAATCGTCATCTGGAGTTCTTTAATTCCAACCCCGAGTTTTCCACTGCCATCATGGGCATCTCTGCCTCTATGGAGGAGCAGAACTCGGTTGACCCCGATTTTGACACCGCGAGCATCAACAGCGTCAAGGCCGGCCTGATGGGCCCGGTGGCAGGTATTGGCGACAGCTTCTGGTGGGGCATTGTCAAGACGGTCGCCTCCGGTATCGGCTGCCAGTTCGCCATGCAGGGAAGCATCCTGGGACCCATCCTGTTCCTTCTCGTTTTCAATATCCCGCATTGGGTGATTCGCTACATCCTTACGTTCAAGGGCTATGAGCTTGGCGGCCGCGTTCTCGAGTCGATGGCCGAGAACAACATCATCGAGAAGATCTCGCTGTGCGCGGGCATCCTGGGCATGATGGTTATCGGTGCCATGACCTGCAGCATGATCAGCGTTACCACGCCGCTTGTGTTCAACATGGCAAATGGCGTGACCCTGACCCTCCAGGAGACGCTTGACGAGATTTTGCCGAACATGCTTCCGCTGGCATCGGTGTTTATCGTCGCCACCCTGCTTCGCCGCAAGGTCAAGATTATTCCGTTGCTCTTTGGTCTTTTGGCCTTTGGCATCGTGTTCAATCTGCTGGGAATCATTGCGTAGGAGTAGTTCATGAGGAGCATGTATACCTATATCGAGCAGGCGCCGTCTATCGCGCGCGATATCATTGCGCGCCGCGATGCGCTGGTGGGTCCTCTTGTCGAGCAGTTTTGCGGAATGGCGCCCAAGCGTCTGCTGATCGTCGCGTCGGGTTCGTCGTATGACATCGCCATGTCGATGAGGCCGTTTATGCAGCGAACGCTGGGTATCGAGGTGAGCGTCGAGTGGCCCATGAGCTACATCCTGTACAACCACGTTCAAAATGACGAGACCTTTGTGCTGTGCATGTCGCAGTCGGGCCGCAGCACGAATACTATCGAGGCGGTTCGCCGCGCTCGGGCGTGCGGGCACCATGTTGCCGTGCTGACGTGCAATCCCGATGCTCCGATGCGCGAGTACTGCGAGCATGTTTATGCTTACGGTAGCGGCACGGAAGACTACTACGTGGCAAAGGGTTTCCCGACCAGCTGCGTCTACCTGGCTCTCTTCGCTATCGAAGCTGCCCGCACCATGAACGTGCGGGGTGTGGAAGATTGCGCCGCGTTGCTTTCTGATGTGTCGGCCGTGGTGGACGATATGGAAGATGTCTATCCGGCGGCGCGCTCGTTTGCGGACAAGCATCTCGATGCATTCGTCAACGCTCGCCGCATCATGTGCGTGGGCATCGGCGCCGGATACGGCGTTGCTTTGGAAGGCGCGCTCAAGCTTAACGAGATGATCGGCGTAGCTGCGAACGCGTATGAGATGGAAGAGTTCGTCCATGGACCGACCTACGAGATTCGCCGCGGCCATGTTGTGGTATTGGTCGACCTGGGCGGTCCGGGTCATGAGCGCATGATGCAGCTTTATCGAGCTTTGCATGTTTTGACCGATGACGTCTACGTTATCGATGCTGTGGGGGAGGGCATTGCCGGCTCGGACGAGAAGACGTTTGCTATAAAACCACTCGCAGACGTTGAGCTTGATGCTCCGCGTGCGGTTATTCCGTTCCAGGTGCTTGCGGAGTCCATTTGCTCGAAGCTCGATCTTTTGAGCTACAACCTTTCGAACTTGGAGTTCGAGAAGCAGATCAAGAATAAAGCTAACTGAGGTGGCCTTGATGCCGGCACTTCTTGATGGGCAGTAGAGAAGTGAACATCAGTGGCACATGAATAGCATGGCGCTCAACGTGGTAGAATACAGGTCCGCGTTGAGCGCGTGTTCTTTGAAAAGGTCGATGTTGCCGCTGCCATTGCGCTGTGCGGTAGCGCCATGACCTCTCGATTGAGGGGGTGACTGGTTTCGACACGATAGCCTTGAGAGAGGAAGCAAGCCGAGGTCTCCTCGCCTCGTTAAACAGGGGTACCGTCAAATTGAATTGACAACAACACTTCTTTTGAGC
>CAKUGM010000057.1 GCA_934654625.1 uncultured Collinsella sp. | reverse complement strand
GAGACCTACGGCACCATGGTCTACCAGGAGCAGGTTATGCTCATCTCCGTCGAGATGTGCGGCTTCTCCAAGGGCGAGTCAGACTCGCGTATCCGTAAGCCCGTGGCCAAGAAGAAGATCAAGCTGCTTACCTCCACGGTCATGCACTGGGAGGACGGCTCGGACGAGACCACCTACGACCACTGGATGAACGGTGCCGTCAAGAACGGCTACAAGAAGGAGACCGCGCAGAAGATCTGGGACGATGTTTTGGAGTTCGCGTCCTACGCGTTCAACAAGTCGCACTCTGCTGGCTACGCCATCCTCGTCATGCAGACGGCCTGGCTCAAGGCTCATTATCCCAACGAGTACATGGCGGCTGTGCTTACCTCCTATACCGGTAAGACCGAGAAGATCGTGCATTACGTCTCGGCCTGCCGCCACGACGGCATCGCCGTGCTTCCGCCAGACGTCAACGAGTCGGGCATCGAATTCACCGCGACCAAGGACGGCGTGCGTTTCGGCCTTGCCGGTATCCGCGGCGTGGGCGAGGGCGTGGCCGAGGTCATCATCGAGGAGCGCACCAAGAACGGTCCCTATAAAAATCTGCACGACCTGGTGGACCGTGTGGATTCGAGCAAGGTCAACCGTCGCGTCGTCGAGGCTCTCATCAAGGCAGGCGGCTTTGACTCGACGGGCTACCCGCGTCGTCAGCTCATGACGTTTGTGGACAAGAACAACCCCGAGAACATTATCGACTCTGCCGCCAAGCGCCAAAAAGACCGCGCGTCGGGCCAGACGTCGCTGTTCGATATGTTCGGCGATGTGGAGGGCTCCGGCTTTGAGATCCAGGTTCCCGAGCCTGATGGCCAGGAGTGGGACCGTCACATGAAGCTCTCGTTCGAACGCGAGGTCCTGGGCATCTACGTTTCCGACCACCCGCTGCGTCCCTTTGAGTATGCGCTGGGAAAGGCGCGCGAGTTCTCGCTGTCGCAGATCGATACCGGTGTGGAGCGCATGAGTCCTACGGGCGAGGGCATGGTCAACGTCGAGATTCCCGAGGGCAAGCCCTACTGGTTCGCAGGCATGGTCGCAAGCGTGCAGAAGATGGTTACCAAAAAAGGTGCCGCCATGGCAAAAGTGCAGCTTGAAGACATGGAGGGCGAAGCTAGCGTCATCATGTTCCCCAAGGTGTTCGAAGGCGCCGAGGAATTCCTCTACGGCGAGACCGACCCCGAGACGGGTGCGGTGCTTTCCGACGCGTTCATCCGCGTGCGCGGCAAGCTCGAGCGCAGTGACCGCGGCGACCAGATTATCGCGATGGAGGTCATGCCGCTGGAGCTTACCGAGGAGAGCAATCGACCGAAGGTCTTTGAGGTGATGATCCCCTCCAACCGCTTTAGCCAGAGCAGCATGAGCCGCTTGGCTGCGGTCTTTGCCGCCAACCCTGGCGGCGACCGCGTGGAGCTGTTCGTGGAGCAGGCGGATGGCCAGACCATGCGTGCCGAGATCCCCGTGCGCGTGAACGCCAAGTCAATCCCGCTTTTGGCTGAGACGCGCGGCATCGTAGGCAACAAAGGCCGCGTCACCGTCATCTAACCCGTGACAAAAAGTCGACAGGTTTATTTTGTCACGTGGGGTACCTAACTAATTGCTGATGCCCCTGAAGAGGGGCTTTTGCGCCGGGGTCTACTATGGGCCCCGTCGCACCAGCGTCGAATGTGACAAATATTCCTCAGGTTCGTTTTGTCACGTGGGGTACCTAACTATTTATCGTGGAGCCTGGAAGGGGAGAGTGGACATGCCGTTTTCTATCGTGAGGTCCGATATCGCCCGGCTGGACGTCGACGTTGTCGTCAACGCTGCGAACGAGGGCCTGCTCGCGGGCGGCGGCGTGTGCGGCACCATCTTCTCCGCTGCGGGTCATGAGCAGCTGCAGGCGGCGTGCCGCAGAATCGCTCCGTGTCCCACGGGCAGCGCCATGGTGACGCAGGGCTTTGACCTGCCTGCGCGTTGGATCATTCACGCGGTGGGGCCGCGTTGGATAGATGGCTGCCATGGCGAAGAGGGGCTTCTGCGCCGCGCCTATCGCTCGGCACTCGACCAGGCGGCTCGATTGCGGGTCGCGAGCGTCGCCTTTCCGCTTATCTCTGCGGGCATCTATGGGTATCCGCCTGCTGCCGCATTTGATATAGCGTGTGAGGAGATCAGGCGCTTCTTGAACGATCGCGCCGGTACCGATGCCGGTGACATGTGCGTGGTGCTTGCCGTATACGACCGCCAGGCATTTGCGGCAAGCCTCGATTCGTATGGTGAGGTTGCGCTGCGCATCGAAGAGGCTCGGGGTGAGAAATCCTTTTTCGCATATGACGGCGCCGCGTGCGCAGCGGCTGCGATTGAGTCTCTCGACCTCGATTTCGACCTCAATGCCCTCTCCGCTCCTGCCGTGGAGCTCGAACGCGCTGCGGCACCGCGTGGCCGGGCCCGCGCATGTGCCCTGCACGCCATCGACGAGGAGGAGGTTGCCGAATTGCTCGACAAACTCGACGCGTCATTCTCACAGACGGTTCTATCGCTTATCGATGCTCGCGGCCTGACCGATGTCGAGGTCTACAAGCGCGCGAATCTTTCGCGCCAGCTCTTTAGCAAGATCCGTCGTGACCAAGGCTACAAACCAACCAAAGCAACAGCCGTGGCGCTTGCCATCGCGCTCGAGCTCTCCCTTGACGAGTGCGATGACTTGCTCGAACGCGCCGGCTTCAGCCTTTCAACCTCGTCGAAGTTCGACGTGATCGTGCGCTACTTTATCGAGCGCGAATGCTACGACATCTACAGGCTCAACGCGATGCTCTTTGCGTTTGACCAGCCGCTTTTGGGGTCGATGTAGCGCGAAGTGCCGCGCTATGCTTTGGGCCTGCGCAGCCCCGATTCTGCCTCCACGGTCGCACCGATGTCGCTTGACGGTTTACCTCCTGCGGTACCGCACCTCCTATCTTTGAGATAGGCGGACGGGCGTGGGGCCCTTCGAACGTCCCAAGGAGGCAATCATGAAGAAGAACCTGACCGAGCTTGTATTCATCCTCGACAAAAGCGGTTCCATGTGCAATCTGGTCGACGACACCATCGGCGGGTACAACGCGCTGCTCAAGCAAAACAAGATGACGGAGGGTGAGGCGCTTGTATCCACCGTACTGTTCAATCACAAATCGCAGGTGCTGCACGACCGTGTGCCTATCGAGGACGTGGCCCCGCTGACCTCGCGAGATTACGTGCCGAGTGGATGCACGGCGCTTCTCGACGCCGTAGGCGGTGCCATCCATTATCACGAGCATGTACAGCGTATTTTGCCGCCCGAGCTGCGTCCAGAACACACCCTGTTTTGCATCACTACCGATGGCCTCGAGAACGCGAGCGAGGAGTACGGCTACGATCGCGTCAAGCACATGATTTCGGCGGCGCAGGAGCGCGGCTGGGAGTTCATGTTCCTGGGTGCCAATATCGATGCTGCCAAGGAGGCGGGCCGCCTTGGCATCCGACAAGGGCGGGCCGTGCAGTACGAGCCGACGCCGGACGGCATGTCGTTTGCCTTTGATACGCTGTGCCGAGCCTCCGCTGCTGTGCGATGCGGCCAGCCGATCGATTTCGATGAGCGCTAGCGCCGTCAATCGGCATATTTATTGCGTTTTGTTGCCGGGGGCGACGACGCCCGTCGCGCTTCCCGCCATTCATCCCTTTAGCTGATGTTCCATCGCAAAGCCGCTGCCGAGGCATTTCGGTAGTGGCTTTTTCGGTTTCAGCCTTGTCTGCGTCCCCTCGGTTTGCTATTCTAAGCAGCGGGGTAATACATAGTGATACTAAGTAATACCAACATGACACCAACGAACCAGGTGCGAGTCCTAGCCCAGCCGCATACTCGCGCACACGCAGCACATCGTTCCATGAAGGAATCGACATGGCAGAAAAAATGACCCCGGTTGTCGCGAAGGTCCTGCCCGAGGAAAAGGCAGCCTTCGCGGCAGCGACCCAACTCGTGGGCACCACGCCGTCAAACGCAATACGCATGTTCATCGCCGCATTCAATCGCTGCGGTACGTTTCCTTTTGACATTTCCCCTGCCGGGGCGTTTGGCCGTGAGCCAGAAGGGAACACTTCGTCTGAGGTGAGAGCATGAACGGATTGAATGCCCCGACGCCCGTGCGGGGTGTGCCGCCGCGGGTTGCTCCCGCGGATGCGATTAAAAACGGCATCGCCTATTTGCTTGCCGACTTCGGTGTATTCGGCATCGTTGAGGGCGCGCAGCTCATCGTCGGCCTTGCTTGGGGCCTGGGCATGGCGTTTCTTTGGGAGGCCGGGTTTCTCGCCGGCGATATCGATACCGTATTTGACAACAGTCTCGTCTACGCGCTCGCTGTCGCGCAGCTTTTAACCATGACAGTGACCATGCCCTGGTGGTGGTGCTACATCCGGCCGCGTTCTTTTTCGTGTGCGCGCGAACGCGAGCTTTCGCGAGGCGACGCATCGTTCATGCGCGTTGTCGGCATCATCTTGCTCGGCATCGGCATGCAGATGATTATCTCCTTCATCCTCACGCTCGTGTTGCCGCTATTCCCCGCGCTTGAAGAGGGCTATGACGAGATGATGAGCGATGGGGCGACGAGCCAGCTGAGTATCATTTCGCTTTTGGTGGTTGCCGTGGGCGCCCCCGTTTCCGAGGAAATCGCCTGCCGCGGTCTCATGCTCGAGTTTTCCCTGCGCGCGGTTTGCCCCGAGTGGCGCGAAGCGTGGCGTGAACGAGTCTGCCGTCGCCGCGCGCGCCTTCCCCTGGGCGATGTCGGCGCGATGGAGATTCCCCCTGCGCGTTTTTGGATCGCGAACCTCATTCAAGCCACACTCTTTGGTATTCTGCACATGAACCTCGTGCAGGGGATCTATGCAGGGGCGATGGGCCTTATGTTTGGCTGGGTGTTTTGGCGTAGCGGCAAGATGCGCTACAACATCGGCCTTCACCTGGTGCTCAATTTCACGTCGTATTTTGTTGGCCCTATCGACTTTGTTCTGGGACTGCTTGGTCCCATAGTCGAGCTCATTGCCTTTGCTGTAATCCTGGCGGCGGGGATTGCCCTCTTTTGGCTTGGCACAAAAGAGGGGTAACATCCCTCAAAGATCTTGCCCCGACCGCTGAGCTAGCCGCGACGTCCCGGGCGATTTGCCCCTTGGCGTCCCTGCGCGGCGCGATTGCGCGCTGCGGCATTTTGCGCACGGTTCATATGCTGTGCTCCCGTTGCCCCACGGTGCTGTTTTGGTGTCGGTCTCGTCTGCTTGTGGCGGTTGTCGGCACCGGTATGCTTGCCTTTGCCATGACCTTTGCCGCCCGTTTTAGACGCCGCGCCCTCTTGTGGAGGGATGGGTCTGATGAGGCAGTGCTTGTCGTATCCGATCAAGTCGCGCCTACCCGCGGCAATAAGCGCCTCGCGTACGAGCTTGTAGTTTTCGGGCTTGCGGTACTGAATGAGCGCGCGCTGCATCGCTTTTTCGTGAGGGTCGCGTGCTACGTAGACCGGCTTCATGGTACGCGGGTCCACGCCGGTGTAATACATGCACGTGGACATCGTCGAAGGTGTGGGGTAGAAGTCCTGCACCTGCTCGGGCATATATCCCATGTCTCGTACGGCGCAGGCGAGTTCCACAGCCTCTTTCATGGTCGAGCCGGGATGCGAGCTGATGAGATAGGGCACCACAAACTGGTTGAGCCCATATTGATTGTTGATCTTGTCGAGGCGGTGGCAGAAGGCTTCGTAGACGGCGCGACTCGGCTTGCCCATCACGCTGAGCACAGCATCGCTCACATGCTCGGGTGCCAGGCGCAGCTGGCCCGAAACATGGTGCTGAAGCAGCTCGAGCATGAATTCGTCCGAGGCGTCGGCCATCGTGTAGTCAAAGCGAATACCGCTTCGGATAAAGACCTTCTTGATGCCGGGAATCGATCGCAGGTCGCGCAAGAGCTGCGTGTACCCGCTCTCATCAACCGCCATGTTCTTGCAGACGCTTGGCCATAGGCAGCGCTTGTTCTTGCAGACGCCGTGCTTGAGCTGCTTGTCGCAGGCTGGGCGGAAGAAATTGGCCGTGGGACCGCCCACGTCGTTGATGTAGCCCTTGAACTCGGGGTCGTGGGTGAGGGCCTCGGCCTCGCGCATGATGCTGTCGTGGCTTCGCACTTGCAGCACGCGCCCCTGATGGAATGTGAGCGCGCAGAAGCTGCACTCGCCAAAGCATCCGCGATTGCTCGATATGGAGAAGCGCACCTCGGAAAAAGCGGGGATGCCGCCCGCCTCGTCGTAGTCGGGATGCCAGTGGCGCGCGTAGGGGAGCTCTGCCACCTCGTCCATCTCCTGCGTGGTCAGCGTGGCCGAGGGCGGGTTTTGTACCACGAAGACGCCGTTGGGGTAGGGCTCTACGAGGCGCTGTCCCGTGATGGGGTCCATATTTTGCTGCTGGACGTTGAAGCTTTTGGCGTAGGTGAGGCGGTCGTCGTTGAGCTCGTCCCAGCTCGGTAGCAGGCGATAGTCGTATACGGCGTCGAGCGCCCCCTCGCCGCTCGTGCGATAGACCGTGCCGTTGACATATGTGATCTGATCGATGGACAGGCCGGCATCGAGGGCATCGGCTATCTCGACGATGGCGTGCTCGCCCATGCCGTAGATGAGCAGGTCGGCGCCCGAGTCGAGCAGTACCGAGCGCTTGAGCTTGTCTTGCCAGTAGTCATAGTGCGCAAGGCGTCGCAGGCTCGCCTCGATGCCGCCGATGATAATGGGCGTGTGTTTGTACGTGCGGCGGATGAGGTTGCCGTAAACCGTCACCGCTCGGTTTGGTCGACGCCCGGCTTCGCCGCCGGGAGTATAGGCATCCGTATGGCGGCGGTGCTTGGTCACGGAGTAGTGGTTAACCATCGAATCCATGTTGCCGGCGCTTACCAAAAAGCCCAGGCGCGGCTCGCCAAGAGCCGAGATGCTCGCCGGGTCGTTCCAGTCCGGCTGACAGATGATGCCCACACGATAGCCATGCGCCTCGAGGATGCGGCTGATGATGGCCATGCCAAAGCTGGAGTGGTCAACATAGGCGTCTCCGCAGATATAGACAAAGTCGCAGCTGTCCCATCCGCGAGCATCCATATCGGCACGCGAGACGGGCAGGAACTCTTCACGGCCGGGACGTGGGACGGCTTGCTTTTTGGGCGATTTCTTTGCCGAGCGGGGCGCGGGGACGCTGCCTGCCGTCTTTTTTCCTTTATGCTCAACCTGCTTTGCCATGAGGTTCCTTCTTACGCTTTTCCTTTTGGAAAATGATTGTACCAATTGCGTTACCGGGGCGCTCGTTCATGCGCCGTTCACGGCCGTTGCGCTAGGATGGGTTCGTTTATGATGGTCGGATAATGCACATTGGAGGACACGCTTTCCATGCGGCATGCAAAGCAGATTTCGGAATCAATCGAGCTCGGAGCGATTCTGGCACTCGCGGGCGGTTTTATGGACGCCTATTCGTACATCGGTCGCGGGGGCGTATTTGCGAATGCTCAGACCGGCAACATTCTGCTGGTGGGCATCCATCTTTCCCTGGGAGAGTTTTCGCAGGCGGCGCGTTTTCTGTTCCCCGTTATTTCGTTTGCGCTGGGCATCATGCTTTCCGACCTTATTCACGAGCGCTTTTCGAGTTTGTTCCACTGGCGTCAGGTGACGGTGTTTTTTGAGGCTCTGATTCTTTTTGGCGTGAGTTTTCTTGTGGAGGACCTCAACTTGCTTGCCAACTGCCTTACCTCGCTTGCATGCGGCATGCAGGTGGAATCGTTCCGCAAGATCCATGGCAAGGGTATCGCGACTACCATGTGCATCGGCAACCTGCGCTCCGCGCTGCAAAATGTGGACGATTACATCATCACGCACAATCGGGGGTTCCTGGAAAACGGAGCTCTCTATTTTGGTGTCATCTTCTGCTTTGTGCTGGGTGCCGTGCTGGGAAACTGGTGCATAGGGCGCATGGGCTTGCATGCGATTGCTATCGCCGCAGCATTGCTGGCCGTCGCCTTCGCCATTATGTTTATCGATCGCGAGCATCCGCGTAAAAAGGCTGCCAAATAGTTCTCTTCGCCGGTGAAATATGACGGCTGTGTGTCAAAGGTCACCTTAAGCTGCCGTTGGGCGATATTCCTATATACGAACGGTTTGCAAAAAACACGAACGAATTGCTTTTTGCCCTCTATTCCTGCGGAAACAATCTTTTCGTGTCGCTTTTTATGTGCGTATGGCAAAGCCGGTCACCCAAGGTTGCGCTTGATATTTTGTTTAAGCGGGTATATTGAGTGCCGTCACGGGATAACGTGCGTTCCACGTTATCTGTATAGAGGAGCCAGGAGGCACATTTATGGCTAACCGTTTCGTTCTCAACACCATCTCTTACCACGGTTCCGGCGCTATCAAGGAGATCCCCGGCGAGCTCCAGCGCCGCGGCTACAAGAAGATCTTCGTCTGCTCCGACCCCGACCTGGTCAAGTTCGGCGTCACCGCCAAGGTGACCGACGAGCTCGACGCCGCCGGCATCGCCTGGTCCCTCTACTCCGAGATCAAGCCCAACCCCACCATCCAGAACGTCAAGGACGGCGTCGAGGCGTTCAAGGCCGCCGAGGCCGACGCCATCGTGACCATCGGCGGCGGCTCTTCCATGGACACCGCCAAGGCCATCGGCATCATCATCAACAACCCTGAGTTCGCCGACGTCCGCAGCCTCGAGGGCGTCGCCCTCACCAAGAACCACGCCGTGTTCACCATCGCCGTGCCGACGACCGCCGGTACCGCCGCCGAGGTGACCATCAACTAC
>CAKUGM010000056.1 GCA_934654625.1 uncultured Collinsella sp. | reverse complement strand
ACCATCACGGCAGCCGAGGACATCTACACGCAGGATCGCCAGCTTGATAACTACGGCAACCGCACCCTCTGGTACGCCAAGGGCGATGTGGTGGCAGTCGTAACCACAGGCGACGGCACTGCCGACACTGCCGTCTTTGCCCCTGCGCGCACCGCGGCGACCTATGATTTTCTGTCCGTCATCCACGATGGCACCATCGGTGAGGTTAGCGTGACCCTGCCGCTGGGCAGCTATCACATTGCGGAAACCAAACCGCCGTATGGCTATGCAGGCACGGACGCCACCTTTGATGTGACCCTTGCGTGGGACAACCAGACGCAGGAAATTGTTGCGACTGACGCTGTTGAATTCCATAACGAGCGCGAAAAGGCCAAAGTCGGCATCTACAAAACCGATCAGGAAAGCGGCAAATACCTTGCCGGTGCCGTGTTCAACCTGTACACCGCCGATGACATTTACGATGCAGACGGCAGCCTTGTTTTTGCCGCCGGTGAGCTGGTAGCCACCAGCCCCGAAACCAATGCGGATGGCACCACCTACTTCGATTGCGATATTCCCATCCGCGGTGAACAATACGGCAGCAGCACCCACAAGGACGCCGCCACCAACAGCGGCAAGTATATCATCGAGGAAATCCGTGCCCCGCTGGGCTACTATGTCAACGAAGAACCCATGGAAGTCACCTTTACCTACGATGGACAGGCTGTGCAGGTTCTGGAAAGCACCTGCACCGACAAACCTACCGAAATGTGGGTGAGCAAGCGCGATTTGACCAATGACGAGGAACTGCCCGGTGCCACTTTGAGCATTCAAGATGCAGATGGGAATGTGGTAACCTCATGGGTGTCCACCGACACGCCCCACCGCGTCACAGGGCTGCACTTGGGCGATGCCTACACCCTGACCGAAACCCGCCCCGCCGATGGCTATGCGCTGGCGGATGAGATTACCTTCCGTCTGCTGCAAAAGGTGGACGAGGACGGCAGCAACCTGCAGGAAGCCGAGGTCTACTATTTGACCAAGAAGTCCTTGCTGTTCTGGACGTGGGATGATTGGAAACTGCTGGACGATGCAACCGTGATTATGCGTGATGACACCATCAAGGTGGAAATCTCCAAGAAAGATCTGACCACGATGGAGGAACTGCCCGGCGCGGAACTGACCATTACCGACAAGGACGGCAAGGAAATTGACCGCTGGGTATCCACCGACAAACCTCACTACATTGAGAAACTGCCCGCAGGCGATTATACGCTGACCGAGGTGAAAACCCCTGACGGATACGCCACTGCCGAGATTGTACCGTTTACGGTGCTGCCCACCGGTGAGGTGCAGCGGTTTGAGATGCTGGATGATGTCATCAAGGTGGAAATCTCCAAGAAGGACCTGACCACAATGGAGGAATTGCCCGGCGCGGAACTGACCATTACCGACAAGGACGGCAAAGAAATTGAACGCTGGGTATCCACCGACAAACCGCACTACATTGAAAAACTCCCTGCCGGTGACTATACGCTGACCGAAATCACCGCCCCCAACGGGTACGAAATTGCAGAGGATATTTCCTTTACAGTGCTGCCGAACGGCGAGGTGCAGCGCGTGGTTATGAAGGATGCCCCCATCCCTGAGCAGCCCGTGCAGCCGACACCGTCGAGTACACCGACCCCCACACCGCTGATCCCCCAGACAGGCGATACTTTCCCGCTGGGGCTGCTTCTGGCGCTGGCGGGTCTTTCCTTGGCAGGGCTGGCGGCACTGATTTACAAGTGCGTCCACTGCAAAGCCGTTGCCCCAAAAGACGACGATGAAGCTGAATAAGGAACCATACCATGAACTATCCAACCACTATGGGTGACCCGCGAGGGCCGCCCATTTTTTATGAGGAAATCGAATGAAGCATATTCTGACTTGCAGCTTTGGCAAAGACAGCATCGCCACGGCGCTGCTTGCCCTGCAGCACGGCGAACCGCTGGATGAGCTGGTTTATTCCGAGGTGATGTTCAGCGATACTGTATCGGGGGAACTGCCGGAGCATAAGCGGTTCATCTATGAAACAGCAATCCCGTATTTTGAAAAGCGCGGCATTCCCACAAAGATCCTGCGCGGGCAAAAGACATATTTGGACTGTTTTTACCGCATCGTAAGCCGCGGCAATGCCGAGGGAAAGCTGGCGTCCTTTCCGCTGACCGGGCGCTGCAGTATACAAAGGGACTGCAAACTGCCGCCCATACGCACCTACCAGAAAACATTGCCGCAGGACACGGTTTACTATCTGGGGATTGCCGCCGATGAACCGATACGACTGGCACGGCTCAAGGCAAACCAAACCTCCCTGTTGGCAAAGTACAACCTGACCGAGAAAGACGCGCGGTCAATGTGCCAAGCCGAGGGGCTGCTGTCCCCGCTATATGCGTTCACAGGGCGCGGCGGCTGCTGGTTCTGTCCCAATGCGTCCATGCGGGAACTTCGGCACCTGTACAACGCCCACCCCGATTTATGGCAGCTGTTGCTGGAATTGCAGGATGCCCCCAATAAGGCAACAGAACGGTTCAACCGCAGCTATACGCTGCACGATTTGGATTTACGGTTCTGTCTGGAGGGGGAGCAACTGAGCTTATTTTCATGTGAGGAGCGTTGAGCAGACGATGAAGAACTTTCTATATGCGCTTTTTATTGGGTTGTTCGGTATTGCAGGTCTTACGAGCGTCGCATTCTTGTTGATGTATGCCGCACAGTCCAAACAACAGGCGCACCTTTACAGCAACCTTGCCGCCGTAAGAGCGCAGGATGTGCAACAGAAAATTGCATCGAAATCCTCGGTACAACCAACCAGCCGAAACTTGTATTTGGAAAACTCTGATATGGTCGGCTGGATTCAAATCGAAGGCACCAACATCGACTATCCCGTGATGCAGACGTTGGCAGAACCCAATTATTACTTGAAGCACGACTTTGAAAAGAACTACACGGACTACGGCTGCCCCTTTATGCAGGCAGATTGCGATGCGCTTGCTCCGTCCGACAACCTGATCCTCTACGGTCACAACATGAAGGACGGCTCGATGTTCGCAGATCTTGCCAAGTACCGCAGCAAGGATTTTTGGCAGAACCACAAAACCGTTTGGTTCGATACCGAGCTGGGCAGCTGTGCCTATGAGATTTTTGCCGTGATCCGCACGACCGTGCAGAAGGATGCTGCCGATGTGTTCCCATTCTATCTGTTTGTGAACGCAACTGCCCCGGAAGATTTTGCCGATTATGTGTCAGCCTGCAAAGCGCGGGCGCTGTACGATACAGGCATCTTTGCCGAGTACGGCGACAAGCTGCTCACGCTTTCCACCTGCGACAACATCACCGATGACGGCAGATTGCTTATCATTGCCAAACAAACCGAAACAGAATAGAGGAAACAAAAATCCATGAGAACAACAAAGGAACCCCAGCGCGCGTGGTTGTATGCGCGCGTACCCGGCAACTATGTAGAAAGCAAAAACACCCTGAATGTTTTGATGCTGCAGGCGCAGCGCGACGGTGCCGAAGTGGTTGGCTGGGGATATGACATTCACCACGGTTGGCTGCGCCGCCCTGCTTACCGCAGGATGATGCGCGAGGCAAAGGCAGGGCATATCGAGAGGATTTATATCTGCCGTATGAGCCAGATCAGCGGCGAGGAACGGCACCTGATTTCCTTTTTCAGACGGCTGATGCGGTACAAGGTCAATGTCATTGCTACCGAGTACGCCCTGAATCTGAAGGTGCCCGCCTACCACATGGGTACGATAATTGATGAAATCTGCGCCCGCAAAGGGTGGGAACGACCTTGGTTTGTTTCAGAAAGCTCGGAACGGCATTGCGTTAGCAATGCCGTGGCAAGCACGTCAAAATGATAGCTTGCTATCATTTCGACACCTTGTTAGGGGCTGCCACCCCTAAGACCCCTTGTGCTTGCAATAATCCAAAGGAGAGCAGTGAAATGCAAACAAGAAGCAAATCCTTCCTGCTTCGGTTGACGGAGCAGGAATATGCTACGCTGAAAAGAAAAAGTGAACTGGCAGGTCTGAAGATGAATCCTTTTGTGGTTTCACTTATCAACGGATGTGAGATTCACCCCCGCGCACCGGACAGCTGCAAGGCGCTGGCAAGGCAGGTGGCGGCGGTCGGAAACAACCTGAACCAGTTGGCGCGCATTGCCAACTTTAACGGCAAAGCAGAGGACGCTTATCTGCAGGAAGCGCAGCAGATCATGACCCGCATCTGGCTGCTTATGAAGGAACAGCTATAATGGCGACAACAAAAATCCTGCCGGTGCGCAAGCGCCTGAAAGACTGCCTGGACTATGCCGCCAACCCGAAAAAGACCGAGGTCTTTCGCGGGGATGCGCTCGACCGGCTGATGCACTACACCCAAAAAGAGGACAAGACGGAACACCAGCTCTATGTCACCGGCTTTAACTGCGACCCGCAAAATGCCTGCCTGATTATGGAGGCAACCAAACTCCGCTGGCATAAAGACATCGGGCACGGCAATGTCGGCTACCATATTATTCAGAGCTTTAAGCCCGGCGAAGCCAGCCCGGACCAAGTGCATCAAATCGGCTGTGAATTTGCCAGACGCTGTCTGGCAGATCGGTTTGAGTGTACGGTGTCCACCCATCTGGACAAGGGACATCTGCATAACCATATTGTGGTCAATTCGGTTTCCTTTATGGACGGCAAAATGTTCCGTAACGATTTCAAAACCTATTATCAGGGCATACGGCAAACTTCCGATGACCTGTGCCGACAAAACCGGCTATCGGTCATAGAAACGGACGGACGCGGCATCTCCTACGGAGAATGGCGCAACCGACGCGAGGGCAAGCCGACACTGCGCGGTATGGTCAAAGCCGATGTGGAAATGGCGCTTGCCGAAAGCACCGACTTTCACGATTTTGTCGGCAAGCTGCAAAGGATGGGCTATGAGGTCAAGTGCGGTCCCCGCGTCAAGCACATGGCGGTTCGGCACCAAGACAGCCAAAGGTTTGTGCGGCTGGACGGTGTAGCGCCGCAGTTTTCCGAATCGGAATTGAGAGCGTTTTTCACGCAACTGAAAAAACTTCCGCCCGAAATGCAGCAGGAATATCAGGCAGAAAACCAGCCTGTGCCGCAAGGCTGGCAGAAGGAACCGGCGCTGCCGGTTGTGCGCCGCGCACACTGCCGCAGCAGGCTGAACCGCCCCTATAAAAAGGTGGGCGGCATCATGGCTTGCTACTACCATTACTGCGCCTTGCTGCGAAGTAGCTACCGCGGCAAAACCGGACGGCGCTGCTATTACCTGCTGCGCGAGGATTTCAGCAAGTTCAATCGCTATCGGCGGCAATGCGATCTGCTGTGGGAACAGAAAATCGAATCTACCGAGGACTTGCTGACCTACAAGGCAAAGCTGAACCACGAACTGGAGGTGCTTACTCAAAAACGCAAATACCTGTATAACCACAAGGAAGTCATGATGCCGGAAGTCCGTAGCCGACGGCTGGAAGAATTGTCTGCCCGGATGCGAACCGTGCGCAGGGAGCTGAATACCTGCACAGACATTGAAACCGATGCTGCCGCCTTACAGCTGAAATGGCAGGAAGTGCGGCAGGCTGAAAAAGAAGAACGCGAGGTGAACGAAAATGAGCAACGGCGGAGAAGCCGCTGACCAGATGGTGCGCGAGGCACTGCAATTTTCTGAGGTAGCCATCAAGCTGACAGCGCTGGGCTTTAAGAACTCACTGGCGATTGCGCTTGCCTACGCCAAAGAGAACCCCAAAGTGCGCGGCAAGACAAGCCTTGACCGGCTGCTGCGCGAGGGCAAAGAGATGAAGATCATCCCCTTGCAGACCAAGGATCTTGCCCAGTTCAAGGCGTATGCCAAACAGTACGGTGTGCTGTTTGCATCCATTAAGGACAGGAGCGCGCAGGGCGAGAAAATCGACATTATGTTTAAGGCAGAGGATGTATCCAAGCTCAACCGCATTTATGAGCAGCTTGGATATACCGTACCCAAGAAGATCTCGGCTGACCGAAAAAACGCAGAAACCCGCCGCCAGATGCCCGATCCGATGCTGACGCGCGGGAAGACGATGGAGGATATTGACCCCCGCCCCTCGTTCAAGACGGTGGCGGCACAGCTGCGCAAGGCAGCAGCCCGCAGTGCGGAACGTGCGGTCAATGCGACCCGAAAGGAGGAACGCTAAATGTATGAGCGTATGAACATTGAGGATTGGAAAGCCAAAAAGAAGAACGACCGCGATGCCGTACTGGCTGACCAAAGACAGGCGCTGCAGGAGGTTTTGCAGGACGGCGCGCATCTGACCGCCTACCTGTTGGGGCGTGGCAGACTGGGCAGCGGGATCACCTCCGGCAATGCCGCACTGGTGCTGAAAGCCTGCCCGCAGGCGACTGCCGTGATGTCCTTTGACGGATGGAACCAATTTGGGCGCAGGGTCAGCAAGGGTGCCGTTGGCATTTCGCAGTTGGTGCGGTCCGGCGGCTATTTTACGGTGGGCAAGGTGTATGACCGTTCCGCGACCTACGGCAACAAGCCCTGCCCGACGGTAGAGCTGCAGGGCGACCAGCTTGGCAAAGCCATTGCGGTATTGACCGCCTTGTCACCGGTGGATGTGCAGTTTGATGAGAAGCAGCCCACAGGTTTTCTTGCTGACGAAAATCTCATTCTCTATCCAAGCGGTGCAAGTGATGAAGAAGTCCTTGCGCGTCTGCCCGCGGATATTGTTCTTGCCACGGCAGCGCAGTGCTATGCAGAAGTTGGTAATGAAGAATACCTGCACCAAATGGCGTTGGCTGTGTCTGTTGAGGTTTGCGGACGGCTCGGTCTTGCACCGCCCGCCGATGCCGCCGACAGACTGAACGGCTTGCGGGCGCATATCCCTGCCGGGGAGGAGCGCCGTGCATTGGAGGAGGTGCGCGAAATGGCCAAGGTGTTTGGCGATACCGTCTGCAAGGAACTGGACTTGCAGCGCCCGCGCAGTGATTTGCAGCGCACAGAGGAACGCTGACCGCCGTGCGCCCGAATAAGGATCGGCAGAACCTCTGGCTCTGGGCTGTCCTGCTGCTGCCACTGCTCTGGCTGGCGGCAGGGTTGGCGCAGATCACCGAACAGGCGCACGGGCTGTCTGCCTTGGCGGCAGGGCTTACTGCGTTGCTGAACGACCCGCTGAGCCTGCGTTGGTGCAGCAGTACACCGAAGTTTCTGCTGGCGGTTTTGGTGCTGTACCCGCTGGGGGTGTATTGCTATCTGCTCGATCAGGCGGACCGCCGCCCCGGCGAGGAACACGGCTCTGCCCATTGGGGCGATGCCAAAGAATTGAACGAACGCTACCGCAACCGCAAGGACCCGTGGCAGGAAATCATTCTTTCCCAAAATATCCGCCTCAGCAATGATTCCTACCAGCACCAGCGCAATCTGCACGTTGTTGTGATTGGCGGTTCCGGCAGCGGTAAGACACGCTTTTTCGTCAAGGGCAACGCACTGCAATGCAGCGGCTCCTACTTCTTTTTGGACCCCAAGGGGGAGCTGACCTATTCCCTCGGCGGTGCTATGGAGGAAAACGGCGTCACCGTGACAGTCATTGACTTTGTGCATTTCCGCGGGCATTACAATCCGATGGCTTACCTGAAAACCGATGAGGACGCTATGAAGCTGGCTTATGCGCTGGTGTTCAATACCAAAAAGAACCCGGCAGCAAGCAGCGGAGAAAACGAGTTCTGGGACAAGAGCGCCGTTATGTTTCTGGCATCGTTGATTTTGTATATCCTGTACGAATCCCCGCTGTATGAGCGCAACCTCAACACGATGATGGATATGATTCTGGAATGCAAGGTCAGCGAGGACAGCTATGACGAAAACCGTATGGATATTCTGTTCGGTGAACTGGAGCAGCGCGACCCGCATCACCCGGCTGTACTGCAATACCGTTCGTTCAAGCTCGGCAGCGCGAAAACCCTGTCCAGCATTATGGTCACGGCGGTATCCAATCTGCATATGCTGCAATCGGCGGCATTTGCCGAGATGATTGCCACCGATGAAATGTTCCTGCCGCAGCTTGGCGTGGAGAAACGCGCCATCTTCTGCGTTATCCCCGACAACGATGACACCTTTAACTTTATGGTTTCGATTTTGTACACCCAACTGTTTGACCAGCTGTTTCGCCTTGCGGATTCCACACCGGAATTTCACGGCACGCTGCCGCTCCATGTCCGCCTGATGATGGACGAGTTCGCCAATGTTGCAACGCCGGAAAACTTTGTCAAAATCTTGGCGGTAGCGCGCAGCCGCAACATAAGCTGCGATATTATTTTGCAGAATATTTCCCAAATCAAAAGCAAATACAAGGACGATTGGGAAACGATCATCGGCAACTGCGACAGCTTAGTTTACCTTGGCGGCAACGATTACAGCACCTTTGAGTACATTTCTAAGCTGCTGGGCAAGCAGACCATCCGCACCAAGGGACAGAGCATCGGCAAGGGCAGCCACGGCTCGTCCAGCGACAGCTATCAGGTTACGGGGCGCGAGCTGATGACCCCGGACGAAGTGCGCCGCATGAAGCGCAGCGACTGCCTTGTGATGATCAGCGGCGAAGCACCGGTGAGGGACAAGAAATACAACCTGTTTGACCACCCGAACCTGAAATACACGCCCGACTACCGCAGCCCGCGGGGACTGCTGCATCGGGCTGCAACACCCATCCCCGTGCCGGAGGGCTACACGATGCCCCCGGATTATATGGCGCAGGCCGGCACCGTATCACTCGCTTATGTGGCGGAGCTGACCTGCCCCGAAATTACCGAAGACCTATACGATGAATTACAAGAATGGGAGGACTCTCTGTTATGAAAATCAAAAAACCTGTATCCGCACCGGAAACTCAGCGCAAAATCAAGCGCAGCTATCTGACGGTTGCCACGGTTGCCGCCGCTGTCATTGTGATGGCTCTGCCTGTGTATGCGGACGACCCTCTGGCGACCATCAATGCACTCAGCGATTTTGTATTTAGCGCCATCAAGGCGATTGGTGCCATTCTGCTAGGCTTCGGCATTGTGCAGATCGGTCTTGCCCTCAAAAGCCACGATGCCGGACAGCGCGCGCAGGGCTTTATGACCTTTTTCGGCGGCGTGGTTATCTACTTTGCCAAGGATATTCTGGATATGATTTTGTGAAAAAAGCCATGTGGCGCTTGCGCTTGTAGTCATTCTGTGATACAATGGATACAAACAGGAGGTGTCCGCTATGATGCAAACATTTGTTCGTCCATCGCGTGATTTGCGCAATCATTATGCTGAGATTTCTGGCATTATCAAAGAACACAATCATGTAATCATTACCAATCAGGGACGTGGAGAATC
>CAKUGM010000055.1 GCA_934654625.1 uncultured Collinsella sp. | reverse complement strand
AGTGCCGGCAAGTCGGGGCATACGTCCATTTTTGGTAAGGTTCTCGTAACTTGAAAGCGAGAAAAGCACTTGGGATTTCTCTTCCATATTGTCGATGAAGGCGACAGCTTCGTCGAAGGTGGGCTCAGAATTACTTAGGTACCTACTTAAAGACGTGACAAGCACTTCAAGTTTGCCGCCTGCAGCTCGCGAATCTACAAGATGGATGTTCTTGCCGGAGATGACCCCCTCATGCTCGCGAGCGTATTCGTCGAGAACAATGTTGCGCGCCATGGTGGCGGCTTCATAGCTGCCGGAAAGGCTCGCGGAGATGGTGATGGCGATCACATTGTCGTATTTGCGAAATTGCTCTGCCCATACGCCTGCACTCGGACATGAGCTGGATGATGCTTCCGGCTCTTCCGCGATGATGCGATTTAGCTCATGAACATCGAGGTTCTCATCGTCAACGTAATCCACTCCTCCCACATGGATAACGAGAGGGACGGTTGCATAGTTAGCTGATTCATCGGATGCTTCGATTGAGCGAAGATTGCAGCTTGAGTCTGCGACGATAGCCCAGCTCATCTAGTTCTCCTTTGGAATACAGAGTGTTTACTTATGATAGCTAGTATACAATACTAGCTATCATAATAATGTGTACAGCCACTGAGGGACGGGCCAATGGGTATTTCTAAGGCGCAGCTCACGTCGGTAATTCCGATGTCGGATAACTCCCCCGCTATTGCAGCTGAGCAATTGGTGCAAAGACCGCCGTTCGATTGCTTTATGGATTCGACCCAGATGGACGACATTCGTTCTTCTAAGCTTCCTGTCTACGATGAGTTGCCTAATTTGCCTCTGTATCGCGATCAGGTAATCTCGTACATCTCTTTAACACTCGAGCCATTCAGTCGATGCTCGAGCTCCGAGTGGCTAACCCCTTCAATGATCAACAACTATGTCAAGATGCATCTCATCAATCCACCTGTTAAAAAGCAATATGGACGTGAGCAGATTTCCCGACTTCTTTTGATTTGCATTCTCAAGCAGTTCTTGAGAATATCGGCTATCGAGCAGCTGCTAAAAATACAGACGGTCATCTCATCGCCGCAGGATGCTTATAACCACATGGTGGCCGAAATCAATCATATCGTTGATATGACGTTTTCGGCTACGGATGTCCAGTCGTTGGAGCGGGCGCTTCGCGAGACCGGCGAGATCAGTCGCGAGGAGCTTTTAGTGCGCGCGGCGGCTCAAGCATTTGCATCAAAGGCTCTGCTTATGGCCTATCTGCAGTTTGCCGGTTTTGAGAGTGAAACGAAGCTGGGCCGCTGATCTGTTAATCAACCTTGATGAGCGAGAAAAGTTCGTGGTCTCCCGATTCGGCAAGCTTCTCACGGGGATTGAGGAAGCATAGCTCGAGGATGCTGGCATAGCCTACGAGCGTAGCGCCCATATCCTGTACCAGCTTGCCCGTGGCGGCAGCGGTGCCTCCCGTTGCAATAAGGTCGTCGATAATCAAAACGCGATCTTGAGCCTGGATAGCATCGGCATGAATTTCCAGGGTATCCGTACCGTATTCAAGTTCGTATGTCGCGGAAACGGTTTCGCGCGGCAGCTTGCCTGGCTTGCGAGCTGGGATGAATCCGGCACCCAATTCAAGTGCTACGGGGGTACCGATCATGAAGCCGCGCGCCTCAGGACCAACGACCTTCGTGATTCCAGCATCCTTAAAGTGCGCAACAAATGCATCGACCATATCCCGAAACGGCTTCGGGTCTGCAAAGAGCGGCGTGATGTCTTTGAAGATCACACCCGGTTCAGGATAGTCTGGAATATCAACGATATAGGATTCGAGTTCTTTGATGTCCATTGGTTACCCCCGTTTTGAGCTGTTGCTTTCAGTGACGCTCGTGGCTTTTCCGTTCTTCTCTGTAACTGTCGCGGCTGCTCGCGTAAGCTCATCGTCAATAACATTGACGTCAGCGTCTTCGACAACGGCATTGAGGGATTCGAACACGCGATTCTTAAGAAGTGCGGTGCGAACGCCGTCGGTCAAATCGTGGAGCTTATTAAAAGCGCGCTCAAGCTTGGCTTCACGGCCCTCGTCGGAATCGTCCATTCCGAGCATGCCGATGAGGACCTGCTCGAACATAGTGGATTCACGATTTGCGGCAGAAACATACTGGCGGAGGTTGCGCGGCTCAATATGGAATCTGTTGAGCTCGGCGCAATAACGTATGATTTCGAAATCACGTCCATCGACAAGATCTCGATTTTGGGGACTCTTGATAATACGAATCAAATCGTTTTCGGCAAGCGCTCGAATAAAGGAAATCTCAACACCGAGGATGTCGGGAATGTCCTCGATAGGATGAAGCTTTTGCTTGGTCTCCTTGGGTTCTGTCTTCATGGGCAGATCGGAGAGAAGACCAACCTCAAAAGCCAGCGTAGAAAGATCGCTTGCGCTATCGAGCTTTTGCTTGATGACGGTTAGGGGCATATACCGGGTTTTTTGGAGATGTAAAATAACCTCAAGGCGATCGACATCCTCTTTGGAGTACTGTCGATAGCCCTTTGGTGTTCTATGGGGCGTGATGAGCCCCTCATCTTCCAAAAAGCGAATCTTTGAGTTTGAAAGATCGGGATATGCACCGCGAAGGTAGTTAACTACCTGGCCGATGCTGAGGTAGCTTCGCTCAGCCAAGCTACTCACCGGTCTCGATGCGCTCCGGCTGGCTTTCGTGATAGATAAGGGTGAAGGTTCCGATCTGAATGGAGGAGCCGTCATGAAGCGGCGCATTGCTTACGATTGCGCCATCGACCCAGGTGCCGTTGAGCGAGCCAAGGTCTTCAATAGAGACACCGGAAGCATCGTGCTTAATCTTCGCATGCGAACGTGAAACGGTCATGTCGTTCAAAAAGATGCTGTTCGCCGGATCGCGACCGACGGTCGTAATCGTATCCTCTAGCTCAAAGGTATTGCCCGTCTGGGGTCCTTTGATAATCGTCAAAACAGGTTTAGAGATGACCTGCGCCTTCATGAGGTCGGGAGCGGTCATATCGTTCATCGGCATGCGGAATACGCAGGTGGCATCCCCAGCGGGAACGGAATTATGTGCGGAGTCTACGGTAGCCATGAGAACCCCCATATATCAAGCTAGTAAGACGAAGGTAACGAGTTTATTCTACCCTACTTAATCGGTATAAGCTCCAGAAGTGATCGCCTCATCGCTATCATCAATTTCGGGATTGAGGAAATCGTCATCTTCATCTTCGGGATGAAGCTGTGCGCGTCGTATAGCAATGCCGCCCTTAATGGTGTAGATAACGGCCGTGATAACCGAGAAGCAAACGCCGGCGTAGACAAAATAGATGCCCATCGGTACGGGCGATCCGTTAAGTCCGGGGAACTGAGTAAGGGACGCTGGGAGAAGAGCGAGCCCATCGAGTACGGGAAGCCCCAGCAGCATGAGCGTAAATCCGGTCATAAGCAGCGCCGTGGCGATTTTTCCGGTGTACACGACATCGATTGGACGTCGATGATAGCGTCTGACCACAAAGTTGCCGCATGCAAGGTAAACATCTCGACCAATGATGATTATGCAAACCCAGACCGGAAGTTCGCCACGTGCAACCAAGCCCAGGACGCCGGTGAAGAGCAGCGCCCTATCGACGATTGGATCCATCATCTTGCCGAGCCAGCTTACCGTTTTCGTCATTCGGGCGATTTGACCGTCAAGCCAATCGGTTGATGCCGCAATGGCATAAATAACAAGCGCCACATATCGGTTCTCGTTGGTGGTGAACAGATAGAGAAAAACGAGAGTAAGAATCAGGCGAATCGCGGTGATGAAATTAGAGATGGTAAAAATCTTATTAGAAGGATAATCGGATGTGCCGATCAGCTCCTTCTTGATTTTCTTTTTCAGACCCACAAGGCTCCTTCGAGTGCATACATTCACGTTGGATAATACCCGTGAAATTGCCAAGTAATCATGGTATCGGAAATACGCATGGGTGAAAAGGCGTCCCGGAGTCCTGCTGGGTATCTCCTAGAACCGATCATCATTATGTATTTTACTTACAAACAAAAAACGGGTCAGATAAACTATCTGACCCGCAAAAATGCTGGTCGGGACGACTGGATTCGAACCAGCGACCCCTTGACCCCCAGTCAAGTGCGCTACCAAGCTGCGCCACGTCCCGAATATGTTGTTGCGTCTTGCGCAACGAAGAATACTTTACTCAAATCGGATTGAAGATGCAAGCATTATTTTAAATTTGTTTGAGCAATACAGCGCGAGTAAGGATCGCATCGGCGAGATTTGCCTTATCGAGCAACCCGAAATCAGCGATTTCGCCAGGTGCTACCCACCAAGCACGATTAGCGGCGGAACCAAAACCCGCGTCCGTGCGCGATACGTCGTTGGCGACAATCGCATCGCATCCTTTACGCTTGAGTTTTGCCTGGGCATATTCAACTACGTCATTTGTCTCGGCCGCAAAGCCAATTACCACCCGGTTCCCCTTTTCTGAGGAGAGCTCGGCAAGGATATCTTGGGTCTGGACAAGCGAGATGGAATCGATCGGATCGATGGCTTTTTTGAGCTTGTGATCTGCCGGTGCCGACGGTGTGTAGTCGGCGACTGCTGCGGCAAGAATCGCGATCGTGGAATGGGAAAATGCTTCGAGAGCGGCGTCATGCATCTGCTGCGCCGTCTCTACGCGTACGACATCAATTCCAGCGGGGATGGGAAGATCGATGGGGCCGGCGATAAGCGTCACCCTTGCCCCGCGATTGCGAGCCGCTTTCGCGAGGGCAAGGCCCATCTTTCCGCTCGACCTGTTTGCGATATAGCGAACAGGGTCAATCGGCTCGTGCGTTGGCCCTGCGGTCACAAGCAAGGCTTCGCCCTCGAGGTCTTTGTCGTCGCAAAGTAGCGATAGTGCCGCGTCGGCAATGACCTCGGGAGAGGCTAGACGTCCTGAGCCGACGTCGCCGCAAGCTAGATAGCCTGCATCAGGTTGGACAAAGTGCACTCCCCTGTTACTGAGCATACGGATGTTTTCTTGCGTGGCGGCGGCGGACCACATGCCTGAGTTCATTGCCGGGGCAACTAGGACGGGAGCTTTGGTTGCGAGCAGTGTGGTGGACATGAGGTCGTCCGCGATGCCGTGCGACATCTTGGCGATGATATTTGCCGTTGCCGGGGCAACAAGAACGATATCGGCTTCCTGAGCAAGGGAGATATGGTGAATGGGATCTTCTGGGTCATCGAAGAGTCCGATTGCGACCTTTTCGTGCGTTAGGGCTCGAAAAGTGGCTGGGCCGACAAATTGTGTTGCGTGCTCGGTCATGAGAACCTTGACACGGCAACCCGCTTTTTGCAGAAGGCGTAAAACCTCGCAGGACTTATATGCCGCAATGCATCCCGTGACGCAAAGAAGGACCGTCTTCTCTTCTTTGGATCCGCAGTCGCCCATGTCCTTACTCCTCAGGAAGGATAACCATCAAGCGATGGCAATAAGGGCATTCGGTAACTTCGTCGGCATGCCTAAGATCGCTCATGGAAGACGACTGAAGCGACATGCGGCAGATGCTCGGAACATTGCCCTCAAGCTTTTCTACGGCAAGATGGCCAAACTGCTTGGATGCCTTTTCGTAGGCTTTGGCAAGAGAGCTATCGAGACCATCGAAAAGCATGGAGCGCTTGCGCTCGTTCTTATCGATGGTTTCTTGAATTTCAGTGGCGTGCGTGCGTGCCTGTTTAGTCATCGCGACAATGGAGCTCTCGACCTTCTTGATGTTTTCGGCGAGAGTGGCGTCTTCGGACTGGATGCTATCGAGCTTGCCATGAGCTTCCTTGCGTTCGAATTCGACGCGGTCGAGCTTTTTTGCAAAATCAGAGAGTGTGATCTCGAGCTGCTGGACCTGGCGGTAGTCGTCCATGTCCACCTCGCGACGAGCCTGCTCTACGCCCTCGTGAAGCTTTTGTTCACGAACGTCGAGATCCTGAAGGTCGATCTCGACATCTTTACGCTGTGCATAGAGCTTGGTGGCATCGCCCTTGAGCTTGAGATAGAGCTTGCGGCGGCGCGCGAGCTCTGCAATCTCCGGTAGATTCTGGAGCTGTTCTTTATCGCGCATGAGCGTAAGATCGATTTCCTGCAATTCCAAAAGTGACGAGCCAACGCCCATGTTTAACTCCTTAACGATTATTGCTGTGCGGTCCACCATTGTGCTGAATGAGTAATTGTAGCTATCAAAGTGGGGTCAACCCCTGCTTGTTGAGCGGCTTTTGCCAAGATTTCCACGAATGGCTCTTCAGAACGATCGTGACCGAGGAGGATGACTCCTAAGCCGCGAATCGATAGATCTTGACAGACATGATATCCCGCCTCGCCGCAGATCACTGCGTCGGCGTGAGCTTTCAAGGCCAGGTCTCCCAAGTCACCAAGTGAGCCACCGAGAAAAGCAACCCTGCGAACGGAGGCTGCGGGGTCTCCCCATACGCGAGGCTGAGAGTTGAAGGTCTGAGCAGCATGAGCGGCAAGATCGGACAAGGAAGTGCACGGAGTGTCCGCAACGGCTCCAAGGCCAGGAAGTTCCGGCTGCTCTGAATGCTCAAGGGAAGATAGTGCGTCTAGACCTAACATATCGGGCAGAAGCAAGCGGGCCGCTCGCGACCGGTCAAGGTTAGTGTGCATCGATATGATTGAGACTCCTAGACGCGCTGCCTCATAAACAACCGAGGATGAGCTGGGAGCAAGAGGCTGTGCCGGCATAAAGGCATCGGGTGCTTTGATATAGGCGGGGTGGTGCGTAAGCAAGACGTTCGACCCGTGTGAACGCGCCGTACGGACGTTCTCGAGTGTGGCATCGAGGGCGCACGAGATACCGGTGACTGTTGCCATCGGGTCACCGACGGAGAGCCCTACATGGTCCCATGGTTCGGCGGTTTCTGGTGGGAAAGACTTGAAGAGCGCATCAAGGAGGTTAGCGACAAACATGGGGGTCTCCGATAATCGTAAAGAGGCACGAGCAGAATCGATCGAGCGCGTCAGCGTCGACGCGATCATCAAACGAGATACGCAGCGATCCAAGAGCGCGATTACGCGGAATGCCCATAGCGAGTAAAACGTGGCTGGCGTCCTGGTTTCCACTTGTGCAGGCAGATCCAGCGGAAACTTCGAAACCGCGAGCGTCAAGCTGCAAGATGAGATCCTCGGAGTCAAAGCCATCGACAGTGATGGAGACGATACCGGGAAGATGCTCGACCTTACGGTACTCTCCCAGCGTAGCCTCGATGAGAGGATGCTTTACCAGGCAATCATAGAGATGATTGGAGAGCTCCGTGAGACGATTGAAGTCCTTTGCAACAAGCGGGTGCAACTCGGCTGCGGCGGCACTCAGGGCGACGATCTGACGAAGGTCTTGCGTGCCCGGGCGCCTCCCCGCTTCTTGGCCACCTCCGAAAATGCGGGGGCGGAATGGGATACGCGATTTAAGGTAGAGGGCGCCAATTCCAACGGGACCCCCGATTTTATGGCCCGCCAGGGAAAGAGCATCGACGCCAAGCTGTTCGATATCAAAGGGGACGTGAAGATATCCCTGGATGGCATCGGTATGAAAGAGCGCACCATGCTCGTGTGCGCAGGATGCGAGCTGGGAGATAGGCTGAATTGCGCCTGTTTCATTGTTGGCGAGCATGACTGAAACGAGAGCAACGGAATCGTCCATCATGCTCGCGAGCGTTTCCGGTCTGATAACACCATGAGAATCGGGTGCAATTAGATCGGTCGTGAAGCCGGCTGCATGAAGCAAGGGAATATTATCGAGCATGGAATCGTGCTCGATGCTCGAGATGAGGACGCGCGTGCGACGCCTGTTGGATGTGCGCGCACCTTCGGCCATGCCCAAGAGCGCCATTGCGTTGGCTTCGGTGCCGCCGCCGGTAAAGATGACCTCGCTAGGTCGTACCGAGCGCCCGAGCGTCCCGGCGAGAACGCGACGGCAGTGTTCAAGTTCTTGTGCCGCTGCTCTACCAAGAGAATGGAGCGAGTTGGGATTAACCCCGGCAAGGGGGCTTTCGTCGTATGCTCGCTGTGCATCGATTGCGCATGCTCGAAGCGGCGTCGATGCGGCGTAATCAAGATTCACGATATCGTTTTGGGCATGGGACATGACTGGCGATCCTCTATGCGGTGCGCTGCGAAAGACCGCGCGCGCCAGCCTCGCGAAGGGCGCAAACAGCTTGGGCTGCGTCATCGGATCCGAAAACTGCAGAGCCGGCTACAAGAACATTCGCACCTGCGGCAACGATTTGCTCGATATTGCCCAGACCGACACCGCCATCGACCTCAATCAGAGGGTCGACGCCGTGGCGCTTGCACATGGCGCTGAGCTCACGGAGCTTGGCATACGTGCCCTCAATGTACTTCTGGCCACCGAATCCAGGGTTGACGCTCATGAGCAATACCATGTCGAGGTCATCGATGATGCTCTCGAGCAGACAGACCGGCGTGGCAGGGTTCAAAACGACTCCCGCCTGCACGCCCTTCTCATGAAGGCGGGAAACGATACGGTGCAGATGGGTTGCGGCCTCATAATGGACGGTAATCAGATCGGCACCGGCATCGATATACCAGTCGATTGATTCTTCGGGATTCGAAACCATCATGTGCACATCGAGCGGCACATTGCTGACGCGTTTGGCGACACGTACAACCTCGGGTCCAAAAGTGAGGTTAGGCGTAAAGTGACCGTCCATCACATCGATATGGATGAAATCGGCATTGGAGATCTTCTCAAGGTCGGCCGCGAGGTTGCCGAGGTCGGCGGAGAGAATCGAGGGCGAGATTTTGACGTCGTGCATAGCTAGTCCTTTCCTATTCGATGATTCCGTAGAACTCTTCGGTGGGAACGCGATCGACCAGGTTAGTCAGAACCTCTTGCATACTCTGACCATGCCAAAGAGCGTTATTGAGGGCAAACGTGAGCGGCGCATCGACGCCCAGGACGTGTGCGAGCTCGGTTGCGCTTTTGGCTGCATGGGCGCCTTCGACAACCATATGCGTTTGCGTTTGATATTCCTCAAGGCTCGTACCCTGGGAGAAAGCAAAGCCAAACGAGCGATTACGCGAATGAGGCGAGGTGCAGGTTGCAACGAGGTCGCCCATTCCGGCGAGACCCATGCAGGTAAGTGCTTCGCCGCCACGAGCGTGCACGAGGCGGCTGATCTCGGCCAGTCCGCGCGTCATGATGAGCGCAAGGGTGTTATCGCCAAATCCGGCACCGCTCGCGATGCCGCAGACGATGGCGATGATGTTTTTGATTGCACCGCACATCTCAACACCGATGACGTCACCCGAAAGGTAGATACGAAATTCGGGAGCCAGAAGGACGTCTTTAAAGAAACTCGCGACATTATTGTCCTCGGCTGCAATCACGGCGGCGGAAAGCTGGCCTTGGCAAACTTCCTCGGCGTGATTCGGACCAGAGAGTGCGGCTATGCGCTCCGGATGCCCGACTTCGTCACCTATCACTTCGTTCATGAGAAGCCCGGAAGCGGGTTCGATTCCCTTGGTAAGGCAGAGGATCGGGGTGGTTTCGCTGATATAGGGAGCCGCAAGGTTTGCGGTCTCGCGGAGGTGCGTCGAAGGCACGGCAAAGATGATGCCGTCGGCCTCAGACAGTGCTTCGCTGATATCCGTCGTGGCGCTGACGGACTTCGGAAGTTCATATTGGGTTAGGTAGCGAGGATTGACGCTTTGTTCGTTGATGCCGCGGGCGCATTCTTCGCTATGCGACCACATGACCACATCGTTGCCGTTAGAGGCTGCTCGACCAGCGATCGCGGTTCCCCAGGAGCCGGAGCCGATCAGGGTGATTTTCATGATGCATCAT
>CAKUGM010000054.1 GCA_934654625.1 uncultured Collinsella sp. | reverse complement strand
CCATGTGGTCACCTCCTCGGGGACGGCACGGCTGCAACCGTGCCGGAGCCCCAGAATCGATGGTTTACAATTCCCTAGCTCCTGTAGTGCTTGCCTCCTTTCGGTCTGTGCTCAGGAGCTTCCTTTTCTTTCGGTGTCCACATCACCGAGGACAGGACAGGGGCCACTCGAGCATATATCTCGAGTGGCTTCTCTTTTCTTGGGCTGAATCTTATTTGAAACGGCGTTGCGTTGCTGCCACTGCGATAGCGAGCCTCGAGTTCGCTTTTCCAGAAAGCGGAGCCCTCTGTGCTGCCCTGGCTTTGCTCTTATCTCCTTCTACGGCCTGCCCGCTTCCATAGGCCTTCAGCATCCTGTAACACATAGGAAACGAAACAAGACATTAACAGAGAAAATTAAGCAATCTACCAGCGGCTTTAGGAAAGATGGCAAAACGTACCAATCTTGTTTGTTACGGATTCGAAACCTCGTCGTATGATAGCTCCGGCTTTTAACATCAACTTTGGAGGCTTACATGAGCTACACCCAGACGGTCCTCGAGGACCTCAAGGCTCGTTATCCGGAGCAGACCGAGTTCATCCAGGCTGCAACCGAGATCTTGGGCACCCTGCAGCCCGCTCTCGATGCTCACCCCGAGTACGAGGAGGCCGCCATCCTCGAGCGCCTCGTCGAGCCCGAGCGTATCGTTATGTTCCGCGTTCCCTGGGTCGACGATTCCGGCAAGGTCCAGGTCAACCGTGGCTATCGCGTTGAGTTCAACTCCGCAATCGGACCCTACAAGGGTGGCTTGCGCTTTAACCCCACCGTTACGTTGGGCATGCTCAAGTTCCTGGGTCTCGAGCAGATCCTTAAGAACTCGCTGACCACGCTTCCCATGGGCGGCGGCAAGGGCGGTTCCGACTTCGACCCCAAGGGCAAGTCCAACAACGAGATCATGCACTTCTGCCAGTCCTTCATGACCGAGCTGTATCGCCACATCGGCCCTAACACCGACGTTCCGGCCGGTGACCTGGGCGTCGGTGGTCGTGAGGTCGCTTACCTGTTTGGTCAGTACAAGCGCCTGCGCAACGAGTGGACCGGTGTTCTTACCGGTAAGGGCCTGAGCTTTGGCGGTTCGCTTGCTCGCACCGAGGCTACCGGCTACGGCCTGGTGTACTTTGTTGACGAGTATCTTAAGAGCAACAATGACTCCTTCGAGGGCAAAAACGTTGTTGTCCACGGCTCCGGTAACGTGGCTATTTACGCTGTGCAGAAGGTCGCTCAGTTGGGCGGCAAGGTTCTGGCTTGCTCCGACACCAAGGGCTGGGTCGAGGATCCCGACGGTATCGATTACACGGTGCTCGAGGGCATCTACAACAAGAAGCGCTCCGGTCACGACAAGGGCGTGAGCCTTGCTATGTACGTTGATGAGCGTCCGAACGCCACCTGGCACGAGGGCGACGGCCGCGGCGTGTGGCAGCTTCCCTGCGATATCGCGCTGCCTTGCGCTCGCGAGAACACTCTGCACCTTGAGGATGCCAAGGCTCTGGTTGCTAACGGCTGCAAGGTCGTGGGCGAGGGCGCAAACATGCCCACTACCATCGATGCTACCGAGTACTTCCAGGCCAACGGCGTTGCCTTCATGCCTGGTAAGGCTGCAAACGCCGGTGGCGTGCTCGTGTCCGGCCTCGAGATGAGCCAGAACGCTGAGCACCTTTCCTGGACCTTCGAGGAGGTCGACGGCAAGCTCGAGCAGCTTATGCGCGGTATGTTCCATAACGTGGACGACACCGCCAAGAAGTATGGTCATGACGGCAACTTCGTCATGGGCGCCAACATCGCCGGCTTCGAGAAGGTCGCCGACGCCATGCTCGCTCAGGGCGTTTGCTAACCCTTGCTTCATAGCTAGTTTGGAACGGCTCCTCCCGCACAGCGGGAGGAGCCGTTCTTTTTGTCTAGCTGGTCTACTGGGGTTACCTTCAGTGTTTTTACAAATGCCCCTTTTTCGCTTGGTACCTCTCCTGCAGATGGAGAGACCTGAATTGGTGGAAAAACTAAAATATGTACGATTGGTTGCCTGTTCTTGATGCGAAAAGGTCTGGAATTTCATGCATAAAGCGATCTGTCGGATCAGTTGCATCAATTTATACGCGTTCAAGTCCTGTTCGAGCAATTTTGAGCTTGATGCGCTATTTTCTAGCGTACATATTTCAAGTTTTTCGCCAAAACTAAAATTGTATACTGCATGGTATCGTATGTTTATGACGGTCAGGAGTGCTGTTTGCGAGCAGCGAGATTGAAGTATACATGTTCATTAGAGTTTTATTCATTCTCACCCCGCATCCAAGTGGTCAGTTCGCGCATGAGCTGGTATTGCTTGGTTCGGTAGGCGTCAATGTAGTAGCGAAACCGTAATCCCGACTGACGATAGAGCCTCTTAGCTATAGCCTCAAGCGCAGCGGCATCTTTTATCTGCTCGTTGTTGATAGATGTGACTCTGAATCCCATTGCGCTCAGTCCGGCCTCGCGCTTTTCATCCCTGATGCGTGATTCCTTTGAATCGTGAGGGTGGCCCTTATATTCCAGGATTTCACTGCTGGCGGGAAACACTAGATCGCCAATTGCATAAGGCATACCCGAGACCGTAGTTGCCTGCTCATTGAAATCGATCCGATGGTTAGAGACGCCGTCTTTACAGGCAAATCCTCCGTGTGACATTGGCAGGCAGAACATTCCGAACATCATGATTTCCATAGGAGAGCGTGCTTTGCCCAAAACATAAGGTGCTATAGAGCGTGCTTGAATTAGCCCCGGACACCAGTTGATTCTTTTAATCCAGTTATTGAGCTCGTTTGGAGTGAGCACTGCTTCGCATTTGAAAAAGCGCGTTTTTGGAATCGATATCGATGTGTTGGATGCAGTGATTAGTTCCTCGCTTGAGATGTCATCTGAATCGGAGTCTGCAAGCCAGTCCTTATAGCCTGGTTCTGCGAAGGTTATCTTGCTGCTGAGCTCTTCGAAGAATGCATATGTTTCTCCAAATGGGTGGCAGCTTGCATATTGGGCCGCAATCATGACTGGGGAGAGGATATCGATTCCCGGTGCAATATTGCATAATGATCCCATGGGGAGCGGCTTTGATAAGACATGCATTGAGACGGGGCCGGTGTGCCTTCTTTTGCTTTGGTTGTTAACCAGCAGATGCAGCTTTTCGCCTGGGCTCCAGACGCCCAGCTGCTCTAGAAGGTCGTAATCGATGCAATTGGCATTGGCGCTGCTGCGGGAAACGGCAAGTTGAATCTCGCGGGAACTCAGGGGCCTCCAACCAAGGCTTTGGTATCGGCGACGCTCGCAGCGTAACGCGCGAAAGGCGGAAGCGTCGCAAATGATGATGTGATTTGGTTGCGTTGAATTGGCCATGGTCCCCTCGCATTTAGTTTAGTTGATAGTCATATGCCATCTACGAGGGTGAAATATACTCAGACTATGCGGGTTGGTTGAAAGTAGGCCGTGAGCGGCAGGGGAGAGACGGCGCTGAGTCTTGGATGCCCGCCCGTGCTGCGCGGCATCCCGTCTGCAGAAACTACCCCTGGCAAACAGGACACGGCTGGTAGAGCTTACTTGCTTCGCTCAGAGCCATCTCGCTCGTGGAGTAGCCGCGCTGGCGAAGCAGACTCAGCTCATCGCAATCGTAGGTGTGATAGTAAGCGTTTCCCGCGCTCTCGCAAACGTAGACTACGGGGTCAACTGGCGCACTGCTGTTGGATGAAGCGGGCCCTCCGTTGCCTTGCGTTGCAGTGCCGCCCAGGCTAAATCCGCGCTGCTCCTCGATGGGGCCAAATGGTGCACTCGTGCACGAAGCGCCCGAGCCGTCCTCGAGTACGGCGTACTCGGTCACGCGAATCAGGCATCCAACCGTATCTTCCGATGCGGTTACCCACTGCGTAAGCTCGTCGGGCTCGCAATCCCAGGGCTGCCACGTGGCACCTTGATCGCGTGAGATCTCCCAGAACCGGGACTCGACAGCCCCTTGCGGAAAATTATGAACCTCTGGTCGCAGGGCGATGCCCCATTCCATATCTCCGGAGAGGGGGCCGCAAAGCTCTACATACATTTTGCGTTCGGTTTTGGTCTCCGCGGCGGGCTGCGGAGAGAAGATATCGCGGCCTTGCCCGCTTGCGACCCACCAGATGTCGAGTGCGATAACCGCAAGGGCAACGATTGCGAACAATGTCCGCTTGCCAGCGTTTGAATTGCTTTTCTTGCCGCTTGCCATGGTGCCGTCCGTTCTCAACAATTCTTCGAGCCATATGATAACCCCTCTAAACAATAGCCTCTCGTCCGGACGCGATGCACGCGTCTGCCCTGTATGAACTTCTGGGCCGTGTCTGCGCGAGGGTTTAGAATCGAGGCATCACCGAAGTTAAGGATGCCTCGTGAGGGATAAGAAAAGCTTGTTTGAGCAAGCGGCTGCAATAATATTCGCGCTTACGCTCGTTGCGGGGGTGGGATTCCTCTTTTTTGCATTGTGCATCTACGCTTATGGTGGGCCGATTGCTTCCTTTGGAGTCAATATCCCTACCTACATTGGCTTGGGGTTCGCTATGCCCCTGCTAGGCTTTGCTTTATTCACAATTGCGAGCTATGGCCTTAAAGGCGCCGCTGAGTACTTCGCCATTCTCATCGGAGGGCTTTTGGGCGCTGTATTTCGGTTGGTGCTTGCGGTGGCCCTCTTCGCCTCACCGATCATGGCGTTTATTTGCGTGGTGCGCAATGACTATGCGAGTGCGCTGTTTTGGCTTGTCTCCGGTATCGTTTTCTACTTTGTGGGCCAGCCGTTCAGGACCGTGCCCACCGCCGAGGAGCTTCAGCAAAAAGAGCTCGAACGCGAGAGAAAGCGCATCGAGTACGAGGCTCAAGCGGAAAAATGGCGCGAGGAGGAATATAAGAAGCGCATGAAGAGGGCCGGCCTCATGTGTCCGTACTGCGACTCCGAGGACGTTATCCAGTTGGGAACTACGCGCAAGCCATATTCGGTTGGGCGTGCGTTCGTGTTTGCCGCGCTCTCCGGCAGTGCCTGGGTGGGTGCGCTTGGCGGCTTCAAGAACCCTGGCAAGAATAAGATGATCTGCAGGTCGTGTCATCGTGAGTTCGCAGTGAAGCTTAGGTAGGAGGTAGAGCAATGAAGCTTTCGAATGAGGAGCTCGATTCAATTCTTGCCGAGGCAGGGCTCGAACTCACGCAGCCGTATGACGAGAAGGGCAAATACCTAAAAGGCCAGTACCTGTTCACGCGTTGCACGACGTGCGGGACGCAGGCTCATTACCGCCTCAAGTACATCTTGGATAAAATGATATAGGCGAGAAGGTTTGCCGCGCATGTTACTGGACGGACTGGTATGCCGATTGCCGCGTTTTGAGAGACGAGGCGATCCAATCGTTGCTTTCTCAGGGTTACAGTTATAACGACCTGCTCAAACAGGGTGTGATGGACGAAAGAACTGCCTTGCGTCTTTTCCAGGCGCGCGATCTTGCAGAGGAAAACGGTTACGAGCTGATCGACCTTATCTCTGGAAAGCAACCGGGGGATGACCTACTGCTTGTGAAGTGTCGCGCATGCGGCAAACAGACAGTCGAGCGCCCTGGTGACGTGGTGTACGGCTGTACCTGCAAAGGAAAGGGGCCGAGCATCTCCTAGGTGGGCCTAAGTGAACCTTCGCCTAGGAAGCCCTTGCGCCAAAAGATGAGGGAGCCATGCAACTAAGCTGCATGGCTCCCTCATTTGCGATCGGGCGAGAAGCCCAACTAGCGATAAAACACATCGAACTCAAGATGGTGGATGCGGGCGTCGTCGGGGCCGGCGTCGATCGTGCAATGGTGCGCGTCGCTCACTTCCGCCCAGACCTTATGGCCATCGTTGATCTTCTTGACGATCTTCATGACTGCTGCCTCTTCCTCGGGCGTTGCGCACCAAGGAATGTCGCAGAGTTTTTCACCGTCCGCGGAGACGACATCGAGCCAAGCTGCGTCCTTTGGGATTTCGGGGTCCTGTTCAAAATAGAGGATGGATCCTGGTCCTAGTGCCTCGCGCTGAATTTCCGCCTCGTCTGGATCTTCCATCCATTCGGTGCCCTCGAACTCCTTTTCCCAAAGGTATCCGTATCCAGTCGTCTTTATGCTCACGAGATACGTTTTGCTAGGGGAGAGGGCATCGGCAAGGTTGGGTTTGATAAAAAAGGCTCCAAAAGCCGAGGCTGCTAGTACGGTAAAACCGCGACGGGTCAATTCAAGTTCATTCGAGCTATCCATTTGAATTCCCTTCCCTTGGGTGCGGGTTGTCCGATATCAAGAAGGGTAGGTGCTCGTGGGGACATGGGATGGGGCCGCTTTGTCTTGTCCATGCTGTGCATTGTTCCTATAGCGTTGAATTACCACCCGCCAACATTGAGGGTGCGATATTGCGGTTGTAACTGGATTCCTTGCCATACAATGGGATAGAAATGGGGGAACCAAAGGAGATTCATGGACTTCGAGTCGGTTCGCGAAGATGTGCTTGCTTTCAGAGATGAGCGCGAGTGGGCGCAGTTTCACAATCCAAAAGATCTTGCCATATCGCTTTCTCTTGAAGCAGCTGAACTTCTCGAGTATTTTCAATGGTCTGGTTCAGATCTCGATGTGTCGTCAAAGGACAAGGCAATACGAGAAGAACTTGCCGATATACTTATCTACGCTATTTACCTTGCTGACAGTAAAGGCATCGATCTTGCTTCGGCAATTGAGTCTAAACTTGCAAAGAACCGAGACAAGTATCCTGTCTCGGTATCGCGAGGCTCTTCAAAGAAATATACGGAACTTGATCATTCGGTCTCCGAGATTGATGAACGCAAATGAATAGACGTCGAATCCCAAGTCCTGTAATAGCTGAATCGGCTCTTGTTAGTTTTGGAAAGCGCAAGATTGAGTTCATGCTGCCCGAAAATCCTGCTGCAGAATCCCTTATTTATGGCTATCCCACCGTTTATGTCGTGTACGCACAGCCCGATGGCACTAACGAGGCAGATTCAAGTTATATCGCTTATGTGGGCGAGACGAATAATATCGAAAATCGAACGAGCCAGCATCTAAAGGCCGATCCAAAAGTACGCCCGGACTGGCGCGAATTCCGCGAGCTGGCCGAGAGCAACCCTTCCTCCGTGCGGCAGCTCGTCATCGGTCATTCGCATTTTAATAAATCGTTGACTCTCGATATCGAGAATCGAATGATGCAGTATCTGTTGGGTGTCGACTCGATTAGAAGCCTCAACAACCGCAGGACTAATCCCCAGGGAAATTATTACACTCGCGAAGAACTTGACGAGGTGTTCACTCGTACCTGGAGGAAGCTCAATTCACTGAATCCGAGGCTCTTTCCTTCGGAACGCATCATTAGAGATTCCGCTCTGTTCAAAGCATCGCCTTTTCATGAGCTTACAACAGCTCAACTTGATGCCGAAAGAGATATTCTTGAGGCTGTTTTCTGTTCGCGAGAGCGGCCTATTGACGCAAAGACGGAATTTGGCGACCTTATCCTTGTCCGAGGTGCTGCGGGCACGGGAAAAACGGTATTGATTAGCCATCTCTTTAATACGTTGCTTGCCGATTCGGAAGATACTGGGGATTCGCCGGATTCCGAGGCCTCTGATGTTCATCCCTTGCAAGCGTTTGTGCTTGTAAATCACAAGGAACAGAAAAACGTTTATAACCAGATTGCAAGGAAGCTCGGTCTCCAGAAACGCAACGACGAGGTAGTTCTCAAACCAGCTCAATTTATTAATCGTCGAAGCGAAAAGACGGTCTCCTCTACGGGCAAGTCAAAGAGGGATATTTCAAAACCTTTGGAGAAGGTTGATGTTGCCCTTGTTGACGAGGCGCATCTTCTTCTTACTCAGGGAAATCAAGGTTATTCCGGCACGAATATGCTTCTCGATATAATGCGTCGTGCGAAAGTGACCGTTGCCGTTTTCGATCCCGATCAGATTCTTGAGACGGGCCAGCAGTGGTCTGAACAAGATTTAAACGAACTTCTAGGGGATAGTAAAATAGGCGGCGAAGACTGTTTTGAGCCTGTCGAGCTTGAAGATGGCTCAAAGTTTAACCGGGCTTCCGTTGTCCTTACGCACCAATTTCGGATTGCTGCAGGTCCAGAAACTATTAAGTGGATTGACGATTTTGCAAGTGGGCGCGCCATAGGCTCTATTCCGAAAGATGCTAAGAACAACGACCTCAGCTCTTCCGCTGGTGATGGCTACGAGATTCGCATTTACGATTCCCCGGCTAAGTTGTGGCTGGCGATTCGCGAGAAAGCGGCTGACGCTGGGAGCAAAGGTCTCTCGCGCGTTCTCGCGACATACGACTGGGCCTACAATGGTCAAAAAGGCAACTTGGATAGCAACGATGGCGCGTGGAATGTCGAGCTTCATCGCGATGAAGCTGGCATATGGAAAATGGGCCTTGATGAAAATGACAAGCGAGGCTTCATCTTTAATGACGATGCGCCTGATTCTGATCGCTTCTGTCACCCGTGGAACTATCAGCTTGATGTGTCGGGCGGTGCACCTACTATTGACGATACCGCTTGGGCGGAGAGGTCTGAAACGATCGATGAAATAGGGTCGACATTTACCATTCAGGGATTTGACCTGAATTACGCCGGTGTGATCATTGGGCCTTCGGTCAAACTTCGTGATGGAAGGCTGATATTTGACAGCAAGGCAAGTAAAAACAAGAGGGCTGTTAATAAGCGTTCAGGAGTTAAAGACTATTCTGATAAGAACCTGCGCAATGAGCTAAACGTTCTTTTGAAGCGCGGCGTTCACGGCCTTTATCTCTTTGCTGTTGACCCAGAGCTTCAATCGGCTTTGGAGAGAGCGGCTAGGGGTTAACAAGTACCCCCAACCCCATGTCCACACGACCACATACACTCAAAACAATGCAACCGGCATCGGCCGGGCGCTGTTTGGGAAAGAAGGTCCACCATGGAGCTTAAGAAAATCACCGATCAGGAATTTGCAACGCTGCCTAATTTCGACGTGGAATACGAGGATTCTGCCTATGCAGGAGAGATGAGTAGGGGCGCGTACGACATTCTTGCCAACGCCTGCGACGACGCCGCGAGCGGCTACTTCGATGAGATGCTTCAAGACCTCTACTTCGACCAGGCCCTCCTTGCGCGCGAGATGAAGGCGGAGGGCGCCTTTGCGCGCATCGTCAAGCGCCTGTACGAGCACGGCGTGGCCTGTGGCGACGCCGGCTGCTGCTGCAACCTGGCCAATATCTACCACGATACAAGCAACCAGGGGAGTGCGGAGGATTACGCCCGCGCGGTTGAGCTCTATGAACTTGGCTCCGACCGCGGCGACACGCAGAGCATGATCAACCTGGGTTACATCTATTACTATGGCCGCGGCTGCGAGCGGGACTACGCTCGCGCCTACGAGTGCTACGCTCGTGCGGCGCTTACCGATACCAACCCCGAGGCCTATTGGAAACTCGGTGACTTCTACGCCTCGGGAAAGGGTGTTCGCAAAAGCGAACGCATCGCATGGCAGCTGTACTCAAAGGCCTACGAGCTTGCGGGGAAAAGCCCGCTTGCTGCCCGCGCGGCACACCATATGGCCGATTACCTTATGAGCGGCATCGATGGTGTGGCGAGGCCCGATCCCGAGCGTGCGCTCAGTCTCTACGTGCAAGCCGAGGTGGGCTACTACCATCTGATCGATGCGGGACTTGGGTACTATCAGCGTCAGCTCGATCAGTCTATCGAGGGCCAACGGTTGGCCCGCGAGGCGCTGCAAAGGCGCCATATGGACATTCGCGCGGGGGAGTAGTCGACCCCCATATCGTGTATCCCTCGTGTTGCCTACGTTCACCAAACCTTTGCTCAACAAAGTGGCGTGCTATCTGCTATCATGCTTAGGCTGTGCGTCTTTATGCGGGCGTGGCGGAATTGGTAGACGCGCCAGATTTAGGTTCTGGTGGGATTCCCGTGAAGGTTCGAGTCCTTTC
>CAKUGM010000053.1 GCA_934654625.1 uncultured Collinsella sp. | reverse complement strand
CGATGCAAGATAGGATATTTAAGGATATTATTCAGCGTTTTACCTGGTAAAACGCATATGCATTAGAAGTTCCTGTTTTACGGGGCGCCGAAGTCCATTCGGCGCCCCGTTTTTAGTGGCTTATTTCAAAACTCTTCGAAGTGCGTACCCCTAAACTGGAATTGCTGATTAGATCTTTCTTTTCGAGTGGCAAACCCCAGGATTACAGGGGGTTGAATAATTTGTATACTCAGCTATTTCGGTTTAGGGTACGCACTTCGAATTGTTTTATTGCAGTGCCGTTTTGTAAGGGGACCAAATTTGATAGTTTTGCGACAGACTGCTGTGAAATGCCCATTATTTTTGGAAGGTCGCAGAGCGCACAGGCCCAACCGCCAAAAGCGCCGCAGCGGCTCCTCGAATAAACGAAGAACCGCTGCGGCAGCACTTGGAATCGCAACAGATTAGAGGGTTTCCATAGTTGCCGTGACCTCGGCCTCGCGGTCATAGGATGTTAGACCGACGCCGTCCACGCACAGCTCCCCCATCTGGTTATCGAAGGGATCATCGCGCAAGGCAGGATCGGCCGGCGTGAGCGGAGCGAAAAAGCGCGCATTTGCCGGCATGCGCCAGGGCCCTAGATTGCCAAAGTAGAAACGCCTGCGAGCCTCGTCTCCTTCGCGGCGTGCCGCCGAACCGAAAGAGCAATCGGCCCAAAGCCAGCCAAGACCCTCGATATAGAACATCGCCCAATCGTGACAGCCCACCGAACCCGGCTTGGTATACAGGCCGCTCTGCCAGCGTGCCGGCACGCCTCCCAGGCGGCACAGCGTGATAAACGTGCAGGCAAACACACCGCAGTCAGCCCTACGCGAACGCGCGCACGAATCCGCAATGCTGTCTAGCAGCACGTAGGCCGGTTGATAGCGGTAATCCACATTCTGTGTGACCCACAGATACGCCGCGCGGGCGCGCTCAAGCGTGTCCTCAACCGGAATATCCGCATACAGACGTTCGGCAATCGAGCGCAGATACGGCGTGAACACCAGATGCGGCTCCTCGGCAGCAAGGTCCTCCGGCGTCGGGGCCGAGGCAGGCGCGAACGGCTCGCCCCACTCGGGAGCAATAGGATTGTCCGCCCACAGGTCAACATAAGGAGCACGGATGGTGTACTCGTACTCGACAAAGAACGACCGACCACCTTGCACATCCCAGTGAACCGTGCGCTGCGGTGCCGTCGCGGGCGCAACCTGCGCGCCCTCGCTCGCATCGACGAGCTTGATGTCCGCCACCTGCTGACCGGAAGGATACGGCAGCCACGCCTTGACATGGGTCTCAGGACCCACCTCGACTCCCTTGTCCACAGCAAGCGTATGGCGCACGCGCACGCGGCGCTTAGCATGACCATTTGTGCGCATCTCCTCGAGCACGGCAAGCATGTCCGCGCGGTCAGTCGGCGGACAAGCGAGGCCGGGCACGTCATTGGGATACAGGCGCAGCGATTCCACGCAACTTTGCAAAAAACGCTGCTCGCCATCCACATAGCGCCAGTCAAGACGCTCGCGGTCAATGAGGGAATCAAGCTCGGCATCGCCAAACTCGGGCCACTCGGCGCGAATCTGATTGATAACATCGGCTCGCGTCAAGCAAAAATCGCGACGTGTACGCAGCATGCGAGCATACTCCGCCCGAAGGCACGGCTCCATCTCGGGACGATTCCCCGCCTCTAGCTCCTCCTCGATAAGACGAAGGGCGCGGTCATACTCGCCCGCGGCGATAAAACGCGCGATATGCGGCGGCAAACCGTCATTGAGATGACGAAAATCCTCGTTTACGGTCACAACTTGCTGCATGGTACCTCCAGTCAAAACCCGACGCCTTCCGCGCGCCGCGACGCCCGACATAAAGCGGCGCCCGCCCTCCTGTAGGCGGTGCCACCTCGTCCAGATAAACTACCTCAAACGCAAAACACCCCGATGCTCGCCTGAGCATACGGGGTGCCAGCGTCGTATCTCCCAGCCTACGCCAAAGCTGCAACCACTTTGTCGCCCATATCGGCAGTACCGATAATCTTCTCGGCAGGCGTGTTCGAATCCGCGATATCGCGCGTGCGCCAGCCCTCGTCGAGCACGCGCTCGACAGCCGTCTCAATCATTACGGCTTCCTCGGTCATATCGAAGGCATAGGTGAGCATCATGGCCACCGAGAGGATCTGCGCGAGTGGGTTGGCGATGCCCTGGCCCGCGATATCGGGCGCAGAGCCGGCACTGGGCTCAAAGAGAGACACGCCATCGCCCAGGCTCGCCGAAGCCAGCATGCCAAGAGAACCCGTGATCTGCGCGGCCTCGTCGGAGAGGATGTCGCCGAACATGTTCTCGGTCACCACAACATCGAAGTCGGCGGGACGGTTGATAAGCTGCATCGCGGTGTTGTCCACAAGCAGGTCCTCAAGTTCCACATCGGCATACTCTTCATCGTGCACGCGATGGACCACCTCGCGCCACATGCGCGAGGTCTCGAGCACGTTGCGCTTGTCAACGCTGATCACCTTGCCGCGACGCTTGCGGGCGGCCTCGAAGGCCTGGCGGGCAATGCGCTCGACCTCGTACTCGCGATACTCCATGACGTCCACTGCACGTTGACCGGCCTCGCCGTTTGCACCAGCGCCCTGCTCGTCGTAGAAACGCTCGTGGCTACCAAAGTAGATACCACCCGTGAGCTCGCGCACGAGCACCATGTCGACGCCCTTGATGACCTCGGGCTTAAGGGTGGAGGCACCGGCAAGCGCATCGTAGATCTTCACCGGACGAAGATTGGTATAGAGTCCCAGAGCCTTACGGATGCGCAGGAGGCCCTGCTCGGGGCGAGGAGCGTTGGGGTCGGTAGAATCCCACTTCGGGCCGCCGACGCTCGCCAGCAAGACGGCATCGGACGCTTGAGCCGCGGCAAGCGTGGCCTCGGGCAGCGGGTCCGAGCATGCATCGATCGCGGCACCGCCGATGAGCGCGTCTTCGCAAACAAACTCAACGCCGGCGCGTGCGCCCACGGCGGCAAGCACCTTCTTGCCCTCGGCGATAACCTCAGGGCCAATACCGTCACCCGGCAGGGTGCACACCTTGTAGCTCTTCTTCACGTTGCAACTCCAATCAAGGGTTGAGGGGCCTTTGGCAAAAGGATTTTCCATAACCATCTACTCGGCCTGGGCGTCGGCGATCTTCTTCTTGGTGCGCTCCACCAGCCCGCCGGCGTTGATAATCTCCTGGATAAACGGCGGGAACGGCTGCGCATGGAAGGTCGCGCCCGTGGTCTCGTCCACGATCGTGCCGGTATCGGCATCGACACTCACCACATCGCCGTCCGAGATGGCGTCAACGGCTTCCGGGCACTCCAGAATAGGCAGCCCCATGTTGATGGAGTTGCGGTAGAAGATGCGCGCGAAACTCTTAGCGATGACGCAGGAAACGCCTGCCGCCTTGATGGCCACCGGGGCGTGCTCGCGCGAGGAGCCGCAGCCAAAGTTCTCATCGGCAACGATAATGTCGCCGGGCTTCACGCGCGTCACAAACGTAGTGTCCAGATCCTCCAAGCAGTGCTTGGCAAGCTCTGCCGGATCGGACGTGTTGAGATAACGAGCCGGAATGATGACATCGGTATCGATGTCACGGCCATAACGAAAAACAGTTCCGTTGAATTTCATATCGTTCACCTTTCCTGGGAGGGAGGGGCCAGGCTTTATTTGCCATTTCAGACAGTCCTGCTCGCACGAACGTGACATTAAGTCACGTTCGGCTCGTGCGGAAACTCATGTCAAATAAACCCTGGCCCCTCCCCCGTGCGTCATGTCCTTCTATCGGATAAAACCTTCACGGCGTAAAGTTGTTGAATTTGCAACGCTACGCTTTTCTGGCCCACCTGCGCCGTGCTTTTCCAGCAGGGGCTTTGAGCTTTGCGAGCAGGACTGTTCGCAGGGGCAGTCAAAGCCCAAAGCCCCCAGTCTGCCTACAGGTCGCTCGGCAACGCAATGTGGCCGGCGACGGCAGAAGCGGCGCAGACGGCAGGGCTCGCCAGGTAGACCTCGGACGTGGGATCGCCCATGCGGCCTACGAAGTTGCGGTTGGTCGAAGAGATACAGCGCTCCCCTGCAGCGAGGATGCCCATGTAGCCGCCCAGGCACGGACCGCACGTGGGTGTCGAGACCACGCAATGTGCGTTGATGAAGATATCCATCAGGCCCTCATGCACGCACTGGAGCCAGACCTTTTGGGTTGCAGGAATCACGATGCAGCGCACGTTCTCGGCAACGGTACGGCCGCGCAGGACCTCAGCTGCGGCACGCATGTCCTCGATACGGCCGTTGGTGCACGAACCGATAACGGCCTGGTCGACGGCGATATGACGGCTCTCGGCCACCGGGTGCGTATTGCTCGGCAGGTGCGGCCAGGACACGCAGGGCTCGATCTCGGCGGCGTCGATCTTGATAACCTGCTTGTACTCGGCGTCCGCATCGGGATGATACTCAACCGGCGTGCGGCGAGCGCGCTCGGCGACCCAGGCACGGCATTTGTCATCCACCTCGAACAGACCCGCCTTGCCGCCCGCCTCGATAGCCATGTTCGCAATGGTCAGACGCCCCTCGACGGAGAGATTCTCGATCGTCGAGCCGCCAAATTCCATAGCGCAGTACAGAGCGCCGTCGACGCCGATCATTCCGATGATGTGCAGGATGATGTCCTTTGCCGTAGCGCCCGCGGGCAGCTCGCCATCGATCTCGAAGCGAATTGTCTCGGGCACCTTGAACCAGGCACGACCCGTTGCCATGCCCACACCGGCATCGGTAGAACCAACACCGGTAGAGAAGGCGCCGATGCCGCCGTAGGTGCAGGTATGGGAATCGGCGCCGATCATGAGGTCGCCGGGCACCACAACACCCTGCTCGGGCAGCAGCGCATGCTCGATACCCATGCAGCCCTGCTCAAAGTAGTTCACGATCTTGTGCTCATGGGCAAAATCGCGCGTAATCTTGGTCTGTTCGGCGCTCTTGATGTCTTTGTTGGGCGAATAGTGGTCGGGCACCAGACAAATGCGCTCGCGGTCAAAGACGCCCGCGCCGATCTCGCGCACCGTCTTGATGGCGATGGGGGCCGTGATGTCGTTGGCGAGCACCAGGTCGAGATCGCACTCGACCAGCTGGCCCGGCACAACCTCGTCGAGGCCCGCGTGCGCGGCCAAAATCTTCTCTGCCATGGTCATGGGACGTGCCATTGGGGTTTCCTCTCTTGATAAATCTTCGGCAATCAGGCGGAAAGGGCGGTAATTGCCTCCTTTATTTGCCTTCTTTGGAGCGAGCGGTCTGAATCATGCGGTTGACAGCGTTCACGTAGGCCTTTGCACTCGAAACGATGATGTCGGTGTCAGCGCCGCGGCCGGTATAGATCTTGCCGTCCTCGGCCGTAATGCGCACCGTAACCTCGCCGATGGCATCGATTCCACGGCTAATGGCCTTGACCGAGAACTCCGCCAAGTCGCCATGGACCGCCACGACCTTGTCCACCGCCTTGTAAGCGGCATCGACAGGACCGGTACCCGTAGCGCACACCACGTGCTTGACGCCCAGCTCGTCGCTGATGGTCGCCGTAGCGGTGGGAACCAGAGGATCGCCGCAGGACACCTGCAGGGCGTCGAGGGTGTAGATGGCCTTCACCTCGCGCTGGCGCTCCTGGACCATCGACTCGAGGTCTTCGTCAAAGACCTCCTTCTTCTGGTCGGCAATCTCCAAGAAGCGATTGTAGACGTCCTCAAACGCAGCGTCATCGAAGGTGTAGCCCAGCTCGCCCAGACGATGACGCAGGGCGGCATGGCCGGAACGGGCAGACAGGATGATCTCGGAACCAGCGGCGCCCACGTCGGCCGGATCGATGATCTCGTAGGTATCGCGCGCCTTGAGGACACCATCCTGGTGAATGCCGGAGCTGTGCGCAAAGGCATTGGCGCCCACGATAGCCTTGTTGGGCTGCACGTTGATACCCGTGATGGAGCTCACCAACCTGGAGGCACGCGTCAACTCGCGGGTCACAACATCGGTATGCGCGTCGAGGGCCTCACCGTGCATCTTGATGGCCATAACGACCTCTTCAAGCGAAGTATTGCCCGCACGCTCGCCCAGACCGTTAATGGTGCACTCGATCTGCGTGGCGCCATTTTGGACAGCGTCGAGGGCAAGAGCGGTAGCCATGCCCAGGTCGTTATGCGTATGCACGGAGATGGTAACGTCTTCGATGCCGTCGACGCGCTCGCGCAGGTCCTTGATGCGCGTGCCGAAATTCCACGGCATGTTGTATCCCGTGGTATCGGGAATGTTGACGACGGTAGCGCCCGCCTTCACCGCCGCTTGGATGATGCGAACGAGGAACTCCTGATCCGAACGGCCAGCGTCCTCGGCATAGAACTCAACATCGTCCACAAAATTGCGAGCAAATTTGACAGCATGAATCGCACGCTCGATAGCCTCATCCTCGGTGAGATGCAGCTTGTCGCGCAGATGAGAGGGAGAAACGCCCAGACCGGTATGGATGCGCGGACGCTTGGCGCTCTTCAGCGCCTCAGCGGCCACCTCGATATCCTTATCCACAGCGCGCGTCAGGCCACAGACGGTGCAGGTGTCACCGGCAATCTTTCCGATCTCGTGAACGGATTTGAAGTCGCCGGGGCTCGAAATGGGAAAACCAGCCTCGATGACGTCGACGTTCATGCGCACAAGCTGACGCGCAATGATGAGCTTTTCCTCGGTGTTCATGCTTGCGCCGGGCGACTGCTCGCCATCACGCAGGGTGGTATCGAAGATTGCGATTTTGCGGGTCATGGTTCCTCCTGTACATTAAAGCCGCCAAGCGACTGCGTTCAACATGTCGGGCTTTGTAGACACGTACAGGCGAGAGATAGAAAAACACCCGAGCGCTCATACGGACCGCAAAGCGATGGTCAGTTACGCACTCGGGTGTTAAGCAGGTTGAAGAAAGCCCAAGCGCGACTACCCTAGTAGCGCGAGGGTTAGGAGTGCAGATGCATAAACATTGTTCGTCATGATAAGCGCACTCCTCTCTGGTAAAGCAACAACAAAAGAAAGTTTAGCAGAACGAACGTTGCGCACAACCCAAAAACTGCGATTGTTACGTCAGCGGAAACAAACGGCTCTGCGACACCGATTAAAAAACCCGGCTCGCGGGTGCGAACCGGGTTTAGAAGAACTATTCAGTCCTAGCAACTACTCAGCGAGGAAGTTGCGCTGAACAGCGGGGTCGACCTTGACGCCAGGACCCATGGTGGAGCTCACAGAGATGCTCTTCACGTACTTGCCCTTAGCAGAAGCGGGCTTAACGCGCAGGATCTCGGTGTACAGGGCAGCGTAGTTCTCGACGAGCTGCTCGTCAGAGAAGGACTTCTTGCCCAGGGGCACATGGCAGATGCCATAGCGGTCGGCGCGATACTCAACGCGGCCAGCCTTGAGCTCGGAGACCATCTTGGCAACATCCATGGTAACGGTGCCGAGCTTGGGGTTCGGCATCAGGCCACGGGGGCCGAGGATCTTACCGATGCGGCCAACCTTGGCCATCATGGTCGGCAGAGCGATGGCAGCGTCGAACTCGATGTTGCCCTTCTGGATCTCGGCGATCAGCTCGTCGGAGCCAACGATGTCGGCACCGGCCTCACGAGCCTCATCAGCCTTAGCGCCCTCGGCGAACACGGCGACGCGAACGGTCTTGCCGGTGCCGTGAGGCAGGGAGATGGAGCCACGGATGTTCTGATCGGCCTTGCGGGTGTCGATGCCAAGGCGGAAGTGAGCCTCGACGGTCTCGTCGAAGTTAGCGGTTGCAACCTCCTTGACGAGAGCGACAGCCTTAAGCGGGGTGTAGAGCTGAGTGGAATCAACCTTCTCAGCGGCGGAGCGGTACTTCTTACCGTGCTTAGCCATATTACATACCTCCTGTGGTCAAACGGGCCTAAGCCCTCCCACATCAACGCGTGCCCTATTGCACGCAAACGGGCACGACACGCATCGTGCCCGAAACTACCTAAACAGTATCGCTACTCGGCGACGGTGACGCCCATGGAACGAGCGGTGCCGGCGATGATCTTCTTGGCGGCCTCGATGTCGTTGGCATTGAGGTCCGGCATCTTGATCTCGGCGATCTTGGTGAGCTGCTCCTGAGTAAGCTGACCGACCTTATCGGCCTGGGGCTTAGCGGAACCGCTCTTGAGCTTGAGCTCCTTCTTGATGAGGTGAGCCGCAGGAGGAGTCTTCGTCACGAACGTGAAGGAGCGATCCTCATAAACGGTGATCTCAACGGGGATGATGTCGCCCTGCTTGTCCTGCGTAGCGGCATTGAACGCCTGGCAGAACTGCATGATGTTGACCTGAGCGGCACCCAGTGCCGGGCCAACGGGAGGAGCGGGGTTAGCAGCGCCAGCGGGAATCTGGAGCTTAATGACAGTAGCAACCTTCTTCTCAGCCATGTCAAAACCTTCCTAAAACACGAATGTGTCTACAGTGCCAATATGTTCAACGCGTACCCGTTAGAAGCAATCCATCCGGTGAGCAGCCGGCAGATGAGCGTGAACGCGAGAACGAACTAAGAAATAACGGAGACCTGATCGAACGAAAGCTCGACGGGAGTCTCGCGGCCGAAGATCATCAGCGTGACCTTGACCTTGCCGGCTTCGGGGTTAACCTCAGAGACCTTACCATCAAAGTCCGCAAGCGGACCAGAAGTAACGCGAACAGACGTGCCGACCTCGATATTGACGGTCGTACGCTTAGGTGCGCCGCCCTTATCGCTCTTGCGCATCATCTTGTTGTACTCTTCGCGCGAGAGCGGAGCGGGCTTTCCGTTGCCGCCCAAAAAACCGGTAACGCCCGGGGTGTTACGGACGCACGTCCAAGAATCGTCATCCATCTCCATACGGACCAGAACATAGCTCGGGAAGATCTTGGAATCCTTGGTCTCGCGAGCGCCGTTCTCCTTGATCTCGGTCACACGCTCGGTGGGAATCTCGATATCAAAGATACGGTCGGTCATACCCATGGTCTCGATACGATGCTCAAGATCGGACTTGACGCGGTTCTCGTAACCGGAGTACGTGTGAACGACATACCAGCGCTTGGACATGCTTAACCCCTCAATCCGGAGAAGGCCACCAGCGCCTGGCCGATACCGGCGTCAAGCAGCGCGATGACAACGCCAACAACGATCAGGGAAACGCACACGGTGACGGAGTAGTTGATGAGCTCCTTCTTAGAGGGCCACACAACACGCTTCATCTCGGAGCGGACAGAAGAGAAATACTTCTTGATGCGGGCAAACAGGCCGGGCTTCTTGTTCTTGTCCTTGGCCTTTGCCTTGGTGGTCTTTTTGACCTCAGGCTTAGCAGTAGCCTGGTTGGAGCCCTGCTGAGACTTCTTCTTGGTCTTCTTGTTGGCCATGAACATTTACCTCCGGCACAGACCCAACATACAGTAACAAACCGTAAGCCCCCTATGGAGGCTTACGGATCAAAGACTGGCACGCCAGGAAGGACTCGAACCCTCAACACTCGGTTTTGGAGACCGATGCTCTACCAATTGAACTACTGGCGTATGTCAAAAGAGACTAGCGAGTCTCTTTATGCACGGTGTGACGACGGCACCAGGGGCAATACTTCTTAAGCTCCATGCGATCAGGGGTGTTGGCCTTATTCTTGGTCGTCGTGTAATTACGACGCTTGCACTCGGTGCAGGCAAGTGTAACGAGAGTACGCATGTGTCTTTTACCTCCAAATACCGTACCTCACGGGCACGGTGGTAAACATTATCATCTGCAGTGGGGTTATGTCAATGCGATTCACGTCTCCACGATTTATCTGCAGATCCGGTACACAATCCTGTCATTTGTGCGCATCGACACAAAAACCCGGCTCCCCCGAAGAGGAACCGGGTTAATGGAATCAACAGCTAGAGTAGCTAAAGTTACTCGATGATGGTGCTGACGATGCCCGAGCCGACGGTGTGGCCACCCTCGCGGATAGCGAAGCGCAGGCCCTCCTCCATGGCGATCGGGTGGATGAGGTCGCCCT
>CAKUGM010000052.1 GCA_934654625.1 uncultured Collinsella sp. | reverse complement strand
GTTGAGTTTCAAAACGGGCGTTTTCGGCGAAATCGAGCCTCCAAAGGCGGTCCGCCGCGCCCTTTGGGACAAAAACGAAAACTCAATGCCCTTGAGTTTGAAAAAAGTTTTTGGAGTTGTCCCCGCTTTTGTCCCCGAAGCCGACGAAACGCGACGAGGCGTTACCTGGCGGCACTCGTCTCGAGACGACACCGAAAACTGGGCGCAACTGAAATGACGGGACAACAGAGTCGAAGCCACCGAGTGGGAGTAGGCCATATCCACGTGCATCAAACCCCTGGCCTGCAAAAACAGGTCGGGGGCTTTTCTTTTTGCAGCCTCTGGGCAACCCTTACGGCTTCATGTCGTGATTCGTATCAATCCCAATCAACACCCGCGTGTTTCGCGAACGCGCAGCACGAGCGTGGAAATCTGGACGCACGAGCGTGGATTTTCGGACGTCCGATGAACGAGAGTGGATAATCTCCCACTTTGAGCTTCAGGTAAGGCTCAAAACGGGAGATTATCCACTCTCATTTTTCCGGCATGTGCCTTGTCTGCGGCTCCGATGTGCGCAGAGCGTGAGTAAATAACTAGCGAGCCTTTCCGTCACGGTTGCCGCTCTTGTTGACAAAGATGTTGAACTCCTTGGCCAATGGGGGCTCCTTATGTAAATAGACAAAAAGCCGGGGGACTTCCCTGGCACTTGGAGGTAGCTAAATGAGCTGCCAATAACCTTTTTGCGTGCGCTGGCGTGAATACAAGAGAGGAGCGGGATAAGGCTGCTGTTGATTGTTTCTCGATGCATACTCGTGTTTATTGCCTTATCGATTTCGAAACTTTAAAATAATTCGAGTTTCGAAACCGTGAAGGAGCGGATGATGGCTTGGGTAGATCGCGATACGTACATGGAGCGGCTTTGGGCGCTCGAGGGTTCCCGGGACATCAAGGTGATCACGGGGATGCGCCGCTCCGGCAAGTCCGAGCTCATGAAGGCGTTCTCCGCCTCCGTTGCGCGGAAGGACCCGTCCTCCAACAACGTCTACATCGACCTGCTGGACCTCGACAACGAGCCGCTGCTCGAGTACCACGCGCTGCATCGCGAAATCATAGAGCGCTATAAAGATGGTGTTCGCAACCGCTTCTTCATCGACGAGGTGCAGCTGTGCGAGGGCTTCGAGAAGGCGATTAACAGCATTCACGCGCGCGGCGGATGGGATATCTACCTCACGGGGTCGAACGCGTTCCTCCTGAGCTCGGACCTGGCGACCCTGTTCACGGGGCGCCATAGGGAGGTTCACATCCTCCCCTTCAGCTTCGGTGAATACCGCTCCTACTTCGGCGGGCAAGGGGCTGTCGACGACGACTTCGACGGGTTTATCAGACGCGGCGGGCTCGCCGGGTCCTACGATTACGATGACATCTCGGAGTCGTACGGCTACATCCGTGACGTCTACAAGACCATCCTCACGCGCGACCTCGTCCAAAAATTCTCCCTACCCGATTCCACCGTGCTGGAGAGGCTGGCCGAGTACATGATGGACAACTCCGGGAACCTCAACTCGCCTAACAACATCGCCAACGTGCTCGATGCCAACAGGGTTCCCACCAACCACGTCACCGTCGGGCGCTACATCTCCTACCTCCGCGACGCCTTCGTCTTCTATGAGGCGAAGCGCTACGACATCAAGGGGAAGAAGTACCTGAGCACGCAGGCGAAGCATTATGTCTGCGACTCGGGAATGCGCTACGCGGTCCTGGGGACGCGCAACATGGACTGGGGCCGCATGTACGAGAGCGCGGTCTTCCTGGAACTGATGAGGCGAGGCTACAAGACCTACGTCGGGAAACTGTACCAAAAGGAGGTCGACTTCGTCGCGAAGAGGGGGTCGGAGCTCGTCTACGTCCAGGTGAGCGACGACATCGGCTCCGAATCGACGCTCGAGAGGGAGATCGCGCCGCTTCTGTCCATTAGGGATGCGTTTCCGAAGGTTCTCATCGCTCGCACGAGGCACGAACCCTATACCCGGGAGGGCGTGCTCGTGCTGGACCTTGCGAGGTGGCTGCTCGGCGAGCAGGGGTTCTGAGTGCCGCATGGAGCTGGTGCAGGGTCCTTCCGGATAAGAAAAGCCGAGGGAAACGCTCCGGCACTTGGATGTCCTCCTGGCGGAAAATCACATGCTTCATATCATCGCCCGCGCAGGAGTTCGAACGCGCGCAAATCAATCTGGACGCAAGCGAAGCCTCCAGCCCGTTCCGTGACTCATGGGAAAGCCACCTGAGACTACTCATTTCTTCTACTAGCAATGAAGAACCGCGACCTGCGGTTTTGCAAACTGCTTGCAAGCCGCCTGCGTTGATTTACTCGCGATTGTGGCTGGTGGCTTCCGCGCAAAAAACGCGTTTGAGTTTCAAAACGGGCGCTATCGGCGATAAAGAGCTTCCGAAGGCCGCCTGTCGTGCTCTTTGGGACAAAAACGAAAACTCAACGCCCTGAGTTTGAACGATTCTGCTGTCGCATTGTCAGCTCGTAATCAGCCTGCCGCCGTCCGTCTTTTGCGGGTTTTCGGTGTAGTCGAAATTCGTTGGCCCACCGAATCGCCTCGCCAACATCCTGGAGCACGGGTAGACCCTCTGCGAAGGCGGCGTACATCTCATCCCATCCCTTTTGCTTGACAATGGCCAACGGTCAGGGACTGCGCCCGCCTGTAGGAGAAAAGCCTCTGGCAGGTGGCCCTCGCAGCCGTAAGGTCAACCTCAGCTCTGGCGTCGATCATCTGGAGGTCGATTAGATCGCGGGCCCGATCGCCCGAGCCAGAGACGGCGTGGACCTTCTAGGCGACCTGGTGGTCGAACGGCATGAGGGAAGCCCTGTCAGGCGCGAGGAATCTCATAGCCTCGAAAAGCTCGCCGGCGTCCGTCAGCTCGGCTCGGTCTGGGGCGTCGGCGTCACTTATCTCGTTGTGGCCGACCTCGAGCGGCACCGTGCACCTTGGCAATGGGGTTCCCATGCCTGTCTCCGATCCCCCGTTGCCTGCGTCATACGAAACGGAAACCAACTTGCCAACGGGAATGGGATAGATTCAGATTCAGACGCCTGTCGTTTTTTGGGTGCCGATGATAAGTCGAAAATAATTTTTTGTTAGTATGCAATATCAAAGTTGTCCTAGGCGTACAGATGGCGCTTTCAGTGCCTCCACGTCTTTTAGCTTTGATGGATGTGACTATGCGAAAAAAACGAGGCCGTTCTATTCGTTGTGTTATGTATGCTGCTCTTGCTGTTCTTGCGGCATGTTGCTTTTGCTTCGTCGCCCTCCCCGTTCACGCTGAGGGGGCTTCGGGGTCGCCAGCGCCAATTACAATCAACGAGGATACGGCAAACGTCACGGTTAATCTCTTCACCGACGAGAACCACACCCAGCCCCTCAATGGCCCCATGACGTCCACTATGCATTTATACGGGGCTTTCTCGGCGGAATTCAAACCCGGCAAGGCGCCTTCAGTCGAGAACAATAGTGCTACCTATGAGTTTCCCGACACCATCGTCGTCGACGACAACGATGGCGGCGACCTCATGGAAGGCTCGGGGGCCGACGCCGGCAAAGCCGGTACATGGAAGATCGAGGGCAATAAGGCCATCTTCACCTTTGACAAGAGCTGGCTCGAGAAAAATCCTGCGGACATTTACGCTGCTGCCAGCTTCTCGTTCGAACTGAAAGACAAGGACATCGGTTCGGGCGGAAGTACATCCGTCGAATTCCCCGGCGCGGGTTCGATCGATATCCCCACCAAGGACGGCGACGTCACGGGGAAAAAGAAGAAGGGGGTCTTCTCCCAAGGCGCTGACGGCGTGGCAAAAGTTACCTGGACCGTAAAACTGAGCGTCGAATCCTACGCCACGAACGTCAAGTTCACCGACGTGCTCGGCGGCAATTTCAGCTTTGTGGACGGCAGCTTCACGCTCGATGGAGAGAAGCTTGACCCGCAGCCGACGATTAACGGCCAGGTCGCGACACTCAACAACCTGGGCGGCCTTTCCCAGGGTGACCACACGATCACGTACGAAACGGTGCTGAAAAGCGGGGTTGCCGCGAACAACGGCGAGAATATCAACAAACAGGACGCCTCTAAAAACACGGCGACGTGGGAATGGGGCGGCACCGGCGATCGCCAAAACGGCACGGGCACGGCTGCCCCCGAAAGCTTTCGCTACGACATGATCAGCAAGTCCAACGGCTCGGGCTCGCCGTCCGACATCACGTGGACGGTCGCCCTCAACCAAGGCGAGCTCAAGGCCGACATGAGCGGCTACAAGTTCACCGACACGCTAGACGGCAAGCAGACGTATACGGGCGGCTACACGGTTTACAAAGGCGGCTCTGGCTCGGAGGTTCTTGCGACCGGCGAGCTCGATCCGTCGCAGAGCAGCTTCACCTACACGTTCCCGGCCGACCTTGCCGACAAGTACGCCACCTATCGCATCGTATATCACACAAAGATGAACGACACGAGCTCGTACGACACCGTGCACAACAGCGCGACCATCGAGCGAGAAAGCTCCGTCTCGGGCTCAGGCGCCGGCAAGTTCACGCCGCAGCTGGTGGGCACGCCGATTACAAAGAAGCTCGTGAGCTCCGAGGACGCCGCGACGACGGGCAGGGCGACGTGGGAGACGCGCGTCGCGCTGGGGGCGATCGTCAATGCGGTCCATCCGAACAAAGTGACGGTGAAGGACACGTTCCAGACGGCGTGGACTCAAAATATCGGTGTCGATGCCGACTCCATAACCATTACAATCGGCCAAACCGTGTTAGTGCGGGATGTCGACTGGAAGCTCACGAACAACCAGCAGGTTCTTGGGAAAAAGAGCAATTTCGACCTCGATATATACGTTAACGACAAGGTGAACGCCGCCCTCAAGAACGAAGACTACGCCGTCATCACCTACACCACCAAGTCGGACGCACTGTCAGGCTGGTATTCGAACTTCGCATCAGTAAGCGCGTCGGGGCTGAACCTCGGATGGCCGTATACCCCTGGCGTCATGTATGTCGTCAACAAGGAGACAGCGCCTGCGGTCGAGAAGCCGGAGGCGGAGTCGAAGGTTTCTTGGGACGAGGACTTCGACTGGAGTGCCGTCGACGGCTCGGCCGAGAAGGGCGCATGGATCGTCAACTGGACGGTGTACGCAAACCGCCAGAAGGGCATGGCGGATGACGAATACTACGGAGCAGGAAAGCTCGGCGGCGCCCCGCTGAACATCGTCGACACCCTTCCGGATGGCATGATCTATGTTGCGAACTCCGCCAAGTACACGCTCGTGCAGAATCCCTACGACCAGCATACCGGGCTTGGGCGCGGAAGCGAGGCCGATACGGTCGTTTCGGGCCGGAAGCTTGCCGCCAGCAGCATCAGCAGCAGCGGCAACACGGTCACCTTCTCCATCCCCACGACCGAACTCGGCGACTATGCCGGCTATGCGAAGCTCACGTACAAGACGGCGGTCAAGCGCGGCGAGCTTAACGCCTCTGCGAACGAGGCGACGTTCACCAACTCGGCCAGCGCCGAGTCGGGAAGCAAGAAGTTCGACTCCGGCAGCGGCACCGTCACCATCAAGAACAATGTAATCAAGAAGGCCGGCAAGCAGGTCGACAACAGCAACCGCATCAAGTACACCATCCTCGTCAACGAGTCGGCTGTCGACCTGATGGGCACAAGCGACCTCCTCGAACTCGTCGATACCATGGACGCCAAGTGCACGCTGGCACCCTCTTCCCTCAAGGTCTATGAGCGAGACAACGGCGTTTGGAAGAAACTGACCGAGGACGGCTACACGTCAAAGGTGGAGCAAGTCGACGGCGGCACCGGTCAGTGCACGCAGTTGACCCTCAAGGTGCCCGATGAAAAGTACCTCAAGGTCGAGTACGAGGTCGTCCCAAGCGGAAACCCCGGCGACAAGGTTTTTCTCTCCAATACCGCCAAGCTCACGGGCGTGACGGAAGGCTCCGCGATCGACGAACAAACATGGATTATCAAGAAAGCTTCTGCCAGCGCGGGCGGCAACGGCTATGGCATCACGGTGACCAAATACGACGCCCAACAGGTTGGTGCGACGCTCGCAGGTGCCGAGTTCACGCTCTACAGCATAAACATGAACCAGGTCGCGACGGTGGGCGTCGAGAACGCCAAGACAGTGTTCGAAACCGCCGTGACTAATGTCAATGGCAAGGTCTCGTTCGGCACGAGCGCAAAATCGATGGCCGATTGCGTGCTCTACCAGCTTGTCGAGTCGAAGGCGCCCACGGGCTATGCCGTGGCCGCGCCGAAGTGGATCATGCTCAAGGGCAACGCGAGCGATGGGGAGTATCAAGCCGCGCTCAATAATGCTAGGGCCATCGTCGGCGACGCGGAGATCATCGACGATACAAAGAGGGACGATATCTGGGTCTACGACAACCGTATGACGGGCAGCGCTCGCATCGCGGCAAAGAAAACGTTCGAAGGCGGAACGCTCGAGGACGGACAGTTCTCATTTGCGCTCAAGGACGCTGAGGGCAAAGTGCTCCAGACGGTGACCAACGATGCCGAGGGGAACATCGCATTCGACGTTAGTTTCAGCAAAACCGGAGAGTACCACTACACCATCTCCGAGGTCATCCCCGAAGGTGCCGTGAACAACGTCGAGGACCACATCGCCTACGACGCGGCAGAGCACAAGGTCTCGGTTCAGGTGGCCAATGGCGATGGGCAGCTCGAAGCCACCGTCACCTACGACAACGACTCTCCGGTCCCGCCGACCTTCACCAACAAGCATTCGACGATTATCCTGCCCGTTACCGGCGGCACGGGAACGATGGTTACGTACCTGGTCGGCGCCGCGCTTCTCTCCATCGCCGCAGCACGGATACATCGGTACCGCACCGGTGCAAAAAGAGGAGGAATGAACCGTGGTTAGCTTTAGCCCCAATTTTCGCGCCCAGAGGCTTGTCGCCGTTCTTTGCATGCTTGCGCTAACGCTCGTGCCGATTCTTCCAAAGCCAGCGTGGGCGACCAGCGCATCTGAGTATGCGGCTACGACGGGCGTCCTCACGGTGTCGGGCTCAGTTGCGGACACGTACGAGGCGTACCAGCTTTTTGGGGCGAAGGTTGCCGACGGAGACGGCTCCGGAGGTAAGTTGGCCACCAACGTGGCGTGGGCAAGCGACACCGTGCGTGAAGCCGTGCTCCCCGTCCTGAACGAAGCTGGCATGGATACTACAGACGCCGTCGCCCAGGACGTTGCAGAGTGGCTCAACGCCGACGGCCGCATGACGCCTGCGCTCGCCATGGGGCTCGCCCTCGCAATTCGTGCGTCCGGCGTAGAACCCGTCGCGATCTCTGCCGGCACCCCCGCGGAGCTCTCTGCCGGGTACTGGCTCGTCGTCGCCGATGACGAGGCCGTCGGCGAGTCCCAGGCGGGCACGGCGCCGATATTCGTGCTGGTGGGCGGGTCTCAGGTCACCGTTGCGCCCAAGGCGGCGACGCCTGAGGTCCAAAAGCACGTGCTCGAGGACTCAGACGGTATATGGCGAAAAGCCGCCGACGCCACCGTGGGCGACGACCTGTACTGGCGCCTCGGCGCCGTGGTTCCCGCGGGGATTTTTGGCTACGACGCGTATACGGTCGAGTTCGCCGACACCATGAGCGCGGGGCTCGATTCCGCCAAGGTCGCCGCGAGCGCGCGCGTCTACGTGGCGGCGGGGGCCGAAGGAGACCTCGATGCCGTCGCCGTCGCTGGCGGCTCCATAGGCGACGAGCCCGCGGACGGGTGGAAGGACATCACCTCCGAGTGCGACGTCGCGGTCGACGCGGCTGCCAACACCTTCACCGTGAGGACGGGCGACCTCATCGCTGCGCTCGGCGGTGCGGAGAAGTTCGCCGCCGGGGCACGCGTGGTCGTCGTCTACAACGCGCCCTTGGCCGCGAACGCCAATCGCGGGGCGGAGAAGGGCAACCCCAACGAGGTGTACCTGCGCTACCCGCGCTCGCCCTTCGCCGACCAGGGCGGGGAGGGTGGCTATACCCGCACCCCGAGTGACGACGCCACCGCCTACACCTGGGACTTTGCGCTCACCAAGCGCGCAAGCGAGGACCAAAGGCCGCTTTCCGGCGCCGTGCTGCGCATCACCGACGACCGCGGCCGCCGGCTTGCGGCGGACGGGACGTGGGCCGAGGGCGACGCGACCGTCACTACCGGCGCCGACGGGCGCGTGACGGTCAGTGGCGTGGACTCCGGCGCGTTCACGGTCGAGGAGGTCGCGGCGCCCGAGGGCTACGCCGGCTTCACGGGCGCGCGGTCGCTCACCCTCACGGTCGAGGGGCTCGACGTCCAGCAGGTCGCCGCCGCGAGGCCCACGCTCACCGTGTCCGCCGCCGAGCCGCTGCGCATCGACGGGGCGGACGCCGCCTCGGGCGCCGCGGAGGCGACGGTCCTGAACACCCGCAAGCCTGAAGGGCCGGGCGAGTGGTTCGGCGGGCTTCTTCCCAAGACCGGCGAAGGTCGCCTCGTGGCCGCATTCGCGCTCGTCGCCGGCGGTGTCCTGCTTACTGTCGCATCGCGCCTCGTTGGGCAGGGAGGGGGCCGCCGTGACGAGTAGCCGCTTCCTGTCGTTTTCCGCGTCGCCCTCGCCGTAGCCGCGTCATCGCCGTCCGTTCGGCCCCAAACGTTCGGCTCATGGGATGGCCGTCAAGCCCCTTTCTTTCCACCAGTAACCCTCGCAGAAAGAGGAACCAAACATGAAGACCAGCAAGAACTTCGCCCGTCTGGCCGTCACGGCCGGCCTCACCGCTGCCATGGCCCTCGGCAACGTCGTCGCTCCTGCAACCATGGCGTTTGCGGTGGGCGCAGGGTCGACCGTCACGTTCGTGGATGCCGATTACTCGTCGTCGTCCACCTATAAGGGCGTCCGGATCTTCAAGGCGACAGTCGCGACGACCGACGGGTCCACGACGGTGAGCAACATCGAGTGGGCCAGCAACGACGTCAAGGCAGCCGTGGTTGCCGCCATCCAGGCGAAGGAGCCGTCCTATAGCAGTGAGAACGCGCAAGATGCCGCCGATTGGCTGAGCGCTAACGCCGGGGTTGCCGGGACAGACTCGAAGGTCGCGAGCGACAACGTCCTGAGCCTGATCGCCGCCAACCTGAACGGCAGCGATACCTGGAAGACTACGACCGCGGGCAGCGCGTCCCTTTCCGGTCTCGATGCCGGTTACTGGCTGTTCCTCACCGCAAGCGCCGGCTCCCCCGACGGGAAGTCGACCGACACCTTCACCTCTCCGGTGTACGCCGTGATCGACGGCACCAGCTCGACGACCGTCACCCCCAAGAAGGGCGTGCCTACCGTCGAGAAGAAGATCCTCGACGACGCGGACGCCACTGGCGCGGATGTCAAAAACTCCGATAAATGGAAAGACGTCGCCGATTCCCAGATTGGCCAGGAGGTCAACTACAGGCTCACCGGCACCATCGCCAGCAACTACGCCACCTTCGACACGTATGCGTACAAGTTCACCGACGTGCTTTCCAGCGGCCTCGATTACGTTGACGACTCGGTCGAGGTGTACGCGCTGAACGGCGGCGCCTACACCCTGATCGACACGGGCAAGTACGACGTCGCCTGGGCCAACAACACGCTGACGGTCGAGTTCAAGGTAGGCGACGGCAAGAAGGGCCTCAAGGACGTTGCGGGCGTAGACGCGAACACCCAGATCGTCGTCTTCTACAAGGCCAAACTCAACGGAAGCGCCGTAATTGGCAACGCTTCCGATGGCAACAAGGGCGGCAACCCCAACACCGTCAAGCTCGAGTACTCCAACAACCCGTACGCCGAGGGCACAGGTGAGACGATTGAGGACACCGTCGCTGACTTCGCGTTTAAGCTCAACCTCAACAAGGTCGATCAGGGCACCGAGAAGGGCCTTGCGGGGGCCGTCTTCACCATCCAATCCGCAGACGCGAACACCGAAGGCCAGTATGTCGCCTCGAAGGCTGATTCCGCCGAGGGCGTTGTCGCGGGCCAGCTCGTGACCGTTGCCGACGCTAACAACCTTCCCGAGTACGTGAAGTTCACGTCCAGCGGCGACGGCAAAATTGCCGCCTCTGGCCTCGATGCCGGCTCTTACAAGGTGACCGAGGTCCAGACCCCCGATGACACCAAGTACACCAAGGCCAATCCCTTCACCTTCAC
>CAKUGM010000051.1 GCA_934654625.1 uncultured Collinsella sp. | reverse complement strand
TGGGTTATGGTCTGCCGTGACCATGCTGTGCGCCCCACCGGGAGAGTAAAGTACCTGTTATGCTGTGTATTCAGTTGTAAAGGTGCTGTGCAGAGATTCTCTGCAAGTTCAGGATAACACAGAGCTCACCAGCCTGTCAATGGAAGGTGCACAGATTTGAGAAAATTGTAACATTTGCGTAGCCTCAGGGGTTTGGGGTTCACCCCAAAAATGCGTTGTGGATATCCAAACGCTATGCTTGCTCTCCTTACGCGACCTTTGTGACGCTAATGACGCTGATGACGCTGTTTGTGAGATATCCCATTTGAAAAGCTGGGTTATGTCAATTTCAGCGTCATTAGCGTCATCTGCGTCATTTCCGTCATGGGAGAACTTCATCTGCCGCGCCTGCGAGGTGCGGTGGGTTTCATAGCGGATACCTCTTGGCGTAAACACGGTATCGAAGTGTTCCACGATTTTCCGGGTCAGCTGGTGGGGCAAAACGCCTTCAATATCGGCTGCGGAAAGCAGTTCGGTGGCCGTGCCTTGCCATGTTCCGACACTATCGATGTAGTCAGCCACTTTCCAAATATATCCGGGAACTGCTTTTGCGACAATCTGTTCGGTGCTTTCTTCCTCGTCCAGAATCCAAACGCAGTTTTCTTCGTGCAGACGCAGTGTTTTGTTGTCCATATCGCGCCCGGTCACCAAAATGCTGGCGGTCTGGCTCATACGCTTGCGCTGCATGACCCAGCTGGTATCGGACGCACCCATCAGACCGTTGGAGCCTGCAATCTGCTGGAACGGATCGTCTGCGGCCTGTTTGCGCAAGTGGTGAATCAGCAAAATGCAGACATTATACTTGTCCGCCAATGCCTTCAAAGCGCTGATTTCCTTGTAATCGCTGGCATACATACTGTTGTTCTGGTCGCTGGAACGCACCTTTTGCAAGGTGTCGATGACGATCAGCCCGGTGTCCGGATGCTGATAGAGGAAACTGACAAGCTGTTCCTCCAGCCCCTGCCCGATGCTGCTGCATTCCGTCTGCATGACCAGCCGTTCGGGGGCTTCTTCGCTGCCCACAAACTGGAGAAGGCGCTTTTGCAGGCGGTTGAAGGTGTCCTCCAGCGATAGATAAAGCACGGTGTGCGGCTCTATTTCTCGTCCCCACATAGGCTTGCCCTGCGCCACCTGCAAGCACAGCCACAAGGTCAGCCAGCTTTTGCCCGCTTTGCTGGGGCCGGCAAACAGCGCAAGCCCTGCCGGAAGCAAATCAGGGATGATCCACTTGACCGGCGGCAGCGGCGTGGAGAGAAGTTCTTCGGCAGAGATCGTTTTCGGAAGTTTTTCATAATTCATTCGCATCGTCCTTTCTGTTTTGGTATATATCTATTATCTCATACTATCGTCGTTTTGTGTGTAGTAAGTTTTATTCTCCAGTGTTAAGTTGTACGGCTCACGCTGCCCCACAGCCCCACAAACGCGCCAAACGGCGGGCGCTTCGGCTGTTTCGTATCCGTGTGCTGCGTGTGGCATCTGCCCCACACCGGGCGGATTTGGGCGGTTACTGCGAGTGAATCAGAACTGATTCACTTTTACACCTTTCCCTCTGAATTGTGAATCAAATCTGATTCACTATAACAACAAAAGAAAAAATCAAACGCGTCCGTCTGCATCGTCACATGAAGCAGCGTGAATTAGGTGAACTGGTCGGTTTTACGGATGGTGCTGCCAACCGTATCGCACAATATGAATCAGGTTTTCGCGTTCCGAAAGAGGATATGGTAAAAAAAATAGCAGCGGCACTCAATGTGGCTGAGTGCGCACTGCTTGAGCCGGATACCGGCAATCTGGAAGGTATTATGGAAACGCTGTTTTGGTTGGATGAGGATATGCCGGATGTACTCAGATGCTCATTGACTATGCCATTCGACAAGATTCAGGCTGAGGCAGACAGCAATATAGTCCCCATCATTCATACAAACGCAAGAACTTCTCCGTTCAACGCGCAGCCCACAATGCTCTGGTCTGAGAACGACTTGCTTAACTGCCTGTTTAACACCTACGCAGTAATGCAGTACAGATATCATACGGGCAAGATCACACATGAAAAGTATTTTGAGTGGAAGTTGCAATGGTCTTTTGGCTCAACGATTACGCACTCTTCTCCCTTGCCTAAAGATATTGACGCATTGCTCCAAAACTCAAACGAGGATTAATCCCTCTCTCGGCACAATTTCATTAGTTCGCATATTTTTATAGTAAAACAGCACCGTGCAATTCAAAATGCCACTATATTGGCGTTTGAATTACACGGTGCTATTATTTTATAAAGAGTTTCACTCCACTCCCAGCGCCCTAAACACAGCCCCGTTCCGGTGAAGGGAACCAGAACGGGGCTGTGTTGATGAAGGAGAAATGAAGGAAATATCAGGTTACAGATTCAGTTCAAACTGTTCCACGGTAATGGTCGCCTGACCGTCTGCAGCAAAGGTGATGCCATCGGCGGATTGCGGGGTGTAGATCCACGCTGTCATCGTCTGCTCGCCATCGTTGACAAAAACCTCCACGCTGTTTTTATCCAGCAGGATACGGAGCTTGAGCGCGCCGTTTTGGCTGCGCACTTTGCAGCTGCGGGTATGCACAATGTCGGCGCGGGAACCGGCACAGCTGCGATCCAGCGTCAGCAGCGAGGTGTAGGGGTCATAGGTCAGGCGGGTGTGATACGCTGCATCGGCTGCCAGCTTAACGGTAAAGCTGCGGTATTCGCCCGCTGCCACGGTGACGGTCAGGTCGGCAATGCGCCCGCCGATGCCGGCCAGCGCAGTTTCATTCTGTACAGTCACATCTTCGTGCAGAGTGCGCTTACCGTGGGCGGCATCCAGCTCCCGAACCGGGGTCTGAACGATGCGGCCATCTTTCAAATGCAGCTCGCGCGGGCAGATGGTCTGCCCGAACCACTTGCATCCCTGCGGCTTATCTTCGGTGTCCGACCAGGTTTGCAGCCACGCCGTCATCAGGCGGCGCCCATCGGGTGACTGTGTGGTTTGGGTGGCGTAAAAGTCGATGCCACCGTCCACCAGTTGCACCTGTTCGCGGGTAAAGGTATGGGTTTTCTCATCATAACTGCCGACAAATGCGATCACATTGTGTCCGTTGTGGAACTCACCGGACGGACGCATTTCCATCGGTCCGACCATCAGTACATGCTTGCCGTCCAGTGGGAAAAAGTCCGGGCACTCCCACATTTTGCCGTACACGTTGTTGTTGCGCGCCAGCACGGTAACAAAATGCCAGTCGAAACCGTCCTTGCTTTGGAACAGTACGGCTGCACCGCTGCCATCCTCGGTCAGGGCAACGGTCACGGCAGAGTAGGTGCCGTCAGCTTCGCGCCAAATCTTCGGGTCACGGAAGTCGAATTTGCTGTATCCTTCAGGCAAATCTTTCTGGGTCAGCACCGGGTTGCAGGCAGGTTTTTCGTAATCCAATCCATCGCCCACAGCAACGCTCTGGGTCTGAATATCCCGCATTTCACCATTCGGCTGTTTTTCAGAAACCACGCTGGTGTACAGTAAGAGCTGACGTCCGTCGTCCATTTCGGTGGCCGAGCCGGAGAAGCAGCCGGGGCCGTTATCAGACGGAGAATCCGGAGCAATGGCGCAGGGCAGATACTCCCAATGCAGCAAGTCTGTGCTGACCGCGTGTCCCCAGTGCATCGGACCCCATTGTGTTGCGTAGGGGTTATACTGGTAAAACAGGTGGTATTTTCCATGATAGAAGGAAAAGCCGTTCGGGTCATTCATCCAGCCTACATAAGGGGTCAAGTGGTAGGCAGGGCGCTCTGCCGCAGAAATGGCAGCGCTGTGCTCTTCCTCATAATCGCGTGCTTTCTGCAAAATTGTATTGCTCATGGATTCCTCCTGGTGAAACTTATTGCTTTGCGTAATAGGCGTCAAGATACTTCTGCATAATCGCCAGATAGTCAGACAATCCGTAGGCTTCCAGTTTGTCGAGGTACTCATTCCACTCAGCATCGGTAGTACCGTTCATGATCCAGTTTGCCTTCTGGGTGTTCATGTAGGTTTGGAGATCTGCCTGAAGGTTGGAAACCTGCTCGGTGTCCTCGTTGCTCATAAAAACATTGGGGTAAACATATTTTTTGTTCATATCCGGGGTGTAAATATCCTTGATCCAGTCCAAGCGGTACTGTGCATCGTCCGGGCAGGTGACATAAACGCCGTAGTAATCATCCAGAACCGCCAGAGGACCGCCAACGCACTGTGCTTCACGGACTTCAACGGGGGACGCATCGCCGAGGGGGGCGTGCTTCAGCATCGGCTCGCCCTTATCGTTGGTGGACATTTCAAAGATATTGAAACCGGTTTCATCGCCGTAGGTACCCCAGTTGTTCTGGGGAGACTGCAGGGGTGCATACATCTGGTCGAGCCAGGCACAAACCAGCGCGGGGTTCGATGCCTTGGCAGTGACAACACACTTGCCGCGCCCAAAGCCGCTGGTGAAGGAACCGTTCTGCGGGGTGATATTGCGGGTATCGGCAGTCAGTGCGGGCAGGGGTTCCCAATCGGTCAGGTTGTCGATGTTGGCAACATCCCAGCTAAAGCAGACGCCGTAACGACCGGCCTTGCCTTTAGAAACATAGGTGGACCATTCCTGCGTAAAGCATTCGGGGTCAATGAGGTTTTCAGAATACAGCTTGTGCAGCCAGTCAAGACCTTCACGGTAGCCCTGCTGAGTGGCCGCGCAGATAACCTTCAGGTCATCCGTGACGGCAATGTGGCGATCCTTATCGGCATCACCATAGCCCTCACCAAAGCCGTTGATCAGGATACTGGGATCCTGGTCACCGTTGTTGACAATGCAGGACATCGGGATGATATCACCCTCAATGCCAAACTCACTCTTGATGGCATCCGCGTTGTCGCGGAAAGCGATCAGTACCTGCTCAAATTCATCTACCGTCGTCGGCATCTCCAGACCCAGGAAATCCAGCCACTTCTTGTTGATGAAGCTCATATTTCCCACCGTTTGGATCGCCGTCTTTTCAGCGCCCAACTGCTCGATCCACGGCAACGCCCAGATATGTCCCTCGGAATCTGTACACATGGTACGGTACTCCGGGTACATCTCAAAAACCTTCTTGAGGTTGGGCATATTGTTGTCGATGTAGTCCTCCAGATTGACAATAACGCCCTGATCTGCGTAGCGCAGCAGGTCACTGTCGCTGAAATCTGCCGTAAAGACAAAATCCGTCAGAGTGCTGGGGTTGGACATATTCAGGGTGATTTTATCGCTCCACTGGTCAGCCTGAATAGCCGTCCAGTCGATATGTACATTGGTGGCTTCCTCAAGACGTTTGAAAATGGTACGGTTGTTCGGATCGGATTCACTGCCGACCGGATAGCTTGTCATACCGGTAAAGGTTACCTGCTCCGCCAGAGGAAACGAAACGGTGCCGGTAACATCTACATTGGCACCCGAATCTTTTCCGCCTCCGGCACCGCCGCCGCAGGCGGCCAGCATCATAACAGCGCTCGCCAAGGCGCCCATTTTGAGGAAATTGCAGCGTGAAATCAATTTTTTCATTGCGTTTTTCTCCTTTTTTAATATTGCGGCCGGGAAATCCCGGTCGAGTTTTCCTAACAATCAGCCCTTGACGGAGCCCGCCATAATGCCTGCATCAAAATACTTCTGGAAGAAGGGGTACATGACCAGCAGCGGCAGGCTGGAAATGATAATGGTTGCATACTTGAGCAGCTCGGCCATTTTTGCGCGTTCAGCCGTGCTTTGAATATCGGCAATCATACCGGATTCGGGCTGGCTTTGGATCAGGATAGAGCGCAGCACCAACTGCAGGGGCTGTTTGGAGGCACTGTTCAGGTAGATCATCGCGTCAAAATAGCTGTTCCACATAGCGACAAACTGCCAAAGAGCAAGCACCGCCACTACCGGCATACAAACCGGCAGCAAGATACTAAAGAAGTAGCGCATTTCGCTGGCACCATCCACATCGGCTGCCTCACGAAGCTCACGCGGGATCCCCTGATAGTAGGTACGGGCAATGATCATATTCCAGACGCTGAATGCACCCGGCAGGATAACCGCCCACATGGAATCCAGCAGACCGATATTGTTGATGAGCAGGTAGGTAGGGATCAGACCGCCGTTGAAAAACATCGTGATAACGAATAAGATATTGAAAAATTTCTTTCCCTTGAAGTCCGGCAGCGACATCGGATAGGCTGCCAGCATCGTTACGGCAACGGAAATGACGGTAAATATAACCGAATAAAGAACAGCGTTTTTGAAGCCGACCCATATCTGTTTGTCCGAGATGACGCGCTCATAGGCATCCAGGCTCCATTTGCTGAAGTCAAAGGAAATGCCCTTGTTTTGCAATGTGACGGGATCCATGAACGAAGCGATCACAATGTAAATCATCGGCACAATAATGGCGATGAGAAACAGAGCCAACAGTGCATAGCCGCAGTAGAGGATGGCTTTGTCTTGTTTGGTATAGATCTGCATTCCCGACTTTTTCTTAGACATAGCGGACACCTCCTTACAAGCCTTGCCCATCGTTCATCTTGGCAACGACTTTGTTTACAGCGATAAGCAATATGACATTGATAACTGTGTTGAACAGACCGACTGCTGTTGAAAAGCTGTAATCACCGTCTAACAAACCTTTTTTATATACATAGGTGGCGATGATTTCTGCCGAATTCAGGTTCAGATCCGTTTGCAGGGCGTAGGCTTTTTCAAAGCCGATGCTCATAATGTTGCCTGCCTGCAGGATGAACTGAATCACGACCATATCTTTGATGGCGGGCCATTCAACGGTTCGTATTTGCTGAATCAGGTTCGCGCCGTCCAGCATGGCGGCTTCTTTCAGCTCCTGACTGGCGTTGGAAAGCGCGGCTGTGTACATAATGGAGGACCAACCTGCGCCCTGCCAGATTCCGCTGATGATGTAAATCGGGCGGAAAGCCTCCGGCAATGTCATAAAGTTGATGCCGGTATGAAACAGCCCGTTTACAGGACCTGTGACAGACAGCAGAACGCGCACGATACCGCACAGCACGATCACGGAAATAAAGTTGGGCATATACAGGACAAGCTGTACCTTCTGCTTGATCTTATTGCTTTTAATGCGGTTGAGCAGGAAGGCCAACAAAATCGGAATGGGGAAGCCCCACAGCAAGCCATAGACGCTCAGTTTCAAGGTGTTGATCAAATACCGCATGAAATCCGGCGAGGACAGGAACCGCGTAAAGTTCTTGAACCCGACCCATTCGCTGCCCCAGATACCCTTGAACGGGTTGTATTTTTGGAAGGCGATCAGTACACCGCCCATAGGAATGTAGCGGAATACAAGGGTCAGCAATACAGCCGGCATCAGAAATAGCAGGTAGAGCTGCCAATGACGCTTAATGTACACCCATGTATTATGCAGTTTACGGTCAACCGCCATGACCATGCTTTGGGGTGCAACTGACTTTGGTTTCATGAATCATTCTCCTCCTTTTTGATTTCACTGCACCGTTTCTTCTTTGTTTTACATTTGCACAATATGTTCTGCTGGAATCTCCTTGAATGGTGCATTTGTAAAACCCTGTGATTTATTTATACCATCACTAATCGCAAAAGTCAATGGCGTTTTCCTCATTTTTAAGCGAATTACGGTACATTCGTGTAGCTGCACAAAAACCGGCGCGTGCAAATGTGCAATATGCTGATTTGCGTTTTTACATTTGACTAATTTGTGCATATGCACTATACTGGTATCAGAAACACAGGAATTTCCCGGACGGAGATACCTACAGAATATATTAATACATTTCTTCCTTATAGAGTGTACAGAATCGAGGCGGATCATGTCTACCAAAGTCACCATTCAGGATATTGCCAACGAGCTTCAGCTCTCCCGCAATACGGTTTCCAAGGCTATCAATAACACCGGCGTTCTGGCCGATGCCACACGGGAGAAGATCCTGCGCAAAGCTGCCGAAATGGGATACAAGCAATTTTCCTACCTTCCGGTATTTGATGGGAGCAGCAACGTTGGGGATGCTTCCATTCTCCCCGCCGATAAGCGGGAAATTGCCATGCTGACACCCCATTTTTTGAATAACTCCCACTTTTCCGCAATGATGTTGGATCGCTTTCAATCAGAACTTCAGCATCTTCACGCCTGTATGGCGATCCACCGCATTTCGCCCGCTGAGCTGGCTGCAAAGGAGCTGCCGCCTTCCTTAAATATAGAGCACACGGCAGGCATCATCTGCTTTGAAGTATTTGACTATGATTACGCCCAGATGCTTTGTACGCTGAGCATTCCGCTTCTTTTTGTGGACACACCCGTGATGGAAATGCGCCCTCCGCTGCAGGCTGATCGGTTGTATATGGAAAACCGTATCGAAATTCAGAACATGATGGCGCAGATGGTACAGCGCGGACGAAAACGCATCGCCTTTGCCGGGGATAAAGAGCACTGCCAGTCTTTTCATGAACGTTACCGGGCTTACAAAGATGCAGCCGAGCATTTTGGTATGGCAACCGACTGGCCGACCTGCGCAACGCAAAAAGCACAGCCAAACTATTCGGAGTATCTGTATCAGTCGCTGCGCGGTTGCCCGACCATGCCGGACGCTTTTATCTGCGCCAATGATTTTATAGCAATGGATCTTATCAACGCCTTGCATCGGCTTGGCTATTCCGTTCCGGATGACATCTGGATTTGCGGATTTGATGACAGCCAAGAGGCATCGTATTTTTCACCTCGGCTGACATCCATTCATATTCACGGGCAAATCATGGGGTATGCCGCCGCCAATCTGCTTATGACCCGTATTGAGGAACCCTCGCTGAATTATCGGACTGTTTATACGGAAACGAATCTGATCCTGCGTGAATCCACAGGAGATTGAGAGGTACAGTATGCGTGACCTGTGGGACAAGCCGTGGTTTTCTGTGCTGACAAAGCTGACATACAGCGCCTATCTGAACATTTTGTGGCTTATATGCAGCCTGCCGATTTTTACGATCGGTGCCTCTACTACGGCGCTGTTTTACTGCACATTGAAAATGGCTGAGGATCGTGATGAGGGGCTTACCCGTATGTTCTTCCGTGCGTTTCGCAGCAATTTCAAGCCTGCCACGAAGCTGTGGCTTATCCTGCTGGCACTTGGCTGCTTTTTGGGCGTCGATGGCTTCGTGTTGAGCCGCCTTTGGAACACCAGTGCATTCTGGACGATTTTGACAGCGCTGGTGATCGGTGCTGCCGTGCTGTACGCCATTGTGCTGCTTTACGCATTTCCCCTACTGGCACGTTTTGAAAACACAACGCTTGGCATTTTAAGGACATCCTTTGCCGTCGGGGTTCGCTATTTGTTCTGCACCCTGCTGATGGCGTTCATTTACGCTGTCATGGGGTGGATCACAGTTTGCGTATTCGCGCCCACCTTTCTTTTGGGAATGGGCTTCTGTGCCATGCTATGTTCTTTCCTTCTGGTAAAAATCATCCATCTCATCGGCGGAGACCCCGATGCGGCAGATGAGGAATCGCACGATGAAGAGCGCTGATCTTGCCACCCTGCGCTCTCTGCATGGGCGAAAAAGATGGGAGCACATTTGGGCATACTACAAACTCCCCATCATAGGAATTTTAATCGTTTTGTACATTTTCGGATATGCCGCTTATCGGCATTTCACCAAAAAAGAAGCTGTACTGTACGTTAGCCTTGTGAACATTTCAGCCGGTTCTGATTTGACCGGGCAGCTTACTGACGGCTTTGCCCAATATGCGCATCTGACAAAAAAGCAGCAGGTCAATCTGCTGACCGGGCTGATTATAAATGAAACTGCCAATGTCGATGAACAATATATCTATGCCTCGGAGCTGAAGCTGCTGGCTGCTGTCAGCGCACAGCAATTAGATGTTATTCTAATGGACACCGCTGCGCGAGATCAACTGCAAGACGAAGAGTATTTTCTTGACCTGCGTACACTGGATGCAGATTTCAGCAGCTTGGATGAATTGTCTGCCGATGGCGTAACGCTGGATATTTCCGACACGCCCCTCATAGCACAAGCTGGCTTCGAGGAATCCGTTTACCTCGGTGTCATTGCAAATGCACCGCACCCGGAGCGCGCAGCTGCCTATATTCGCTATCTTTTGAAGTAGTAAAGCTGCTTCTTTTTTGTTCGATACATTCAGCAAGGAGAGATACACATGGATATTGTAACGATTGGTGAAGTTTTGATCGACCTGACCCAGACCGGCAGGGATGAACGCGGCATTCCGCAGTTTGCGGCAAACCCCGGCGGCGCCCCCGCCAAT
>CAKUGM010000050.1 GCA_934654625.1 uncultured Collinsella sp. | reverse complement strand
ATGATGAAGGCGACGCGGGCCATGTAGCCGCAGTCCTCCAAGAAGGACAGCATCACAAAGAGCAGGAACATCTGCGGGACAAAGCCCATGATGGCGCCGATACCGCCCACGATACCGTCGCAGACGAGGGAGTCGACAAGACCGCCGTCCTCGGTGCCGCCCGCCACGAGGGCGTCGTGCACCGCGGTGGTGATGCCGGGGACGAACGGGCCGTAGTCGGCAGGGTCGGGCTCGGCGACATCGAGGTCATCGACCGCCTGAGCAGCGGTGACGGTAGCAGCAGCCGTACCAGCGTCCTCGTCCTCCTCGACCTCGCCCTTCACGGACGCGGCCTCGGGCTCGGCAGCGATGGTCTTGAGCGCGTCGGCGGCAGCGTCGCCATCCTCAGCGTCGACGGCGTCGTTATAGGCGGAAACGTCGATACCCTCGGCGCCAGCAGCGTCGATGAACGCGGCGATCTCGGCCTGAGCCTGCGTATACTCGCCGGCAGCCTCGTCATATGCATCGCGGCCCTGGCCCAGCACGAACCAGCCATCGGTACCAAAGAGTTGATCGTTGGTGAAGTCGGTCACCGTACCGCCGAGCGTGGACACGGCAATGTAGTAAACGGCGAACATGATGACAACGAAGATCGGCAGACCGAGGATACGGTTGGTGACCACGCGGTCGATCTTCTCGGAAGTGCTCATCTTTGCCGGAGCCTTGATGAGGCACTCGTCGATGATGTGGGCGATCACGCCATAGCGCTCGCCGGTGATGATGGACTCGGCATCGTCGTCGCAGTCCTTCTCGCACTGGGCGATGAGCTGCTCCACGCGCTCGGCATGGTCCTTCGTGAGGCTGATGAGCTTGCACGCGGCCTCGTCGCGCTCAAAGAGCTTGACGGCGTAGTAACGGCGCTTCTCGGCAGAGACGCTTGCGGGAAGCAGGTTCTCGATATGGGTGAGAACGTCCTCGATAGCAGAGTCGAATTTATGCGCAGGGATGTGACCCTTGGTGGCCGCAGACTTCTTGACCTGCGCGAACAGCTCGTCGATGCCCTTGTTCTTAAGAGCCGAGATCATGACGACCGGGCAGCCCAGACGATCGGAGAGCTTTTTGACGTCGATCTTGTCGCCGGACTTCTCAACAAGGTCGGCCATGTTGAGGGCGGCCACGACGGGAAGGCCCGTCTCGATGACCTGGAGAGCCAGGTACAGGTTGCGCTCGAGATTGGTAGCGTCGATAACCTGAACGACGACATCGGGCTCGCCGCTCATGAGGTAGTCACGCGAGCACTGCTCCTCGGGGCTGTACGGCGACAGCGAGTAGATGCCGGGGAGGTCCGTAATGGTCACGCTCTTGTCGCTTAAGAGCTTGGCTTCCTTTTTCTCAACCGTGACGCCCGGCCAGTTGCCAACATAACCGTTGGCACCGGTAATCAGGTTGAACAGCGTGGTCTTGCCGCAGTTGGGGTTACCCGCAAGAGCAACATGGATCTGAGAATCCGCCATGCAATCCTTCTTCCCATTGCGCTCGGACTGCTTCCATACCGTCCGAGTTGGATGTCCTTAAGTTAGAAATTACTAACTTTACCTGCAAAAATGTTCGTTTGGGTCAACTTACTGAACCTCGACGACAGCTGCCTCCTCCTTGCGGATAGACAGCTCGTAGCCGCGAACGTTGATCTCGACAGGGTCGCCCAGCGGTGCGACCTTCACGACCTTGAACGAGGTGCCCTTGATGAGGCCCAGGTCCATAAGGTGACGACGAAGCGCGCCCTCGCCGTGCAGTTTCACGATCGTGGAGCTCTCGCCTACCTTGACGTCTCCCAGAGTTTTCATTGCATCCCCCTTCCGGATACTCGTGCTTGCGATTTGCATATCACCTTCACGCACGAGAATCTTGGCCGCCGGCGTGCATTCGGCCGCCAAGAATCTCGCTGCGAAATGTGCTTGGATAGGCTAGGCGGCGACAGTCATGACGTGCTGAGCAACCTTGGTGTCCAAGCCAAAGCGCGCACCCAAAATAGTGACGATGATGTTCGCCCCGCTCGAGCTCACCACGTGGATCTCGCTACCCTCGACAAAGCCGATGTCGTTAAGGTGGCGCTTCATGTCGTCGGCGCCTTTAACGCGAGAAACCTTGACGGTCTCGCCCGCCTTGACCAGCGAAAGGGGCATTGCCGGCATCATGGGTTTGTTCGTCATGTCGCTTCCATCCTTTGCATACATCGAGCTGGCCCTTGGCATCATCTGCATGCCAAAAAGTTAGCCATCTCTATGTTCACTTAAGTAAACTAGCACGTGGCTAACTTTTTTGGAAGCCTTACGGGGCTATTTTCAAAAAATGTTTCCGTTGGTTAACGCTAGGCTGACAGCGGATCTCCTCGGTAAGTGGTTGCCATCTCTCGGGTAGCGGGTGAAAAGCCCTTCGAAGATGAGCCGTTGGCGCACAGCAAAGCGGCCCGTCTCGCTCGATAGCAAGGCGGACCGCTTGATGTCGATGCGATCTTGAATTACTGTGCCGTGGCTACTTGAGCGTTATGCAGGCAGCGAGCGCGTCTCCGTAATCTCCCAGGGACATTCCGAGAGCTCCCTGTGCGGTAACTCCACCAACAAGCAGCTGGACCGCCCGCCCCTTGGAAGTTCCAAGCTCCTTTGCATAGCCGCACCCGTAAGCCGGCATCCCCTGTTCATACGTCACGATCTTGAAGTCTGCGTTGTCATTTGCATCTCCATTCCGAATGAAGTTCGTCACGCTCCAATCGCCAGTCCCGCAGCCATAATCAGAACCCTCTTGAGTACTGTATTCAAACTCCTCGATTGGGAACCAGTCCGGCAGGACCATGGTGAAGTAGTCAGTGTCGATCGTGCGGGCCTGTTTGGCCTCCTCAGCGCGCTTTGCGGCCTCCTCCTCTGCCTTTTTGGCGGCGACGGCATCGTCACGACGCTTGGTCGCGGCCGTGGCGAGTGCGTCGACGTCGAAAGTACAGCCCGCATCCGCGGCTCCTTCGTCACCCTCGGCCCACTTCTTCGCATCGGCAATTTGGTCGTCCGTCACGTCGGTGGCGGGGACCGGGTCGAGCTTCATCGCGGTGCCGGTAGCGTCAACGCCACCCTTCTTCTCGGCGTCCTTCTCGTCGATCTTCACCTCGACCTCGGTATTGGGGACGGTGTAGACCGTTCCGTCCGCGGCGATGGGCGAACCCGCCACCATGACGGTATACATACCGCGACGCAGCTTGAGGCCGGCACCCGTGGAATCAACGTAGTAGACCTTGTTAATCTTCTCGCCGCGCTCTTCACGGCCCTTGACCAGCAGCGGCACGCGCGTCGCCCCAGCCGCGGTATCCCATCCCTCGGCCGCCACCGACACGCGCACGATATGCTCAGCCGCGAGAGCCTCCTGCTCGGCGGCCTCGCGCGCATGCTCGGGCGCATAGACGCCAAAGTAGTAGCCGGCGCCACCACCCAAGACGAGCAGCACCGCCACGATCGCAGCGATCAAAAAGGGCTTTTTACCACGCTTTGGGCCAGCAGGGGTTCCAGCAGCCTCGGCATCAGCGTCCGAGGACGGCTCCACCGCCGACTCCTCCTTGTCAGCGACCTCAACCGAAACGGGTACATCGCCCGTCAGCTCTCCCTCGCCGACAGCTTTGACAGGTTGAGGCGCAGCCCCCTCGGCGCCATCGATCCCAGGTCCGGATTCTCCCGGCTGCGCCTCGGCCTCGTCCGCGACGGGCTTGCCGCACTTGGGGCAGAACCTGGCTCCATCCTCCATCTCGGCACCGCACGCTCTGCAGAACATATCGCTTCTCCTTCCCCGACGTCCACGCGGAAGCGGACGCATTTCCCTCGCCTCTATAGTGTCAACAAAGCGCTTGGCAGACGATTAGCGCATTGCACATGTCGACACGCGCGCCGACACCCACATGCCCGCGAGAACCGAAGCACAGCACACGGCAACATTCAAAAGCACGCTCAGCGTCGCCATGCCCCAAGCACCGTCCCGCATAAGGCTAACCGTCTCCAGGCTAAACGTCGAAAACGTCGAAAGGCCACCGCACAGACCTGTCGTCAGCAGAAGTTTGCCTCGCGCAGAAACAATGTCCGCACCAGCAAGACCCGTCACGAAACCGATGATAAATCCTGCGATGACGTTTGCCGCAAATGTTCCGACTGGGAAATCTCCCAGTATTCCCTGAAGCGCCTGTCCGATTCCATAACGCCCAACGCTGCCAACGGCACCGCCCAACGCCACCAGCAAATACTCCACCGCTCAACCTTTCAAATAAAAAATGGGGCAAAACCATCGCGATTTTGCCCCACGTTCTTTATCGACTTTTGCCCTGTGTCCGGCCCTACATCAAACGCAGGGAAACATCCTTGAGCTGTGCACCAGAGACGGCACTCGGAGCAGCGGACATGAGGTCGGAACCGCTCGCCGTCTTGGGGAACGCCATGACGTCGCGGATGGAATCGGAGCCGGTAAGCAGCATGCACACGCGGTCGAGGCCCAGCGCGAAACCGCCCATGGGGGGAGCACCGAACTTGAGAGCCTCCAGCACGAAGCCGAACTGGGACTCCGCGCGTTCCTCGGTAAAGCCGAGCAGCTTGAGCATGGCCATCTGCATATCGGCGTTGTGGATACGCATGCCGCCACCGCCGGCCTCATAGCCGTCCATGACGAAGTCGTACGTAAAGGAACCGGCAGCCAGAGGGTCGGCTTCGATCTTGGAGATGTCGCTCTCGGTGGGCAGCGTGAAGGGCTGATGCTCGGCAGCATAGGCCTTGCGGTCCTCATCCCAATGGAACAGCGGGAAGTTGACAACCCACAGGAAGTCGTGACCCTCGCGCTCGATGTTCAGGGCATCGGCCATATGGCTGCGCATGCCGCCCAGAATCTCGTCGGAAGCGAGACGCGGGCCAGCAGCAAACATGACGAGGTCGCCAGGCTCAACATCCATGCGCTCGCGCAGGGTCGCCATCTCCTCGTCGGAGAAGAACTTGACGATCGGGCTGTTAATGGAGCCGTCCTCGCGGAAGGCGATCCAGGCCAGGCCCTTAGCGCCAAACTTGGCGGCAACATTGCCCAGCTTGTCAATCTGAGCACGCGGCCAGGTGCCGGCGCCCTTGGCGTTGATGGCCTTGACCACGTGGCCCTCGGTGTTTGCAGCGCTCGCAAAGACCTTGAACTTGGAATCGGCGAACACGTCGGTGAGGTCCACCAGGTGCATGCCAAAACGGGTATCGGGCTTGTCGGAACCATAGGTGTCCATGGCGTCCCAATACTGAATGCGGCGAAGCGGCGTGGGCATCTCGACGCCCATGCGGCCAAAGGCATCAGCCAGCACTTCCTCGAGCGCGCCCATCACGTCGTCCTGCTCCACGAAGGACATCTCGATATCGACCTGCGTGAACTCAGGCTGACGATCGGCGCGAAGGTCCTCGTCACGGAAGCACTTGGCAACCTGGTAGTAACGCTCGACGCCGCCGACCATGAGCAGCTGCTTCAGGAGCTGCGGGCTCTGCGGCAGGGCGTAGAAGTTACCCGGCTGGATGCGGCTGGGAACGATAAAGTCGCGTGCGCCCTCGGGCGTGGACTTGAAGAGGCAGGGAGTCTCGACTTCCATGAAGTCACGGTTGTGCAGCGCCTCGCGGATGGCGAACGTGAAGTCGGAACGCAGGCGCAGGTTGCCCATCATCTCGGGACGACGAAGGTCCAGATAGCGATAGCGCAGACGCGTATCCTCGCTGGTCTCGATACCATCTTCGATCTGGAAAGGCGGGGTCATGGAGGTGTTGAGCACCTCGGCGTGGTCGGTCAGGACCTCGATCTCGCCGGTCGCGAGCTTGGGATTGGTGGTCTCCTCGCCACGTGCGCGCACGACGCCGTGAATCTTGATGGGCCACTCGGGGCGCATGGTCTCGGCGATCTTGAAGGCGTCGCCGTCGGAATGCTCGGGGTCAAACGTGAGCTGCGTGATACCCTCGCGGTCGCGAAGGTCGCAGAAAATAAGGCCGCCATGGTCGCGGCGACGGCTTACCCAACCGGTAAGGGTAACCTCCTCGCCCACGTTCTCGCGACGAAGCTCGCCGCAGGTGTGCGTGTGCATGGAGTGCTCGTCGATGGGACGAGTGCTGGTGTCTGCCACAGATATCTCCTTTTTTGATCTGCGCCGCCCCGTGTCGTACGGGCGGCTGGCGTACAGACTGCCGGAGCGTGTAGACAGCGCGATCCGGCACGGCGTACTAGTCTAGCGCGAAACGCATTGCTTTGCCGCAAAAAAGTGCGCACATGCGTCGAGTCTTAACACAGGTACCGCTGCAAGGCCACCGAACGGTGGTGCATGAGGTTGCGCCGCACGGACAGTCCCCTACATTTCCCCTGGTAAAGAAGGCGCAGTTCATGAAACGACTATGACATTGCGAATGGTACCTGCCCAAAACGCTCCAGTGCGCTACAGTGGTCCAAACCGATTGCAAGGAGCCCCCATGACCGCAACGTCCAAACTCGTCTGTACCGGTGCAGACCAGCAGTGCCCAGCCACGGCAAGCATGCGCCTCATCGTGATGGATATCGACTCGACGCTCATCAACGAGGAAGTCATCGACCTGTTGGGCGAGGAGGCCGGTGTTGGCGAGCAGGTTGCCGCAATCACCGAGCGCGCCATGCGTGGAGAAATCGATTTCAAGCAAGCGCTCGAAGAACGCGTGGGACTCCTTGCAGGCCTTGGACAGGAAGTGTTCGACCGCACTTTTGCGCGCGTAACCTTCACGCCGGGCGCGCTCGAGCTGATACGCACGGCGCACGAGCGCGGATGGAAGGTCGGCGTGGTAAGCGGCGGATTCCACGAGGTTGCCGACCGCATCGTCGAGGCAGCCGGCATCGACTACTGCATTGCCAATCGTCTGGAAATACAGAACGGCAGGCTCACGGGCAAGCTTGCGGCAGAAATCGTGACGTGCGAACGCAAGCTCGAGGCCCTTCGATCATGGGCCCACGAGCTCGGTCTCCCTATGTCCCAGACGGTCGCCATGGGAGACGGCGCCAACGACATCCCCATGATTCAAGCAGCCGGCACAGGTATCGCGTTTTGCGCCAAGCCCAAAGTGCGCGCGGCGGCCCCATTTGCCATTAATGAGCGCAACCTGATGCTCGCTATGGATATCATCCTGCGCGATTAGCACGTTTGCCCCATAATCAAATCAACTCCGCTATATCTAGTTTCCGAACAATTATGTCTTAGTGTTCGGAAACTTATCCTTGAGTGCTAGACTTTGCACCGTCGAAGGGAACCTATATGGATAAGCGAGATCTTGAGCAGTTGTTGAGCGATGTTGCCGGCGGAGCAGTCACCCCGGCCGATGCCCTCGCGCGCATCCAGACGGCGCCGACCGCCGATCTGGGCTTTGCACAGCTCGATCTTTCACGCGGGGTGCGCCAGGGAGCCGGCGAGGTCGTCTACGGAGCTGGCAAAACAGCCGAGCAAATTTCTGCCATCATCAAAGCACTGCTCGATGCAGACCAAGAGCGCATCTTGGTCACGCGTTTGGATGCCGAGAAGGCAACACGCACGTCAGAGCTTCTTGGTAACGGCATCGACCTGGGATATGTCCCGGATGCACAGCTCGCTCTCGTGGGCGGCAAGCCCTCCCCTACCGGCAACGGACGCATTGTCGTCGCCTGCGCTGGCACAAGTGATCTGTCCACTGCAGAAGAGGCCGCGCTAACGGCCGAGTTTTACGGCAACGAGGTCGACCGCCTCTACGATGTGGGGGTAGCCGGTCTGCACCGTCTGCTCGCTCATGCCGAGGAACTTGCCCGGGCGCAGGTGGTCATCGCCATCGCCGGCATGGAGGGCGCCCTGGCGAGCGTTATCGGCGGCTTGGTGAGCTGTCCGGTCATCGCCGTTCCCACCAGCGTGGGCTACGGTGCAAGCTTTGGTGGCGTGGCAGCACTGCTCGCCATGCTCAACTCCTGCGCCAGCGGCGTTTCGGTCGTCAATATCGACAACGGCTTTGGCGCCGCCTACCAGGCAAGTCTCATCAACCATCTAAGCGCCGGTACGCCCCGCACCCGCTAAGGAGTATTCCATGTCTAACCATCAGAACACGCTTATCATCGACGGCACCTCGGGCATCAGCGGCGATATGACCGTTGCAGCCCTGCTCGACCTGGGCGCCAGCGAGGAGCACCTGCGCGAGCAGCTCGCCACGCTGCCGGTCGACGGCTTTACGATCGCCGTGACGCGCGTAAACAAGCATGGCATCGACGCCTGCGATTTTGACGTTCAACTTGCGGCTGGCCTCGAGAACCACGACCACGATATGGTTTGGCTCTACGGCAACGGAACACCTGCCGAGCACAAGAACGCGCACGAGCATCACCATCATGACCATGCCGAGCACGATCACAGCCACGAGCACACGCATGAGCACGACCATGACCACGATGACCATCATCACGGCCACCATCATCACCACCGCTCTTTGGCAGACGTCACCGCCATCATCGACGGCTCGCAGCTGAGCGATGGCGCTAAACGCCGCGCCCTCGCCATCTTCACCGCACTTGCCGCCGCCGAGGCTAAAGCCCATGGCAAAACGCCCGAGACCGTCATGTTCCACGAGGTGGGCGCCATCGACTCCATTGTCGACGTCTGCTCAGTCGCCATCTGCCTCGACGACTTGGGTATTGAGGATATCGTGGTCGAGTCGCTCTCTGAGGGCCACGGCACCATCCGCTGTGCCCACGGCCTTATGCCCATTCCCGTACCCGCCGTCGTCAACTTGTGCCAGGCGGGCAATATTGCCCTCACGCCTGCACCGGTCGCAGGAGAGCTCGTGACGCCCACGGGCGCCGCCATCGTCGCCGCGCTACGCACATCCGAGCATCTTCCAGTTCGCTACCGCATCGAGGCCGTCGGCTACGGTGCCGGCAAGCGCCCCTACGAGGGCTGCTCCGGCACGCTCCGTTGCCTGCTCGTTCACGTGGAGGCATAGGGCGTGGACGCCCGCAAGGCCAAAAGCCGCGCCGCCATCGTTTCGGCGTTCTTCGAATTGCTGTGCGAAGAAGACTACGGCAAGATCACCGTCGGCGACATCATCGCACGCGCTCGCGTGGGCCGTGCAACGTTCTACGGACTCTTCAAGAGCAAAGACGACCTGCTCGCCGAGCTCGTATGCGATATCTGCACCCATGCCCTCGACGATGAAGGGGCGCCGCTCGATGATCCGCTCGTACAGGTCGAGCATATCCTTAGCAACCTGTGGGATCGTCGTCAGGGCGTACGGGCGCTGGTGGCCGGCGCCGGTTCGCGCGTCTTCGCCGACTGTCTCCGCAAGACCATCGCGACCCGAGCAACCGAGGCCCTACCCGTCAACCCGCAGGGCCCAGCAGCCACCATGGACCGAAACTTTCTCCTCCACCATATAGCCTCAAGCTTCGTAGGAATGGTCCAATGGTGGGCCTGGCACAACTTCCAAGCCAACAAAGCCGACGTAGCCAAAGACTACCTCTCAGCCATAAAGCCCCTCTTCAACTAAACACCCCATCCCATTCCAAGGCGTCGCCCCCTCCCAAAGTACCGCCCTCATCCCAAGGCCCCCATCAACAAAGCGCCCCTCACATTCAAACTCAGATATATACGTTGGGTTGCTTGTTCGAACACAGCTAAGATCCCGCAGCTGCCCGCATGGGTAACTTCCCGGTGCATTCCGCAGGACGCAAGAAGCCCTCGCCGCACGAAGTTCGCAGCGAGGGCTTCTTGTATGTCCGAGGACGCACCGAGAAGTTACCCCATGCGAGCAGCGGACAACTATGCAGCCTTGGACTAGAACATGCCCAAGAAACCATGCACAAACAGTGCAGCCACGATAGCACCGACAAACGGAGCGATGCCAGGAACGAGCAGGCCGTACTTCCAGTTGTTATCGGCCTTGTTCTTGATCGGCAGCAGCTGATAGGCCATGCGAGGACCAAGGTCACGAGCCTGGTTCATGGCGAAGCCGGTGATGCCGCCCATGCCCATGCCAACGGCCCATACAATCAGGCCGACGCAGATAGCGAGCATCAGAACGTTCTCACCAGCACGGCTAGCAGCGGCGAGAATAGCGCTGATGAACACGAAGGTGCAAATAGCTTCGCAGAAGAAGTTACGAGCGTAATTGGTGCCCTCGGCGGTGGGGTTGGTCGAGAAGATATTGCGCTGGGCAATGGGGTCGACGACGCCCTCGGAAGCCTTGAACTCATCGGCATACATGAACCATGCGATGCAGGCGCCTACGAAGCCGCCAAGCATATCGGCAAGCATGAAGGGAATGCAGCTGCTCCACGGCACCAGGCCCACGATGCACTGGGCAAGCACCATAGCCGGGTTCATGCACACGGCGCCGCCAAAGACAAACAGGCAGACCGAGATGCCAAAAGACCAGGTGGTGATGGCAAACATATGGCCGGAAC
>CAKUGM010000049.1 GCA_934654625.1 uncultured Collinsella sp. | reverse complement strand
ACAGATCGATAACCTCATGGGATTTCTACGGCGGATCGCTCAAAGGCATCGAAGAGAAGCTTCCCCACTTGAGTGAGATGGGCTTTACGGCCATCTACCTCAACCCTATCTTCGAAGCGGTGAGCAACCATCGCTACGACACGGCAAACTACCTGCATATCGATCCGATTTTGGGAACCGATCAGGATTTTTGCGACCTGTGCGCAGCGGCGCACGAGCGCGGTATCGGCATCATCCTCGACGGCGTTTTCAACCACACGGGCGACGATTCGATCTACTTCAACCGCTACGGCAACTACCCGATGCCCGGCGCTTGGCAGGGAGGTAAAACCCCTTGGGAAGACGCGTTCAACTTCAATGAGGACGGGACCTACGAGTGCTGGTGGGGCGTGACCAACATGCCGGCGCTCAACGAGAACTCCCCCGCCGTTCGAGAACTGCTTCTGGGCCCCAACGGCGTGATCCGCCATTGGCTGCGCATGGGGGCCGACGGCTGGCGCCTCGATGTCGCAGACGAGCTCACCGATGGCTTTATCGCCGAGATTAAACGTGCGGCGACTGCCGAAAAGCCCGACGCATTGGTATTGGGCGAAGTCTGGGAAGATGCGTCCAATAAGATCAGCTATGGCAATCTTCGTCGCTACCTTCTGGGCGATGAGCTCGATGCTGCCATGAACTATCCGTTCCGCGACATGGTGATCGGCTTCCTCACCGGCACAGAGGGCGTCGACGCCTATTGTGCGGCGGAGATGATCGAGTCGCAACGCGAGAACTACCCCGACGAGGCCATGCGCTGCTCGCTCAACCTTTTGAGCAGCCATGATCGCGCGCGCATCATCTCCGTTCTGGGCGGTATGGACGATCCGGACGCTATCCCCGAAAACGAGCGCGCGACCTGGCATCTTCCCGATGACAAGCTCGGCCTCGCTAAAGGACGCTTCTGGCTTGCCACCCTCATGCAGATGACCTACCCCGGCGTACCCTGCGTCTACTATGGCGACGAGGCCGGCCTGCAGGGCGCGACAGACCCGGGCAATCGCTCGACTTATCCCTGGGGCCATGAAGACCTGGACTTCCAGGCCATGATTAAAAACGCCGCCTCCCTGCGCCGTTCCATGCCGCTTTTTGCCGCCGCATCCATAGAAGCGCGCGCCCTCGATGCCGATGTCCTCATGTACACGAGGAAAGGCCCCGACGGCGAGCATGTGAGCATGCTCATCAACCGCGATGCATGCAATACGCATACGGTACGCATACCCTTTACGGGAGAAGCCGCCACCGACCTTATCTCCGGTCGCACCGTCTGCGCCGAGGACGACGGGATGACAACCGTAACGCTCTACCCGCTGGGCAGCGCCGCGATCTATTTCCATCCGCATGCGCGCCTGCAAAAGCCGCTCGATCACGGCTGGGGCGTGGTATGCCACGTCACGTCCGTCCCCGCTGAAGGCAAGCCCGGAACACTGGGCGCTCCGGCACGTCGCTTTGTCGATCATCTTCAGGAGATGGGGGCATCGTACTGGCAGGTGCTGCCCCTCAACCCGACAGACGAGCATCGCTCCCCCTACGCCGGCCCCTCTGCCTTTGCGGGCAATATCGACCTGCTGGAAGAGAGCCCCGCCGAGCTTCAGGAGCAGTTCCGCGCGTTTATCGCAAACGAAGGCGAGCACAAGGCCGATTTTTGTGCCTTTACCGAGCGAGCAAGCACCTGGCTCGACCCCTACTGCGCATTCGCCGCAGTGAAAGATGTGCACAAGGGAACCTCGCGCCACACATGGGAAGACGAGCTATCGCGCTATGACGTCGCGATTCTCGACGATCCCGCCTATCGAGAGCGCGCACGCTATCACGCCTTCACGCAATATCGTTTTGACTGCGAGTGGCGCGAGCTCAAGCGCTACGCCAACGAGCGCGGCATTCGCATTATCGGCGATATTCCCATGTACGTCTCGGATGACTCCGCCGACACCTGGAGTGAACCCGAGATGTTCCAGCTTGATGATTCGGGTACGCCCGCAGAGATTGCCGGCACCCCGCCCGACCGCTTCTCCGAGACCGGACAGGTCTGGGGCAACCCCACCTTCCGCTGGCGCCATATGCACCATGACGGCTACGTGTGGTGGACCGAGCGACTGCGCCGCTCCCTCGAGCTGTACGACGATGTGCGCCTGGACCACTTCCTCGGTTTCCAGTCGTATTTCTCCATCCCGGCCGGCAAAACCGGTGCCGCGGGCCGATGGATTCCCGGTCCTGGCCTGGAGCTGTTCTCGCGGGTCCACGACTTGCTGGGACCTTTGCCGTTTATCGCCGAGGACCTTGGATATCTCACGCCAGCAGTACGCGCCCTCAAGGCGCAGTGCGGTTTTCCCGGCATGGACGTCCTTGAGTTTTGCGATGACGACCCTCGCTTCTCGATGCCCGACAATCCTGCAAACGTGGTCTACACCTCGACCCATGACACCTCGACGCTTATGGGCTGGGTGGGGTCTCGCTGGTTTGCAGGCGCGAGCGAAGACGATGCCGAGCTCCAAAGGACCGCACTCGACATGATCGAGCGCGCCTTTAAGAGCAACACTCCCCTTGTCATGCTTACGCTCCAAGACGTAATGCTTCTGGGCGACGATGCGCGCATGAACGTACCCGGAACCACTGGAGGCAATTGGTCATGGCAGGCAGACGAGGAGAATCTCGTCGCCTCGATTGAGCGCATGCGCGAGATGGCCCTGCGATGCGAACGCTCGCATATGTATCAGAAATAGACGTCTCGAGTTCTAGGAACAAATCGGGGCAGATTCGGGTACAGTAGGCAACGTTGCTTACATCGTATGGCTTAAGAGGAGAGTTTCATGGCACGGTATGACTATCGCTGCGGCTCATGCGGCAAGGTCTTTGAGGTCGAGCACGGAATGACGGAGCACCCGGATATCGCTTGTCCCGACTGCGGCGGCGCCACCGAGCGCGTATTCAACGCAAGCGGCATCAAGTTTGAGGGCTCGGGCTTCTACAACACCGACCAGCGTGGCGGTTCTTCGAGCACCTCGGCAACGTCTGGCGCCGCAAGCGAGACGCATTCTTGCGGTTGCGCCGATTGTCCTCACAACAACTAGCGCTCGCTACACAAAACGCCAAAAGCGCCCGCAGCTTACCTCAATGAGCTGCGGGCGCTTTACATGGCAAAAAACAACGCCAAGGCCAGACGGGCCAGTGTCCCTACCCTTCCCGTCGAATGAGACGGGCGCAGAAGTGGCCATCGAAATCCGACTGAACAAGAGGAATGGACTGGAATTGGCCCCGACCATCCTCCCGCGCCTGCAGATATGCGACGACGGCAGGCTCCTTGCAAAAGGCAGGAGACTCGGAAAACGAAGCGAGGCTGAACAGGCGTCCTTCCTCTGAATGCAAAAACGCATCGATAACCTGCTCGTTTTCCTGCATGAGCACCGAGCAGGTAGCATAGATCAGCTCGCCTGTAGGCTTCACGCGACACGCGGCTTCCCGAAGCAGCTGCAGCTGGAGGTCGGGAAGGTCATGCTCGACATCGCTTGGCAGCAGACGCCAGGGAATCTCGGGATGGCGGCGCATCGTGCCCGTGCCCGAACAGGGAGCATCCAGAAAGACCGTATCGAACAAGGTGGGCTCGCCAGCATTATCGATCTGCGCGAGCGTCGCGTCGAGATCGCAGCCATCGCCCGGCGCGAACTCGACACCTTGTGCAAGGCCAGCCTGCTGCAAGCGCCGAAGATTTAGGTCACATTTAGCGGCAGAGAGGTCCACGGCAACGTGGCGGCGCTGCAAGCCGAGCCGACTCGCACGGCATACCGTGACATATGTCTTAGTGCCGCGCCCGGCTCCGATCTCCAAGCACGAACCGTCCCGCACGGCAGAAGCGGCGATGAGCTGCGCATTGAGATCCGACACCGCAAGGTTGCCCTGCGTCAGATCCTCCGATGCGGCGACCATCGAAGGGGCACCCACCAGATAGGTGCCGTCAAGCACGGAGGGTTCGATGCAGCTGGACACGGAGTCGGAAAGCACGGCTCCGGGACGGACGCAGATGCAAGCGGGAGCAGGCGCGCCATTGAAGCAAAGCGATTCTTCGGCATGACCGCGATGCGCAAGCGAGGCTTCAATCTTTCGAGCGAGCCAAATGGGGAGGCCCTGGCGGCGCGCAGCGACAACAGCCTCGCGCTGGCCCTCCTCGGCATCCTGTGCAGCAAAAAACGCGGAACGCCCTTCGTCGACACGACGCAGCACCGCATTGGCAAGACCTGCCGCCGAGCGTGCTTGCGAACGCACGAGCTCGACGCCCTGACTTACCGCAACATGCCCCGGCGTATCGAGATAGAGCATCTCGAACGCAGGGATGCGCAGCGCCATGCGCACACGGGCGGAAACCTTCGCGGGCTTGGCGACATAGCGGTCGAGCGCCTCGTCCAGCGCACCTGCGCAAGCAGTCACACCCAAAGCAAGAGTCAAGGCAAATGCCTCGTCACGCGCATCGGACAGAGTGCCCGATGAAGCCGCAAGGATATCGCGGACGAAGCCGCGGCCATCTTGCGCCTCCATCAGCGCACTTAAAGCGCGACGACGGGCAGGCGAAAGCTTGGTCACGAGAGCATCTCCCAGGCAAGATCATCGCCATGCAGGCCCGCAGCCCAGGCCTTTGCATCCATCTGACGCTTGCCGTCGGGCTTGACGGACATGACTTCAAGCGCGCCATCAAGACATCCGATAAAGACGCGCTTGCCCTGGCAAATGAGCTTTCCGGCAGCGGTAGCAGGAGCCGGACCGTCCACGAGCACGGCATTCATAATGCGCACGGGCTTGCCTGCAGCGACGCAGCGCGCAGGAGCCGTATCGGAAGAAGCGAGCACACGACGCAGGTTTACAAGAGCGCTCTGCTGCGGATCCAGGCGCATCTCCGCCTTCGAGATCTTCTGCGCATGGGTGACAAGGGCCTCATCTTGCTCGGTCCACACCGCCGTACCGTCGGCTAGCGAGGGAATCGTATCGCACAGGAGGTCGGCACCCAATTGCGCCAGCTCGGCCGTAAGCTCGTCGGCGGTCTTGCCCGCCACAGAGCAGCTCGCCTGGGCACAATAGGCACCGGTATCCACACCGTGCCCGATGCGCATGATGGAAACGCCGGCGCGCTCGTCGCCAGCGATGATCGCGCGCTGGATGGGAGCGGCACCGCGCCAGCGCGGCAGAAGCGACGCATGCACGTTCACGATGCCGAGCGGCGCCATATGCAAGACGTCATCGGGCAAGATGCACCCGTAGGCGGCAACGCAGAAGATATCGGCGTCGGCCTCGCGCAAGCGATCCATGACCTCGGGCGTGATGCGAGTGGCCTCCATCACGGGGATATCGAGCTCCAGAGCTGCCGCCTTGACCGCAGACGGCTCGAGTTTCTTCCCGCGGCTGCGCACGGCATCGGGTCGCGTGAGCACCAAGACCACCTCGAAACGCGAAGCGAGCTCGCGCAGGGACGGCACGGCGAAATCGGGCGTGCCCATGAAGACAATGCGCATTCGTGCGCTCCTTTCCAGATGCTACTCCGTCTCGCCGGGTTTGGCGCCGCGAGCGCGCGCCTCCTGATAATCGTGGAGGGCGGCGATCCTCTTGCCGGGAGCCAAGCGCTCGAACATCGTCTTGCCGTGCAGATGGTCGATCTCGTGCTGCAGGCATACGCACATCAGGTCGCCGGCAGCCTCGTAACGCATAAGGTTGGCATCGAGGTCGTAAGCCTCGACGACCACATGGTCGGGACGGAAGATCTCGCAGTTGATCCCGGGAATGGACAGACAGCCCTCGTTATACGGCGCAAGCGTATCCGATTGCTCCACGATCACGGGGTTAATGAGCACATAGGGATCGAAATCGTCCGCACCGGCATAGTCGGTATCGATGACTACCAGCTGGATGAGCTCGCCGATCTGCGGAGCGGCAAGACCGCAGCCGCCGTTATCGAACATTATTTTCTTCATGCGTTCGGCCAGGCGTTCGATATCCGGTCCGATCTCGGTGATCTCGGCGCATTCTTGACGAAGACGCGGGTCGGGCGACAACACGATGCCGTTCATCTCCATAGACGCCATCGCTCCTTTCTATCAAATGCGGCCCCGCACCTACATCAAGTCGTATGCGTCCACATCGACGCTCAAACTGATGCCCTCGCGGGACCCGACGCACGCAAGCGCGGCGCGTATACAGTCTGAAACATGGTACCCCACCGGGGTCTTGCATATAAAGTGGAACCTGAATCGGTCCTTCGCGCGCTCGATGACGCAGGGCACGGGACCAAGCAAAACGGGATGCGGCGAGGATTCGGCCTCGTCTTCCTCGGAAAGCGGCGTGAGGCCGATGACAGACGCCGGATCGTCAAGACCCATCTGGGCACGAACGGCGGCGGCAAGCTCCTCGATATAGCTGCGGCAAGCGCGCTCGTCGGCGCCCCAGACCACGACGTTGGTGAGCCTTACGAAAGGCGGATAGCCCGCCTCTTTACGCTGGGCCAAGTCGCTCTCGGTAAAGATGGAGCGGTCGTGCGACGCCACGGCACGGATCACCGGATCGTCCGGAAGGTAGGTTTGGATGATCACGCGCCCGGCCTGCTCTCCCCTGCCGGCACGGCCCGCAAGCTGTTCGTAGAGGTCGAACGCCCGCTCAGAGGCACGGAAATCGGGCATTTTGAGGGCATAATCGGCATTCACCACGGCGGCGAGCGTCACCTCGGGAAAATCGAGTCCTTTGGCAATCATCTGCGTGCCCAACAGCACCGCGCATTCCGCGGCGTCGAAGCGCTCGAGCAGCTCCTTATGAGCGTCTTTGCCGCGTGTCGAATCGGCATCCATGCGAATGACCTCGACATGTTGCGGCAGCAGCTGAAGCAGCGCGTCCTCGACCTGCTGGGTGCCAAGCCCCATCTTCGCCAGATAGCGGCTTCCGCACTTAGGGCAAGCAGAGCCCACCGCGGGATAGGGCCGCACGTGATACGTGGCCCCGCAGGTGTGGCACTCAAGGGTATGCGTGCGCTCATGATAGGTAAGCGCTGTAGAGCAGTGCTTGCAGGTGGGCACGCACCCGCATTCGCGGCACATTAAAAAAGGGGCGAACCCTCGACGATTGTGCAGAAGAACCGCCTTCTCGCGACGCTCGGCCACGCCAAGGAGCGCCTCGCGAAGCTCTTTGGAAAACATCGAGCGACTGCCGCCTGCGAACTCGCGTCGCAGGTCGCAGATGGTGACCTCGGGTAGGCGCGCCGTGCCGGGACGCTCGGGCATACGCACGCGCAGCCAACGCTGGCCCGCATGCTCACCGGCGCGGCAGCGAGCAAGCGCCTCGGAGCTTGGCGTCGCCGATCCGAGCACGAGCGGGCACCCGTAGACCGCAGCCATGTGCGCCGCGACCTCGCGCGCGTGATAGCGCGGCGAAGACCCCTGCTTATAGGATTGCTCGTGCTCCTCGTCGATGATGATGACGCCCGGATCGCGCAGCGGGCAAAACAGCGCCGAGCGCGCGCCGACCACCACGCGGGCCGCACCGGCGGCGACCATATCCCATTGATCGCGACGCTCACCAGCCGAAAGGCGCGAATGGAAGACCGCGACCTGCGAACCGAAGCGCGAACGAAAGCGTCCGACGGTCTGAGCGGTAAGCGAGATCTCGGGCACGAGAACAAACGCCGATTTGCCATCTGCAAGCACGCGCTCGATAGCAGAAAGATAGACCTCGGTCTTGCCCGAGCCGGTCACGCCATCGACAACGACCACGCGACCGGCCGCATCGTCCCGCGCCGCCTCGATGGCGTCGAGCGCCTCTTGCTGCCCCGCCGTAAGCGAGACAGGCGCGGCACCGTTGGCGGAGGACAGCGTGGTCGCATCCTCGCACCCGCGCCAGGCGCGACGCTCCTCGACGCGAACCACCCCGCGGCGCTCGAGTGCACGAACCGTCGCCGACATATCGGTATAGAGAACGCGCAGCTCGCGCGTGGTCACCGGGCCGCAGGCAAGAGCGTCGAGCACCTGACGCTGGCGTACCGCGCGGGCAGGCGGCTCATAGGAGCGTCCCTCCTCGGTAAGCGAAACCCAGCGCTCATGGGCCTCGGGCGTAGCGGGCGCCTCCACGCGATAGACCCCCTTCGCATCGCGCACGAGACGGGGCGTGCCTCCCGGGGGCAAAAAAAGACGCAGGCATTCAGAAACCGAGGCCACGTATTCGCGCGCCATCCAAAAGGCGATACGGGCCGATTGCTCGGTAAAGGCCGGGGCGGCCAGGATATCGCGGATGCACTTGATGCGAGAAGGATGGGGTACAGAGCCCTCCCCGCTCAAAGGCAAGCTGTCCATGCGCTCGCAGATATAGCCCAAAGCCATACGCGGGCCAAAGGGCACGAGCGCCGTGGCACCGACAAGCGCCGTGACGGCAAGCTCTTCCGGCACGCCATAGGTAAACGGCTCGGAAAGTGCGCGCGAGGGGATATCGACCACCACGCGCACGTAGGCGCACGGAGCGGCAGTCAAGGAAGAGGCGCCCGCGGGAGCAGGCGCCTCCTTCGGCTTGCTATCCAATTGGGGAAAGAGCGAGGGCTGCTTGTTCATGCCTCAATTCTAACCCAGGCTATGCGCTCACGCCGCACAGCGTACGAAGTTCATCGACGCGATCGGTCTTCTCCCACGTGAAGTCGGGATCGTTGCGGCCAAAGTGACCATAGGCAGCCGTCTTCTCGTAAATGGGGCGACGAAGGTCGAGGTCGCGGATGATAGCACCGGGACGCAGGTCGAACGTCTTGTTGATGGCCTCGACGATACGGTCCTCGTCCACATGGGCGGTACCGAAGGTGTCGACCATGACGGAGAGCGGCTTGGAGACGCCGATGGCGTAGGCGAGCTCGATCTCGCAGCGGTCGGCAAGGCCGGCAGCGACCACGTTCTTGGCGACCCAGCGCGCGGCATACGCAGCGGAGCGGTCGACCTTGGTGCAGTCTTTGCCCGAGAAGGCGCCGCCGCCATGACGGCCCATGCCGCCATAGGTATCGACGATGATCTTACGGCCGGTGAGGCCGGTATCGCCCATCGGGCCGCCGACGACAAAGCGACCGGTGGGGTTAACGTAGACATCGGCGCCGCGCCAGTCGATGCCCTCGGCATCCATGACGGGAGCGATCACGTGCTCGATCATGTCATTCTTGATGATGCCCATGTCCTCGATCTCGGCAGCGTGCTGCGTGGAGACGACGATGGTATCCACGCCCGCGGGCTTACCGTCCTCGTAGCGCACGGTAACCTGGGTCTTACCGTCGGGGCGCAGGTAGTCCAAGGTGCCGTTGTGGCGCACTTCGGCCAGACGCTCCGCAAGGCGGCTCGCCAGATAATGCGGCATAGGCATGAGGGTCGAGGTCTCGTTCGAGGCGTAGCCGAACATCATGCCCTGGTCGCCCGCACCGATCAGATCGATCGGGTCGGTAGTGGCGCCGGTTTGGGTCTCAAAGGATTCATCCACGCCCTGTGCGATATCGGGGCTCTGCTCGTGGATGAGGCTCATGACGCCGCAGGTTTCGCAGTCAAAACCGTACTTGGCGCGGTCATAGCCGATGCGGCGGATGGTGTCGCGCGCGATCTGCTGCACGTCGACGTAGGCCTGCGTGCGAATCTCGCCGGCGACGATCACGGTGCCCGTGGTCACAAGCGTCTCGCATGCGCAGCGGACGTTATCGACGTTGGCAGGCACACCGTTGGGCGCCACGTAACCCTGGGCCTGCAGGGCAGACTCTTTAGCGAGGATAGCGTCGAGAATGGCGTCGGACACCTGGTCTGCGATCTTGTCCGGATGTCCCTCGGTCACCGATTCTGATGTGAACACGAAGTTGCCGCGATCGGAGGTGGAACGATTAGTAGCTGGCATGGCATGCCCCTTTCAATAACGCGCCCGACGACCGTTACCATTCCGTCGGGCATATGTGTAGGCAGACATTCTACTCTCCTGCCTATTTAATGCAATCAAGTGTAGCCCTCCTAAGCCGTTAATACTCCCCTCATTTGTGCTATTTGCACCGAAATGACCGCGAAAGGCAGCGACTTTACCAAAGTGTAGTGCGCCCGTTCGCTCGTGATAGAATCTCTCCGTGGAAAACCAGCGACCAGTTATGTCCAGCGAGGCGAACTCATGACTTTCACGACCATCTTCCTGCAGATGCTCACCTTGTGCATCCCCATCATCGGCGGCATCGTCGCCGCGCGCACGGGATTTCTCGACCAGAAGATGAACACCGCACTCACGCGCCTCATCATCAACATCACTCTGCCGTGCATGGTCGTCTCCTCCGTAGGCGCAAACGAAACGCTGCCGGAAACCCCCGTCCTCCTCACGCTCCTTGCGGCCTCCACCGCCGGCTACGCCATCGCTGCGATCATCGCTTTCGCGGTCACCGCGCTTATGCGCACGCCGGCCGCGGAACGCAGCGCATGGCACTTCTCCATCACCTTCGGCAACGTCGGCTTCATCGGCTACCCCGCGCTCTCCGCCATCTTCGGGCCGCAAGCCGTACTGTACGCGGCTATCGCCAACATTCCCTTCAACCTGTTCAACTTCAGCATCGGCGCTGCCATGGTAAAAGCCGGTGCACAAGATACGCATGAGCGGGCCAGCCTCTCGTTTGCCGAGCGCCTGCGCGAGCTCGTCCGCGATGCGGTGAACCCAACCTTCTTCGCAAGCTTCATTCTGCTTGCCCTCGTCTTGCTTGGCATCCACGATCTGGGAATCCTCGGAGACGGCCTGGCGACGATCGGCAATTTCACCACACCGGCGGTGCTGCTCATGCTCGGCTCCACCCTTGCGAGCTACAACGCG
>CAKUGM010000048.1 GCA_934654625.1 uncultured Collinsella sp. | reverse complement strand
CAACGGTAACGTGGATGCCATCGTCTCCGATCACGGTGCGCTGAAACTCGCGGCCCAACACGATGACGGCCCCTTGGTATCCCGCATCGGAAACAAGGATGTTCGATCCTCTTCCCAGCAAGACCCAGGGAATCTCCTCGCGCGAGAGCACGTCGACCGCACGACGCAGGCCATGGTAGCCCTGGCACGTTATAAACAGCGAGGCAGGGCCGCCCACACGATAGGTGGTGTGGCGCGACATGCGCTCGTCTTCGATAAGATCGATGTCAGCAGCACCCGAAAGCGCCATGACGGCGTTGAACAGGCCCATACCCTACTGCTCGTCCTTGGTTTGCTCTTGAGTGTGCTCGAGATACTCGGGGCCCACAGCGGTAACGTCACCGGCACCCATGGTGATGAGCAGGTCGCCTTCGTGCGTATTCTCGTCGATAAGTTTCATGAGCGACGCGCGATCGGGAGCGTAGAACACCGGCTTGCCGGGGTGACGCTCGGCGATCAAGTCTGCAAGCATCTTGGAGGTAGCGCCGGGGATGGGCATCTCGCCCGCAGAGAACACGTCGATCAAGATCACGGTATCGGCATCGGCGAAGGCATCGGCAAAATCGCTGGCAAGGGCCTGGAGACGCGAATAGCGATGCGGCTGGAACACCACCACGACATCCTTGAAATCGAGCGTCTTTGCCGCCTTGAGCGTGGCGCCCACCTCGGTGGGATGATGGCCGTAATCGTCGACGACGCAAATGCCGTTCGTATCGCCCACGTGGGTGAAGCGGCGACGGACACCATCGAACGTAGAGAGCGAGGTGGCTGCGGCATCAACGTCGAGGCCCAGAACGCAAGCCACGATGAGGGAAGCGCAGGCATTGAGCATGTTGTGGCGACCCGGGTTGTTCTTGATGGAGACATGACGCTCCACCCCGCCCACGGTAGCAGAGAAGCTGCCGCCAAGCGCATGCGTGCAGGCGTCGGGCTTGACCACGACGTCGTTCTCCTCGCTAAAGCCATAGGTGATGACATGAAGACCCGTGCCGTGAGCGAGCTCGGCCAGACGAGGCGAGTCGCCGCAAACGATAACGGTGCCGCCCTCGCCCACGAGCTTCATGAACTTAACGAACGTAGCCTCGATCTCTTCGAGGGAGCCGTAATGATCCAGGTGATCGGCTTCGACGTTGGTAACGACCACGACATTGGGATCAAGATACAAAAAGGAGCTATCGGACTCGTCGGCCTCGCAAACAAAGTACTCGCTCGAGCCGTTGCGACCGTTGGTGTCATAGCCCTCGACGATACCGCCGATCAAGAAGCTGGGATCGAGACCCATGCGGTCGAGCATGGTGGCGCACATGGAAGACGTGGTCGTCTTGCCGTGGGTTCCCGCGACAGCAACCGTCGTGTGTCCATGACCCAAAGCAGAGAGCATCTTTGCGCGCGGCCAGACGGGAATGCCGAGCTCGCGAGCGCGGATCAGCTCAGGGTTCGACTCGGGGATAGCGGTGGAAACAACCACCACGTCGGGCTGCACCTCGTCGATGGTCTTGGCCTCGTGACCGACATGAATATCGACGCCGGCACGCGTGAGCTGGCGAATATAGCGAGAGGTCTTAAGATCGGAACCTGTCACAACATAGCCGCGCTCATGCAGAACGAGGGCGATACCGCTCATGCCGGCGCCGCCAATTCCGATAAAGTGGGCGCGCTTGAACGTCGGCTCGCTAGATGCATTCTGGATATCTGCCATAGGTCCATCTACTCCTTGCAGCGAATAAACAATCTTCAACCTGTTTACTGTACCGCAACTCTTCCAGACAGACCAAAGCGATGTGTTATCTGCGCAATCCCTCTACGGCATCGGCAAGGGTCGCAGCAGCCCGATCCTGCGCAAGACCGCGTGCGGCATCGTGCATCTTCGTACGGCGGGCAGAATCAACCAGCAGCTCAAGAACGGTATGCTCGAAATCCGCGCCATCGATGTCGGCGTCGGCGAACATAACGGCAGCACCCGCATCAACCAGGAAGCGGGCATTTGTCGTTTGATGGTCTGCCGTAGCCAACGGATACGGCACGAGAACGGAAGGAACCGCCAAAGCCGCGATCTCGGCGACGCTCGAGGCACCGGAACGGGAAAGGACGAGATCTGCCGCGCTCAGCATGTCGCCCATATTGTCGATGTAGGGCATCAGGCGATAGCGCTGCTTCTCCTCATCGGAAAGAGAGAGCGCCGCAGCCGTATCGTCATAGCCGTCTGCACCGGTGGAATGGATCACATGAAGGTCCTCGCGCGACAACAGCTCGAACTTAAGCGAAGCCATGCGGTCGTTGAGATGCTTAGCGCCGAGCGATCCTCCAAAGACGAGGAGCACCGTAGCGTCTTGCGGAATACCCAACGCTTCTCGGCCTCGCACACGGTCTCCGGCGAGGACGGAGCGGCGCACGGGATTGCCCGTAAACTCAATGCGCTTTGCGCCCGCGTGCTCAAAAATGGAGCGCACGCTTGGCTGAGCGATAGCGACAAGACTCGCAGCCTTTGCCGATTGCTTGTTGGCCAGGCCGGGGACGGAATTCTGCTCGTGCAGGACCACGGGAATGCCAAGCTTCGCCGCTGCTCGCACCAAAGGAAGCTCGACATAGGCACCGAAACCGATCGCCACATCGGGCTTGAGTTCAGGATGCTCCTTAAAGGTGCGCACCAAGCGGCGCTCCTCGCGCGAAAGATGCGCGAGGGCGACAACAAGCGTCCAGGGGCGCGCGCGGTCGAAGCCGGTCACCTCGACCGGAAAGAAATCGAACCCTGCCTCGGGAACCAGCTTGCCCTCAAGACGACGCGTCTCGCCAAAGAAGCGAACCTCATGCCCACGCGAGGCGAGCTCGTCTGCCAAAGCAAGCGCGGGATTGACATGACCGGCGGTGCCACCGGCGGCGATTGCAATCGACATCTTATCGGTCATAGCGATTCCTCCTGTTGTCCGACCTACGGCGCAGCTGCCCGTCACGTCCGTCGACGCGAAGGCGATCCGCCGGGTCGGCATTCAAATCGACTCGATCCCATCCTCCATCAGCACGAGAAGAGGCTCTCTCCGCTCGAGAGGGCCGCGTGCGAGCCACACGGACTCGCGGCTCCTGGGCAGAGGCGCCGTCCATCACGGCAAAACCGGCATGCTCGTCTGATACCGATCGACCGGAACGCGTGCGAACACGCCCCGCGGTGCTCACGCCGATATGGTCGGAAACGTCATTATCTTCGTCCATAACGGCAAAGCTGCGGCGACGAGCATCGTAGACGGTACGAGCGTTGCTCTCGACGGATACACGGATGATGAGACCGGCAAGGATCAAGCTCGAGATCATCGAAGATCCGCCATAGCTGATAAAGGGCATCGTCTTTCCCGACATGGGGATGAGATTCAACACGCCCGCAGCATTGAGAAGGAACTGCAGGGCAAGCATGAGCGCGCATCCTTGCGCCACCATGCGTCCTTTAAGATCGGACGCCCGGCGACCGATCTGGAACGCAGAATAAATAAACAAAGCAAAAACGGCCAGGAAAATCATGGTGCCCACAAAGCCAAGCTCCTCGCCGATAATCGAGAAGATGTAATCGTTATGGGCCTCGGGCAGGAAGCCATACTTCATCGTTGAGTTACCGATTCCGCGCCCGAACAACCCGCCCGAGGTAAACGCCATAAGGGCGAGTGTGGCCTGGTAACCGCTGCCATACATATCGTGCCAAGGGTTCGATTGCACCGAAAAGCGCTCAAGACGGTACGGGGTCAGGGCAACCATGCCAAACAGAAGAATGGCGGCAAAGGCCACAGCCGCTATGACCACCTTCCATGAAAGCCCACAGAGAAAGAGCATGGCAAAGGCCGTCGCGAAGATGATCATGAACGTTCCCGTATCTGGCTCAGCAACGATCAAAAGCAACGGCAGTCCCACGATGAGCGCGAGCCGCATCAAAAAGCGGCTGGAATCGATCTTCTCGGCTTCGTAAAAATCGGCCATCGCGCCCGCGACCAAAATGATAATCATAGGCTTGATGAACTCGGAAGGCTGAAAAAGAAAGCCCGCAAAAAGCCTGATCCATCGCTTGGCGCCGCCAGCACCGGCACCGGCAACCAAGACCAGCACGAGCGCAATCGCGAGCAGGCCCCATACGGCTTTTGCCACTTGATTGGTGGCAAAGTTCCAAGGAATCGCTCGAAACGAAATGACCGCGCACAGCAAAGAGCCCACAGCGGCAAAGCCGAACTGACGCTTGAAGTAGTACAGAGCATCGCCGTTCTCTTTGAGCGCCTCGACCGAGGAAGCGGAAAAGACCATGAGCAAGCCGAAGGCGACGAGAGCTACGAGGCAGACGATGAACACCAGACGCGGACGCATGATACGAGCGGGAACGCCGGCGATAAAGCCCTCTCCCCAAAAGGAATGCTCGGGAGAAGCATCCCGATCGCGACGAGCGTTCCCGCCGCGCGGCTTAGCGCCCCGAGAACGAGCAGCCGACGTATCGCGCATGGAAGCGGTTGTTTCTCGCACGCTCTCCCCTAGCCCTCGATGCCGTCGGCAGTTGCCGAACGAAGTCCATCGAGATAAGACTTAAACACGCGGCCGCGCTCTTCATAGCCGGAAAACTCGTCAAACGAAGAGCATGCCGGGGAGAACAGCACGACATCGCCCTTATCCGCGAGGGTGCGCGCCACGTCGACGGCGTCGCGCATGTGGTCTGCACGAGCAAGCGTCACGCCAAGGCCCTGGGCGTCGGCATTTACAAGCGCTTGTTCGAATCGCTCGGCAGCCTCGCCAAAGCAAACGACAGCGGCGACGTTTTGGCACACGACGCGCGAGAAATCCTCCAACGGAGTCCCCTTGTCGTGACCGCCCAAAAGCAAGATCACACGATCGTTGGGGAATGCCGTCAGGGCCTTCTCGACCGCATCGGTATTTGTTGCCTTGGAATCGTTATAGAAGCGCACGCCATCGATGGACCCGGCAGGCTCGATGCGGTGCTCGAGCGGCGCGAAGCTCAAAAGGCCCGCACGCACGCATGCCACGGGAGCGCCGCAAGCAAAGGCTGCAGCTGCAGCGGCCAAGGCGTTAATGATGTTGTGACGACCGGCGATCTTGAGGTCCGCCGAGCAAACGAGGTCGCTTTCCTCACCCGCCAGGCGCACAATCATACGGCCCTCGCGAACAAAGGCGGCATCCCGCGCGCCGGAATCCTCATAGGACAGCGAGAGCACACGTCGACCGGGCACGAAGATCATGTCGCGGTGGGCCATGTTGCCCTCATCGTCGACGTCGACGATAGCCAGATCGTCCTCATCCATGTTTTGGAACAGGCGAATCTTCGCTACGGCATAATTCTCGTGCGTACGGTGCCATGCCAGGTGGTCGTCCGTGATGTTGAGCAGGATCGCCACGCGCGGATGAAGCTCTGCCGTGGTTGCGATCTGATAGCTCGATAGCTCGGCGCAAAACCAGGAGCCCTCAGGACGGTCATCGACCTCATTGATCGGCGGATTGCCGATATTTCCAACGGGAACGCTGGGGATATCGGCAGAGCGAAGCAGGTGGTCGATCAGCGACGTGGTGGTCGTCTTGCCGTTGGTGCCCGTCACCGCGCACCAATTGTTTGGCGAGAGACGGTAGGCAAACTCAGGTTCGCCCATGATCTGGGTCGCGTGAGCGCGTCCAGCAGCAAAGAACTCGCAGAACTCCGAGATACCGGGGCTGGAGACGCAAATGTCGTACTCCCCCTCGACGTCCTCGGTACCGAAGACGAACCGCGCGCCCGCACGCTCAAGCTCGCGCGTGCGATCATTGGGTTGCGCCTTCGCGCCACCGTACATGGTGACACTGGAAACGCGGTCGCCCAGGTGAGCACAAGCCCACGAAACGACATCGAGACCCGAAGAGCCCTGGCCCAAGACCAGAAGCGAGAACGTCTGCGGCAATGGCATATACAATCACTATCCCAGCTGGAAGAAAAGGGCAAGACCGAGCGCGCCGAAGGCGGCTGCCACGATCCAAAAACGAATAACGACCTTGGTCTCCGCCCAACCCTTCTGTTCAAAATGATGATGGATGGGCGCCATGAGGAACACGCGCTTCTTGGTGAAGTGGTAGCTCACGACCTGAATCATGACGGAGAGTGCCTCGACGATAAAGAGGCCGCCGATGATAAGCGAAGAAACCTCGGTGTTGGTGACGATACCCATACAGGCAAAACCGGTTCCGAGAGCGAGAGATCCGGTATCGCCCATAAAAATGCTTGCCGGATAGCAGTTGAACCACAAGAATCCAAGGCAACCACCGGCAGCGGCAGCACCGAAGATGGCGAGGTTGGAATCGCCGCAAAGAAAGGCGATGGCCGCCATGATGAGCAGCGCGATCATGGACGTACCGCCCGCGAGTCCATCAAGACCGTCCGTAAGGTTCACGGCGTTGGAGAAGCCCGCGATCAAAAGCCAGGTGAAGATAAGGAAGAGCCAGGGTATGGTGAAGCTGGTGCCCGCAAGGTCGATCGTCGTGGAGAGCACGGAAAGATCGATGGCAAAGCCGCCCGGAAAGCGCACCTCGGCAGGAACACCGCAAAAATTGACAGCGCCCAGGCAAAATACGACGCAGATGAGCGTAAGGCCGATCATCTTGGCGTGCGGCGTCAGACCGAGCGAACGGCCGTGCGTCACCGAGGTGAGGTCGTCAATCAGGCCGAGTACGCCGGTGGCAACCGTTGCGATGAGCACAAGCAACATCTCGGTCGTGTGCTTTGCCATGATGAGACAGGTGAGGACGATGGCGATGAGAATCACCACGCCGCCCATAGTAGGCGTTCCCTGCTTAACCAGATGGCGTTTGGGGCCGTCGGCGCGAACCTGCTGCCCAATGCTTTCGTACTTGAGGATCTTAATCCACAGGGGCATGAGCACAATGGCGATGAGAGCAGCGATACCTAAAGCCAAGAAGGCCTGATACGTGGGGTACGAAGCATTGCCTAGCATGCGCAGACCTCCTCGACAAAACGGTCAAGTCCAACAGAGCGCGAACCCTTGGCAAGCACCAGGTCTGTGGCGCACAGCGAGGAAGAGAAGCGCTCGATAAGCCCGTCGGTGTCGGAGACGATGAAAATCTGGTCGTCCGGCATGCCCATAAGCTTTGCGGCGGCGGCCAGCTCGCGCGCGGGCTCGCCACCGACGCACACGAGCGTCGAAAGCTTCTTAGCGGCAGCGTAGGCACCCGTCAGGGCATGAAGGCGCGCCGTATCGTCACCGAGCTCACCCATCTCGCCCAAAATGGCAATGCGAGCGCCCTCACACGGAAGCGAGCACAGCAGGTCGAGGCCCGCCGCCATCGACTCCGGGGCGGCGTTATAGGTATCGTCGATGATACGCGCTCCACATGCGGCACGGCGAATTTCCTGGCGACGGCCAGTGATCTGCAACGAAGCAAGAACCGAATCGATCTGCTCTGCGCTCACGCCCAAACGATAGGCAATCGAGGCAGCATAGACGACATTGATGACTGCCTGCGCACCGGGAAGCGCGACATGGGTGTTGAGAGACGTGCCGTCTGCAAAGGTGATGGTAAAGTACGGCTGCCCCTCATCGCTCACGCGGATGTTGCTCACACGAACGTCGTCGGCATCGGTAGAGCCGCACAGAAGGACGTCGACGCCGGCCGGATCTGCAAAGCCCTCGCGAATAAAGGGCGTGAAATCATCCTCGCCGTTCATGACCAGAAGAGGGGTCTCCCCCTCGTGTGCAGGCATCATGCCAGAGATAATCTCCGCCTTAGCGCGCGCGATGTTCTCGCGACTGCCCAGCATGCCGATATGCGATGTGCCCACCTTGGTGATCACCGCGTACGCAGGACGAGCGCATGCCGTAAGGCGCGCAATCTCGCCCGTGGCGTTCATGCCCATCTCGAGCACGAGCATCTCGGTATCGGCGGGCGCAGCGAGAATCGTCAACGGCATACCGATGAGATTGTTGAAGTTACCGCTCGTCACGTGCACGCGATAGCGGCAGGCAAGCATCTTTGCGAGCGAGTCTTTCGTGGTGGTCTTACCGATGGAGCCGGTCACACCGATAACAGTGGCGTTCATGCGCATGCGGTAGTCATGGGCCAGCGAAAGCAGAAACTCCATGGGGTCATCGCAGGTAAACAGGGCGCATCCGTGTTCGTTTGCAAGATCGATCAAATCTGCAGCAGGCTCGACCGAAAGGACGACAGCACCCGCACCAGCCTCGATAGCAGAAGGCGCAAACGAATTGCCGTCCACGCGCTCGCCCGAGAAGGCGACGAAGATGGAATCGGTCTGAACCTGGCGCGAGTCGATAACGCACCCTTTGCACATACGATTCTCGTCACCGCACTTGCGCTGCACATCGCATACGCGCTCGATGTCCTTGACTGCGATTTCTATCATGCATGCTCCTTTGCGAGCCAATATTCCAGCGGATTATTGTACCGTGGCCACGTGCCCTTGTGGTGCAGGCCGTGTGTGAATGCAAGCGGACGCGGCATCACCTGGCGTTAAGAGTTCGGTTCAATGTTCAAGATGGTCAATGCGCTCTCCATGACCTTTGCAAACGGGGGTGCCGCGGCGGTCGAGATATACGGCGTTCCGTCGAGCGTCACATAGACCATTACCTGAGGGTCGTTCGTGGGTGCAAAGCCTATAAACGAAGACATGTACACATTTTTTTGATAGCCGCCGTCCTCGCTCGCGCGCTGAGCGGTACCGGTCTTTCCCGACACGTCGTAGCCGGGAACCTGCCCGAGTTCGCCCGTTCCCTCATCGACGACGGTCTTCATCATATCGGCAACCTGCTCCACCGTCGATTTGGAAAAAACACGCTCGGTCTTATCCGACCAGTCTTTTTCCTCGCCGCCAGACGACTTGAGAAAATGCGGAACCGTCATAATGCCCCTGTTTGCGATTGCGCTCATGCCATGGAGCACGCTGATGGGCGATAGCGAGATGGCCTGGCCAAACGACATGGCCGCAACGCTCGCGCCGTCATACTCGTCGCGGTCCTTGACGATACCGGTGTTCTCGCCCGGGAAGTCGACCCCAACCTTTTTGCCAAAGCCAAACTTCTTGATGTACTTGGCAAAGAGGTCGGCTCCAACCTGCTTGCCCACAAGCACCATGCCCGTGTTGGAAGAACGGCGCATGATCTCGCGCATGGTCATGGTCATGCTATAGTCGCGCAGGTCCGAATCGTAAACGTCGTCGTCGCCCGCTTTGACGGTTGCGGGAACCTCATAGGTTGTATCGGGCCCGGCGATACCCTCTTCGATGGACATGCCGCACACAAAGGCCTTGAAAACGGAACCGGGCTCATAGGCGTCGGTCACCACGCGAAGGTTCATATCCTTGGTGCGCGCGGTCGAAAGATCGCTCGGGTCGTACGTCGGATAGGAACATGCGGCAAAAATCTCGCCCGTGCGCGGATCGGAAACGACAATCGAGCCGTAGTCGGCACCCGAATCCGCAACGGCCTCGGCTAGAGCCTCTTCTGCCGCTTGCTGAATATTGACGTCGATGGTCAGCACGATGTCGGTGCCGTTTTTTGGATCGACCTTTTTGTAAGCACCGCCCGCAACATAGGTACCATCTGCCGCATGCTCGCGCACCATGGAGCCGTCTGTTCCCATCAGGGTGTCTTGGTACTCGAGCTCGAGCCCCGATATGCCCTTGTGCTCCGTGTCGGTTACGCCCAGCAGTTGGGCACACGTGTTTCCATACGGATAGACACGCTTCTGAGCAGGCTCGGTCACGATGCCGGGAAGGTTGTACTCCTCGAGTTTTTCAGCATCTTTGACATCCACTTTTCGCTGGATAAAGGTGTAGGTATCACCATTGACCGCAGCATTGCAGGTCTTGGCATCTACATCCAAAACGTCCATCAGGGCATGAACGACCTTGTTCTTGCTTTCCACCTGATTCGGATTAACCGCGATGTCGTAGCAGTCCTCGCTCGACGTGAGCACGTTTCCGCCACGATCGTAGATGGTTCCGCGCTTGGCATACAGGACTTGATTGAAGGTGCGACGCCAATACAGTTCGTTTTCGGCACGATCGTCGCCAAAAACTTGATACTCGCCAAGCCGGGCCCCGCAAAAGCCAACCGCCACGGCGAGGACCGCTAGCACGAACGTGCGCCTCGAGACGGGTTCGCGCGACGTATCCGCACGCAACAGATCGGTTTTTTGAGCAGCTTTACGAGGATGAGCGGCGCTACGCTGTGCAGATTGGGATGTGCGCAAACGCGACACGGCATCGTTATCTTGGTGATTTTTGTCTTGTGGCATGAAGTACCCGGATCTAGAGCTTTTGACTACAGCATCCTATCACGGCTACTCGGCCGTAGGGGCCTGCTCCGCAGAAGCCGCATTTGCTCCGGCGCCTGTCGACTGATCGCCCGAGAAATCGAGCGTCGTGGTTTCGCCGTCGGAGCTCACCATACCAAGGCTTCCGGTGGCGAGGCTACGAATGCGCGTCTCGGAACCGTAAACGGAGCGCATGACCTGCAAATCGGAGCTTTCCTCGTGTGCCTGCTCAAGAGAGCTCGCCGTCTGCGCGTTGTTGTTAAGCAGAGCGGTAGTTGCTCCTGCGAGCGTGATGCGAGCGAATCCTACGATGCAAAGAAGCGCGACGAATACGAAGGCGAGCTTCATAACATGCGTGAACTGCGGACTTACCGCCTGGTTCGCCTCAAGGCCCTCGCCCGTGACGACGTCGAGCCTGGGACGCTCGGGGGCAACAGGGGCCGGAGCAGCCGTGCGATTGGGATAAGAGACGGGCTGCGCCTCATACGTATCGTAGGCGTATGCGGCGTTTGAAGCGCGATAAGCCATGGCTGCAACCCCTCCTT
>CAKUGM010000047.1 GCA_934654625.1 uncultured Collinsella sp. | reverse complement strand
CGGCGAAGTGGCCAAGTGGTAAGGCAGAGGCCTGCAAAGCCTTTACCCCCGGTTCGAATCCGGGCTTCGCCTCCAGATCGCTCAAGGGCCCCTCCTTCCCGGAGGGGCCCTTTTCGTTGAAGTGAACCCGTCGGGGGCGCATCTCCTCGCCAGGCCTTGTGATACGGCAACGATCTTTCAAAGCAATATTTGTCGATTATGCATCAATTGTACGTTTCTCCACATATGGGGCTTATTTATCCATTGTTGCTGAAATGTTCGAGGAGTATTCTTTCGCAGTGAATTTAATGGACACGTGTCGCTTCAGCAACTGCGGCGCAGCGAAGGAACGGGTGCACAATGGCCTCTCTCAAGAAGAATTACTTCAAGCCTACGGCTGCCGCGGTGGTAACTGCCGGATTCGCGCTCTCGCCCATGCTCTCTACTGCCGCGATGGCTCAGACGAATAACGATCTAGTGCTTGCTGGCTGCTATGAAGAGTGCCAGGGCGGCACCATGTCGCTGACCGCCTGCAAGAAAAATCTCGATGACGCTAAGGCGAAGCTAGACGAGGCGGAGGCGAACTATCAGGCAAAGCGCGACGCCACCGGCGATGCCGCAACCGATTTGGAGACCGCGCAGGCGGCCGAAAAGGAGGCGGCATCAAACCTCGAGGCAGCGCAGGCCGCCTATGACGAGGCCGCTGCCGCCAATGAAGCCGCTCAGCAGCACCTCAAGGATATCGAAGGCGAGTGGACCGAGAAGAGCGAGGAGGTCAAGGAGGCCGACCGTGCGGTGGTGAAGAAGACGGCTGAACTCGAGGCCGCCAAAGCCGAGCACGCTAAGGCGACGCTTGAAGTGCAGCGCCTCCAGGCCCTCGCGGGCCTTGCGGGGGATTCCGTTGACAGCCTGAGGGCGGCGGCGAATGTAGCACAGAAGAATTATGAGGCGGCGCAGAAGCTTTGGGAGACCGCGAAGGCTCAAAGTCAAAAGGCTCAGGACAAGTACGACGACGCCCGCACCAAACATGATGCGGCGGTAAGCGCACTCGATACCGCCAAAAAGAACCTCGAGAACGCCGAGAACTGGTACAACAAGATGGTTGATCGTCAAAAGGACGCGCAGGCCAAGTACGATAAGGCCAAGAAGGCGCTTGACGATGCCAACGCTCGTCGCGACGAGATCAACCAGGGGCATGCCGATCTTGAGGCGAAGGTCGACGAGGCAAACGCGACGCTCGACTCCGCAAAGGCCGATGTCGCTTCGGCGCAAAGCGCACTTGATGCTGCAACGACGGCCTATAACGATGCAGCGGCAAACCAGCAGGCAAAGCAGCGGGCCACCGATGATGCTCGCTCGCTTTACGAGGATGCCTCGAAGGCTGCTGGCGATGCATCACAGGTCCAAGCGTTGCGCGCGCGCAAGGCCGAGCTTGAGGGCAAAGTTGCGGACGAGAAACAGCAGGTTGAGAGCGACCAGGCTGCGCTTGATAACGCTGGTGCTGCGCTCGAAGCGGCGCAGGCCGCCCAAAAGACCGCCGAGGACAACCTAGTTGCTCCGACGCAGGCAGTGACGGATGCCCAAACCACCCTTGCTGCAAGGCAGAAGGAGAAATCGAAGATCGATTCTGAAGTGAGCGCCTCCCAGACTGTGTACAACGCTGCAAAGTCCAACTATGACGCCATCAAGGACAGCAAGTGGGTTCTTCAGTCGGTGAAAAACGAGGCCAAGAAGGCGCTTGATTCCGCGGAGGGAAACCTCAACGATCTGAAGGAAAAGCAGGCTGCCAAGGCGGAGGAGGTCGCCACGGCTCAAGCGGCTCTTGATAGCGCGAACGCCGCAAAGGCGCCGCTTGACGAGGCCCTTGCTCAGGCCCAGCAGGGCGTGGCTGATGCCCAGGCGGCAAAGCAGTCTGCAAGCGATAGCCTCGACGCGGCGAAGACGGCTCTCGAGGCCGATCAGGAAGAGCTCGATGACGTGAGCACTCGCCTAGATGCCGTTGACCATCTGGATGAGTACAAGCGGAAACTCGACGACGCCGAGGCGGCTCTCGAGCAGGCAAAGCAGCAGACCGAGCAGGCTGCTGCGAAAAAGGCTGAGGCGCAAAAGGCGTACGATAAAAAGGTCGCCGCTCAGCAGAGCGCGCAGGCCGCCGTTGACGCTGCCAAGTCTGCTGTTTCTTCCTACGATGCACAGCACGCAAGTGAGCTCAAGAAGCTTGACGAGCAAATTGACGGCAAGACCGTGCTCGGCGTGAAGATCCCCGGCGAGCTGACGCGGAGCTACGAAGAGGCAAAGGCCGAGCTTGATATCGTGAACGCCCAGCTTGCTGTTGCCGCCAAGAACCTGGATGCCGCTCGCGTGCTCGTGGCGGGCGCGCAAGTTGCCGAGAAGGCGACGAAGCTTGCCATGGACGCCGCGGGCGTGCAGCTGCAGGCGGCAAAGGATGCCGAGGCGGCGGCCTATACCGTTATGGAAGCGGCACGCAAGGTTGCCGAGTCTGCTTCCAAGCTCGCCGAGAATGCCGAACAGGCGGCGCAGCAGGCGGCGCAAAAACTCGAGGAGGCTCGTGCGGCTCAGGCGGCTGCGAAGAAGAAGGTGGAGCAGTCCCGTACCGACTTGGATGCGGCAAAGGAGCATGCGGACCGTGCAAGCAGGGAACTTGCCGAGTTGAGTGCTCGGGTTGCGCAGGCTCAAGTCGATGCCATTAAGGCCAAGATTGACTTGCAGATGAAAGGGAAGCCGCTCGCTTCGGCCAAAGCCGCATTTGAAGCCGCGCATGCCAACACGCTTGCAAAGCAGGCCGTCTATGACGATGCAGTTCTCGCCGAACAACAGGCAAAAGACGAGCTTGATGCCGCGCGGGCAGACTACGATGCCGCTCTTGCGTGCTACAACAAGTGCTCGCAAGCTGCGGGGTCTGGCTCGGCTGCTGGTTCGGGCTCCACGTCCGGTACCGATTCCGTTCAGTCGCAGACGAGGGATAACAGCGATTCCGCTACGGTGAAGCAGGCGAGTGCGAGCGCGTCTGCCGGCTCGCCCCGGACGGGAGCTGCCGTGCTGCCGCAGACGGGTGACTCGACCCTCGAAGGGATCGTCGTCATCGCGGGCATGGGCGCTGCCGCTATCGCCGCAGGGGAGGCTTCCCGCCGCCGCGCTTCGAAGTAGCCGCAACCTTTCGCGCCCAAAACCTTTGATTCATGCCACGCGCCGACTCTCGATGGGTCGGCGCGTTTATTCTGAGTGAACGCACAACATCTTGGTCAAGTGCTTTTTTAACACCGTTCATTGCACGGGTCGTGAGGTTTTGAAAGATTTCTTGTCGGAATCTATTCGAAGTGCTTGCTATCCAAACTGCAGGTCACGCGATGGGGGCGAGCGGAATAAAATTGCTAGTAGGGGGCGTGCAGTTTTTTTCGTTATCTTTCTTACGCCCCTGACCTGCTAAAACACAATATGTAGTGTTAAGCATAAAAAAGAAAACATGATATAGGGTGAGTAACTTGGCGTATGATAGATGACAACGCACCGTAAGATACGACTTTGCACCTATCGAACAAGCCCGTGGCTCTCCTTGCCGTCTCGTGCGCAAGGCGCGGCGCTGTCCGCACGTGGGCGTAAAGTCTTTTTAAGAACAAAGAAGACGCAAGAGGGCGGGGAAGACCCGTAACGTTCGTGCGCCTTGAAGAAGAGGACGAGAGGTACGAGCTTCATGAAGATCATCAAGCGCAGCGGAGTGGAAGTTACGTTTGACATCGAGAAGATCAGCAGCGCCATCCGAGCGGCCAATCGTGAGGTCAAGGAGTCCGATCGCTTGACCGAGCGTCAGGTTGTCTATGCCGCGCAAAACGTTGCCGATGCATGCGAGAACGCCGGCCATACCGTCTCGGTCGAGGAGATCCAGGATATGGTCGAGGACGAGATCATGCGTCTCGACTGCTATGAGGTGGCTCGTCACTACATCATCTATCGCTATGTCCAGAGCCTCAAGCGCACCAAGAACACCACCGACGACAAGATCCTCTCGCTCATCGAGTGCAACAACGAAGAGGTCAAGCAGGAGAACTCCAACAAGAACCCTACCGTCAACTCGGTACAGCGCGACTACATGGCCGGCGAGGTTTCCAAGGACCTGGCTCAGCGCGTCTTGCTGCCCGCCGACGTCGTTGCCGCCCATAACGAGGGCATCATCCACTTCCATGATTCGGATTACTTTGCCCAGCATATGCACAATTGCGATCTGGTGAATCTCGAGGACATGCTGCAAAACGGCACGGTCATCTCGGGCACACTCATCGAGAAGCCGCACAGCTTCTCGACGGCGTGCAATATCGCCACGCAGATCATCGCCCAGGTGGCTTCTTCTCAGTACGGCGGCCAGTCCATCTCGCTGACCCATCTGGCACCGTTCGTCGAGGTGAGCCGTCAAAAGATTCGCCGTGAGGTGGCCCGTGAGCTCGAGGAGCTCGGTGTGAGCGCTCCCGAAGAGAAGGTGCATGAGGTCGTGGAGGACCGTCTGCGCGATGAGATTCGCCGCGGCGTCCAGACGATCCAGTACCAGGTTGTGACCCTCATGACCACCAATGGCCAGGCTCCGTTCGTCACCGTGTTCATGTATCTCAACGAGGCTCGTTCCGAGTCCGAGAAGCACGACCTCGCCATGATCATCGAGGAGACCCTCCGTCAGCGCTACGAGGGCGTGAAGAACGAAGCGGGTGTGTGGATCACCCCGGCGTTCCCCAAGCTCATCTACGTGCTTGAGGATGACAACGTGGCCGAGGATTCCCCGTTCTTCTACCTTACGCAGCTTGCGGCCAAGTGCACCGCCAAGCGCATGGTGCCCGACTACATCTCCGAGAAGAAGATGCGTGAGTACAAGCTGTCTCTTGGCGAGACCGAGGGCAACGGCGATTGCTACACCTGCATGGGCTGCCGCAGCTTCTTGACTCCCGACCGCTCCGGCAACGGCTACGATAACGTGGCGAATGCCGGCAACTGGGAGCCAGGCAAGCCCAAGTACTACGGCCGCTTTAACCAGGGCGTCGTTACTATCAACCTGCCCGACGTGGCACTTTCGTCGCATCAGGACATGGACAAGTTCTGGGAGATCTTCGACGAGCGCCTGGAGCTTTGCCACAAGGCCCTCATGTGCCGTCACGATCGTTTGAAGGGCACGCTGTCCGATGCCGCCCCGATTCTGTGGCAGTATGGCGCCCTCGCGCGCCTCAAGAAGGGCGAGACCATCGATAAGCTGCTATACGGCGGCTACTCGACCATCTCGCTCGGCTACGCCGGCCTTTACGAGTGTGTCAGGTACATGACCGGCCACAGCCACACCGAGGCCGAGGGCACGCCCTTTGCGATGCAGGTTATGCAGCGCATGAACGACAAGTGCAACGAGTGGAAGGCCGAGAGCAACATCGACTTCTCGCTCTACGGCACGCCGCTCGAGTCCACGACGTACAAGTTCGCCAAGTCGCTGCAGCGCCGTTTTGGCATCATCCCCGGCGTGACCGACAAGGGCTACATCACCAACAGCTATCACGTGCATGTGTCCGAACAGATCGATGCGTTTGACAAGCTTAAGTTCGAGAGCCAGTTTCAGCGTCTGAGCCCCGGCGGCGCCATCTCCTACGTCGAGGTCCCCAACATGCAGGATAACCTCAAGGCCGTTATTCGTGTGATGCAGTACATCTACGACAACATCATGTACGCCGAGCTCAACACCAAGAGCGACTATTGCCAGGTGTGCGGCTACGACGGCGAGATCAAGATCGTGGAGGACGACGGCAAGCTGGTGTGGGAGTGCCCCCACTGCGGCAACCGCGATCAGGAAAAAATGAACGTGGCGCGTCGTACCTGCGGATATATTGGTACGCAGTTCTGGAACCAGGGTCGTACCGAAGAGATTCGCGATCGCGTTTTGCATCTGTAGGAGATTGCATAGGGGCGCGGTCTCGATGTATGCGAGAATTGATGGGGCTGCTTTTGCGGCCCCATTCTTTCATTCGTGCCGTACCCTGGTTTAGGGGCCTGCGCAAAAGACGCTCCCGGGGAGGCGCTATGAATTACTCGGCTATCAAATACTTCGACATCGCCGATGGCGAAGGCGTTCGCACCACGCTGTTCGTCAGCGGGTGCCGTCGCGGCTGCAAAAACTGCTTCAATGCCGTTGCGTGGGATTTTGCTGCCGGAGACCTGTTTACGCCCGAGGCCGCCGACCAGATCATCGCAAGCATCGACCATCCGTTTTGCGACGGTCTTACCCTGTTGGGCGGCGAGCCGATGGAACCGGAGAATCAGGTAGGCCTTGTGGACTTCGTCGAGCGCGTGCGTGCGAAATATCCCGCGGGCTCGGGCAAGACCATCTGGTGCTATACGGGCGACACGCTCGACGCTTTGATGCCGGGCGGCGCTCACCGCACCGAGGTCACCGACCGTCTTCTCGCCTGCATCGACATCTTGGTTGACGGACCTTTCGTGCAGGATTTGCATGACATCTCGCTGCGCTTTCGCGGATCGTCCAATCAACGTATCATCGACATGAACGCGACGCGTGCCCGCGCCGCCGCCGAAGGCGCGAGCCTTGCAGAGGCGGTCGAACTCTGGCATGACGAAGCGGTATACAGCACTCACACAATGGACTAAGAAAGGTCCCCATGGTCGATTCGGAAAAGGTAAAAGAAGCGATTCGCCTGTTGCTTGAGGGCATCGGTGAAGACCCGGAACGCGAGGGCCTTGTGGAGACCCCCGATCGCGTGGCGCGTATGTGGGAAGAGCTGGCCGGCGGAATGGATTCGGACGCTTCCGAGCATCTGAGCCGCACCTTTGCGGTGAATTCGAACGACCTGGTGATCGAGCGCGACATTATGTTTTATTCCATGTGCGAGCACCACATGCTTCCCTTTTATGGCCATGTGGCCATTGGCTATATTCCGCGCGGCCGTGTGGCGGGCCTCTCGAAGCTCGCACGTACGGTCGAGGTCTACGCGCGCCGTTTGCAGCTTCAGGAGCAGCTCACCGCACAGATCGCCGATGCGCTGATGGAGCACCTGGCCCCCGAGGGCGCGATCGTTCTTATCGAGGCGGAGCATATGTGCATGACGATGCGCGGCGTGCAAAAGCCCGGTACCACCACGGTGACGCTTGCCCGACGCGGCTGTTTTGAGGACGACCCCGCCCTTGAGGAGCGCTTCTTCCGTATGCTGGGCCGCTAGTGTCGCTCGCGAATATGCCGCGCGTCGACGCGATTTGGGCAAACCCGTTGTATCAAGAGAGCCTGGCCGCTATCGAGGCGGCGGAGGCGCAGCGCGTCTACTGCCGTCACGGCGTGTCCCATCTGCTGGATGTGGCACGCGTGGCGTGGATTATCAACCTCGAGGCTAATCTTGGCCTTGCGCGGGACGTGGTCTATGCTGCAGCGCTTTTGCATGATATAGGCCGTGCGGCTGAATATTCCGCGGGCATTTCCCATGATGCGGCGGGCGCCGAGATAGCGCGTCGGATTTTGGGTACGGTAGTGCCTGAACAGAGGTTCTCTTCCGCCGAAGTCGATGCGATCGTCGAAGCGGTGCGGGGCCATCGCGCCGACGATGCTCGCGCGGCGCAGTCCGAGGCATCCTCGATGTCGAGCCGGCTTGCCGCCGTGATCGCCGAGGCCGACCATCGGTCCCGTCCGTGCTTTGCGTGTGCGGCGCTCGCTACCTGCTATTGGGCGGAAGAGAAGAAGAACATGGCGGTGCGCGTCTAGCCGATGCGGGCCGCATCGGAGGAGTGATTCGCATGAGCGACAAGAAGCTGCCTGATAGCACGACGCCCGTCGAGGGGGCAAAGCTCGCGCGCCGCGATGGCGCGAATGTTCCGGCGACGCGGACTTCCCTTGTTCACGTGACGCCCGATCAGATTTCCCGCGCCGACCGCATTTTGATCGACGGTCTCGAGGTCTTTGCCAACCACGGCGTATATCCCGAGGAGAATACACTTGGGCAGAAGTTCGTCGTGTCGCTGGTGCTCTACGCCAACCTGTGCGCGGCGGGGGAGAGCGACGACCTGAACGCCTCGATTGATTATGGTGCCGTTTGCCACGACGTGGACGGCTATATGCGCGAGCATACGTTCAAGCTCATCGAAACGGCGGCGGAGGGCATGGCGCAGATGCTGCTTGCGCGCTATCCGCTGTTGTTGGGCGTGCGCGTGAAGATCGAGAAGCCCTGGGCGCCCGTGGGTCTGCCGCTTGCATCCTGCGGCGTGGAGATTGAGCGTCTGCGCTAGGCTGCACCGGGGAGCGTTTTTTCAAGAGGGCCTGCGCGCCATCGCTGCGCGGACCCTCTCCGCGTTTTGGTCCGGGTGCGGCGGTTTTGCGTGCGCATGGGGCAAGGGCGCATCATGCGCATGCCGAATAAAACTCCTCGCCCGTAGAGATGGGGTGCGGACGGAACCCTCTCCATGTGATAATCGCGGTAAGACCCGATTGTGATATGGGGGTATGCCATGTTTTGCACCAACTGCGGAGCGCAGCTGAACGAGGGAGCCAAATTCTGCACAAGTTGCGGAGCTCCCGTCGCCAGCGCTGGTCCCGATCTCGAACCGGAACTCCAGCCGACGGAGGACGCCGCTGCCGAGCCTGTGTTCGATTCCGAGCCTGTATCAGTTTCGGAACCGGAGACTGGGCTTGAGACCGAATCCGAACCCGAGTCCGTCGCGGACGTCGCGTCTGATTCCTGCTTTGCGTCAGAATCGCTTTCGGAGACCGAACCCATGCCGATTTCCGCGCCCGAGCTAGACTTTGAGTCCGTATCCGAGCCTGTGCCGGAGTCCGAGCCTGAGCCCATTGCAGAGCCGTCGTCCGAGCCCGGTCCCGAGTCCGAACCCGGGTCGACATCCGGCCTCGATCCCCAGCCGGCACCCATTCCCGACCCTGCACCCCAGGTCGCGACCTCTTCTTCCAAGAAAAACGTGAAGCTTCCCATTATCATCGCGGCGGCCGTCGTCGCTGTTGTCCTCATCGTCGGCGGGTTCTTCCTGCTCGGTGGGGGAGGCTCCAATAAGCTGACCGAGGAAATCACCCCTCAAATCGAAGAGCTGCTGGAAGAAGAATACGGTAGCTCGTTTGAGGGCTTTGCCTCGAATGATTATGTCGAGGAGGCTCGGTATCGCGTCAAAGATGTCGAGATCTCTGACGTTGAGGAAGAAAACGGACGCTTCACGGCAACCGCCGAGGCGACCATTCAGAATCGTTTCTTCGTCTCCGACGCAACGTTTACGGTCAAGGGGCATATCGATAGCGATAACGGCGTCTCGTCCGTTCGCTTTGAGCTTGAGGATCAGACCACTACGCCGCGCTGCGGTGTTACCCGCGACGACGACAACGGCGGCGCCGCGCTCGACAGCGAGCTTTCGTCCGATAAGAAGAGCTGCAGCGTCGTGACGACTGGCTGCTGGGTTACCGGTAGCACCAAGGTTGCGAAGAAGTACGTCTTTACGGGCAAAAAGTGGGAGCTCGACAGCTCGAATACGACCGGTACTCAGAATAAATGGGACATCGAGGGCAAGTACTACAGCGGTAACGATTACGTTGAGATTTCCAATTGGGATAACGACAGCCATACTGCGACGGTGACGTTCTATATGGAATACAGCCTCAATTTAGATAATGGCGAAGAAGAGGGCTCGGTTACCTCGACGCTGAATTCCGTCCAGATCATGGATGCTGGCGACGATTACTATTGGTTCAGGTTCGAGGACTACAACGCCAAGACCAGCACCGGAAGGCCCACTCTCGTGCACGTCGATATCTACTTTGATCCAACCGAAGAGGGCGAGCTCGCGCTGTTTGCCGATACCGACGCTGTGAACGCGGCCGTTGCGAGCGAGGACGGCTATGCCGCCGCCGAGACCGCCATGGAGGTCGAGGTGTCGGAGGAAGGCGCCTATTACGGCGTTTATACCGATCTTTCTGACTTCGAGAAGGATGAAGACGTGTTTTTCGACAACTATCTGTGCTTCTATCGTTAAAATAGGCTTAACGAAATAGATAACCTACCGCGGGGTGCTGCAGCGATTGAGCCGGCGCCCCGCGTTATTTTTTCGCCGCTTCGATCGCGGGCCGCTTGAGGATGCGGGAGGCTTCTCGATTGCTGGGGCAATAGGTGTCGAGCAGGGCGTGGAATCGGGCGTTGTGGCTGGGCTCCAGCAGATGCACGAGCTCGTGGGTAACGACCATTTCCAGGCACGAGGGCGAATAGGCGGCAAGCTGGGAATTGATGCGAATCGTTTTGCGCCCAGGCGTGCATGAACCCCAGCGCGTTTTCATGAATCGGACGCTCCATCGCTCGGCATGCACACCCATGGACGCCTCGATTTGCGCCACGACGAGCGGCAGCGCCTTCTCGACCTCCGCACGGTAGAGCCGTCTCGTCGACTCCTCATCGTGACAGATGCCGCCGACATCGATGAGTTTGCCCCAGAGGGGGACACGGCCATCGGGCGTTATCCCGCAGGGCCGCGCTTGCGTGCGGGCAGTTTGCTCGACCCGTTCGGTATGCCGGGCGATCCAGGAGGCATGACGATCAAGAAAAGCCTGGATTTGCCCGGTGGTTGCTGCATTTGGCGCGCTGCAAAAGGCGCTGGCGTCGGCGCGGACGTGCAGATTGAAGTTCTTGACGCGCTTGCGCTCGACCGCAACGGGTATATCGCGCCCGTCGTGGTGAACGTAAAGGATCTTTTGTTCCACGCCCTCTCCTCTCGCCGGGTTCGCAAACGACTGTCATTCTAGCGTTTATGAGACGATGCGCGATATTCGGCAGCGATGCCTATAATAGGGTCTCGTGAATAAGCGCGTGCCCCGCGGGCGCCGCCGCGAGAGAGGATAATCCCCATGATCAACGTTGCCATTTTGTTCGGTGGTATTTCCACCGAGCACGATATTTCCCTTAAGTCGGCCGATAACGTCATCGCGGCGCTCGATTCCGAGCGTTTTTGCCCAGTGCTGATCGGTATCGACCGCAACGGCTCTTGGTTCCACTACACGGGCGATGTCGCCGATGTGGTGACGGGTGCCTGGGAGGAGCACGATTGCGCCCCCGTGGTGCTGATTCCCGGCAGCACGCCCGATGCGCGCGGTGGTTTCCTCGAGCTCGTCGATGGCGAGTTTTGTGAGCTCGACGTCGATGTTGCCCTTCCGGTCCTGCACGGCCAGGGCGGCGAGGACGGCACTGTCCAGGGAGCGCTTGAAGTGTGCGGCGTGCCCTACGTGGGCTGCGGCGTGCTTGCCAGCGCCGTGTGCATGGACAAGGACGCAAGCCATCGCTTGGCCGCGGCGGCGGGCGTGCGTTCCCCGAAGTGCGAGGTGCTCTATCGCGGTGCTACGGCTGAGGACGAGGCCGCTGTGATCGAGAAGTGCGGCGGCTTCCCCGTTTTCGTGAAGCCTGCCCGTGGCGGCAGCTCCATCGGTGTTTCCAAGGCAAACGACGAAGCCGAGTATCGTGCGGCGCTCGATGCCGCTTTTGCGCTCGATGAGAAGGTCGCCATCGAGGAGAACATCACGGGCGTTGAGGTCGGTTGCGCTGTTGTGGGCGACGCCGTGCACGGCACGAGCATGGGCGAAGTGGACGAGATCGTCGTTCATGGCGACGGCTTCTTCCGCATTCACTTGGAAAAGGACCCGGGTGCCAACACCGAGCTCCGCTGTCCGTCCGAGCTGCCCGCAGATGTGCTCGAGCGCGTGCGCAAGACCGGCCTTACGGTCTATGAAGTCCTTAACTGCTCGGGTTTCGCGCGCGTGGACCTGTTTGTGACGCCCGAGGGCGAGGTCGTGTTCAACGAGGTCAACTCAACGCCCGGCATGACGTACTACAGCCGTTTTCCGCAGATGATGCGTGTGGCCGGCCATGAGCTGGGCGACGTGCTGGCAGACCTTATCGATACGAGGCTCGAGCAGTAAGCAGGAC
>CAKUGM010000046.1 GCA_934654625.1 uncultured Collinsella sp. | reverse complement strand
GCCGTTTTCCTTGCCTGCGACCGTAATAGTGACATGCGGAAAAGTCGAAGCCATAAGTTGTTCCCCTAAATGATGCGTTTGCGAGCTTCGTGATTATCTTCTTTTGCGCGGTAATTCTCAACCTAAACGTTCGATACTGCGTACGCAGCTATATTACCCTACTGAAGCTAGGTAATGCTATCGAATGCGCGCAATCTTTGCTCAATTTCGTGCGCAGAATGCAACAAAAACAACACAGTGCCCATTTTAGGGAAGGGACAGGCAATTGCGATTTGATGAGGGCAAAAGTGGACAGATTTATGTGTGGATGTCGAAATATCAACCCGTGAGGTTGATACGATATGAGCAAAAATAACCTCATGGTTTGACGCTCATACCGTTTGCCTTACGTAAAGTACCGTTTGTCTGTTCGCCGGCGTTTTTATACCGCTGGCCGCAGGGGATAGATTGGCAATTTGAAAGAGAAGTCAGAAAGGGGGATGTGGCACATACGGTTTCTCGCAGTGGATGCGAGAGGGTGCCGAAGCTTCTGCAATGGCCGGTATTGAAGAGTCACTACCCGTAGTTGCGGAATCTGAATTCTGGGGCATGTCCTTCGCACCATGTTCTTGCCGTTAGTGCAAATGGGGAGTAATTGCATGGCGGTCCGCCTAAGGGATATAGGCAAAGCCGCTCCGCTTGAGTCGGGATACTCAAGCTTCTCACTTAAAGGAGGGACTAATGAACGGTAAGGAATTCACCGTTTCAGAGGTTGTAGACCATTTGGGAGTTAACGGCCACACGTGGCTTATGTTCTTCCTCATGATCTTCGCTATGATTTTCGATGGTTACGACTTCATGGTCGTTAACACCACCAACCTGTTCGTTGCACATACGTTCTGGCCCGACAACCCGAACCCGGGTGCTCTCATGGGCTCGCTCACCACGTGGGGCCTGCTCGGCATGGTTCTCGGCGGCGCAGTCGGCGGCATCCTGTCCGACAAGATCGGCCGTAAGAAGATGCTGACCATCGCTGTTATCTTCTATGGTCTGTTCACCCTGCCCCAGGCTTTCGCGAACGACCTCGTGTTCTTCGCAGCATTCCGCCTGATCGCCGGCTTCGGCGTCGGCTCCTGCATCCCCATCGTCACCACCGTGTTCTCTGAGACGATTCCGTCCAAGCAGCGCGGCGTCTTCGTGACGATCGGCATGGCGGGCATGGTTGCTGGCTGGGTTCTCGCTGGCGTTATCGGCAACCCGATCTGCAACACCGCAAGCCCGATTCTCGGCGGCTTCACCAACGAAGTCACCTACCTCAACGCTGATGGTTCCTCTGCCACCATGTATGCCAACTGGCGCCTCTGCTACCTGATTGGCGCTCTGCCCATCATCTACGGAATCGTGCTTCACTTCTTCATGCATGAGACCCCGCACTGGTTCGCCAACGCCGGTCGCATGGAAGAGGCTTGCAAGGCTCTCAACCATCTGCAGCGCTCCGCTGGCCAGGAAGAGACCCACTTCGACCCGAAGCTCCTCGTCGTTCCGCCGAAGCCTGCCAAGACCTCCCCGAACATCCTGTTCTCCAAGAAGTTCATCGTCCCGACCGCTGCTATCTGGACCGCTTACTTCGTTGGCCAGTTCTGCGTGTACGGCATGAACGCATGGCTGCCCACCTGGTTCAAGGGCATTGGCTACACCCCGTCTGAGGCTGTTGCTCTCCAGACCTGGAACAACGTTGCTGCTATCGCCTCCAACTGCTGCGTCGGCTTCGTCGCTGACCGCATCGGCCGTAAGCGCAACCTGGCGTTCTCCTGGATCTTCTGCATCGTCGCAATCGTCATCTGCTCCGTGTTCGTTGTCCCGAACAACTTCGGTCTGTCGATTGCCCTCATGCTTCTCTTCGGCTTCGCTCTGAACTACGCCATCACCGCTGTTCAGCCGCTGATGCCTGAGTCTTACCCGACCGCAATCCGCAACACCGGCGTTTCGTGGTGCCAGGCGTTTGCCCGCTTCGGCGGCTCCGCCTCCTCGATCGTCCTCGGCGGCATCGCTGGCATGGCTATGTTCCAGACCGCTGAAGGCGCCACGAACTGGTCGTCGGTCGTTCTCGTCCTCATCGTTCCGTTCGTTCTCGGCTTCATCTGCTGCCTCCTGTTCGTTAAGGAAACCGGCGGTAAGTCCATGGACGAGCTCGCTGGCGACGGCAAGACCGATGCTTCCGACACCGGCATGACGAACTTCATCATCATGCTCGTCGTGATTGCGTTCCTATTCATCACCTGCATCGTGTGCCCGCTGGCCATCACCGGTTGGTCGAAGCTCCCGATCGCTCTGCCCCTCATGGCAGTCGGCGTTCTGCTTCCGTTCGTCTACTTCTTCATCTTCGCTACCCCGCATCGCAAGGCTTACTTCGCGGAATAGCGCAAGCTTGAAAAGTAACCCATTCGGTTGCATCGAGAACCCCCGCTTCGGCGGGGGTTCTTTTGTTGTGCGGGCAGGGCAGCGGCGACATTAACCGCCTCTGGGTGCTAGAGTGTTGCTGTCAGGTGCCACCTGCTCCCGAAGAAGCGCTTGGAGGATATAAGGAAGGCCTCGGGTCACGATGCCCGAGGCCTTCCTTATATCTCTAGTTTTGGGTTGCTGCTTGGCGTTTGCCCAGCTAAAGCGGCAGTTACTAGCCGAGAGGATTGCCCTCCTCATCGTAGAGCTTCTCGTAGGGGACACCCTTGGGCTGGATGAAGTCGAAGAACTTGCCGAAAGTGCCGCGTTTCTTTCCGCCGCGCTCGTCTTCATCAGGGTCGCTTAAGCCCTTATACTCCTCTTTGATGCACATGGCCACCGTGGCCTCGACGGCAATGCGCAGCGTCGCCGTGTCTCGAGCGGTTACCTCGAAGCACTCGCCGTGGTCCTTGAACAGCGTCTTGCGAACGTGGACTTCGTTTTTCTTCTTTTTGATCTGAAAGAAGTCGACCGGTGGTTTGCTCACGCTGCCGTGGATATCCCACAGCATGCCCTCGACATAATAGTGCTCCTTGATGACGCGGGTTTGGAACTCGTATTCGAAGCGATCGTGGCGCAGATAGTAGTTGAGTGCCTTGTTGTCGGGCCTGATTTGGCCGATTTGGCCGCCCATGCGCCCGATCATCGCGATGCGGTCGGACTCTTTCTCCCAAGGGCCCTCGAAGCGCAAAGCTCGTTCTCCGTCGCTATACCAAACATCGAAATCCTCGTGTTTCGCGATAGCGTCGACGGGGAAGTACATCTTGTTGAACTTGGGCATAGAGCTCCTTCGGTAGTGCCGAAAATGTTACTAAAAGTATAGTGCAAGACGTGATTTCGCCGCTTTAGGGGTCGGCAATCTCATAGATTTAGCTTTAAAAGCTACCGTTATTCTTGCTTTTCGATTTTATCATAGGAATGCCCCATATAGTGGATTATGTCCTATACGTTTTCCCAGATAAGACGAGGAAAATCAACCTCGAAGGATGATGGTGAAAATATAAAGACATCCCATTGTGATGATGCATTTCCCTGCTCGACCTATAAACTAAAGATGCTTTGATAACAGAGCTTAGATATCGATTGCTCAATTAACGGATTGGGAAGGTCCAGAGCAGCCGATGGCTACGTTCGGACAAAGCGGAAGGTAATCGAAGCGTCAATCCGGCGGGGATGGCGTTTTGAAAAAAAGGATGCCCGAAGTTTCAGCATGAAGCTGAATCTTTGGGAAGCTACAAAGGAGGATTGTTATGTGTTTTCGTCCTGCAGACGCATCGGCTGGCCCGAACAAGTGCCCGCACTGTGGCAAGGCCATCCAGGCTATGGGCGGCATGGTTCTCAAGAACTGCCCCTTCTGCAAAGGTGATCTGACGGCTGCTGCTCCTGGCGCTCCGGCTGCCCCTGGTGCTCCTGGCGCTCCGGCTGCTCCCGGTGCCCCTGCGGCTCCCGGTGCCCCCAAGGCTCCTGGCATGTAAGAAGCCATTCGTTCCGCAACGTAATAGTTGTAGTACGATTTTTCAAAGACTGGTCCAGAAAGCTTCTGGGCCAGTCTTTTTTATTCCCTGAAATGCCCTCTAAGGTACAATGAACTGCATGAACAGCGTAAATTCATCAACGCAGAAATCATTGCCGGCATAAAGGAGGAGCTGTGCAGGTTAAAGACAGAGTTCGCGAGGACGATGGGGACAAGCAGGAGTTGGTTCTGACCCTGATTGCGTCTGCCGACGAAGTGAAGGAAGCAGCAGACAAGTTCTTCGCTGAAATCGCTCAGCGCGATATTCCTGGGTTCCGCAAGGGCAAGGCGCCTCGCGCGGTTCTCGAGCAGAACGTAGGTGGCCACAAGAACGCCATGGGCGGCGTCGCCGAGATGCTCATCAACGAGAACGCTTTCAAGGCACTTGACGACGCAGACGTGATCTTCGTAGGGGAACCGGATTTCAACGTTGATAACGACGTCGTCGAGGGCCAGCCGTTCACGTTCACCGTCTCCGGCGCCGTGGTGCCGCAGATGAAGCTTTCGAGCTACGACGGCGTTTCCATCGAGATGCCGCCCGACGAGGCTACCGATGCGGAAGTCGAGCGCCAGCTCAAGCATCTCCAGGATGTCTACCATTCCTTTGAAAAGATCGACGACCCTGAACACGTTGCAGAAATGGGCGATGTTGTCTCGGCGGCCGTGACGGTTACGCAAGACGGCAACGCCGTGAACGGCCTTCGCTATGCGACGCGCATGATCGAGTTGGGTTCTGGTTCCATGCCCGCGTCCTTTGACGAGCATCTTGTCGGCAGCAAGCTCGGCGATACTCTCGAATTCGATTTCGAGGCGAAAGACGAGGAGGGCAACACGCAGTTCGGCGATGGCCAGTTGCACGCTAACGTTGAGATCCAGGAATTCCGCCGCAAGATCGTTCCCGAGATCGGCGATGAGCTCGCGGCCAAGGTGGGCTGCATGGACGCCGAGGATATGCGCAAGCAGATGCGCCATCAGATCAATCAACATAAAGAAGCCGAGCTCCCGGGCCTTATGGTGCAGCGTGCGGTTGACGCGCTCGCTGATCGCCTTGTGGGTGACGTTCCGCAATACTACGTGGACTTCATTCGCCAGGACGTCGGTCGCGAGATGATGCAGAGCTTCGAGAAGCAAGGCACCTCTCTGCAGGAGTGGCTCCTCAACAACAACGGCAAGGCCGATGAGATCAAGGAGAACGTGACGCAGGAGGCGATCCGCCGCGCCCGTATCGACTGTGCTCTCGAGGCCCTCATTGCCGAGAAGGGCATCGATGTCACCGAGGAAGACATCGAGAAGGAACTTGCCCAGGAAGATGACGCCATCGCAACGCGTGAGAAGTGGGAAAAGGCGAACCGCATGGCAGAGCTTCGCAAGGTCTGCCGCCATTCGAAAGCCTCTCGCTGGCTTGTGCAGACCGCAGAAGTGACTGTGGTCGACGAAGAGGCTTAAACCGGCATAGAAACGCTTAAGCGCGCTTTGGCACTTTGGCTGGGCGCCAGAAAAGGGAGATGAACATGGATCTTGGATCTACTGTAACGCTCGTGTACACGGGCAAGTTGGAAGATGGCACCGTTTTCGGTTATGCAACCGAGGAGAACCCCATGGTTTTCCAAACGGGCATGGACATGGCGATCGACGGTTTCGAGAAGGAAATCCTCGCCATGGCAGGTGTCGAAGGCGAGAAGAAAACGTTCACCGTCGACCAGTACGAGGCGTATGGCGAGTACCTCGATGATTACGTCGTCGTCATCCCGACGCACCAGATCCCCAAGCGCGACATCAAAGTGGGCTCTCGCTTGTGGATGGCCAACGACGAGGGTGAACCGACGCTTGGCACCGTTATCGAGATTGAGGGCGGCAATGCCAAGTTCGACTTGAACCACCCACTCGCAGGTAAGGACCTCACCTTCGAGGTAGAGATCAAGAGCGTCGAGGCGGCACCTGAGAACTTCATCTCGGAGCACGAGAAGCGCCAGCACATGAAGGAGCAGTCGAAGCTCCTCGGCGGCGACCAAGGCGAATCCTACCGATAGCGCATAGCCGAAGCAGCACTTCCATTTCAAGTGAAACAAAAGGCCCTCGCAGATGCGGGGGCCTTCCTGTGCCTATACGAGCCAAGCAGAGCCTCGCTCAGGCGAAAGAAAAGCCGCTGCAGTTTATGCAGCGGCTTTTGCATGCTGGGGGAGTGTAGAGGCGCTTACAGCGTGACGAAGTTCTCGGGGAACTGCTTGTTCGCGTTCAGCACGTCCTTGCTCGTGTCGCCGTAGCGCAGCCATTCAGTGTCGGTTGCCTTGCGCTTGATCATGGCGTTCTCCATAATCTCCTTCAACGCCTTGGTCTTGCGGGCGTATTCCTCCATTTGGGGAAGTCGTCCATCAAGCTCGATCTGACGGCGCTTGTAAGCCTTGTCCTGAATAGAGTCGCCCGGAATGATGGCGTAGAAGTCTTCAGCTTCGAGCGTGTAATTGGCATGGTCGGCGTATGCAGCCAGAGCGGAATCCTCCTTCAGGCTTTGGATAGTGCGCTCGCGAACGTCGGCGTCGAGTTGCTCGGGCGTGATGCCGCGCTGCTCACAGAACTCTTCCTTCGTCATGCCCTGGCGGCTGATCATCTCTTCCATGCGCATCGTCGACGCATAGAGGGAGTTCTCCACGAGATCGGCGGGAAGTTCCTCGACGAGGCGCTTGGAGAGTTCCTTGCAGATAGCATCCTGGTCGGCAAGCTCCTGAACCTCGCGATTGTCGCGGTACATGTTGTAGCGGATGAAAATCAAAAGCTCGTCGACCGACTTGAAATCTTCGCAGTGGGCGTTGACCCAGCCGTCGGTCAGCTTCGCCTTCTCACCCTCCTTGCAGATGTTGATCTCAAGCCAGCGGACAGCGGTCTCGCGGATCGTGTCTTCAGGAATGCGGACTTCCTCGGCGATCGCGTAGACGGGATCGTAAGAAGTAAGGGTGAATTGCTGAGTGGCCATAGTGCGTTCCTCCCCAAAAAACCGGGCCGTGAATCAGGCCCGGGACGTGACGTGGATATCTTCATACGTAATTGGTATCAGACAGCATGAATACCGCTTCTTATTGTACCAATGGATGGTGTCATGCAGCGCGTGATTCCGCGCCTTTTCCTACCCGATTTCAGGGGAGGGACGTGAAATGCCAAAAAGTTGAAAAATGGGCATGCCGTTCGCGGAATTTTTTATGACCAGGGGAAATAGAGGGTTGGATTACGAAAATCAACCTAACAGGATGAGGTTGAACTACCCAAAAACAACCCGCTGATTCGATTCCAAGCCCCGTAATGTCTCTAATATGAAACGTGCCTTGAGGCGGTGACGCAAGGAAGCAAGACAGCGGCTTCCAAGCGACCCCGCTCGGTAAATGTGGAGAAAGAAATTGGCGAGGGAAAAGGAAGGAAGAAGACTATGGCATATGGTAAGCAGTGGCGTACCGAGCTTGAAGACGGTACCGTAGTCACTCGTAGCAACACTTGGTCTCCTCCGGGATCTCACCCGGTTGGATACGGTGTCAAGGTCGTTACGAAGGGCGACCAGCTCATCCGTGTCGAAGGCGACGACGATAACCCGATCACCACTGGTCGTGTTAACGCCATGAACCTTGCTCTTCGTGAGTACACCCATTCTCCGAATCGCGTCATCTACCCGATGAAGCGCGCGTTCGAAGATCGCGGCAAGGACAAGTGGGAGCGCACCACTTGGGACGAGGCAATGGACACGATCTGCGAGAAGGTCCGTTACTTCCAGAACACCTACGGCCCCGAGTCCATCGTTTGCTTCGGTGGTACCGGCCGTGAGGCTTGCATCTACTACTACGCGCTGACGTTCTCCGTTCTGCAGTCCCCCAACTGCTGCTACACGCAGTCCGGCTGGTCCTGCTACGGTCCTCGTTGCTCCATCTCTGACTACGTGCTCGGCGCAGGCTATCCTGAGCTCGACTACGCTGGTCATCTGCCCGGTTCTTATCATGACCCGCGTTACACGCTGTCCAAGTGGGTTGTGGTTTGGGGCAAGGAACCGCTGCCCTCCAACGGCGACGGTTTCTTCGGCCACTGCCTCGTCGACATGATGAAGCTTGGCACGCACATCATCTCTGTCGACCCCCGCATCACCTGGGTCGGCGCTCATGATGGCAACATCAACCTGCAGGTTCGCCCGCAGACCGACACGGCTCTCGCACTCGGCCTCATCAACCTCCTCTTCGAGAACGATGAGTACGATCATGAGTTCGTCGAGAACTGGATCTATGGCGTTGACGAGCTGAAGGCTCGCGCCGCTGAGTATCCTGTGGACAAGGTCGCCGAGATCACCACGGTCGACGCTGAGGAAATCAAACGCGTCGCCCACATCATCGGCACTGAGCGTCCTATCGGTTGGGCTTGGGGTCTGGCATTCGACCAGAACAAGAACGGCGTTCAGCTGTCCCAGTCCTTCATCATCTTGGCTGCTATGTGCGGTTCTATCGACCGTCCTGGCGGACTTACCCTTGGTCCTCCGTCGGCACTTCTCGGCAAGTGGCGCATGGAGCAGCGCGGCGCTATGACCGACGAAGTTTGGTCGAAGCGTATCGGTGCTGCGCAGTGGCCTGGCCTGTCCACCGGCATGGCTACCACCCAGCCTGACGAGACCCTGAACACCATGGAGACGGATCAGCCGTACGCTCTGAAGATGGGCTGGTTCAACAGCTCCAACTTCCTGACGCCGACCTGCTCCGCTCAGCCGAAGCGTTGGCACAAGGCTCTCCAGAAGCTCGAGTTCGTCGTCATTCAGGACCTCACCCAGACGCCGACTTCCATGGCTCTTGGTGACTACTTCCTGCCCATGTCCACCTGGGCTGAGCATGATGGCATCGTCCTCACCCACTATGGCCGCAACACCGTGTTCATGGGCCCCATGAACAAGGCTCTCACGGTTGGCGAGTGCAAGTCCGACATCGAGATCTGCCTCATGTTCGGTCAGCGCCTCAACCCCGAGTGGTGGCCGTGGTACAAGCCTGCAGACGGCAAGTCGCTTGATCTCGCTGCTCTGCAGCAGGCAGTCGAAGACTTCTTCAGCGATCAGCTCAAGGAGCTTGGCTTCGACTGGAAGACCTTCCAGGAGCTCGGCCTTTATCAGCCTGGTGCTCATGGCTTCGAGTACGAGAAGTACGCGAAGGGCATGCTCCGCTTCGACGGCGCTCCCGGCTTCAACACCATTACCGGCCAAATCGAAGCCTACTCGATTCTTTACGAATCCTGGGGCGAGGATCCGCTGCCGTACTACGAGGAGCCGAACTACAGCCCGATCAGCAAGCCCGACTTGGCTGGTCAGTATCCTCTGATCACCACCTCTGGTTCTCGTCGCTACAGCTCCTTCCATTCTGAGCATCGTCAGGTTCCGTCCCTGCGCCAGATCGATCCGTGGCCGTGGTGCCAGATCAATCCTGAGACCGCTGCAGAGTACGATGTGACCGACGGTGACTGGATCGAGGTCTACAACATGTTCGGCGAGGCTCGCTTCAAGGCTGAGATCACGCCGGTCATGAAGCCTGGTATCCTCAACTGCGCTCACGGCTGGTGGTTCCCTGAGCAGGACGGCGAAGAGCCCAACCTGTTCGGCGTTTGGAAGTCCAACTTCAACAGCCTCGTGCCGCATCAGAACATTGGTAAGCTTGGCTTTGGCGCTCCGTACAAGGGTGTTATGTGCAACATCCGCCGCGTCCATAGCCTGAACTCCGACGACTAAGAAAGGAAGTGGCATAAATGGCAGATCAGAAGTACGCACTGCTCGTAGACTACACGTACTACTCCGGTAACCATGCCGCCGAGATCGGCTGCAAAGAAGAGCTTGGCCTTCCTCTCGAACAGTTCGGTATCAAGGAAGTTCAGGTTGGTCCCTTCAAGAAGGGCGAAGGTAATGACGGCGACGCTTGGGAGTGGTTCTACATTCCTTGCCCGACGTCCATCTTCTCCGAGCATTGGGGAACCAATGGCGACAAGGCCGGCCAGCGTCCGCTCGCGGTGCAGGTCGACGAGTCCGCTTCGATGTACTACGGTACCCTCGAGGACATGATCGCCAAGATGGCAGAGTTCGATCGTCCGATGGTTCTCTTCCAGCTGTAACTCTTTAGTGTGTTAAGATGTCCGTGGTCGCTAGGCGACTGGCGACCACGGCATCGTGTGATAGACCAATAAGGAGGGATAACATGACCCGCGATGAATTTTTTGAGCTCGATGCTGCTGCTGCAGCTGCTGAGCTGAACGCAGGCCTCGAGGCTGGCAAGAGCAAGGACGAAGTCCTCGCTGAGCACGGCATTGCTCAGGCTGACCTCATGAAGGCACAGATCTTCTTCGTGAAGGACAAGTTCATTGCTCGCGCTTGGGGTGGATACACCTCTACGAAGCGTACCGGCAATGAAGCTGGCGACACCGCTAATGGCGTTGGCGACTCCGATCCTTCGAAGGGCTACAACGGCATCTAGTTCCCTCCAGGGGATGTTTTTCTAGGGGCCTGATTTAAGCTCGCTTAAGAACCTCTTCGTAAGAAGGGGTTCTTTTTTTTGTCCCGAAAATGCGGATGAAACGATTTCAGCCATACTGTTCCACTAGCTTCGACCTGCTCAAATGGTGATTTTCCAATGCTAAGATACTTCCATCAGCAGAGTTATGCGTTTTCGCGCTACCTACTCAAGGAGGATTGCTTTCGATATGGCTATGACGAATGAAGAGGAAATTCGCGCTGAAGTTGAAGAGCTCGGGCGTCTTACGGAAGCTCAAGAAGATATTCTGTACAACATTGCTTTGAAGCAGGACGAGCTTGGCCGCGAGGCGACGAATATGTTGCTTGAGAAGGTTGTCGACAGTGAAATTTATCAGCCGATGATTGATCGCGAGATGCTGACCTACGAGGTATTCAACAAGGGCGGGAAGCATGAGATTGCCTGCTTGTACGTAACCCTCAAGGGTATGCGCTATTGCATCACGTTTGGCGATGAGATTTCCTCTCGTCGCCCGGTCGACCCCGCAGGCGTTCCCCGAAAGTAATCGCATTTTTCGAAAACGGCCCGACACCCTCGCGTCGGGCCGTTTTGTCTATTCTGGGGAATGCAATGGGATTGGACGGGGTTATTCTTGGATTGCCCCTTGCGACGCATTGCGTTCGTTAGTTGATAGTTGCTTTGAGGTGCGGGAATGGCAGACGGTCTATTAGGGATTCCTCATATCGCCTATGCTAAGGCTCAGGTGAATCGTAACAAGTCGCTCGATATCAGCAAGCTCGATGTGAGCTTCGGGGGCTTTACCCCTATGCCGCTCAACGATGGCAAGGCGACAAGGGAGCAGGTCCTCTCAACCGAGGCGCGAATTCGCGAGCGCCGTGAGGCTGCCCTGCGAGCGCAGGCCGTGCAAGATGCCTGCACCTCAAAGCCCCGTCATTTCGTTGACGAAGACGGCACCGATTGGGAATACGTTGTGTTGTCGGAGTCGTCGGTTCGCATCGATCGTTGCTGCCATGCGGCGGGGGAGCTGGTTGTTCCTGATGCGATCGAGGGTTTGCCGGTTCGCGCGCTGGCGCCCGATGCCTGCTCAGGTCTGGAAGATGTGACATCGATCGTTGTACCAGAGGAAGTGAAGTTTATCGGGGGCTGCGCTTTCCGCTTCTGCAAGCGTTTGAAATGCGTTGTGCTGCCGCGTAACCTTGCCACTTTCGAGTCCGATTGGTTTCGTGGATGCCCTTCGCTTTCGAGGCTGCGCATGCCGGGGCTTTTGGAAGAGGTTGGGCCGAGCTTGTTCGATATCCCTCACCTTGAGTATGTTGAGTTCGGCGCGGCGCTTTCCCGCGTTGAACCGGGAACGTTCCAGAAGAGTCGGCTGATTGGAATATCGATCGACCCTGAAAATCCTTGGCTGCAAACCGACGGTGTTGCAATCTATTCGAAAGACGGCGAAACGCTCGTGGCGCTTGCGTGCCCCCTGTTTTCGTACGCCGTTGCGCCCTCGTGTACGACGATTGCTCGGAAGGCGTTCAGCTCCTTTGATGAG
>CAKUGM010000045.1 GCA_934654625.1 uncultured Collinsella sp. | reverse complement strand
CGTACATGGCAAAGGCGACCGGACCCTGCGTGGTCTGGAAGTTCTTGGCCATATCGGGATAGAAGTAGTGCTTGCGATAGAACATCGAATGCTTCTGGATCTCGCAATTAGTGGCGAGACCGGCCTTGACGATGCTCTCGATAGCGCGCTTGTTGGGCACGGGCAGAGCGCCCGGCAATCCCAGGCAGACCGGGCACACGTTGGCATTGGGCTCGTCGTCGTGGCTCAGCTTGCAGTTGCAAAACATCTTGGTATCGAGTGCGGTGAGCTCAGTGTGGATCTCGAGACCGATCACGGCCTCCCAATCCTGCAAAACCTCGGAGAGTTCCTTCATTACAGCTCGCCTCCCTTCCCGGCAAAATCAGGTGCGACCAACATGCCCCCGGCAATGCCGCGCTCGAGTGCGCGAGCAAACGTGAGCAGCTGACGATCCTTGAAAGCGGGACCCACCAGCTGAGCGGATACGGGCAGGTGGGTATCGGCACCAAGACCCAGCGGCACCGAGATACCACCGTTGCCGCAGATGTTGATCGAAATGGTGTACAAGTCCGAAAGATACATCTGCGTGGGATCGGAGATCTCGCCGAACTTGAAGGCAGTGCGCGGGCTTGCAGGCATGAGGATGGTATCGACCGTCTCGTACGCGCGGTTGTAATCCTGCGTGATGAGGGTACGTGCCTTCTGAGCGGCGTAGTAGTACTTGTCGTACACGCCCGAGCTCAGCAGGTAGGCGCCGAGCATCTGACGGCGCTTGGCCTCTGCGCCAAAGCCATGGGCACGCGAAAGCGAACTTTGGTCGGTGAGGTTCGAGCAGCCCTCTTCCTGATAGCCATAGCGAATGCCGTCAAAGCGAGCGAGGTTGGAGAACGCCTCGGCAGGGCCGATAACGTAATAGGCAGCAATGGCGGCATCGAGATGCGGCAGGTCGACCTCAACGAGCTCGGCACCCTGGGCCTCCAGCTCGTGAGCGGCGCGCTCCACGGCCTGCTTGACCTCGGGCGTCAAGCCTTCCGCCTCCATAAAGGACGGGATAATGCCCACACGCTTGCCCTCGATGCTGTCCTCGAGGTGCTCGAGGAAATCGACCGGGCAATCCTGGCTCGTGCAGTCATAGGGGTCATGGCCGGCACCCACGAGGGCATTCATAGCCAAGGCGACATCCTCGACCGTACGGCCAAAGGGGCCCACCTGGTCGAGCGAGGAGCCAAAGGCCACCACGCCGTAGCGCGAAACAGCGCCATACGTGGGCTTGAGTCCCACGACGCCGCACAAAGACGCCGGCTGGCGAATAGATCCGCCCGTGTCGGAACCGAGCGAAAGCGCAACCTCACCCGCAGCGACGGCAGCGGCAGATCCGCCCGAGGAGCCACCGGGCACGCGCTCGGTATCCCAGGGGTTATTGGTGCGATGGAATGCTGAGCTCTCCGTGGAGGAACCGAACGCGAACTCATCCATATTGGCCTTGCCCATAGGCAGGCAGCCCGCCTGGAGCATGCGCTCCACGCAGGTGGCGGTGTAGACGCTCTCGTAATTCTCGAGCATACGGGAGGCGCAAGTGGTGCGCGTACCCACGAGGTTCATGTTGTCTTTGATAGCCAACGGCACACCCGCAAGCGGGGGCAGGGCCTCGCCGGCGGCGCGCGTGGCGTCGACGCGAGCGGCGGCATCAAGCGCAAGCTCGGGGGACACCTGCAAAAACGCCTGGACGGCACCGTCGCGGGCCTCGATGGCGTCGAGCGACGCATGCGCCACCTCGGTAGCGGTGAAGTCGCCCGCGGTGATGCCGGCGGCAATCTGAGCCGCGGTCAAGGAATCGATATTCAGCGCCATTACTCGCTCTCCCCCTCTCCCAGAATGGACGGAACGCGGAAGTAGCGGTCGCGCGCGCTCCCGGCGTTCTCGAGCGCCACGTCGAGCGGCAAATCACGCTCGGGCTCAAGGGCATCGTCACCCATCACGTTGGACAGGCTTCCGATGGGATGAAACGTGGGCTCCACGTCGGGCAGGTCATATTGAAGAATGGGCTCAAGAATGTTCACGGCGTCGTTCATGTACGCAATCATCTCGGTGAGCTCATCATCGGTTAGCGCAATCTTGGCGTATTCGGCTATTCCCCGAACATCCTTCTCGCTGAGTGCCATAGGCGCTCCTTCCGTGCACAGTTTGACCGCACCATTATAGGCGCAAGGCTCATGAGCACGAAGGGGCGCCGAGGGTGCAGCAGAAACGTAACAGACACACTCGCTGTACAAGCAACGAGAAACTACCCCTGATAGTGCAGGTGTGCCTCATCGATGTTGTCGAGGTCGCGCTCGAGATAGCGAGCGGCAAGCCATTTTGCCATGGGGAGATTCTGATCCAGGTAGTTACCGCACTCCTCGGGAGCGGCACCGGGGATCGCACCCTCAAAATCACGAACGAACACAAAGAGCTCGCGAACGAGCGGCAAAATCTCCTCGGAGCTCACCTGGCCGAATACAACCAGGTAAAAGCCCGTGCGGCAACCCATGGGACCAAAGTAGACGATGCGCTGGGACCACTCGGCATAGTTGCGTAAAAACGTGGCGCCCAGGTGCTCGATGGTGTGGCACTCGGCAGTGTTCATCACCGGTTCGCAGTTGGGCTTAGTCAGGCGCAAGTCGAACGTGGTGACGACGCACCCCGTTGCCTCGTCGCGATCCTGGCGCGAAACGTACACGCCCGGATCGAGCAGCAGATGATCGACGGTAAAGCTCGCGATAGTCTCCATGGTTACCCCCTAAGCACGCGTCTCGGTGCGCGCGGTGTTGTTTGCATCGGCCTTAATCGTAGCGACCCGGCCCAAATACCGATGCCCACAAAGGAGCAACACCATAGGAACTGCCGCAACGATGCACGCCGCGCCCACGAGCGTGGGCTGCACCCCAAAGCGCGCGGCGAGCCACGGTGCCACCGCAAGCGGTGCCACGCCGGCAAACATGTTGCCAAAGCTCATCACCGAATTCACGCGTCCCACCTGTTCGAGCGGAGCCGTCGTCTGCACGATGGTGTTATGGAGCGGATGGATAACTCCCCATGCCGCCCCCAGGGCGATTTGCCCCACCAAGGCAACAACAACATAGGGCGTGCCCACATATACGAGGCTGCCCGCCCCCATCGCCGCCAGCGCCACAAGAAGCGTCTTCAAGTTGACGAATCGCGAAGGAATGCGCAACACGAGCAGAGCCCCCGCCACCGCGCCTATGCCGGAAGCGGAAGAAAGCCAGCCCATCCATTCCACGCCAACGTGCAGGACATCACGGTAGAAAAACGATTCCAGCGGATCGAAAGCGCCATAGCCAAAGTTCGTGAGGAACATGATGACGAAGAGCAGCAGCAACAAAGTGTTGGTAAAAACCGTCTTGATGCTCATGGCAAACGAGGCGTGAGCAGCCCCCTTCCACTCTTCCCGCTCATCGTGCTCGGCGTCTTGCGAATGAACGAACCTTGCTTGTGGCCTGAAGCCCCATCCGGGAATGAGCGACAGCGCGGCAAACAGCATCATGAGCGGAAAGACCGCAAGCGATGAGAACGCGGCGGCAACAAAGCCGCCAAGAATCGGACCCACGATAACGCCCACATTGGAAAGCGTCATGAGCACCGAATTGATTGTCTTGAGCTCGGCGGGATCGCACGAGAGATGCGCGGGATACGATGTGGCGGCAACCTGCGAATACCCGATCATAAAGCCCAGCAGTGCCGCACCCGCAAGGACGGCCACGGTCGCATGGCCAAAGCAGACGAGCACGGTGCCTACGGCGAGCACGCCTGCGACATTAGAGAAAAAATGTCTACGCGGTCCCCATGCGTCAAGCACCGAGCCGCCCGCAAAGGAACCCAGAATCACAAAGACATTCATCAGCAGCACCGCCGCCGATGTAAAGGCGACCGACGCTCCATCTGCATAGGTAAGCGTGCCGATGACACCGATAAAGTAACTCGATTGGAAACCGGTATAGATAAGAAAGCGTATTGCCACCAGACGCTTGGCTTGTGCCGAAAGCGCTGGACGAGAGTGTAAGGACATATGTGCTCCCCAGTTGCTCGCAAACAAAGGCGGCGGCGCCAGCCGTCGCATACCAATCAATCAGTTGTCTGTGAATCGCATTAGGGACGCATCGATCCTCAATCCCCGCTCACCAATACCGCGCAATAAAACATCGCCAGTATAGCACCCTGCAAATATGGTGCCGGCGTGTGCGGATTCTGAATGGCGTGTGGAGTGCACACGGGCATGTTTAATGCGCGGCGCAGGCGGTACATATATATCAGCGCAACGATAATCGACCGCCGGACGCCCGTGCGCCCGGCAATGCTGAATAGGAGTTGATCGCATGCGCACAACAACAAAACAAAAGGCAAAGCCTCACCCGGTATTTGAACGGACGGGGGAAAACTCCATCCGCATCAACTCCCTCCCCAATCGGGCAGATGCCCAGCGCATGAACCTCAAGCGTTCCTACCATGCGTTCATGCGCGCGCTCCCCACCGCCTCGACGGCATCGAGCAAACCCGCGCCGTCGGAAACGTGGCCCCAGCGCCCCTACGCGGCTTCTGTGTAAGCCCCGCTAGCGACTCGCCGGCAGCGCCAACCCGGCAAGTCACTCCAACATATCGCCTTCCTTTCCTTTGGCCGCCCGGTGCATCTCCCAGCACCGGGCGGCTTGGGTTTTTCGGGCATAAGCGCGGCAACGCTCATCGCCGGCAGCGTTGCCGCGCACAATCGCACAGTTGCCCATGCCCGCAGCGACGCTTTCGACTAAACTGTCTCGCAAGAGACTTTTAGCGTCGCGCCTGCGTGCACGCACCCGACCGAAAGGAACACGATGTACTGCACCGAATGCGGAGCGTTTGTTCCCGATACCTGCAAGTTCTGCACCACCTGCGGCGCACCCATGTCGCCGCAGGGCACCGATGGGCAAACCTCGGCCAGCGGCGCCGCCCGCGCGGGCAACCAGGCCCCTGCGCCCAACCCGTATGCCCCTGCGCCGCCCACGTTCCAAACGCCGAAAAAGAACAACGACAAGCTGGTCATCGCCGTCATTGCCGTTGTCGCGGTCCTCGGCATCATTGGCGCGCTTGTCTTTCTCTTCGGCGGAGCCGTCCTCGGAGCCGCGATTATCGAGACAGCGAACACCGAGGACGCCGTTCTCGATATCGATGATGTGGACGACGATGCCTTTGCAGACTATCTCTCGCGCAAGGTCGACACAGACGGAGACGGCTACATCTCACAAAAGGAAGCGGACCGCGTGACTTCCATCGGCAATCTATCTGAAGATTTCACCTATGGAAACGGCTTGTGCGCCTCCGGCGTCGAGGACCTCGATGGCATCGAGGTGTTCCACAACCTCAAGGTCCTACTTGTCTGCGACAACGAGCTCGAGTCTCTCGACCTTTCGCAGAACACCAAATTGCGCTTTGTGGATTGTTCAGGCAATTACCTTGAAGACCTTGAGCTCCCCAAAACCGAAAAGCTCACCACCCTATGGGCCTACGACAACCGACTGGATGAACTTGACGTCAGCGGTGTCCCCGAGCTCAACGACCTGCTCGTCGACCCCGGTGTCGAACTCGATGGCTGGAATGGCGACACAGACGAGTGCTACGTCCACGACGACGATTATGGCGACCACTACGGCATCTACGACTCCGAGCCCGACGACGACCGTCTCTACGGAGATGACGATTACCAGGAGACCGCCGGCCGTCTTACCGCGCCGACCCTAGCGTAGCCGTCACGCAGGCATTCGAACGCAAAACGGGCTGCATCCCATATGGAATGCAGCCCGTTTGCCGTAATTACGCAATCGAAGCTAACCAACCGCTCTACAGACGCTCGGCAAGCTCGCGGATAAGGGCCTCGGTCTTTTCCCAGCCCAGGCAAGGGTCGGTAATGGATTTGCCGAACACAGCGCCGTCGACCGCCTGGTTGCCGTCCTCCAGGTAAGACTCGATCATAAAGCCCTTGACCAAGCCGGCGACGGCCTCGTTGCGGCGACAGGAGTCGAGAACCTCCTTGCAGATACGGACCTGCTCCAGGGGACGCTTGCCCGAGTTGTCGTGGTTGCAATCCACCACGACGGCAGGATTCGCGTACTTGTCGGACGTATAGCGCTCGGCCAGGCGCTCCAGATGCTCGTAGTGATAGTTGGGGTAGGTGCGACCATCAAGCCCGATATAGCCGCGCAGCACGGCGTGCGCCAGCGGGTTGCCATCGCACTCGACCTCCCAGTTGCGGAAGATAAACGACTGATGGGCCTGGGCGGCATAGATGGAATTGAGCATGACGGAGGTCGAACCGGCCGTGGGGTTCTTCATACCCACCGGCACGGGAATGCCACTCGAGACCAAACGGTGCTCCTGGTTCTCGACCGAGCGAGCGCCCACTGCCACATAGGACAACAGGTCCACAAGGTACTGATAGTTGCTGGGGTAGAGCATCTCATCGGCGGTGAACATCCCGGATTCCTGAATCACGCGCAGGTGCATATGGCGGATTGCCTTGACACCCGCGAGCAGATCGTCCGGAGACTCGGGATCGGGGTTGTGCAGCAGGCCTTTGTAGCCCGTGCCCTTTGTACGCGGCTTATTGGTATAGACACGCGGGATGATAAGGAGCTTGTCCTTGACCTCTTGGGCAAGATTGCCCAGACGCACGGCATACTCCAACACCGAGTCTTCGCGATCGGCCGAGCACGGGCCGATGATAAGCACCTTGCGAGCATCTTCGCCCGCAAAAATGCGCGCGACTTCGGCATCGAACGCCTTTTTCTTCTCCACCAGCTCGGGGTTGAGCGGCATCTCCTCGCGGATCTCCATCGGAATGGGGAGCCTGCGCTTGAAATTCATGGCCATGGCATGCACCTGCTACTTTCATATTGCGGCGCTGCTGTGTTAGCGCCAAAGAGGTCGAATGTGTTGGATTATCCACTCTTGCGCGCTAAAGTGCAACGGTTTTTATCGGCAAAAACATCATCGGCCCCGCTCGGATGCGCGCAGCGGCATCATCATGGAAAGTCTCTCGCGTTTGCCGAGGTATCGAGTGCCAATGCCGAATCATGATGCGTCGTTGTCCAGGCCCTGCATATCATTTAGACAACCCCCTCTATCAAGGAGTTTGCAATGGAATTGGACAATGTTGTTATTCGACCGGCGGAGCTTGCGGACATCGATGCGATTGCGGACATCTATTCTGCCCTGTGGTGTGGCTGGCTCAGGCGCGGGGGATTCACGGAAGACGAGCGCCTTGTCGCGCGCTTTAACACCGTGATGCAGGCGCAGTGCTCGCCGATCGCCCTTGTTGCCGAGATGGATGGCAAGATCATCGCCGCATGCTACGTTGGCGTATACGACGGGGGCGTACCGCGCACGAACCCCTATTGGCAGCAAACATATGATGAGCTGTTTGAGCAGGCAACCGTTCGCGCACAGACCGCCGACGACAATCTTGAGGGCTCCCTGTTTGGCGACTCCCGCGAAAAGGCTACCGGTAACCGCTTTGGTGCATCCGACAGCCCTTATGCCGATGGCCAGCTCGATCTTATTATCGTTTTACCCGAGTACCAGGGCCGTGGTCTTGGACGTCGCTTGATTGAAGTCGCGCGCAAGCACATGCGCGAGCTTGGCTGCAAGCGGTTTTTCCTCATGACCGACAATCGCTCCGATTGGAAGTTCTACGAGCACTTGGGCATGGAGCGCGTCGCCGAGGACCACAGCCAAGATACCGGCGACGGCTTTATCGTCTACATCTACGGCGGCCTCGCCTAGAAAGAATGCGGCCGCACAAGGCACTCACGTAAGCGACAACGGGTCCGCTTCGGCACATCGCACCGAAGCGGACCCGCCACTGTAGGGGAAAGCCCTTACTTCACGCGAGCACGGGGCTGTTGCTGCGTGATGCAGTGGATGTTGCCGCCGCCATAGATAACCTCACGCGTCATGATGCCGATCACCTCGCGGTCCGGATATGCCGCCTGGATATCCTTGAGGGCCTGGGCATCATTGGGATCACCAAACTGCGGCACGAGCACGGCGCCGTTGATGGGCAAGAAGTTGAGATAGCTCGGCTCGAAGGCGTCCTCGGGAGTGCGGGGCAGCACACCTTCGACGGGATCAATGGTCGAGGCCTCGTCCTCAGTCATGTATACCGAGGTCGCAGGCATAATCACCTTATGGATCTTGAGCTTGCGGCCGCGCGCGTCGGTCGCCTCGGAAAGCGTCTTGTATGCCTCTTGGCATTCCTTATAGAATTTGTGGTTGGGGTCGTCGGTCCACATGCAGCAGACCTCACCGGGCGCCGAGAAGCACGCGACATCGTCCACATGGCCGTTGGTCTCAAACGGGTCGATACCGTCGCGAATCCAGATGACCTTTTCGATGCCCAGGTACTCGGCAAGCTTCTCCTCAATCTGTTCGCGCGTATACTGCGGGTTGCGGTCTTCGTTGAGCAAGCACATCTCGGTGGTGACCACGGTGCCCTGGCCATCGCAATTGAACGATCCACCCTCGAGGATATAGTCGTCCGGACGGTAACGATTAACCTGCTCAAGCTGGGCCACCTGCAGGCCGATAGATGCATCCTTATCCCAGGGGAAATACAGACCGTCGACAAAGCCGCCATATGCGTTGAAATGGAAATGCGAAAGCGCCACGTCGCCCTTGTCGTTGACCAGGAAGGCGGGACCCGGATCGCGAATCCAAGAGTCGTTGTACTCCATATGGATCACGCGAACGTTTTCCACTCCGTCGAAGATCTCGCACACTGCGGGGAAATCCTCACTATTCACGCCCACGGTAATGGGCTGGAAGCGTGCGATCGTCTTGATAATCTCGGTGAAAACCTTCTGAGCCGGCTTGGCACCGCAACGCCACACGTCCGAACGGTGCGGCCACAAAATCCAGGTACGCTCCTGCTCCTCGTACTCGCCGGGCATGTAGAAGCCGTCTTTTTTAGGGGTAGATTCGCTCTCGTAGATGGTCTTCATAGGATCTCTCCCTTCGGAAGCCTTTCTGGACAACACATAGCATGCCCCCGCGGAAAGGCCCCCTCAATGGTCCTTGTCTCCCCTTTCGCCGAACAGCTGGGCACCTTTTGCTACCCTAAAGTTCTAGTGCTCGAGGCGCATGCGATAATGGCACTGGACGGCCCGAGAAATGCGGAGGCGCATAGTGGCGCACAATAAACTTGACTTGGAACAGCCCCTGGATAGCAACGCATGGGAAGCGATCAACGACTTCTCCCTATGGCTCCATGCTCAACATGAGCTGGAGGACATTCAACGGGGCAGCCTCGAGCGCATAGGGGGCGTCATCCCCCACCGCATCTCAATGTTCGACCTCGTGAAGATGGGAGCGGACAACCAAGCCGAATACACCAACCCGGTAAGTACGACCATGGAGCAGGCTGAACTCGACGCTTATTATCAGCGCTACGCCGCCATGGATTACACCACCTGGAGCTTTGATCTTCATGCCCTTAATGTATACCGCGACCTCGACCTCGTTGATGTCGAGTTGCGAGACCGTACGCCCATCTTCCTTGAATGGATGGAGCCTCAGGGTGTGTATTTTGGCTGCGGGGCCACGCTCGCGGCGGATACCATCCCTTCGGGAACCGTGACGCTATTTCGCGAGCGCTCGGCGGGCGATTTCACCGGCAACGAGATGCGTATCCTCAAAGAGCTCGCACGGCACCTCAGCCTGCGTCTGCACGAACTGTACCCCAGCGGAATCGTCGAGAAAGATAGCGGACCAAACGATCCGATTGCAAGCCTTGTTGAAGAAGCCGGCATCAATCCCCGTGAAGCCGAGATTCTCCAACTCATGATTGGCGGATGCACCAACAAACAGATGGCTGCTGCGCTCTTTATCTCAGAATCGACCGTTAAAAAGCATGTCAACGCCATCTACCATAAACTTGGCGTCTCAAATCGCATGGGTCTTGCAGCGTTCGTGCAGCAAATTGGAAAACACGACGCCTAAAATAAACCCAGAACCAGCTCTAATCTGCCCAGAAGCTCTGAATGAGCTCCGAGCGCGAGGACACGCCGCACTTCTTGTAGATGGCATGCGCGTGCGATTTTACCGTCCCGACCGAAATGAACAGACTTTCGGCAATGCTGCGGTTATCAGCGCCCTCGAGCAGCCGTTCGAGCACATCGCGCTCACGCTCAGAAATACCGCGCATATCGCAAAACAAAGACATGCGGCTCTCGGCAACCCGCAGTGCAGCATTCTCCGAGGCATGCGCAGCTATCGAAAAACGGCGCGAAAGAACCTGCGCCGCAGAACGCACGGCGAAAAACGCAGCCAGCAACGTTAAACCATTCTCCAAAAGATTCCTCTCAAAGAAGAATAACTGGAACTCAGGATTGCCCTTCGCAACGGCTCTAAAGCCCAAAACGCAGACGTCTTCGACAAGCGCCAGCAGAGTTAGGGCCGCCGCAGATGTAAGAAGCGTTCCGTAGCGAGAGGAAAACCCCTGTTTTGCCGCAGGCTTCATGCCCTTATATTCAAACGCCAACATGGCGAAAGCCATGAGGAGGCAAAACGAACGAAGCGTATAAAACGAAAGCTGTTTAAGCCATTCGGGCTGGATGGTCAGCGACAGCAGCTCGAGCGAAGCAAAAATCACGTTGGGAACTATCGCGTTGAAACGGTCATAGCGATTGACGATTTCGAGTGAAAAGACCCAAACGCTCGCCATGATCCCAAGCGAAAAGACAAATTTCGCCTGTTCATGCAGCATAGGAAGCTGCCCGGCCATGATTTGGGAAAGAAGCTGCTGACGCTGATACTCATCAAGCAATGTCAGCAAGCCCTCAAGCATGCTGAAAAAGAAAAACGACGCAATCGCAAGATAAACGCGACGATGGGAAAACAGGTACGTGCAGGTAGAAACGCACACAGCCACCATGCAAATCACGATAAAGGCGACGCTGTACGTAAAGCTAAAGACACTCACCGTTTTGTCCTTCATTCATGGCCATATCGGATGGTCCTTGCGGTAGCGACATGGGCAGATGTCGACACCGCAAGATACATCCGAAGGGGCAGGAAACATATCCTGCCCCCTTTGAAAACACTCAGCAGCTCATGCAAAACCGCACGCTCACGCAACGGCCTCGCTGCGGGCAGAGGCCCTAGCCCGTGATGCGGGTGCCGGAGAGGCCGGCCATGGTCTCGGCGGCCTTGTCCAGGGCGCCGATGATGCAGGTGCGGCCCTTGCGGGAGCGGGCGAACTTGATGGCCGCGCGCACCTTGGGCTCCATGGATCCCTTGCCGAACTGGCCCTCGTCGGCCAGGCGCTCGGCCTCGTCGGCGGTGAGTTCCTCGAGCTCCTGCTGGTCGGGCTTGCCGAAGTTGATCGCCACGTGCTCGACGGCCGTGAGCAGGAACAGGACGTCGGCGGAGCAGTCCTCGGCGAGGAGCTCGCCGCCCAGGTCCTTGTCGATGACGGCGGGCACGCCCTTGTAGCAGCCCTTGTTCTGGTAGTCGCGCACGACCGGGATTCCGCCGCCGCCGCAGGCGATGACGATGAACTCGTTGTCGAGCAGGTTCAGGATCGAGTCGGCCTCGACGATCTTCTTGGGCTCGGGGGACGCCACGACGCGCCTCCAGCCGCGGCCGGAATCCTCGACGAAGGTCATCTCGGGGTCCTCGGCCATGATCTGCTTGGCCTGCTCCTCGGTATAGAACGGGCCGATGGGCTTGGTGGGGTTGGCGAACGCGGGGTCGTCGGGGTCGCACTCGATCTGGGTGACGACGGTGGCGGCATGCCAGCGCTTGTAGCGGCGGTGCATCTCGCGGCCGATGCCCTGCTGCAGGTGGTAGCCGATGTAGCCCTGGGACATGGCGCCGCACTCGGGCAGGTCCATGGAGGGGGTGCCGATGGCGTCGTGGGCGGCGGCGAAGGCATTCTGAATCATGCCGACCTGCGGGCCGTTGCCGTGGGTGATGATGATCTCGTTGCCCTGCTCGATGAGGCCGAGGAGCGCGTGGGCGGTGTTGCCCACGGCCTCGATCTGCTCGGCCGGGGTGTTGCCGAGGGCATTGCCGCCGAGGGCGACGACGATGCGGTCGGGCTTGCCGAGAGGCTTAGACATAGCTCGTTCCTTTCGAATCAAAACAAGAATGAAAAACAGACGGGCGCCCCGGCGCAGAGTCGAAGGGGCGCCCGAATGAGGCGTTTTATTACGCGGCTAAATGCAACACATCAAGTCTAGCGACTGAAGTTACATTAAGCGGAAGGCTCCTGCTGCGTGATGCAGTGGATGTTGCCGCCACCGAAGACGACCTGCTCGGACTGAACGCCGACGCACTTGTAGACGCCCTCGCCCCAGACCTCGTCGTAGATCTTCT
>CAKUGM010000044.1 GCA_934654625.1 uncultured Collinsella sp. | reverse complement strand
CGCCGCACGGCGTCGGGCGTGGCGACCATTACCGTCATCACCAAGCCTTGGCCGTGCTCGGGCGATTGCCTGTTTTGCCCCAACGACCTTCGCATGCCCAAAAGCTACCTGCACGCCGAGCCTGCGTGCGCCCGCGCGGAGCAAAACTGCTTTGATCCGTATCTGCAGGTAAGCGCTCGTTTGACCGCGCTTTCGCAGATGGGACATGCGACCGACAAGATCGAGCTCATCGTGCTTGGCGGCACGTGGAGCGATTATCCGCGCGAGTATCAAATCTGGTTCGTGACCGAGCTCTTCCGCGTCCTCAACGACAACGCCGTGGCGGGCGTGGCGGCAAATCCCATGCTGGCTGACCCCGGCGTGTCTACGCGCGAGCGCGCGGCAGAGCTGTTGGAGCAGACTGACCCACGTGAGGTCCCGCAGACGGTTCTCGACCGCCGCGTGCGCTATCGCGAGCTCGGCATCTCGACGGATGCGGAGACGCTCGAGCAAAAGGTTGCGCCGTATCGGCAGCGCATCGACGATATGGCCGATGCGGATGCTTCGTACAATCGCTGTGTGGCGAAGCTCTACGGCAAGAACACTCCCTGGGGGAAGGCCGCGAAGTTCCAGGTGGGTACGCTCGAGGAGCTCGAGCGCCAACAGCATATCAACGAGACTGCCGCTCATCGCGTGGTGGGGCTTGTGATCGAGACACGTCCCGATGCCGTGACGCCGCAGGCTCTGACGCTCATTCGCCGTCTGGGTGCTACTAAGATTCAGATGGGCGTGCAGAGTCTCAACCAACGCATCCTCGACCTTAACGAGCGCGGTATCGATGTCGAGTGCATTGCCCAGTCATTCGACCTGCTGCGCATCTTTGGCTTTAAGATCCATGCCCACGCGATGGCGAACCTTTTAGGTGCCACGCCCGAGCAGGACAAACTCGACTACGCGCGTCTCGTAAGCGAAGCTCCATTCCAGCCCGACGAGATCAAGCTCTATCCCTGCGCGCTCATCGAGGGTGCGCGCCTGTGTGCAAATTACGAGGACGGTTCGTGGCGGCCCTATACCGAAGACGAGCTGCTCGACGTTCTTGCCGACGACGTTTTGGCAACGCCGGCATTCACGCGCATTTCCCGTATGATCAGGGACTTTTCTTCGGGGGATATCAAAGTGGGCAACAAGAAGCCCAACCTTCGTCAGTTGGTCGAGTTGCGCCTGGCCCAAGACCAAACGGCTGCCCGCCGCGTTGAAGAAATCCGCTATCGCGAGATTGCGGGGCGCGAGGTAACGCTCGACGAACTGCATCTTGACGTCGTGCCCTATGAGACCGCCAATACAAGCGAGCGTTTCTTGCAATGGATTGACGACGAGAACCGCATTGCGGGATTCTTGCGACTCTCTTTGCCCAGCCAGGAGTATGTGCGCGAGCATTCCGTCGAGCTTCCTGTGCGTTTGGGCGAAGCGATGATTCGCGAAGTGCATGTGTACGGCAAGGTGGCGCATCTGCACGCTGCGGGCAATGGCGCGCAGCATATGGGCCTGGGGCGTCACCTGATTGAGCGTGCGTGCGAGATGGCGCGCCAGGCGGGGTATAAGCGCATCAACGTGATTTCGGCCATCGGAACCCGGGAGTATTATCGGGCTCAGGGATTTGCCGATAACGGCTTCTATCAGACGCGGGAGCTGTAGCTATGGGAAGCTTGCAAAACAAAAGCGTGCCGACAGCCGTTGGCGTGGCACTGGGTGCGGCTGCGCTCGGAGGCGCATTGGCCGCGGGCGCCCGTTGCATCCAGCTGGTGCGTACGCGTGCGGGGCGTGCGCGCGTCAAAGTGCTCCGGCTCGAAGACGGCTCCGAGGTACGCGCGCTTGCTCAGGGCGGTGTCTTTCAATCTGCAACGTTTCTGGGCGAGCGCTGGTCGGAGCCGGTGTTTGAGTATATCCGTGCTTTCGATACGGTGTTCGAGGTCCAGCTGCAGATGAGGACTCGATACGGCCACGGTATCGGCCGTGTTCTCATGCTCGGAGGTGGCGGATTCTCGTATCCCAAGGCGCTGTTGACCGCGCACGATGATATCTCGATGGATGTCGTGGAGGCCGATCCGGCTATCGTTCAGATGGCTCGTCGTTGGTTTTATCTCGACCGTCTGGAGCAGGAGGTGGGACCGCGCCTGGGTATCTGTATCGAGGATGCGCGCGTGTACCTCGAGCGCATTTCCATGGAAGGTGCAGACCCGCTGCTCTACGACGTTGTGGTCAGCGATGTTTTTGCCGGGGCAGACCCGGTGCGCAGCGTGGCGACGGTCCAGGCGCTCGCACGCGTGAAGGAACATCTCACTCCAGGGGGCCTCTACCTAGCCAATATCGTCTCGCGCGACCATGGCACCGACATCTCGTTTTTGCGCGATGCATTGGAAAGCGCACTGCGCATCTTTGCGCATGCCTGCGTGATCCAAACGACCGACGAAGAACTCGGCGAGGAAGACAATTACCTGCTCATTGCCTCGGACGAAGATTATTCCTTTGCAGGAGCCATCGCATATGGGAGCGACTTTCCTGGAGACGCACTGGTCGATTAGGCAACCTTCGCACGGCGAATGCGGCACGCACGGCCCGATTGTGTACGGCCATGTCCTGCCCTCGGGGCGAGCCTTCTGCGGCGCCGTTCGCGATTCACCCCATTCACTGCCCGCTCGTTGAAAAAGCGATGCCCATTTGATACGGTAAGCCCTGTTGTTTGCCGTTTGCGTATATGTGGGGGATCTTGTGGCGCAGGAGCAGGGCTGCTTCCGTCGACATGCCGTCGAATATCACCCAACGTGCGACATTTCCCGTCGCGCGTTCATGGTCGGTCTCCTGGACGGTCTTGGTTGTGCAGGCGTCGCCTCGCTTTCGGGCTGTGCATTTCCTGCCCGCCTTGGTGCTGCACTCGACACGCCTACTGCGGGAACCATCGAGCCGCAACTTGCGACGGTTTACGATAGCGAGCGCGCGGCCAAGCGTATCACCCTCATGGTGGTGGGGGACATGCTCATTCACGCGAGCGTATGGAACACCGGTCGCCAGCCCGACGGTTCGTACAACTACGACCACTTTTTCGCGAATTTGACCGACGAGTTTGCGAAGAGCGATATCGCGATCGTCAACCAGGAGACCATTTTGGGAGGCACCGAGCTCGGCCTCGAGAATTTCCCCACCTTTAATAGCCCCCAGGAAATAGGGGATGCCGAGGCTAAGGCTGGCGTAGACGTTGCGCTATCTGCTACCAATCATGCCCTTGACCAAGATTTTGATGGCATCAAGATAGATCTTGCCTATTGGCGTGAAAAGCACCCCGAGGTGGTGGTGACCGGTTTGGCCGATAGCCAGGAGGTCGCCGATGCCATCCTCATGATCGAGCGCGAGGGCATCAAGGTCGCACTGCTCAACTACACGCAGCATACCAACAGCATCCCACTGCCGGATGATGCCCCCTGGTGCGTAAAGAAGCTGCATTCGAGCGACATCCCCGGCGACGTCAAGCGCGCGCGAGAGAATGGGGCCGATTTCGTGATCGCGTTTCCGCACTGGGGTACCGAATACGCCTATGCACCCGATGATGATCAGCTCAGGTACGCCCAGATGTTCCTGGATGCCGGTGTGGACGCCATTATCGGCACGCACCCCCATGTGCTCGAAGGCGTCGAGGTAAAAGACGGGGCGGATGGCAAGAAGGTTCCCGTATTCTGGTCTTTGGGAAATTTTGTTTCCGGTATGGTCGAAATACCATGCATTCTGGGCGGTATGGCTAAGCTCGCGTTAGAAAAGACCGAGGATTCCTGCAAGGTTACCGACTACTCACTTACGCCTTTAGTCACGCATCGTGCGCCCGATCCGTCCATGAGCGTCTACAAGCTCTCGGAGTATACCGAAGAGCTTGCCGCTCAAAATGCGATTCGCAACGCTGCCGGCGGTGAGGATTTTACCTTGCAGCATTGCTACGACCTCGTGGGGGAGATTCTGGGCGAAGACTTCGATATGGATGAAGGTCTTCTCAAGGGAACGCTTTAGCGCTTGAACGCTTGCGTAGCCGGACGGGACGCGGTCTGAACAGCTGTCCCGCCCGCCTTCGAGGCGCAATGCGGTCGCCTCGTCCTTTCGCCCGGCCTATCGTCACATTCCCCAAGAGGCAACACGGCGGCGCATGCCCTCGATATCCAACACGCCCTCGGCAAAGCCCTTGCGCACAAGTGACTCGGGCAGGAACTGGTCGTACTTGTTGAAGTACGGGACCTCACCGGGGTAGACGAGCTCCAGGGGGTCGAAGTCGCTCGCGGCGGCTTCGGCGCATACTTCGTAAAACGTCTCCTCGTCGGCATCCATGCGGAATTGCAAGAAATAAGGGCGCGAAGGGTCGAGCCCCTTGAGACCCAGCTCTTTTGCGCACTTGATTTTGAGAAGGCGCTCGAGCGCCAGGAATGCATAGCTTCCCAGCCAGGGGAAGAGCGCCCAAGTGTCGCCGCCCAGATTGATGAGCGGACGCTCGGTGACGCCTCCGGCCCGCGCCACATGGCGCGCCTGCAAAAGCCGTGCACGGGCGTTGCCCATGAGGTAGGGGTATGAGTCGCTTTCGCACAGCACACGGCGCATGCGTTCGAGCACATGGGTGTTGATGTCTCCGGGGCAATCGCCAAAATAGGCGGGAACGCGGCCTTTAACCTGGGTGCAGTACACCAGGCGTCGCTTATGGTCCACCTCTTCGACAACCCAGCAATGGCCCGCGATGGCGATGCGCTCGCCTGCGGGGGGCGGGTTGACGATGGTTCCCAGCTCGGAAGACTCGCAGCGCACCGTGTACTCCTCGTTCTCTTGGAACACGGCGTAGAACTTGAATGAGTTGGTGGTGCGCTCGCCCGTGATGCCCACGATAAGGCCGCCGCGCTCCGTTTGCTCGATCTGATCGGTTTCCAGCAGGTAATGGAGTAGGCAACGTAGGTCGTCGGCACTCACGCGGTGAAAGTACGACAGCGTGAGCACGCGGCCCGCGAGCTCGGCGGGAGTGAGCTCGCCGCACGAGGCGAGTGTGGCCATGACCTGGTGATAGAGCAGACTATAGGGAAGACGGTCGAGCTGCGGGGGCTCGACCCAGCGCTCTTCGAGGTAGAGCTGCACGAGGGCGATGCCCTGGAGGAGTTTCCACGGGATGGTCTCGGGCAGCATCGAGCGCGGCTCGGGCTGTTCCTCGCGCATCACGAAGTGCATCTCGGGCGGCAGGTTGCGGCGGCCGGTACGGCCCATGCGCTGCAAGAACGAACTTACGGTGAAGGGCGCGTCGATCTGGAAAGCGCGCTCCAGGCGACCGATGTCGATACCCAGTTCGAGGGTGGCGGTGGTGACGGTGGTGAGCGCCAGCTCTTCGTCGCGCATGGCCTCCTCGGCAGACTGGCGATACGAGGCCGAAAGGTTGCCGTGGTGGATGAGGAAACGGTCAGGCTCGTGCATGGCCTCGCAATATTGGCGAAGGAGTGTGCACACGCTTTCGGCCTCCTCGCGCGAGTTCACGAAGACGAGGCACTTGCGCCCGCGCGTATGCTCGAAGATGTATCCGATGCCGGGGTCGGCGTCCTGGGGAGCGGTATCGCTCGGCGCCAGGAGTTCTTGCTGAGTGACGGGAGGGATGGAAACATCTGCGGCTTCGGTCTCCGCCGACGTTTGCGTGGCACGTCGTGTATGTGGGGCTTCCTTGCCGGCGTTTTCTGTGTAGGCAGTTCCGGTGGCGAGCGCACGCGGCTCTGCGTTCGGCTCATAGGCGCGCGCGAGCACGTCTTCTACCGAGGGCGCGCCTGCAGGCAGCGTCTCGACCGATATGACTTCGGCGGGCTGTGGGCCCGTCGAGACCGTCAGCCGTTCTGTGGCCTGTGGGCCCGTGATGTAGAAGTGATCCATGGAGAGACGCCAGGTGCGGCGCGGTTCGTCAAAACGGGGGATGATGGTGCCGCGCCCCGTGCCAGCGGCAAGGAAATCGCCCGTGCGCTCGGGGTCGCCCATCGTGGCGGAAAGGCCGATGCGGCGTGGATTGACGCCCGCCATAGCGGAGAGGCGCTCGATAAGGCAGAGCGTCTGGCCGCCTCGGTCGCCGCGCAGTAGCGAATGGACCTCGTCGATCACGATGAAGCGCAGGTCGCCAAAGAGCCGCGAGATGGCGGAATGCTTGTGCAGGAGCAGCGCTTCGAGCGATTCGGGCGTGATCTGCAGGATGCCGGAGGGGCTTTGCAGCAGCTTTCGCTTGTGCGAGGCGGCGACGTCGCCGTGCCAGTGCCAAACGGGGATATCGGCCTGCTCGCACAGATCGTTCAAACGATAGAACTGATCGTTGATGAGGGCCTTGAGGGGGCCGATGTATAAGGCGCCCACGCTTGCAGGCGGGTTTTCGGAGAACAGCGTCAAGATGGGGAAGAAGGCGGCTTCGGTCTTGCCGGAGGCGGTGCTCGCGGTGAGTAGCACGTTCTCGTCGGTGTTGAAGATGGCGTCGGCAGCCGCCACCTGGATCGAACGAAGGCTCTCCCATCCGTTTGCATAGATGAAATCCTGCACAAAGGGTGCAAAGCGATCGAATGCGTTCATGGTTGAGACCTCCTTTCCGATGGTGGGGCTTGCTTGCTACAGCGTGAATTCGGCAAAGGGCGCAGCCCCTGCGTCGCCGCTATCGCTGTTGGTCGCATTGCTTTGCGCCGCAGGCATGGAGGCTCCTGCAATCGCTCCCTCGTCGCGCAGCAGTGCCGCGATATCGACATCGGGATTTTGGTAGGCGATATCCAACAGCTCGATGAAGTCGCGGATAACTTCACGTGGCGTGAGGTGCGTGTCGGCGCCCACACGGCCAAACTCAATCTGCAGGAAAGCAGCAAGATCCTCGTCGGTAATCGTGTCCTCGTAGCCAAAATAGCCTGCATGGATCTGGCCGAGTTTTTCGATCAGCACCAGCAGCTCCTCGTAGGTAAGGGGGTGCAGACGGATGATGGGGGCCAGCATGTCGCGCATGTCCTCGCGCGCAAAGCGTCCCTGCGTGAGGCGGCTGCGGAGGGCCTCGTAGCTAAAGACGCCGCGGCGGCGATCTTCGATGGAGGTAGGCGTGCCGCCCATGATGATGCCAAGGTGGTGCGCCTTGCCCTGCAGGGTGTCGTTGTACATGGTGAGGATCTTCTCGTAGTTATACTGGCGCGTGATGGCGTTAGGGATCTTGTAGAGATTCACAAGCTCGTCGATCATGACGATCAGGCCGTTGTAGCCTGCGCCTACGAGGAAGCGCGCGAGCAGCTTGACGTAGTCGTACCAGTCGTCGTCGGTGATGATGGTCGAGGTGCCCAGATCGGCCTTCGCCTCGGTCTTGGTGCGATACTCGCCGCGCATCCAGCGGGTAACGCAGCTTTTCGCTTCGTCGTCACCTTCGAGGGTTGCCGTGCGGTAGCGCACGAGCATGCGCGCGAAGTCGAATCCGTGGACCATCTCTTCAAGTTCGTCAAGCTGGGCGCGCATGAGCGATTCAGCGTCGTCGACGTTGTCGGCGTCGTCGGCCTCGCCTGCGCGAATGTCGAGCGTCGAGGCGACCCAACGGTCGAGGATGAGGTTGAGGGCGCCGCCTTCGGGGCGCGTCTTGGTCGAGAGGTTGCGAATGAGCTCGCGATAGGTGGCAAGCCCCTGGCCTTGGCCTCCCTGTAGGCGTCGCTCGGGGGAAAGGTCGGCGTCCGCGACAACGAAGCCCTCTCCCATGGCGTGGGTGCGGATGGTCTGCAGCAAGAAGCTCTTGCCGGCTCCGTATCGCCCGACGAGGAAGCGAAAGCTCGCGCCGCCATCGGCAATGAGGGAAAGGTCGGTCAGGAGCGCGCGAATCTCGGTCTCGCGTCCCACGGTGATGTAAGGCAGGCCGATGCGCGGCACGACGCCGCCCTTGAGCGAGTTGAGAATCACGGCGGCCACGCGTTTTGGCACGCGCGGTGCGGCGTTGGACGAATCGGTCATGCGAGTATCTCCTCCACGTCTTCGCGGTAGTCTTCGATGATCTGCGGGCCGTCTGGCCCGTACTCGATTGCGGTATCTCCAAGCAGGTCGAACAGAGCTTCGTTGATGGCGTCGACCATCATATCTTCGCTTGTGGACACCGCGGACAGGGCTTGCGTACGAGCCGCCGTGTCCGATGCCAGAAGGGCCTTGAGATAGTGGGTCTGGTTGCCGTCGAGAGGACTTGAGGCGTCGTTATCCGAGGCGGGGACGGCGGCTGGGACGGCACGTTCGATGCTGGCGCCCGGCGCTGCGGCCTTTTGCGAGCACGCGGCGATATCCTGCGGTGCCTCGGGCCGGCCGACTTGTTGCGGAGCACTCGCCTCGGGGCCATCTTTGTGCAAAGGCTCGTCTGCTTTGTTCGCCGCGGTATCGCTCGCGCCGATGCCCTCGTCACGCTCCTCATCAATGAGCAGTGCCTCGCGTACCTCGGCGGCGGCGTTGCGAATGTGATGCAGACGTGACAGATCGATATTCACTTCGACGGGGCGGTGAGCCTGCGCCCAGGCATGACGCTCGGCCACCTCGCGTTCGATCATCTTCGCTATGTACTTGGGAACGTCGCTTTCTTTAAGGGGATGGGCGTACTCCCAGGCTTCACGCATGGCGCCGTCGACCGCGCGCATGATCGAGCCGAGCTTGGGGTTTCGCGCTCGTCCGCCACGGTACTTATCGCAACTCCAATAGCCTTTTTGACAGCGATAGCGATGCACTTCGTCCAACTCGTAGTCGCAATCGGGATGCTTTTGCGGGTCAAAGAAAACCGCCGAGGCGAACATCGTGTAGGGAAGAGAGATGTTCTCGCCAAACAAGCTTTCGATAAGGGGGAGCTTGCGATGTTTGGCATAGTGCTCCGCTAGGCGCAGATAGACGGCGCACGCCACGTGGCGAAGGTCGTCGTGGTAGTCTTTAGCGAATTTCGAGCTGGCGATACGATAGGTCGAAAGGGTATCGATGGCGCGGAAGAGCGGCTCTTCGACGTCGGGGTTTGGTGGCATAAGGATCGGGGCGCTGCCGCGAGCGGGAGCATGTTGCCGGGAGGTCTGCTCTTCGGCTGCGGCCTGCGCGTGCTTGAGCGCGATGAGCGCATAGTCGAACTCGAGCGTACGGCTGTCTTCCAGGAGCGAGGCCGGCAGGTTGTGGTAGACAACGTAGTCGGCCAACCAGACACGGACGTAGCGGTCGAGCTCGGGGGCAAAGGCGCGATAGGTCTCCCAAAAAGACTTGATGGCGTGAAAGCCACTCTGCGCGTCGGCGCACCCGATTCCGCAGATCAACTCGTAGAGGTAGACAAAGGCGAAGGAGAGCGAAGTTTCCTCCACGTTGCCGGCGCGCACCTGCGTGCGCCAGGTGAAGTAACCGCGGAGCTGCCGGTCGCTCATAGCGTTATATGTGGGCGAGTATGCCTTGAATGTTCCCTGGTAGGGGCAATCGTCTTCAAAATCGGCCATAAGCAATGCCTGGCGATAGAAAAATTCGCTCTCGCTAAGCCAGCGGCCTCGATTGCCTCCTGTGCCCTCTTGCCAGCGGGAGATGGCACGCATCTCGCGGTAACGGTCCGGCATGTACGAGGACATTTGGCGTCCGGTGAAGATGATGGGCTCATCGTCGTAGCGCGTTGAAGAGAAGTGCGAGCTCTTTTTGATTCGCTCGTCGTCTCGCAGCTTCGCAATGAGCGCATTGATGTCTTTGTCCATATCTCCGAGTGCCACAGGACGCCTCCTCTCTTCGTTTAGGCTAGCCAATCATCATAGCACAGAAGCAAACAGATGTTCGTTTCTATGAGAAGACGAGTATGGTCGAGAGGAGGTGCGGGAGGGGCCATCGGCTTTCTTGCTGCCGCGAATGTGTGGCGGTAAATCGTGCATCCAGGGCCCGTTTTTGGTCGAAAGACGTTTCAAAAACCGCCACTTGTTGTGCGCGCCACAAGATCGGCACGGCACAGGATGGACACGCTGCAGAATCGGCATGCCGCAAGGCCGTTTCCTTCAGTCCTGCGTTGGGCCTCAGTGTGCCTTGTGCCCTTGTGAGGACTTGCGAATCCAGTGGAGAATCGCTTCGACCACGGGGATCGTAAGGAAGATTGCCCAAGCGGGATGCGCTTGGTTGCAGAAAAAGGCCATATAGCAAAACCATGCAGTACAGGCGATGGGATAGATGCTGCTTAGAAACGTAAGGGGCTTGCGCTGATCGATAAGGCTGCCAACCATGTAATACACCGGAATCAAAAATACGAGCATGAGTCCGGGCAGCCAGGCGCTATAGACGATGCCTCCGATTAGATAGGCAACGAGCACTACTCCCGGAAAAGGAAACTTGCTCCAGGCATGGCCGAAGGGGCTGCGATGCCTGTTGCCTTGGAAGTCACAATGATCGCGAGCATCTTTCCAACTAGCATAGGTCTCGCCGTCGATGGTCACCGTGCCGTCTTCGTTGGTGTGTATGCTATGCCCGTCATCGGAAGCATCGATGCGCATACCACCGGGGCCGATGTGCACATGCTCGCCGCGGCGTTCGCTTTCCACATGGATACCGCTCCATCCCACATGGACTTCTTCTCCTTTTTCGGGGTCGACAACGTGGATGCCCTCTTTTAGGGAGATATGAACGCGCTCACCGCGCTCGCTTGCTTCGAAGCCTGGTCTATCGTCGTCTGAAGGACCTGACTCCTCTGCCTGTTCGCAGGCATCATCGTTGCTTGCGTTCTCAGAGACGGGCGAGGACCCCTCCTGTTCCGTGCTTGCTGCGCCTGCCTGTGCGGGCGAACCGTAAAGTAGCTCGTCAAGTGAGACTCCGTAGAGGGCGGCAAGTGCAATGAGGTTGTCGGTGTCGGGGGAGGATTCGCTACGCTCCCATTTGCTAACGGCCTGACGGCTCACGCCGAGCTTGTCTGCGAGCGTCTCTTGTGAGAGACCGGCGGCTTTTCTTCTATCAACGAGGCGCTGTGCCATCGTGGGGTCCATGTCGTTTCCTTTCGTGGCAAGGTGCTTGCGGACGCGTGTGTCTTCAGTGTGCGAAAGGCGCCCCGGCACATCCACCGCTTTTGGTTGGAATTTTTAGACCTACTTTCGCAACTATTTGTTGCAACCAGTCTTTTACCTGCGAAGACGTAACACGTGTCATCGCAGTGGCTTGCGCATGAAAAAAGGGGCGCGAGCCAACATGGCACGCGCCCCAATTAAGACGAGATGCTTAGCGGCAATCCGCTGTGATCCGCACCTCAAACAAGGCAAAACGCACGGCGAGAGACGCTTGCGCGCACCCGTCCCTACGCCGCTTCTTCAAACTGCGAGTTATACAGCTCGGCATAGAAGCCACCACGGGCGAGCAGCTCCTCGTGGGTGCCCTTCTCCACGATGTCGCCGTCGCGCAGGACGAGAATCACATCGGCGTTGCGGATCGTGCTCAAGCGATGCGCGATCACGAAGCTCGTGCGGCCTTCCATGAGCGTGTCCATAGCGCGCTGGATGAGCTCTTCGGTACGCGTGTCGACGTTCGAGGTGGCTTCGTCCAAAATCAGCGCGGGACGGTCGGCAAGAACCGCGCGGGCGATGGTCACGAGCTGGCGCTGTCCCTGGGAAAGGTTGGTGCCCTCCTCGTTGATCATGAAGTCGTAGCCGCCGGCGAGCGTATGGATGAAGTGGTCGCAACGCGCTGCCTTGGCCGCGGCCTCGACTTCCTCGTCGGTAGCGTCGGGGCGACCATAGCGAATGTTCTCGCGAATGGTACCGTTGAACAGCCAGGTGTCCTGCAGCACCATGGCAAACTGCTCGCGCAGGGCCGTGCGGTCCCAGTCACGCACGTCGACGCCGTCGACGCGCAGGCTGCCGCCGCCAACGTCGTAGAAGCGCTGAAGCAGCTTGATGAGCGTGGTCTTGCCGGCTCCGGTGGGACCGACGATGGCTACGGTCTGCCCGGGCTCGGCATCGCAGGTGAAGTCGTGGATGATGGTCTTGTCGGGTGTATAGCCAAACCTGACGTGCTCGAACTCGACGTGCCCCTGGCGCTCCTCGGGGATCTGGGGTGCTGCGGCCTGCTCCTCTTCGGGCGCTGCCAGGAACTCGAAGACGCGCTCGGTGGCGGCGGCCATGGACTGCATCGTGTTGCTCACGTTGGCGAGCTGCTGTACGGGCTGGGTGAAGTTGCGCACGTACTGGATGAAGCTTTGGATGTCGCCTGGGGTGGCGTTGCCGGTAAGCGCGAGTTGCGCGCCCACGACGACCACGGCTACGTAGCCCATGTTGCCCACCAGGCTCATGAGCGGCATCATCAGGCCGGAGAGGAACTGCGAGCGCCAACCGGAGATAAACAGGCGGTCGTTCTTCTTGTCGAACTCGGCCACGGCGGCGTCGGCACGGTCGAACACCTGAATGACGTTTTGACCGGCGAAGTCTTCTTCGATGATGCCGTTGACGGAACCGAGTACGCGCTGCTGCTCGCGGAAGTAGGGCTGCGAGAAGTGCATCATCACGCCCATGATCACGGCGGCGACGGGCAGTGTGACCACCACGACGCCGGTAAGCGGCAGACTGATGGAAAGCATCATCACAAGCACACCGACGATCTGCGTGATGGAGGTGATGAGCTGCGTCACGGACTGGTTGAGGCTTTGACCAAGCGTATCGACATCGTTGGTGATGCGCGAGAGCACGTCACCCTTGCTGTGGCCGATGAAGTAGCTCATGGGGATGACGGTGATCTTCTGGGCGATCTCCTTGCGCATGCGGTAGCAGATCTTCTGCGTGACACCCGTCATGAGCCAACCCTGGATAAGGTTGCATGCGGAGCTGGCGAGGTAGAGACCCAGCAAGAACAGCAGCGTCTTGCCGATCCAGTCGAAATCGACCGCGCCGGTGCCCTGGACCTTAGCGACCAGGCCCTCGAAGAGCTTGGTGGTTACCTGGCCCAAGACCTTGGGGCCAACGATGTTGAAGATGACCGACGCCATGGCGAAGGCGGCGGCAAAGAACACGGCGACCTTGTGGCGACCAACGTAGCTCAAAAGCTTGAGCATAGTGCCCTTGAAGTCCTTGGGCTTCTCGACCACGCGGCCTGGTCCGCGCCTGCCCATGGGGCCTGCGGGCCTTCCCTGGCGCTTGGGCACTTCGGTCTTGCTCATATCGTTTGCCATTAACGGTCACCTCCTTCCAGGGTTTTGCGGTCCATGACGGCAGCGATTTCGTCTTCGGTGAGGCCGAGCTCCTGTGCGGAGAGCTGCGACTGCGCGATTTCCAGATAGGCCGGGCAGCGGCGCAACAGTTCTTCGTGCGTACCCTGGCCCACGACCGTACCCTCGTCGAGCACGATGATCTGGTCGGCGTGCATGATCGTGGCGATGCGCTGGGCCACTACGACGAGGGATGCATCCTTCTGGGTGCGAGCGAGCTCCTCGCGCAGCAGGGCATCGGTCTTGTAGTCGAGCGCACTGAAGGAGTCGTCGAAGACCACGACTTCGGGGCGCTTGGCCAGGGCACGCGCGATGGAGAGGCGCTGACGCTGGCCGCCGGAGACGTTTGAGCCGCCTTGGCTGATCTCGGAGGCAAAGCCGC
>CAKUGM010000043.1 GCA_934654625.1 uncultured Collinsella sp. | reverse complement strand
GAGCTTGCCGAGAAGGGCGGCCAGGTCGTGGGCGTCAATTCCTTTACGCTCGATGGCAACAAGGACGAGATTGCAGATGCCAAGGACGTGCTGAGCAAGAAGGGCGTGACATATAAGAACATCTGGTTCAAGTCGGATAGCGAGGCCGGCAAGTTTACGTCAAATCTGTTCTCGTTCCCGACAACCTACGTTATCGACCAGAACGGCAACATCGTAGGGGAGCCCATCGTGGGTGCCATCAGCTCCGCCGAGCAGCGCGCAGCACTTGACAAGCTTATTGACCAGGCGATTGCGAATAGCAATCAGTAAAAAACGCGTAAAGCGCGTCGAAGATCGTGTGCAGTGTAATGCCTCCCGTGATAGTATCTGACCAAGATAATGCGACTAGGGAGGTTGCTTATGAAGGGCAAAGGTTGGAGAACTTTTCAAATCATTCAACTGGTGCTGTTTCTCTGCTTTAGCGGGTTTTTATTTTTAAGAACAGTAGATGGCCATGGTGCGGTACAGACAGTGGAAGTACGTCTGATCAGTTTTGCCATATGGGCAATTTTCTACATTGGCCTTATGGCTATTGAGTGGCTCGTTTACTTTATCGTGCGCCGCTGTGCGAAGTAGCCCGTTGCCCTTCAAGATAAGCTCTGTCGTAAAGAGGTTCCGTTCGGGACCTCTTTTTTGGTGCCATTCTGGACGTTTTTGACCGGTTCGTTACATTCCTCACTGGTGGCGGCAAAAAATGGGGATAGAGTAGGACAAACACGCCGAATACGAACGGCGGGGGAGAGCGGTCGAGTGTGCCCGCGCGGGAGAGGTTGCCGTCCATGCTGGAGCTCAAAGGTATTTGCAAAAGGTACGTCACCCAGTCGTTTACCCAGGTGGCGCTCGACAACGTGAGCCTGGCATTCCGCGACAACGAGTTCGTGGCCATTTTGGGGCCGTCGGGCTCGGGCAAGACCACGATGCTCAATGTCATCGGCGGTCTCGACCATTTTGACTCGGGCGACCTGCTCATCGACGGCATTTCGACCAAAGACTTCCACGACCGTGACTGGGACGCCTATCGCAATAACCGCATCGGCTTCGTCTTCCAAAGCTACAACCTTATCCCGCATCAGACCATCTTGGAAAACGTGGAACTGGCGCTCACGCTCACGGGCGTTGGCCATTCTGAGCGCCGCCAGCGTGCGCGCGAGGCGTTGGAGAAAGTCGGCCTGGGTGAGCATGTCGACAAGCGGCCGAGCCAGCTTTCCGGCGGCCAGATGCAGCGCGTGGCCATCGCCCGTGCTCTGATCAACGACCCCGAGATCGTGTTGGCAGACGAACCCACCGGCGCCCTGGACTCGACGACGTCCGTGCAGGTCATGGACTTGCTCAAGGAAGTTGCGCGCGACCGCCTGGTCATCATGGTCACGCATAACCCGGAACTTGCGCACCAATATGCCACGCGCATCGTGAACCTCGCTGACGGCAAGATCATGCACGATTCCGACCCCTTTGATGTTGCCACGGCGCAGCGCCGCGAGGCCAAGCCCACGCGCAAGACGTCTATGAGCTTCCTTACGGCCTTGGGCCTCTCGGCACGCAACCTCATGACCAAGAAAGGCCGCACCGCCATGACGGCCTTTGCGGGCTCAATCGGTATCATCGGCATCGCTGCGATTTTGGCGCTTTCGAACGGCGTGAACAATTACATCAAGAAGGTCGAAGAGGACACGCTTTCGAGCTACCCGCTGACCATCTCTCGCCAAGATTACGACCTTTCTGCCATGATGGACGGCCATGGCTCCAGCGCCACGAGCGACGCCAGCACCCAAGACGCTGACAAGACGTCTAAGAAAAGCGACAAGATCCCCGTGGTCACGGCCGTCAAAGACATGTTTGCGAGCGTCAAATCAAACGACATGACGAGCCTTAAAAAATGGCTGGACGCGGGCGGCGACGGCATCGATGAGGATGTCAACGCCATTCAGTACAACTACGGCATGACTCCGATCGTCTATCGTGCGGGTGCGGATGGCGAGTCGCCCGTCAAGCTCGTGCCCAATGCCATGACCACTACGATGAGCGGCGGTGCCAGTTCGGCTGCCACAGCCAGCATGGGCTCCATGGGTGCGGATGTCTTTAACGAGATGATCGATGATCAAAGTCTTCTCGACTCCCAGTACGACGTCGTGGCGGGACACTGGCCCACCTCGGCCAACGAGGCGGTGCTCGTGCTTTCAAGTCGCGGCACCGTGGGCGATTACACGCTCTACAGTATCGGTGCCCTGGACATCGACCAGCTCAACGACCTTGTTGCAAGTGCCATGACGGCAGATGGCGAGGTCGAGACACCGGATACCGATGTCGATTTCACCTACGACGACGCCCTCTCCACCACGTTCAAGATCCTCTCGCCCTCCGACGTCTATCGCAAGAACGCCGAGACGGGCATCTGGACCGATATGTCCGACGACGCCGACTTCATGGTGAGCAAGGTCGACTCCGGTATCGATCTGCGCATCGTAGGCGTAGTCAAGCCCAACGAGACTGCCAATTCTTCCGCGCTTAGCCCAGGCATTGCCTATACGCACGCGCTGACCCTCCAGCTTATGAATCGCGCCGCCAACTCCCAGATCGTACAGGAGCAGCTCGCGCATCCCGAGACCGACGTCTTTACCGGTAAGACCTTCGATGAACTCCAGGGCGAAGCCAAGCAGGGCGTAGACCTGGGCAGTATGTTCTCAGTCGATGAGGCTGCCCTCAAGAAAACCTTCTCCTTCGACACGTCTGCGCTTTCCGGTGCGGCCGGTGGCATGGACCTTTCTAGCATCGACCTCTCCGGGCTCAACATCGACCTTTCTGGCATAGGCCAGAACATCGACTTCACAGACATCATGGCAAAGGCGCCCACGCCCGACCTTTCGGGCATCTTCGACGGCCTGGAGCTCACGCCCGAGCAAATGGAGCAGGCGGGCGCTATCGCCAACAAGCTGTTTGCGGGCTTCATGCAGTCGGAGCAGTTCCGCGCCCTCTCGCCCGATGACCTTACAGACGCATCGAAACTCGCAGACGCGTTCACGGCATACCTCGAGCAAGACGCGACGGCTCAGCAATACCTGGCTCAGCTCAAGGCGTTGGGCGGCGATGTTTTGGCGGAACGTCTGCAAAAGGCTATGACCGATTACGTGCAAAACCAGCTCGCTCCCTATTTCCAACAGGCTATGGGCGAGATTATGCAGGAGATAAGCGACGAGATCGCGGCCACCGTCTCGGCTCAACTCAAGACGGGCGCTGCGGGCATCATGGATCAGATGGCCACGCAGATGTCGTCTAACATTCCCAACTTGGCAAATGCCTTCCACGTGGATGCAGCGGCGTTCGCAAGCGCCATTCACTTCAATATGGATGCCGAGGACCTGAGTTCCCTGATGATGAACTACGCGAAGGCCTCGAAGCTCACCTACGATAACAACCTAGCGACGCTGGGGTATGCGACCGAGGATAACCCTATCTCCATCAAAATCTTCCCGCATGACTTTGAAGCAAAGGAGCGCGTGCTCGCCCATATCGACGATTACAACGAGCGAGCCAAAGCCGCCGGGCACGACGACCAGGTCATTTCCTACACCGACTACATGGGCATCATCATGGGCTCGGTGACCGATATCGTGAACACCATCAGCATGGTGCTCATCGCTTTCGTAAGCATCAGCCTGGTGGTGAGCTCCATCATGATCGGCGTCATCACCTATATCAGCGTGCTGGAGCGCAAAAAAGAGATCGGTATCCTGCGCGCTATCGGTGCCTCCAAGCGAAACGTTGCGAATGTCTTTAATGCCGAGACATTTATCGAGGGCCTTATCTCCGGCGTCTTTGCCATCGTGGTGGTAGTGATCGCGAGCTTCCCGGTTAATGCCTGGGCACTGGAGGCCAAACAGGTGCCCAACCTTATGAGCCTGCCCGTGCAAGATGCGCTCGCACTGATCGCGATTTCGGTGGTGCTCACGGTGGTTGCCGGCTTGCTGCCCGCTCGAAGTGCGTCGAAAAAGGATCCGGTGGAGGCGCTGCGTTCCGAATAAGCGCGCCGGCCGGGCGGCGATGTCGCGCGGCCACCGTGCCGTTAGGCGATGCTCCAAGCCGGGCGTACGAGCAACAGCGCGGAGAATGGGTTGAAGAGTGATTCCCTGAGCATCGGGACCCCTTTCTTGCGTTGCCATGATTCTATGCGACGAGATACCGTCCGTTCCCCTATGTCTCCTTGCTATTTCCTTGTTTTGACAGACACAATGAACAATGTGCTCACAGTGAGCACGGTTAAGGCAGCAAGTCGCATTTTCGCAGAGGGACCGAGGTACGCGTCTGCCGGATCGTACATCCTAAAAGGAGAGGATTGACCGACATGAACGTAGTGAAGATCGTATTCAGCCCGACAGGCGGAACCCAGAAGGTCGCTGACGCTCTTGCAGAAGAGCTGGCGAAGGACGGGGGCGTTATTTCCCAGATTGATCTGTCCGATCCCGCAATGGAGAAGGCCGATCTCAGCGTTGACGCCGACGCCCTTGCCGTTATTGCCGCACCGTGCTTTGCCGGCCGTGTGCCCGCGCTCGTCTTGGAGCGTCTTGCTAAGGTGACCAGCAATGGTGCAAAGGCGGTCGTGACGATCGTTTACGGTAATCGCGATTTTGACGATGCCCTGCTTGAGCTCAAGGACAGCGCCGTCGCCGACGGCTATACGGTGGTTGCCGGTGTGGCTGGTATTGCCGAGCACTCTTTGGCACATCAGTTCGCCACGGGCGAGCCTGGTCCGGATCAGATTGCGATGCTCCAGTCGTTCGCGCAGCAGATTCTCGATAAGGTGCAAAACGGCGTTACCGGCGACGTTGAGGTTCCCGGCAACAAGCCCTACAAAGATCCCGGTGCTGGTAAGCTGGTTCCCCAGCCGACCCCGGCATGCTCGGCATGTCGTGCCTGCGCTCAGGTATGTCCCGTTGGGGCAATTGGCGCACTGCCGCGCGGCATGGCAGACGAGGACCTTTGCATCGGCTGTATGCGTTGTGTCGCCATGTGCCCCAAGCACGCTCGCGTCGTGAATCAAGAGATTGCCGGCGCTATCGCCGCGAGGATCGAGAGCGCGTGTTCCGTGAAGAAAGATCCCCAGCTCTTCCTCTAGCGGATATGGGGTTCAGCTGCTCAATTGGATATCACCCGGCAATGCCGTAAGATGATTCGGTCAAAAGAGCATCTGAGCCGAGAGGGATACCATACGTGATGCTGTCGCTGGCTCCCATGGAGGGGCTTACGGGTTATGTGTTTCGCCGTGTGCATGCGGAGCGCTTCGGCGCGCTCGACCGCTACTACACGCCGTTTTTACCGCCTCCTCGTGTGGGCAAGACCTTTGGAGGAAAAGCCTTCAAGGAGCTTGATCCGGCGAACAATCAAGGGCTCAATGTCATCCCTCAGCTGATGAGTAGGAATGTCGACGAGTTTGTAGGGGCAACCCAGGTATTGGCCGATATGGGCTACCACGAGGTCAATCTCAACCTGGGCTGCCCCTCTGGTACGGTTGTGGGCAAAGGAAAGGGCTCTGGCTTTTTGCGCGACCCGGGCGAGCTTGAGCTCTTTTTGCAGGATGTTTGCAGCAGGTCTGCATTGCCTGTCTCGGTTAAGACGCGCGTGGGCTTTGAGAGCGATGCGGAGTACGAGGATATCTTGGACTTGTATTGCCGCTGCCCGTTGGCCGAGCTCATCGTGCACCCGCGCGTGCGTGCCGACTTTTACAAGGGTGTGCCTCGGCAGGAGCTCTATGGCAAGACGCTCGAGCGCGCGCCGTTTCCCGTGGCATACAACGGCGATATCTTCGGCGTGAACGATATTGACGCACTCGTGGCGGCCTATCCGCAGACGAGCCATGTGATGATCGGTAGGGGTTTGCTCGCCAATCCCGCGTTGGCACGCATGATACAGGGAGGCTCGGCGGCGACGGTCGCGGAGCTTCAACATTTCCACGATGAGCTCTATCGTGCCTATGAAGCCGAGATGGGCGGCAATGCGGTGTTTCGCATGAAGGAGTGGTGGTTCTACGCCAAGTGCGCCTTCGCAGATCCCCTGTCGGTCCACCGGCTGATTCGCAAGACGCGCAAGGCTGCTGAGTATGAGGCTGCGGCAGAGCGGGTCTTTCGCGAAGAGCGCCTAGCCAGTGTCGCTCGTTTTCATGGATAGCAATCGCAGGCGCATTCCAGACAAGGAGCGCGCCTGCGATTTTGCTATAGCAGGTTCTTTTGGGCCCAGGTGATGATGTCGCTCGACTCGTAGAGCGCCTTGCCGTCGATAAAGAGGCAAGGCACCTGGCGTTTTCCGCCTTGCGCGATCAGGCGCTGCTCGGCTGCGCGGTCGGTCGTGATGTTGCGCTGGGGGATAGAGATGCCGTTGCTTGCAAGGAAGTTCTCGACCTTGATGCAATAGGGGCACCCGGTCATGACGTAGAGCTCAAGCTCGTGGTTTGCTGCCATGGGACTCCAATCGGTAGTGATGCAACATAATGCTGATGGAGAGATACCCAAAGGAGGGCGGGACGTATCCCGTGCTCTCTGGTATTTGCGCGATTGGGGTGTCAAGATCAATTTATGTCATATGTCGGAAATGGCTTGCAATCGATGGCGTTCGGCGTATGCTCATTTATGACATATGTCAGAAACGGAGTGTGCGATGGCGGGACGGCGTGAAAAAACGAGACACGTGGGCATGCAGCCCGAATACCTGGGGTTCACTCCAGACGGGACGGCAGCTGGCGTGGATGTGGTCCTTGCCATCGACGAGCTGGAGGCGCTGCGCCTGGTTGACCTGGAGCAGTTGAGCCAGGTAGAAGCCGCTGAGCGCATGGGCGTCGCGCGCACCACGATCGCCATGATCTGCAGTCGTGCCCATGCTAAGGTCGCCGACGCGTTGGTCAACGGTCGACGTCTTGTCATCGCGGGCGGAAATGTTGCGTACGGCCCCGCTCCGCAATCTGACGCAAACGCTTGGCCGCACAAGAAGGAGAGCATCATGAGGATTGCGGTTACGTACGAAGACGGTAAGATTTTCCAGCACTTTGGTCGCACGGAGCAATTCAAGATCTATGACATCGAGGATGGCAAGGTTGTATCTTCGCAGGTCGTTGGCTCAAACGGTGCTGGTCATGGTGCTCTTGCCGGTGTGCTCGCGGCAGGCGGCGTCGACGTGCTTATCTGCGGCGGCATCGGCGGCGGGGCTATTAACGCCCTCGCTCAGACCGGCATCGACATCTATCCCGGTGCGGCGGGTGACTGCGACGACATCGTGAACGTCTTCCTTGCGGGCGAGGTCACGCAGACCGAGGGCGCCACGTGCGGCTGTGGTGGACATGGTCATGAGCATGGCCACGGCCACGAGGGCTGCGGTTGCGGCGGCCACGGTCATGATCATGGCGAAGGCCATCACTGCTGCCATTAACGAACGGCAGATAAAACGGGCTTGACGTTTGCAAGCTCGCACATAACGCGCTAGAGTTTTTCGCAAGAAAGCTAACCGAGTGGGTCAGACTCCCTGGAGGGGTTTGTCCCGCTTTGTTCTATCTGAGGGGACCTTGCGTGAAGCTCGACGAGCTGGAGATCGGTAAGGATGCGATCATCGCGTCGGTGGCGTCGGACGACGTGGCGTTGCATCAGCACATTCTTGATATGGGCCTGACTCCCGGCACCGAAGTGACCATGATGAAGTACGCCCCCATGGGCGACCCCATGGAGATTCGCCTGCGTGGCTACGAGCTCACCCTTCGCCGCGACACCGCGGCGCGCATCGAGCTTGTGGATGTTCACGATACCGATACCGTTGCGCGCCATGCTCCGCAAACGGGCAGCGTCGCGCATCCCGCTTTGGGCGAGGGATACTATCCGCGCCGCACGAAAAAAGCAGTGCCCGAGGGCTCTCCTATCACGTTTGCCCTTGCCGGCAACCAGAACTGCGGCAAGACCACGCTGTTCAACTGTCTTACCGGATCGAACCAGCACGTGGGCAACTTCCCCGGCGTGACGGTCGACCGTAAAGATGGTCAGATCCGCAATCATCCCGAGGCGACGGTCACCGACCTTCCCGGCATCTACTCGCTTTCCCCGTACACGGGCGAGGAAGTCGTGAGCCGTCAGTTTATTCTCGAGTCGCAGCCCGACGCGGTGATTGACATCATCGACGCCACCAATATCGAGCGCAATCTTTACCTCACGCTTCAGCTTATGGAGCTCGATCGACCTATGGTCATCGCCCTCAACATGATGGACGAGGTTACGGCAAACGGCGGCACCATCGACGTCAACCTACTCGAGCGCGAGCTCGGCGTGCCCGTGGTGCCCATCTCGGCGGCAAAGAACGAAGGCATCGGCGAACTCGTGGAGCATGCCATGCACATCGCCCGCTACGGCGAGCGTCCGGGCCGCATCGACTTTTGCTCGAGCGCGGCCGACAGCCCCGATCACGGTGCGCTTCACCGCTGCATCCACGGTATCGCAAACCTGATCGAGGACCATGCCAAGGCGGCGGCGATTCCCCTGCGCTTTGCGGCAACCAAACTCGTCGAAGGCGACGCGCTGGTCATCAAGGCCCTAAATCTCGACCAAAACGAGCTTGACGCTATCGAGCACATCATCTGCCAGATGGAGGAGGAGTCGGGCAGCGATCGCCTATGCGCTCTTGCCGACATGCGCTTTACCTTTATCGAGGACGTGTGTGCCACCTGTGTAGTCAAGCCTCATGAGAGCCGCGAGCACAAGCGCTCCGTTGCCATCGACCGTGTGCTCACGGGACGCTTTACCGCCATCCCGATGTTCATCCTCATCATGGGGCTCGTCTTTTGGCTCACCTTCGGCGTTATCGGTGCGGCGCTCCAGGGACTGCTCGAGCAGCTGGTTTCGATAGTGATCGACGCGGCAGACGCAGGTCTTACGGCATTCGGCACCAATCCCGTGGTCCGCTCCCTTGTGGTTAACGGTGTGCTCACCGGTGTGGGAAGTGTGCTTTCGTTTCTGCCCATCATCGTCGTGTTGTTCCTGCTGCTCTCGATTCTCGAGGACTCGGGCTATATGGCGCGCGTCGCGTTTGTGATGGACAAGATCTTGCGCCGCTTTGGCCTTTCGGGCCGCAGCTTCGTGCCCATGCTCGTGGGCTTTGGCTGCAGCGTGCCCGCTATCATGTCCACACGCACCCTGCCGTCCGACCACGATCGCAAGATGACGGTCATGCTTACGCCGTTTATGAGCTGCTCGGCAAAGCTCCCCGTCTACGGCTTGCTTTGCGCGGCATTCTTCCCGCAGGCAACGGTTCCCGCTATGGTTTCGCTCTATATCCTGGGCATCCTGGTGGGCATGCTCGTTGCGGTGATTCTCAATCGCACAACGTTTAAAGGCGAGCCCGTGCCCTTTATTATGGAGCTTCCCAACTACCGCATGCCCAGCGCCAAGACCACGCTGCTGCTTGCATGGGACAAGGCCAAGGGCTTTATCACCAAGGCGTTTACCATCATCTTTGCGGCCTCGGTTGTGATCTGGTTTCTGCAGACGTTCGACATTCGCTTCAACGTGGTGACCGACCAGTCTCAAAGCATGCTCGCGGGCCTGGGCGGGCTTTTGGCTCCCGTGTTCGCGCCGCTCGGTTTTGGCGACTGGCGCACTTCGACGGCGCTCGTGTGCGGCCTCATCGCCAAGGAGAGCGTTATCTCGACGCTTACTGTGCTGCTGGGTTCCACGTCGGCCGCGGCGCTTTCGAGCATGTTCACGGCGCCTATCGCGTATGTGTTCCTGGTGTTCGTCCTGCTCTATCCACCCTGTGTGGCGGCCATCAGTACCGTGCGCTCCGAGCTGGGCGGGCGTTATGCCGTGGCGGTTTTTGCCCTGCAGGTGACGGTTGCCTGGATCATCGCCTTTATCGTGCATACCGCGTTTTTGCTCGTGGGGTTGCTCTAGTGTAAGAGGGGAACAAAGTCTTCAAGGGCTTTGTTCCTTTTTTATTGAGCAACGTTGCTGGTTGAGGATTCGAGGGTCATCGCATGCTAGGGAAATCGAAGGCAGGCGCGGCAAGCCCGATGGGGTTCATCCTGGGCTTTGGCATCGTGAGCATGCTCATGGACATCGTGTACGAGGCGGCGCTTTCGGTTCAAGGTCCACTGCTGTACTCGGTGGGTGCTACGGCGGCGGTCGTGGGCTTGGTTTCGGGCCTGGGCGAGGCAACATCTCTGGCGGGGCGCTTGGCGAGCGGGCCGGCTGCCGATCGCTCCGGTCGCTACTGGCTTTTCGCTATCTTAGGCTATGCGGCAACGGGCTTCGCTGTTCCCGCCATGGGATTTGCGGGAAGTGTGCTGGGTGTCTCGTTTCTCATTGTGTTCGAGCGCTTTGGCAAGTCGCTGCGCACGCCTTCGCGTGATGCCATGCTCTCGCATGCGGCTTCTCGCGTGGGCCGCGGCAAGGGCTTTGCCTTTCACGAGGCGCTCGATCAAGTGGGTGCCGTAGCGGGACCGCTCATCGCGGCGGCGATTCTGCAGGCGACACATAACGCGTATGGGCCCGCACTCGGCGTGATGCTCATCCCCGGCCTTGGTGCCATCGGCGTGCTTTTGTATCTGCGTTATCGCGTTCCGCGTCCCGAGGTGTTTGAGGAAGGCGATGAGGGTGAGGCGGCCGAGGGAGACGCTGCAGGCGCGTCGAAGGTCGCTGCGGCTCAGCCCATCAAGCTTCCACGCCTCTTTTGGATCTACACGGGCTTTTGCGGCTTGGTCTTAGCTGGCGTAGGGACGTTTGGCGTCATGTCGTTCCATATGGTTTCGGCCAGCATCGTCTCGGCGCCGACGGTAGCCGTGCTGTACGCGGTGGCGATGGGCATCGACGGCGTGTTCGCGCTGATAACGGGGTCGATGTACGACAAGGTGGGCGTGCGCGTGCTGTTCGTCCTGCCGGTGGTGAGTGCGATCGTTCCATTCTTTGCGTTTGGCGACAGTCTTGCCTCGGTGATTGCGGGCGTGGTCCTGTGGGGCGCAAGCCTGGGCATCCAGGAATCGATTATGCGTGCGGCGGTTGCGGATATGGTGCCGGGCTGCAAGCGCGCGACGTCGTACGGCATGTTCTCGGTTTTCATGGGCGTGGGCTCGTTTGTGGGCGCCGGCGTGACGGGTGCCCTGTATGCTCACGGCCAGGCAGCGATCGTCGTGTACGCGCTGGTTCTTGAAACCGCGGCCAGCGTGCTGCTGCTCTTGGCGCTGCGCGGCGCAGGGAAATAGGTACGACGGAGTGTCATCCGGCTTCGATAAGCAAGGAAAACGCTCCTGGTAGATACTTTTACCAGGAGCGTTATGCATTCGCGTTGTGGCGAGCTGGCCAGGCGTTAGGCTGTCAGCGACTTGCGGACCATCCCCTTGGGATCTTTGACAAGCAGGTAAAGTGCCCAGGCGATAAGGCCGGTCGTTGCGATGACAAGGCCCAACAGGGCATCGTCGATCATTGCGGCGTGGTCGACGATCTCGATGAAAGCCTCGCCTTCGATGAGGCTGGCAATGCCGTCCACCGTCCACATAAGGCCCGCTCCCCAGTACATGAGGGCAAGGACGCCGATCTTCAGCTGGCTCTTGGGGCCGGCGACGTACCACGCAATGGTGGCGATGGCGGCGGCAAGAAGCGTGATGATGAGCGTCATATTAGGCCTCGGTCGCAACCGCGTGTGCGGAGCGCTTGACCACGGCGTCGGCCACGACGGTGACGATGGCCCAGCATACGGTGACCATGACGCACATGCCCACGCCGACGGTCGCCATCTCGTGGAGCATGGCGGAGGTATCGGCCGCGTTGTACATGGCGGTCAGGAACGGCGGGAAGGGTACGACCTCGCCATGCCAGATATGCTCGATGCACAGCAGGATAACGCCGCCCCACAGCATGTTGCACAGCCAGCCGAGCTTGCGGGTCCAACAGATGCCGGTTTCGGCAGCGTCGGTGAGCTGATTGCCGTCCTTATCGACGATACCGCGCTCCATCTCCTTTTTCTTGACGATGGAACGAACGGCAGTAACGGCAACGGCCTCGCCGCCTCCAACAACAAAACAAGCCATAAGAAGTCTCCTTAGTCTATCGACGCACTGTCGCATCGGGCTGTTTCTATTTGAAGCAGTATAGGCGAATTGCATCATGCTGCGCGTACTGCGCAAGACGTTTTACCAAACTGCCACGCTTGGCAAAAAATCGTCAACTTCGATGGTCTTGCGTGCACTGCAGGGCGGGGCGAGCCTTTGTGCAGAACTCGCCTCGCCACAAGGCGGCTATTGTTTTTGCAGCGTGATGGCGATGGTGTTGAGGTAATCGAGCGCGCCTGCTGCAATGGCCGCGCGGTCGCCCGCGGCATATTCGTTGTCGCAGACAATCCAATCGGCCCAGGCTTCATGCGTGCAGGCCATGGCGTGCATATCCAAGATGCGGACCTCGGCCGTCTGCTCGATCATGGCGCGCCACCAGTCCATGTCGTGCATGTATTCCAGTTGCTCAGGGGTCCAGGAGGCGATCAGGCAATCTGGGAGGTCGCTGTGGCAATCGTGCGCCATGCCGGGGATGGAAAGGTAGAGCTTGCATCCCGGTTTGACGTACGGTAGGAGCTTTTCGCCCAGGTATCGGGGGTCGCGCCCATAGTAGTTGTACGAGTCGATGCTCACCACGGCGTCGAAGAATTCGGGTTTAAAAGGCAAGCCCTGCGATGCATCTGCTTTTACGGGATGAATCGTATCGTCGGGAACGCCCATGTCGCGAAAGAATGCTCGGTTCTCGCAAGGGTCGCTCCAAAGGTCAACGGAATAGACGTCAAGGCCGTATTCGCGCGCGAGCATGACACTTGTGATGCCGCTGCCGCTCCCGAGGTCGCAAACGCGGCTTCCGTGCGGAATGTTGACACCTTCAAGCAGCTCTTCGCAGAGCTTGAGCGGGTTGGGTCCCATGATTTTGGACTGGACGAGTTTTGAGTCAAAGCGGTTTGGCTTGGGAAACGTTTGCATGGTGTTGTTCTTTCTGATTGATGGCTCGATATCGAATCAGGCTGGAACGGCGCAAACAACCCAGGTGCGCTCGGCACCCTTTATGGGCTATGCGATTAACCGTTCCCTAAAGAACAAGGACCAAAAAGACATCCCCTAAAGCGTCGTGGCGAGCGGCTGCCCGCCGATTGCTTCCATCATAGTTCTCTTGCTGTCTTTCTGCGAGGGTTTTCTAAACCGGGTGGGGCATGCCGCCCTTCCGTTTATGCGTCCCGCAATTTCTTGGAGGATAATGACAGCAAAATTAACGGAGGAGATTGGAACCCAGATGATTTTGTACTTTAGCGCAGAGGGCAACAGCCGCCATGTTGCCGAGCTGATTGCCAAGCATGTGGGCGATGTCGCCGTTTCGATCGAGACGTTCAAAGGCGACGCCACTCCTCATATCTCCGTTGAAAAGAATGGTTACCTAGGATTTATTGCCCCCACGTATTGCTGGGGCCTACCCACGCCGGCTGTCGATTTTCTCGAACGCGCAACGTTCGAAGTTCCTGCCAACGCATATGTCTTTACCGCAACGACTTTTGGTACCACTGCTGGGCAGACCACGCGCTTTGCTGCCAACCTGCTGCGCGAACAAGGCGTCGAGACGGCGGCACAATACAGCGTCCGGATGCCGGACACTTGGACGCCCATGTTCGATCTTTCCGATACAGGGAAGGTGGCGGCAACCAACGCCCGTGCAGACGAGCAAATCGATGAGTGCGCGCAGATGATAGCCAACCGCATGGCGGGAAACCATGTGCGCCGCGCCGTCCCGACGTTTGCCGCCAAGCTCTACTACCGCTTTGGCCTGCCCGTATGTCAGGATACGAGCAAGTTTACCGTTGATACAGATGCGTGCGTGGGCTGCGGTTTGTGCGCAAAGCACTGCCCGGCCGATGCTATTCAGATGCACGATGGTGTGCCCGCATGGAGCAAATCTGAGTGTGCAGCATGCCTGCGCTGCCTGCATAGCTGTCCTCGGTTTGCAATTCAGCGCGGCCCCAAGACCCGCGCGCACGGGCAGTATCTCCACCCGTAGGCGCGGGGTGTG
>CAKUGM010000042.1 GCA_934654625.1 uncultured Collinsella sp. | reverse complement strand
GTCATAGGTGGGGGGCGTGGCCCAGTCCTCTACGAGCTGCTTGCTGCTCCCACGGCGAGGTTTCGCGCACTCGGCGGCGGTGCGCTCGCGCCATGCGTCGTCGCGTGCAAAACGGTCGGGAAAGATTTGATAGGCAAGTCCGCCTTCATACCACGCGGGGCGCACCTGGCGCGGTTGGTAGACCGTGAGCTGAAACGAGGGGACTTCGGCATAGTCGTAGACGACGCCCTCGCCGCCTTGCGAGCCTGCTGCGGCCCCGATGCGCACTTCCTGGCCATCGGATTGGCGGATGATGAACGAATACCAAATGATCGCGGGCGTGTCTCTGGTGATGGAGGTCGAGAACAAGCCGTCTGCGGTGCGTTCCATGTCAAGAAGCGTTTCGCCTTCGCCATCGACCCAAAGTCTCAGCGTGCAGGTTGCGGTGGAGGATTCTTCGCCGTCGACTTGGCAGCTCAGGCGAACGGGGGTGCTGCAGGGAACGGCTCCAAAGGGAGTCCTGAATTGGGGGGAGCGGGAGTTGTGTCGGAAGATCATCGACTGCTGTTCCTTTGATGGATGTACAAAAACCAAAGTACAAGTGTAGCGGAAATATCAAAAGAAGCGGGATGCTGCACCCCGAAAGGCGCAACATCCCGCTTCGGTGGACGTGCTGTTGATAGAGCAGTCGCTTGGCTATTTGCCGGTACTGCGACTTCGACCCTTCGACGTCGTTGAAGAGGTCTTGTGCGTGGTAGAGGATTTACGCGCCCTGACCGACTTCGCGGTGGGTTCTGTGTCCTTTGCTTCGGTGGAAGAGGCTTTGGATGCCGTTGACGCGACCGCTGCTTTTGCGGCGGGTTTCGGCGCGGTGGCGTCTGCAGCCTTGGTCAATGCATCGGCACGGGTCTGGCTTGCGGTCTTCGTCGTGCTGGTCTTTGCCGTGGTGGTCGTGGACTTCGCACGTGCGGTCGTTGCCTTAGTCGAGGCCTTGGCTCCCGTCTTGGCGCTCGTCTTTCGTGTTGCCGGCTTTGCGGCCGGTTTTTCGGCAGCCGTCGTATCGGCGGCCGCCTTCACGGTCTCGTCGCCTTGCTGCTCCTTCTTCTTAGCGGTAGTGGTTCTCTTTGCCGGAACCGCCGTCTTGCGCGTGCGCGTGGCCTTTGTTTTTAGCGGTGTGGCAGAGGCATCCTTGGAAGGAGCGGCATCCTTGGTTTCGCCTGCGGGGGAAGCTGCAGAGGCTTCGGATGTCGCAGGTGTTGTCTTCGTAGCCTTCGTGGTGCGTTTTTTCGCTGCGGGCTTAGGTGCCGGCTTGGGCTTAGGTGCGGGCAGGCTGCAGTCAGGGTGGAGCGTCAGGTACAGGTCAAGATAGCGTGCGGCAGAGGATGTCCAGCTAAAGTCGCAGGACATAGCGTGCTGTACGAGCTTCTTCCACTCGCTGGGTTCATCCCAGAACAGACGCGCCGCGCGAAAGACGGTGTCGCCCATCTCCTCACCGTTGAAGTGCGCAAACGAGAAGCCGTTGCCTTCGCCGGTGAATTGGTTGTACGGGGATACCGTGTCGCGCAGGCCGCCCGTTTCGCGAACGATGGGCAGGGTGCCGTAGCGCATGGCGATCATCTGGGAGAGGCCGCACGGCTCGAAGAGCGACGGCATGAGGAACATGTCCGCGCCTGCGTACATGCGCTGCGAAAGCGCGGGGTCGAATTCGATACGCGCTGCCATCTGGCCGGGATAGACCGATTGGTACCAGCGCAGGGCGTCCTCGTAGTCTGCGTCGCCGGTGCCGAGGATAGCCACCTGGACACCGCCTTCAAGGATGCGCTCAAGGCAGTACATGACCAAATCCATGCCCTTTTGCCTGGTCAGACGCGTGACCATGACCATGAGGGGACGGTCGTCGCGTACTTCGAGGCCCAGTTCCTCCTGGATAGCCCTCTTGCAGACCGCCTTGCCCGACATATCGTCGATCGAGTAGGTCGCCGCGATGCGCTTGTCGTGTGCCGGGTCGTTGCGCGCAACGTCGATACCGTTGACGATGCCGTGCAGGACGTTTTGGCGGCGACACAGGGCGCCGTCGAGGCCCTCGCCGTACTCCGGCGTGCGGATCTCGTCTGCATAGCTGGGCGAGACCGTCGTGATGGCGTCGGAATAGTTGATCGCGCCGAGCATGTAGTTGATGGAGTTGGCGTCGCACCTCAGCTGGCGTGCCGCCGCCTCGACGCTGCCGAGGCCCAAGATGTCATCGAGGACGAAATCGCTGTATTGTCCCTGGAAGGCGATGTTATGGATGGAATAGACGGTGCGCACGTTTTCATAGAGGGGGAGTCCCTGGTAGAACTCGCGCAAAAACACCGGTGCCAGAGCTGTGTGCCAATCGTTGCAATGCAGGATATCGCAGGTAAATCCATCCGGCAGATGCTGGAGGGATTCGCAGATGGCCTTGGAGAAGAACGCAAAGCGCTCCCCGTCGTCAAAAAAGCCATACGGATAGTCGCGCTTGAAGTAGCGCTCGTTGTCTACGAACAGGTACGTGATGCCATCGTGCACAAGGCGCTCGAGACCGCAGTACTCGTTGCGCCAACCCAGGGGCACGTAGAAATCGGTGACGTGCTCCATCTGGTTGAGGTAGGAGTCATCGATCGTGGAGTACTTGGGAACCATGACGATGACTTGCGCTCCGGCAGCGACCAGCGCGTGGGGGAGGGAGCCCGCGACATCGCCAAGGCCACCCGTCTTAACAAACGGAGCGGCCTCCGCGCTCGCGAACACCACATGAAGGGGTTTGGTAACCGCTTCGGTCATAATGTTGGGTTTCCTTTCTCTGTCGCAAGCTCAATTGAGTCGCAGGGGCTAATCAAGGGGAGTGATCTCCTTGGTTGCGAGGGGTGCCTTGGGGATGATGAGCGTGGCGTCGGGCGTGCCGCGCAGCTCGGTTTGAGCGGGAACGACGTTGTTCTTATCGACGATCGCGTTTTCCACGCGCGCTCCGCTGTGGATGACGCAGCTCTGCATGATGATGGAGTTCGATACCGAGGCGCCGCGCTCGACGATGACGTCGCGTGCGAGGATGGAGCCGCGCACCGTGCCCTGGATCAAGCAGCCAGCGGAGACCAGGGAGTTGCACACCGTGCTGCCCGTGCAGTATTTTGCGGGCGGCGCGTCGTGCGCCTTGGTCATGATGGGGCGATCGGGGTTGAACAGGCGGTCGTTCAGGTCGGGGCGCAGCATCTCCATGGAGCGCTGATAGTACGACTGCTCATCGAAGACGCCAAGTGCCAGGCCCTTGAACTCATACGAGCACACGTCGATGCGACCGAACTCGGGCTCGATTGCCTCGAAGAGGTCCAGGTGGTCGACGTCTTGGTAGTTGTCGATGATCTGGAGTAGCACGTCGCGGTTGATGACGCAGCAGTCGAGGAACTTGTTGTCGCCGAAGGAGCAGCCGGCATGCAGGGCATGCACGCGCCCCGCCTCACCGATCTCCAGAGCGGTCACGTCCTCATCGTGCTCGCGCTCGGCGCGGCAGTACACCATCGTGGCGTGTGCGCCGGAGCGCTCGTGGGCATCGATGATCTCGGCGAGGTCGATGTTGAAGATGATGTTGCATCCGCACATGACGACGTAGGGCTTGTCGGAACGCTGGAAGAGCGTCTTGTTGGCGATGATGTCGCGCAGCAGGAAGCGCATGCCGCGCTTGGAGGCGCCGAATGCGTTGCCGGGAAGCAGGAACAGGCCGCCCTTCTTGCGGTCGAGCATCCAGTCGCGTCCCGACTCCATGTGGTCGATGAGCGAGCGATAGTTGCCCGGCATCACGACGCCGACGGTCTTGATGCCGGCATTCATCATGTTGGAGAGCGGGAAGTCGATCAGGCGGTAGCGGCCGAATATCGGCAGGGCCGCCAGGGGACGGCATTCAGTGAGCTTAGAGCTCGTACGACAGGTATAGTTTGCGGTGATGTAGCCGATGGCTTTACGGTTGATCATCGGTTCATTCCCCCTTCCCGATCACAACATCATTTCCAACGACGGCGGTGTCCTTCGTCACATCGACGCTGCCGAGCTTGACGTCTTCCTCGACAACGGCGTTCTCGCCCAGGATCGCACGCGCCACGTGGGCGCCTGCCTTGACATGGGCACCCGGCAGCAGCACCGAGTCTTCGACCACGGCGCGCTCATCGATCACGCAGTCGGTCGAGACGATGGAGTGGCGCACGTTGCCAAACACCTTGCAGCCGTTGGAGATCAGGCAATCCTCGACGCGCGCGTTCGGGCCGATATAGTGCGGCGGGCGCGTTGTGACGTTGCTCATGATGGGGAAGTTCTTGTCGAACAGGTCGAACTCGGGGTTTTCGCCCAGCAGGTCCATCGAGGTTTCGTGGAAGCTCGAGATGGTGCCGACATCCTTCCAGAAGCCATGGAACTCATAGCAGAACAGGCGACGGTCGTCTGCAAGAAGCTTCGGGATGATGTCCTTGCCGAAGTCATGGCTCGAGCGAGCGTCGAGCGCATCCTCCTCGAGGGCATCGAGCAGCAGTTTGGTGCTGAAGATATAGATGCCCATGGAGGCGAGGTTGGAATCGGGCTTCTCGGGCTTCTCCGTGAACTTGAGGATTCGATCGTCCTCGGCATCCTTGGTGATGATGCCGAAGCGGCTGGCCTCCTCCCAGGGTACGGGCATGACCGAGATGGTGAGGTCGGCATTGTGCTCGATATGCGTCTTGAGCATCTTGCGATAGTCCATGCGATACAGATGATCGCCGGAGAGAATCAAGACGTACTCGGGATCGTGCTCCTTGATGTAGCCGATGTTTTGGGCTACGGCGTCTGCCGTGCCTGCATACCAGCTGCCACCCTCCTGGGTGGCGTACGGCGGCAGGATGGACACGCCGGCACCGCGCTCGTCCAGATCCCATGCCTCGCCCGAACCCACATAGGAGTTCAGGAGGTAGGGACGATACTGCGTGAGGACGCCTACCGTGTCGATGCCCGAATTGGCGCAGTTCGACAGCGAAAAGTCAATGATCCTGAACTTGCCGCCGAAGGAGACGGCTGGTTTAGCGATCTTGCTGGTCAATGCACCCAGCCTACTGCCCTGTCCTCCTGCGAGGAGCATGGCAATGCATTCCTTCTTGCTCATCGGTTTCTCCTTTTGCCGATTGACGGTTACCTATACGTGCCAGATGTCACGGGCGTACTCGCGGATGGTGCGGTCGCTCGAGAAGTGCCCGGAATTCGCGATGTTGGCAAGCGCCATCCGCTGCCAGCTGCGCGTGTCGTCGTAGGAATCCGTGAGCTCGCGCCAAGCTTGCGCATAGCTCGCGAAATCGGCGATGACGAAGTCGTAGTCGTTGTTGTTCATGAGCTCGGCATGGATGCTCTCGAAATTGCCGGAGAGCGCGCCGAAGGTGCCGTCGACCAGCTGCTCGACACAGCGGCCGATGTGCTCGCGATCGTTATTCACCACGTCCCAGGCAAAGTAGTTGCCGCAGCGCAGCGCCTCGACCTCGTCGACCTTCATGCCAAAGATCTTCTCGTTTTGCATGCCCGCAAGCTCGGCGATCTCGATGTTCGCGCCGTCAAGCGTTCCCAACGTGATGGCGCCGTTCATCATGAGCTTCATGTTCGAGGTGCCCGAAGCCTCCTTGCCCGCCGTGGAGATTTGCTCGGAGATCTCGGTTGCCGGGTAGATGAGCTGGGCGTTGGAGACGGCGAAGTTGGGCACGAAGGCGACCTTGATGTAGTCGTTGACGCGCTCGTCGTTGTTGATCACGTCTGCCACCGAGTTGATGAGGCGGATCGTCTCCTTGGCAAAGGTGTAGGCGCTTGCTGCCTTGCCGGCAAAGATAAACGAGGTCTTGTGCGGCTTGTAGGACGGGTCGGCAAGCATCCTGTTGTAGATGTCCATGACCTTGAAGATGTTCAGCAGCTGACGCTTGTAGGCGTGGAAGCGCTTGACCTGGACATCGAAGATGGAATCAACGTCGAGCTCGACGCCGGTCTGTGCGGCGATGTAGCGAGCGAGGCGCTCCTTGTTCTCGCGCTTGGATGCCGCGAGCGCGTCGAGGAAGGCCTCATCGTTCGCGTAGGCCTCCAGACGCTTGAGCTCGTCGGCGTCGCGCAGCCAGCCGTCACCGATTTTCTCGGTGATGAGATGGGCGAGCGAGGGGTTGGCGTTTGCAAGGAAGCGGCGCGGCGAGATGCCGTTGGTCTTGTTGTTGAACTTCTCGGGCGTCATCTCGTAGAAGTCGTGCAGCGTCTCGCGCTCGAGGATGTCGGTGTGGATCTGGGCCACGCCGTTGACGGAATGCGAGCAGATAACCGAGAGGTTCGCCATGCGTACCTGGCCGTCCCAGAGGATGGCGGTGTTGCGCAGGCGGTCTTGCCATCCTTCGCCCTCACGCGGGAAGGACTCCATGTAGCGACGGTTGATCTCGTCGATATACATGTAGACGCGCGGGAGAAGACGCTGGAAGGTGTCGATGGGCCACTTTTCCAGGGCTTCGGGAAGCACGGTGTGATTGGTATAGGAGATGCTCCTGGTCACGATGTCCCATGCCGTATCCCAGTCCAGACCCTCCTGGTCCACGAGCAGGCGCATGAGTTCGGCACCGCACATGGCGGGGTGCGTATCGTTGGTGTGGATCGCCACCAGCTCGGGGAAGCGCTTCCAGTCGGCACCGGGGTGATCGAACTTGAAGTTGCGGATGATCGAGGCAAGCCCTGCCGCCACGAACAGGTACTCCTGCTTAAGGCGCAGGATGCGGCCATGCTCGCCAGCGTCGTTGGGGTACAGGATTTCCGAGATGGCCTCGGCATCGGTGCGGAATTTAGCGACAGCGGCGTAGTCTCCGCGGTTGAAGGCGTCGAGGTCGAAGTCCTCGTGTGCGGGCTCGGCGCTCCAGAGGCGCAGGCGATTCACGGTCTTGCCGTCCATGCCGATGATGGGCACGTCGTAGGGGACGGCCTTTACCGTCTCGCCGCCCTCCTGGGTAAACCAGAACTTGCCGTCTGCATCTTCATGACGAACGACCTCGCCGCCAAAGCGGACGATGACGGAGCTTTCGTCATGGCGCGTCTCCCACGGATAACCCTTGTCGAGCCAATTGTCGGTAACCTCGACCTGGCGCCCGCCTTCGATCTTCTGGCGGAAAAGGCCATAGCGATAACGCATGCCGTTGCCAAAGCCCAAGATACCCTCGGCGGCCATGGAATCGAGGAAGCAGGCGGCAAGACGACCCAGGCCGCCGTTGCCCAGGCCGGGGTCGCCCTCTTCGGCCAAGACATCGTCGAGCTTGATGCCCATGCTGTCCAGGCCCTCGGTGACGACATCGCGGATGCCATAATTGAGCAGGTAGTTATCGAGTAGGGGACCGAGCAGGAACTCCAGGGAGAAGTAGTAGACCTTCTTCTTGTCGCTCTTTGCGTTTTCGGAGTCGGACTGTGCGAACTGCTGGTTTGCCTTTTGGGCGATGAGCTTTGCGAGCGCCTGGTAGCGCTCCGTATTGGTGCAACCGGCAAGGTCCTTACCGACCTCAGCGGTGAGAACGCTCAGGTACTCGTCAGCGAACTGCTGCGGGTTTTCGAAAATCTTTGTCATGCATCGTCTCCTTTACGTGTGCGCTTGCGCTGCGTTTTCTTAGCCTTTGTTTTATCGGACGCTTTGGCAGATGCCTTTGCGGGGGTCTTCGAGGTTGTCTTCGTCGATGTCTTGGACTTCTTGCGCGTGGCCGGCTTTGCCGTCTTGGGCGGCTTGGGCGGAACATAGCTCGAGGGGCCGACCCTGCGGAACACGAGGCCTGCGAGACCGGGCACGGGGGTCTCGATCGAGTTTTCCTGGCCGTTCCAAGCGACCGGTTCGCTCGAAGCCATTTCGCGCATGGGGTAATCCGAGCCTCCGTAACGCGATTCGTCGCTGTTGAAGATGAGCTTCCAATCGCCTTCGCGCGGGGCGCCGATGCGGAACCGCTCGTAAGATGCCGGGTCGAAGTTGATGAGGATGAGCAGGTCGTCTGCCGGGTCGTCGCCGTGGCGCACGAAGGTCACGATAGACTGCTCCGTGTTGTCGGCGTCGATCCACTCAAAGCCGTCTGGCGTGTAGGAGCGCTCGTAGAGCGCGGGCTGCTCCAGATAGAACGCATTGAGCGCGCGGATGAACTGCTGCTGGTTACGATGGGTTTCGTATTCGCTCGTGAGGAACCACTGGATGGACTCGTAGTAGCGCCACTCGATAAACTGCGCGATCTCGTTGCCCATGAAGTTGAGTTTCGCGCCGGGGTGCGTCATCTGATAGAACGCCAGCGTGCGCATTCCGGCAAACTGACGCCACCAGTCACCGGGCATGCGTCCGATAAGCGAGCACTTGCCGTTGACGACCTCGTCGTGCGAGAGCGGCAGCACGAAGTTCTCGTTGAAGGCGTACATCATCGAGAACGTGAGCAGTCCGTGGTTGCCGGGCCTCCAGGGAAAATCGGTCTGCATGTAATGCAGGGTGTCGTTCATCCAGCCCATGTCCCACTTGTAGTGGAAGCCCAGACCGCCTTCGCTTGGCGGATAGGTGACGAGCGGCCAAGCGGTGGATTCCTCGGCGATCATCATCACGTCGGGCATGCGCTCGGAAACACAGGTGTTGACGGAGCGGATGAACGCGCTGGCATCCAAATCCTCTTCGGTACCCAGGTGGTTGAATTTTTTATCGGCTTCGTTGTCGATGCCAAAGTTGAGGTAGAGCATGCTCGATACGCCGTCCATGCGGATGCCGTCGATATGGAAGTGCTCCAGCCAGAACAAAACGTTGGCGGTGAGGAAGCTCACGACCTCGGGACGCGAGAAATCGAACTTGTGCGTGCCCCAGTTGGGGTGAATCTCGTGTTCATAGAGCATGTGACCGTTGAAGGTGGCAAGGCCATGGGCGTCTGCGCAAAAGCCTCCGGGCACCCAGTCCATGATGATGCTGATGCCCGCCTGGTGGGCGGTGTCGACGAGCTCCATGAATTCCTGAGGGGTACCGAAGCGTGCCGTGGTGGCGTAATAGCCCGTGGTTTGATAGCCCCATGAGCCATCAAAGGGATGCTCGGTGACGGGGAGGATCTCGATGTGCGTGTAGCCCATTTCTTTCGCGTATGGAACGAGCTCCTGCGCAAGGTCGAGATAGCTGTAATACGTTCCGCGTTGAGCGGGGAAAGGGTCGCCCGGTCCGGGGTAGGTTCCATCCTCGCGCGGCTCGCCCTGCGGCTCATCGCCGTGGCGATTCCAGCTTCCCAGGTGAACCTCGTAGATATTGAGGGGCTGCTTCATGTGGTTCGATGCGCGGCGCTGCTTGAGCCATGCATCGTCTTCCCATTTGTAGCCATCGAGTGACCACAGCTTCGACGCTGTTCCCGGGGGAAGTTCATCTGCAATGGCCATGGGGTCTGCCTTGAACAGAATCTCCCCGGTATCGGTTTCCAGGGCGTATTTGTACAGATCGCCGGTTTTGAGACCGGGGATAAAGCCCTGCCAGATGTCGCTTTGATGCACGCGGGCAAGGGGGTTTGCGCCCGGAGTCCACGCGTTAAAATCGCCTACGACGCTTACGCTTCTTACCGTTGGCGCCCAGACGGCGAAGCTCCACCCCTGTGCTCCACCTTCGATATCGGGATGGGAACCGAGTTTCTCGGCGCAGCCGAGCCAGGTGCCCTGACCAAACAGGTAGATGTCATCTTTGCTAATGGCGAGGGTAGAGTCGACGGCGAATGTGGCAAGAGTTTCGTTTTGTTTGCTCACTGTGATCAGTCCATCGAGTATCGGAGTTGGCCAAGGAAAAAATAACCTTTTTCACAGTAGCACTTCGCAGCTCATTCCCGGTCAATGGAGCGCGGGACGGTCGATTTTAATCCCTGGGTGAACGACACTTGACAACTTTCGTTTTTCGTATTTTTGATTTCGGTGTCGAGCTTTCGATGCTCTTCGGCGTAAGGCGACCTCTGCTACTATTGACATCGTTTGGCCTGCCTCGACTTCCATTTAACTGTTTTGGCGAAAGGGGATTACATGACACGTGACCACAGCATGCCTCGCGCGTTCATCTTTGATTGCGATGGCACCATTTTGCAATCGATGGGAATGTGGCTGCGCGTGGAGCCCGCTTTGCTCAAAACGTATGGCATCGATACCGTGTCCGATGACTTTGCCGAATTCGAGTCTCTTTCTGTTGCGGATGAATGCGAAGCCTATCATCGTAAATGGGGGGTCGGTAAAGACGGCGTGGAGGTCTACGAACGCCTGTTGGGCATGCTTGCGCGCGGCTATGCCGAAGAGGTTACGGCCCGTGATGGCGTGATCGATTTCTTGAGGTCTGCCCATGAGGCGGGCATCCCTATGGCCATCGCCACTTCGACTCCTGCCGAGTCGGTGCGCATCGGGCTCGACGCTTTTGGCGTGGGCGCGTATTTCGATGCGATCGTTACCACGGCAGATGCCGGTGCTTCGAAGGATCATCCGGATGTATACAACCTGGCCCTCCAAAAGCTCATCGAGATCCATGGCATGAAGGACGTCGACCATGACGATGTCTGGATTTTCGAGGACATGCCGTTTGGCTTGATCAGCTCCGGTTCCGCTGGGTATCGTCGCGTGGGCATCTTTGATCCCGAGGGCCGCGCCACGCGTGCGTGCGTCCAGGAGAATTGCGATATCTTTATCGATTCATTCACCGAGCTTTCCCTCGATAGCGTCCTTTCCTACACGGATTGAACTCCCGGTTCGCTCTGCGCGGGCGGCTGCTCCCGCTGCGGTTTTTGCGTAGAGCTCATACGGCGGCGCGAAGCCGCGAGACAAGCTTCTTTTCTTGATGTTCCGGAGGTCTATGAGGGGTTTGAGGGGGATGAATACTTTGACTAGCGCAAAAGTAGCACGGGTGCTTGTTGTCGGCGGTTCTCCCGAGCGCTCTTCGGTACAGACCATTCGTTTTGCGCAGAGCGGTTGCGACCGGATCGTCGCGGTCGATCGCGGGCTCGATGCTGTCCTCGAAGCGGGGCTTTCATGCGATCTGTTCTGCGGCGATGCCGATACGGTGGGGGAGCGCGGGTTTTCCCTTGTCGAGCAGGCGCAATCTTGCCTCGAGGGCGCCGCGTTCGAGGTCGAGCGTTACGACCCCTATAAAGATGCGACCGATCTGGCCCTTGCGCTTCGAGCTATCGAGAAGCGCTGGCCCGATGCCCAGGTTGTTTGCACCTGTGTGTCCGGAGGTGCTCCCGACCATGCGCTCGGTGCGCTCGGACGCCTCGCGGGAGCACATGGTGCCGTATGCATCCTGGAGGATGCATTTGAGGCGCGAGTTCTTCATGCGGGTGAATCTTGGGAGATCTGCGGCTCCGTTGGACATCGCTTCTCTTGTGTTCCCGTGAGCGTTGACGCCGAGGTTTCCGAAGAGGGCTTTTGCTGGAACATCGAGCGTGCTCAGATGCCCCTGCTATCCGATTGGGGCATCTCCAACGTCGTGGAGGCGCCAGCCGCGTGCGTACGGTGCCATGAGGGCGTCATCGTCTGTTGGCTGTTCGCTGAATAGTTTTGTCTTGATTGGCGATAGACGCCGCGGGCCGACGCATATACGCATCGGCCCGCGGCGTTTTTGTTCATCGTGTTATGGCTGCCGTGCCCTGCTGCAGCTCAACAGGTACGAGCGACTATTGGTAATCCATAACGTCGACCCAGCTCAGGAGCGCTTCGCGGTTCTGTCCTTCACGGTTGCGAGCTAGCTCGGAAGCCGCAACGACGGGCATCCACTGGCGAACGACCTGTATCGGCGTGCCGGAGCGCTCGCAGTACATCTCGAGGAAGGTCTCGGCCTGCTGCTTGTCCTGGATGGAGAGGAGCAGATAGGTCATGGCGGCGTCGGCCGCGGGCTCGCCCTGAGTGGCATGCGCCCAGTCGCAGACGTAGAGTTTACCGTCGTCACCGATGATGATGTTCGTCGGGTTGAAGTCACCGTGGCATACGCAGGTGTCCTTCTTCATGCCGTCAAGACGCTCGAGCAGGTTGTAGCGCGTCGTGCCGTCGATCTCGTCGAGACTCTTGATCATGCGCGCGTACTTGTCCTTTTGGCGATTGAGCTGCTGGCAGCGATAGCCGTGGATCTCGATCAGTAGGTCGACGAACTGCTCGAGATACTCGTAGAAGCGGCCGGGCTCCGCCTGCATTTTCTCCGCCATGATGGTGCCGGGGACCTTGGTGGTCTCCATGGCCCAGCCGCCGCCGTTTTCGATTTCGGATACCTCGATGACCTTGGGGCTCGGGATGCCGCACTCATTGATGCGTGCGAGGTTAAGCGCTTCGTTGAACACATCGGATAGAGGCTTTGTTTCGTTAAAGACCTTCACGATCCTATCGCCGAGGTCGTAGACGACCTTGTTGCCGCGCTTTACCAGCTCGACCTTGTTCTCCGGAAGTTTCATGATCGATGCGTCCCTTCTGCCCATATGGGCAACCGACATATAAAAAGGGAGGTAACGCTAATATGTGCGTTACCTCCCTTCATACCCGAAGTTGGTGCTACTGTTAGACGCCGTAGCTCTGCGGCTCGCGGCCGTAGTATGCGTCCAGGTACAGCTCCTTGATCTCGCTCATCAGCGGGTAGCGCGGGTTAGCGCCGGTGCACTGGTCGTTGAACGCCTGCTCGGTCATCTCATCAAGTGTATCCAAGAAATACTTCTCGTCTACACCATATTCGGCGATCGTCTTCTTAACGCCGATGAGATCACAAAGCTCGGTGAGCTTGGTGATGAAGTTCTCGAAGACCTCAGCGTCGTCCTTGCCCTCGACGCCGCAGTAGCGAGCCATGTCGGCATAGGCGTGCAGCGCGTTGGGATAGGGGTACTGCGAGAAGGTGCCCATCTTGACCGGGGCCTCGGCGGCGTTGTAGCGCATGACGCGCGTCAGGATGACAGCGTTTGCCAGGCCGTGGGGGATGTGGTGGAAAGCACCGAGCTTGTGGGCCATGGAGTGGTTGAGGCCCAGGAAGGCGTTGGCGAATGCCATGCCGGCCATGCAGGAGGCGTTGTGCATCTCCTCGCGGGCGTGCGGATCCTTGGCGCCGTTCTCGAAGCTGGAGGGCAGGTTCTCGAACACGAGCTTGGCAGCACGCTCGGAAAGGCCGCGCGTGTAGTCGGAGGACATGATCGAGACATAGGACTCGATGGCGTGGGTCATGACGTCGATGCCGGAGGCGGCGGTCAGGCCGCGAGGAGCGGTCATGGCGTTGTCGACGTCGACGATGGCCATCTTGGGCATCAGCTGGTAATCGGCGAGCGGCCACTTGATGCCGGTGTCCTTGTCGGTGATGATGGCGAACGGCGTGCACTCGGAACCGGTGCCCGAAGAGGTGGGGACGGCTACGAAGTAGGCCTTCTGACCCATCTCGGGGAAGGTGTAGACGCGCTTGCGGATGTCCATGAAGTCCATGGCCATATCCTCAAAGTTGACCTCGGGGTGCTCGTACATGACCCACATGATCTTGCCGGCGTCCATGGCGGAGCCACCGCCGACGGCGATGATCACGTCAGGCTCGAACAGGCGCATCTGAGCGGCACCGCGGCGAGCGCACTGCAGGGAGGGATCGGGCTCGACGTCGTAGAAGCAGTCGTGCGCGATGCCCATCTCGTCGAGCTTGGCCTCGATGGCGCGGGTGTTGCCGTTCTTGAACAGAAACTGGTCGGTCACGATGAAGGCGCGCTTCTTGCCCATGACGCGGCCGATCTCGTCGAGCGCCACCGGCGTGGAGCCCTTCTTGAAGTAAACCTTCTCGGGAGCGCGGAACCACAGCATGTTCTCGCGACGCTCCGCGACGGTCTTGACGTTGATCAAGTGCTTCACCCCAACGTTCTCGGAGACGGAGTTGCCGCCCCAGGAGCCGCAGCCCAGGGTCAAGGACGGCTTCATGCCGAAGTTGTACAGGTCACCGATGCCGCCGTGCGAGGACGGGGTGTTGATGACGATGCGGCATGCCTTCATGGTGTTCTCGAACAGGGCGATCTTCTCGCTCTGGGCGGGGTGGACGTAGAGCGACGCGGTGTGGCCCGGGCCGCCGGCGAGCACGAGGTGCTCGGCCTTGTCCACGGCCTCCTGGAAGTCCTTGGCATGATACATGGCGAGGACGGGGGAGAGCTTCTCGTGGCTGAACTCTTCCTTCTCCGGATCGGTGGAGGTGACCTCGGCGATCAGGATCTTGGTCTTGGCGGGAACCTCGATGCCGGCGAGCTCGGCGATCTTGG
>CAKUGM010000041.1 GCA_934654625.1 uncultured Collinsella sp. | reverse complement strand
AGCACGTCGACCAGCCTTCTCAGGTCACCCATGTGGGCGACAAGGTTCAGGTCAAGGTCATGGAGATCGACCTCGATCGTCGTCGTATCTCCCTGTCCATGAAGTCTGCCGCTGAGACCCTGGGCTTCGAGATCGACGTCACCCCGCTTCCTAACGAGAAGAAGGATGACGAGGCTGAGGTTGAGGCTGAGGCTGACGCCGAGTAGCGCTTCTTACTATAGAACGTGATAATGACCCCTGGTGGTTTTCACCGGGGGTCATTTTGTTGCCGTTGCATCGCGCGCCGCCGCGTATCTGTGCAGGGCTTGCTGTGCATGCTATGATGGGCGACGTTTGGATTCGAAAAAAAGAGGCGGTTTCTACGATGGATACATTTACGGCGGCTCCCTTTGCCGACCGTTCGGTTGTGCTGTTGGACTTTGATGGAACGATAGCCGATACCGGTCCCTATATCATGCGCTGTGCACGAAGGGCTTTGATTGAATGCGGTTACCCTCATGAAGCTGCAGGCGATCTGCGCTGTTTGATCGGTCCCCCTTTGTTCAATGGTTTTGCCGACCTGTGCCATCGGCCCTTGGAAGAGGGAAAGCGCATCACTTTTGTCTATCGTCGCATTTTCGATACCGAAGCCTCTCCAGAGTATTATCCCGTGTTTCCCGGCATGAGGGAGCTTATCGCGGGCCTGCATAAGCAGGGGAGGCGCGTTGCAGTCGCCACCTCTCGTCTTGAGGAAACGGCACGGTATCTTATCGGTACGCTCGATCTTCCTAACTTCGACGCTATCGTGGGCAGGCTAGAGCCGGGACGCGATACCAAGTCCGAATCGATTCGCGACGCTTTGTGCCAGCTTGGTGCATCTCCTCGAGATGCCGTGATGGTGGGAGATCGCTTGCATGATGTTCTGGGTGCCCACGAGCAGGGCGTTAGCTGTATTGGCGTGTACACTGGTGGTGCGGACGAAGGCGAGCACGAACGTGCCGGCGCGGATTTCGTGGCGCATGACGGTGCGGATCTTGCCTGGGCTTTGGGCGTTGAGCTCTAAAGCGCTTCGCCTCTTTTGACTCATATGGTTGTAAACGGCTTTGATTGGAGCTGGATAATGGATAACGAACTCGAGAAGCGCGTTGACGAATACGTCGACGAGGTATGGGACGATGTCCTCGATGATATCGCCACTTTGGTGGCGGTGCCCTCTGTGGCGATCGAGGGCGCCGATGAGCCGGGCGCTCCGTTTGGCAAGGATTCCCGTGCCGCGCTTGACTGTGCCTTGGGTATCGCCGCCAGGCTCGGCTATCAGACTTCCGACGACGAAGGCTATATGGGCATAGCCGATATCCCTGGCGAGTCGGAGCGTCAGATCGCCACGATCGCTCATGTCGACGTTGTGCCCGCCGGACCGGGCTGGAACACCGATCCGTTCACCATGGTGCGTCGCGATGGCTGGCTGCTTGGCCGTGGCGTCATCGACGACAAAGGTCCTGCCGTCCTTGGCTTGTATGCCGGCGCTTTTCTGCTGCACGAGGGCGTGACTCCCCGTTATACCTTCCGCGCACTTTTGGGCTGCGATGAGGAGACGGGTATGAAGGACGTGCCCCACTACCTGTCGACGCATGAGGATCCTGCATTCCTCTTTACCCCCGATGCCGAGTTCCCGGTGTGCAATGCCGAGAAGGGCCAGTTCGGCGCCACCTTTACCACCGGCGCCATCGCTGATGGCAAGATTTTGTCTTGGAGCGGTGCCGAGGCCACCAATGCCATTCCGTCCCAGTCTATCTGCGAGGTCGCGGTTGACGCCTCCGACCTTCCGGCACCTGTGGCAAATGCCGATCGTCTGACCATCGAGTCTGCGGGCGAGGGCCGTGCGCGCATTACGGCGCAGGGTATCGGCGGCCACGCTTCCATGCCCGAGGGAACACTCAACGCCATCTCGCTCGTGCTCGGCTATCTCAAGGAGACGGGCATCTGCGAGGGTGACGAGGCCCAGGCGCTCGACCTGCTGTCCATCATCCATGCCGATACCGCAGGTGCCGCCTTGGGTATTGCGGCTTCGAACGATGCCTTCGGTCCCCTCACGCTTAACGGTGGCACCATCGAGGTCAAGGAGGGCCATATTCTCCAGACCATCGACGTTCGCCTGCCCAATTGCGTGAACCTGACCGAGCTCGAGGACACCTGCCGCGCCGTGGCAGAGCGCTTCGGTTCGACACTGAACGTTGACCATGCGGTCGAGGCCTTCTATATCCCGGCGGATAGCCCGGCAGTCAAGACGCTTATCGATACGTATAACGATGTGACGGGCGAGAACGCCACTCCGTTTTCCATGGGCGGCGGCACGTATGCGCGCAAGTTCAAGAGCGCTGTCTCCTTTGGTGCCGAGACCCACGGGCTGGTTTTGCCTGAGTGGGCCGGCCTCATGCACGGCCCCAACGAGGCTGCGAGCGAAGAGCAGCTTAAGCAGGCGTTGAAGATCTACATCTTGGCGATCTTCCGTTTGATGGAGCTCGATCTGTAAGTCAAGCTCAGATTGTTTGATGCATGGATGCCTCGGTGGCCTTTGCCGCCGGGGCATTTTTTCATGCGCAGCCGCACCGTCTCGTGGCTTCCGGAAACTCTTCGCATGGAATTAACCAAACGGCCCTTTTGTAAAGGGCTCGTAAATGATGCACGAGAGCTGCGTAATGTTTGGTCACGTATGCGTAATGAGGTGACGTTGAGCGAAGAAAAGCCTTCTCGCACGCCTAAAGTCCTCATCAAGGATTAAGCAGGTGGGGTTGCACCGGACGGTTTCCCGCAGGGGACTCGGGCATCTGCTCCCATACGGGGAGCCGCGCGGTGCAACCAGATCGAAACGTCGTGTAAAGGGCGCGGCGAGGATCTAGATGCCATCTGCGTTGGTATGCGAACGAATGCGTTCGCGAAAGGAGAACCATGTTCGACTATTCTTGCTCTCGTCGTCAGTTCCTGGGTCTTGCTGGCGGTATCGCCGCCATGGCCGGTCTTGGTCTTGCTGGCTGCGGCAACTCCGCAACCTCTGCTCCCGCGGGTTCTGCTGCCGGCTCCGCTGCCGCCGCTAAGGACATCGCTGGCGAGGTGACCTACGACGGCGCTTCTTCGTTCCAGGCTCTCGTCGAGGCTGCTGCCGAGAAGTTCATGGACAAGTACCCCGATGTCAGCATCTCCGGTTCCGGTAACGGTTCGGGCAAGGGTCTGACCGCTGTTGCCTCCGGTACCGTGACCATCGGTAGCTCCGATGTCTTTGCCGAGACCAAGCTCGAGGCCGATCAGGTCAAGAATCTCGTCGACCACGAGGTCGCCGTCGTAGGCATGGGCCCTGTGGTCTCCAAGAACGTGAAGGTCGACGACCTCTCCCTCGAGCAGCTCAAGGGCATCTTCTCCGGCACCATCACCAACTGGAAGGAGGTTGGCGGCGACGACGCTACCATCGTCGTGCTCAACCGTAAGGCCGGCTCCGGTACCCGCGCCACCTTCGAGGCTGCCGTCTTTGGCTCCGAGGCCAACGAGTTCAAGGGCGATGCTGAGCTCGATAAGTCCGGCGACGTCCAGACCCAGCTCTCCAGCACCGATAACGCCATCTCTTACCTCGACTTCTCTCACTACGACGACTCCAAGTTCAACGCCGTCAAGGTCGAGGGCGTCGAGCCCAAGAGCGAGAACGTCTACGACAACAAGTTCCCCATCTGGGCTACCGAGCACATGTACTGCGCCAAGGATGCCGACGAGGCTACCACTGCCTTCCTGGACTTCATGCTTTCCGACGACGTTCAGAAGAAGCTCGTTGAGGAGCAGGGCTTCATCCCCGTCTCTGAGATGAAGGTCGTCAAGGACGCCGACGGCAAGGTGACCGAGAAATAGCGACGGCGTCATCGCCTTCTTTTCCCTGTTGGTTGTTGCTACAACGAAAGGTGCGTAATGGCAAAGCAGATGCCAAAACGCAACCTTGAAAAGGTGGGTTTGGGTGTCACGGGCGCGTGCGTCGTGCTCGTGACACTTGTTGTGTTGGCCCTGATCGTCATGGTCGCTCAAAAGGGTCTCTCCGCCTTTATCAAGGATGGCGTCAATGTTGCCGGGTTCTTTGGGGGAACCAAATGGGACCTCGCGAACACGGATCAAAACGGTATGCCCTATACCGGTGCCCTTCCCTTGATCGTCACCTCGTTTTCCGTGACGGTCCTTTCCACCGTCATCGCGCTTCCCATTTCGCTGGGTTCCGCGATCTTCGCCGTGGAGATTCGCCCGCGCTTTGGCTCCAAGGTCTTTCAGCCTTTGATCGAGCTTTTGACGGGTATCCCTTCGGTCGTGTTCGGCCTCATCGGCTTTCATGTTGTCGTAGGCGCATGCAAGGCGATCTTCGGCGTTTCGACCGGCCTGGGCATTCTCCCCGGTTCTATCGTCTTGGCCGTCATGATCTTGCCGACGGTGACCACGCTTTCCATCGATGCGCTCCGTGCTGTGCCGGATGGTTATCGTCAGGGCTCGCTTGCGCTCGGTTATACGCGCTGGCAGACCATCTGGCATGTCGTACTCAAAAGTGCGTTGCCCTCGCTTATGACGGCCGTGATCTTGGGCATGACCCGCGCCTTTGGCGAGACACTCGCCGTGCGTATGGTGATTGGCGGTATCGAGAAGATGCCTACCGGCTTGCTCGACGCCGCGTCCACCATCACCACTACGCTTACCACCAGCATGGCCGTCTATGCCGAAGGCTCTGCGCAGGACGATATCCTGTGGGCACTCGGTCTGCTGCTCATGGGCATGTCGCTCATCTTCATCTTGATCATCCATCTTATCGGTCGTAAGGGGGCGAAGGCTCGTGGCTAAGTCTGCAACCCAGGCGCAAGACGCCTATCTCGAGCGCTCGCAGCGTAACGATAAGATCGCGACCGGCGTGCTCACGCTCATCGTTGGCCTGGTGATGGTTGTCGTGGTCTCGATGGTGCTTTTCATCTTGAGCCAGGGCATCAGCACGCTTTTCAAGCCTGGATTCCTTACCGAGGCATCGCGTGCCAACGGTACTCAGGGTGGTGTTGCCTACCAGCTGTTTGATTCGTTCTACCTGCTGGTGCTGACGCTTGTCATCTCGTTGCCCATCAGCTTGGGCGGTGCGGTGTTCTTGGTCGAGTACGCACCCGACGGTCCCATCACGAGCATTGCCTCGACGGCCATCGAGACGCTCTCGTCGTTGCCGTCGATCGTTGTGGGCATGTTCGGCTTTTTGGTCTTTAGCGTGAACTTTGGCTGGAAGTACTCGATTCTTTCCGGCGCCGTCGCGCTCACCATGTTCAACATTCCGATTTTGGTTCGCGTGATCCAGCAGGCGTTGGAAGACGTTCCCGCCTCTCAGCGCGATGCATGCCTGGCCATGGGCCTTACGCGTTGGGAAACCACCGTGCACGTCCTGATTCCCGTGGCTATGCCCGCTATCGTTACGGGCGTGGTGCTTTCTGCCGGTCGCGTGTTCGGCGAGGCTGCCGCCTTGCTGTTCACCTCCGGTATGAGCTCGCCGGTGCGCCTGAACTTCCTTTCGCTCAATTTTTCCAGTCCTACGTGCGCCTGGAATGTCTTTAGGCCGGCCGAGTCGCTCGCCGTGCATATCTACAAGATCTATGGCGAGGGAAGCCCTGAGGCCCAGACTATCGTTTGGGGCACTGCCGCCCTGTTGATGATCTGCGTGCTTTTGTTCAATGTGGTCGCACGTATCGTCGGTAAAGCCCTTGCAAGGAGGATGACGGCCGAATGAGCGTAGAGACCCCAGCGGCGCAGGCCGCTTCTGCGAGCGCCGATTTTATGGCGAGCGTGAGCTCGAGTGAGAAGCAAAACCGCGTATCGGGTTTCGCTGTCTCCGATGAGGTGGTGCTCGAGACCAAGGACGTGAATGTCTATTACGGCAGCCACCATGCGCTGCATAACACCTCGCTCGCGTTTCATAAAGACGAGATCACTGCCTTGATCGGCCCTTCGGGTTGCGGCAAGTCGACCTTTCTGCGCAGCCTTAACCTGATGAATCGCGAGATTCGAGGCTGCCGTGTCGAGGGCGAGATCGAATATCGCGGGCACAACATCAACACTCCGAACGAGAACCTCTACGAGCTGCGCAAATCCATCGGCATGGTGTTTCAGCAGCCCAACCCGTTCCATATGTCCATCTACGACAACATCACGTTCGCTCCCCGTCGCCATGGCGTGCGCGGCAAGGATGTTCTCGACCAGATGGTCGAAGAGAGCCTGCGTGGAGCGGCCCTGTGGGATGAGGTCAAGGATAAGCTCGATAAGAGCGCCTTTGCCCTTTCCGGCGGTCAGCAGCAGCGTCTGTGTATCGCTCGTACGCTTGCCATGCACCCCGACGTGATTTTATTCGACGAGCCGTGCTCGGCGCTCGACCCCATCTCGACCTTGGCTATCGAGGATCTTATGCGCAACGTGGTCAAGGACCGTGCCATCGTGATCGTCACCCACAACATGGAGCAGGCGAGCCGTGTATCGAACCGCACTGCCTTTTTCTACATGGGCGATATGGTCGAGTATGGCGAGACCGAGCAGGTTTTCCAGCGTCCGAACGACCCGCGCCTCAACGATTACCTCACGGGCATGTTCTCCTAGTCGGAATATGTTCCGCTGGCCCGCCGGAAATGGCGCGCGTTTCCACCGCGTGCGCCGCCGGTGCGGCACTTTGCACAGGGGCACTGCGACCGCCCTTTCGATCGCAGTGACCTTTTCTTATGCGTAGACGGTGCCGCGTGCTAGCATGGATGCTTGACTGTACAAGTACGTTAGGCGGTATCTCTATGGCGGCTCTTCTTGGCTGTGACGCGGTTTCACTCGAATATCCCACCAAGGTTATCCTCAAGGGCGTGACGTTGGGCGTGGCCGAGGGCGATCGTATCGGCATCGTGGGCAAGAACGGCGATGGCAAGTCGACATTGCTTTCGGTGCTGGCGGGTATTGCCGAGCCCGACGAGGGGAGGGTCACGCACCGCCGTGACCTTCATGTGGGTGTGCTCGGTCAGCGCGATGCGCTTTGCGACACCGATACCGTTCACCATGCCGTCGTGGGCGATCTTCCCGAGTACGAATGGGCCGCGTCCCCTACGGTGCGCAGCATCTTGGACGGCTTGATTGCCGATGTTCCCTGGGAAGGTGCGGTGGGGGAGCTGTCGGGCGGCCAGAGGCGCCGCGTTGACCTCGCTCGCCTGTTGATCGGCGATTACGACGTGCTGATGCTCGATGAGCCCACAAACCATCTGGATATGCGCACCATCAACTGGCTTGCCGAGCATCTCAAAAGCCGTTGGCAGGCAGGTGTCGGCGCTCTTTTGGTGGTTACGCATGACCGCTGGTTCCTGGACGAGGTCTGCACCTCGATGTGGGAGGTCCATGACGGCTGCGTCGATCCCTTCGAGGGCGGCTATTCCGCTTATATCCTGCAGCGTGTCGAGCGCGATCGCATGGCGCGCGTAACCGAGGAGCGCCGTCGAAACATGGCACGCAAAGAGCTTGCGTGGCTATCGCGCGGGGCTCAGGCGCGCAGCACCAAGCCTAAGTTTCGTGTAGACGCGGCTCGCGAGCTCATCGCCGATGTTCCTCCCGTGCGCGATGAACTTGAGCTCAAGCGCCTGGCGGTTTCGCGCTTGGGCAAACAGGTCATCGATGTCCTCGACGTCACGGCGGGCTATGACGTAGCCGCATCGACGCAAGACGGTGCCTCCGCGCTTCCCGTACTCGAGGACGTGACCTGGCTTATCGGCGCTGGTGATCGCTTTGGCCTTTTGGGTGAGAACGGTGCGGGAAAGTCGACGCTTCTCAATGTGATCCAGGGCAAGATCGCTCCGCTTTCAGGGCGTGTGAAAATCGGTCAGACCGTGCGATTCGGTGTGCTTTCCCAGCAGCTCGAGGAACTCGACCCGCATATGGACGAGACGATTCGAGAGGTTCTTTCTACCTACAAACGCGTCTATATCGTCGACGGTAAGGAAACGAGCCCCGAGAAGCTCTGCGAGCGCCTGGGGTTCACGACCAAACAGCTTTGGAGCCGTATCAAGGACCTCTCGGGTGGTCAGCGTCGCCGCCTTTCGCTGCTGCTCACGATTCTCGGCGAGCCCAACGTGCTTATCCTGGACGAGCCTGGCAACGATCTCGATACCGATATGCTCGCGATTGTTGAAGACCTGCTGGACGGTTGGCCCGGCACGCTCATCCTCGTAACGCACGATCGATTCCTGATGGAGCGCGTAACCGATTCCCAATATGCGCTGATCGATGGACATCTGCGTCATGTTCCCGGCGGCGTCGACCAGTATCTCAAGCTCGTGAACGATGCCGGGGCGGCATCGGCGGCGACGCCTGCGCCCCGAGCGCAGGAGCCCGCGGCTTCCTCGGCGCAGGATTCCTCGGGGCTTTCCAACGCGGCGCGTCAGCGTTTGCGCCGCGAGGTGTCGTCGCTTGAGCGCAAGATGGAGGCGCGCCGCGCCGAGCTCGAGAAGCTGCAGGCCGGTATGTCCGATGTCGACCCTACGGATTATGCGGCGCTCGAGGCTCAGCAGAAAAAGATCGATGATAAGCAAGGCGAGCTCGATGACCTCGAGATGTCCTGGCTTGAGGTTTCCGAGCAGCTCGAGGGTTAGCCTTTCTGCCTCAAACCCCATCGTTTCAAGCGGGTTTCACGCCGATTAATGCTTGCGTGCGCTTGCGTTAACGCTCTCCAATCGTGTCTCTAAGGGCCCCTCTTCCCTGCATACTCAGTATGTGATGATTGCTAGTGGCTGCGGCGAAGAAGGGTTTATGCTCATGGATCGTTTCAGTTATTGCCTACCCACGCATTTTGAGTTTGGCGAAGATGCCGAGCTTGAGGTCGGCCGTTTGGTAAGTCGGTTCTCGGGCACCAAGGCGCTTATTGTCTTGGGCGGAGGCTCCGCGCGGCGCTCGGGGCTTTTTGCGCGTGTTCGCGGCTCGCTCGATCGAGCTTTGTTGGATTACGTCGTGCTTTCGGGCGTGCGGCCCGCATCGCAACTCGAGTTGGTGCATGAGGGCATCGATCTTGCACGTGACGAGAAGGTCGATTTTATTTTGGCCATCGGCGGCGGCAGCGTGATTGACGTTGCCAAGGCGATTGCCACAGGTGTGCGCTATCGCGGAGACGTTCTCGATTTCTTTTGCGGGAAGGCGTTGCTCGACGACGCGCTGCCTATCGGCTGCGTGCTCACGACGGCGGCTTCGGGCTCGGAAGCTTCGGCCACGTCTGTACTGTCACTCGATGGCGGGCGAGGCGTTGCGGAGGCGACGTCTAACGTTTTGATTCCTTCGTTTTCGGTGCTCAACCCCGTCCTTACCGAGACGCTGCCTGCGTATCAGGTATCGTGCGGCATCTGTGAGACCTTGGCTTATCTGTTTGGCTTGTATCTTGAGGATTCCCAGGCTACAGGTGTGAGCGACCGTCTGATCGAGGGACTTTTGAGCGCGATCGTCGAGGAGACGCCGCTTGTGCTCTCGGATCCTGCCGATGTGCGCGCCCGCGCAGACCTGATGTGGGCCTCGTGCATGGCACATAACAATATGTGCATGCCCGGCCATATTTCGCACCCCGTGAGCCGCGAGATCGCGCTTACGCTTTCCGCGCGCTTGGAAAAGCCGTTGGGAGCATGCCTGTCCGTCGTCTTGCCGCCGGTCTTGACGCTCGTTTTGCAGCGCGATGCGGCGCGGATCGCTCGCCTTGGCCAGCGCGTGTGGGGCTTGGCATCGCGCGGGAACGAGACCGAAGACGCTCGCGCAAGCATCGAATGCCTGGGTAATTATCTTACGGCGCTGCAGCTGCCCCGCACCCTTGCGGAGCTTGGGGCTACGGGGCAAGATCTTGAGGAGGCTATCGAGGGCACCGGCTTGGCCAAAGAGGCGGTCGAAGTGGGAAATTCGCAGGTCATCGAGCATCTTACCGAGGAAGAGGGACATCAACTTCTGGTTGCGCTCAGCGGTCATCCGAAGGCTTCGGACGTCGCTGCGTGACGTTCGCAAAGTCTTAGCTTTGCGCTGCCATATGTGCGGTCTGGTTGCATTAAAATAGGAGGCATCGTCTCATTGGGCGCGAGTGCCGCGACATCGGTTTCGCGGCAAGGCCTAGGCCGGCTCGCAAAAGGAGGACCATATGCCTGTTGTTTCTGCTCCTGTCGATGCAACGCAGACCCCTGAGTGGGCCGCACTTGTTGAACATCAAAAAGAGATCGCTGCAAACTTCACCCTCAAGAAGGCGTTTGCCGAAGACCCCGATCGCGTCTCCAAGTTTTCGCACGATATGGGCGAGCTGCATTTCGACTTCTCCAAGAACCTGATCACCGAGAAGACGCTTGAACTGTTGCTCGATTTGGCCCGCGCGGTGCATGTCGAGGAGCGTCGCGACGCGATGCTTGCCGGCGAGCATGTGAACACGACCGAGGACCGCGCGGTGCTTCATTCCGCCCTGCGTGCTCCTGAGTCCGACCGCGGCTCTCTGACGGTTGACGGCCAGGACGTGGTGGGCGACGTGCGCGACGTCCTTGACCGTATGTATGCTTTTGCCGAGAAGGTGCGCAGCGGTGCTTGGACGGGCGTCACGGGCAAGAAGATCGAGCATGTGGTTTCCATCGGCATCGGTGGCTCCGACCTTGGCCCGGTCATGGTCTACGAGGCGCTCAAGCCCCTGGCAAACGCTGGCATCGATTGCACCTATGTGTCGAATATCGACCCCAATGACATTGCCGAGAAGCTGCGTTTCCTCGATCCCGAGACCACGCTCATAATCGTCGTCTCCAAGACGTTCACGACTCTCGAGACGCTTACCAACGCTCGCGAGGCAAAGGCCTGGATGCTTGAGGGTCTTGAGCGCAGCGGCGCCATCGACGGCTCCGATGCCAGCCGCGCCGATGCCATCAAGAAGCACTTCGTCGCCGTCTCCACCGCGCTCGACCGCGTTGAGGAGTTTGGCATCGACCCCGAGAACGCGTTTGGCTTCTGGAACTGGGTCGGCGGCCGCTATTCCGTCGACTCTGCGGTGGGCTTGTCGCTCATCGTTGCTTTTGGCCGTGAGGTCTTTGAGGAGTTCCTCCGTGGATTCCATGATGTGGACGTCTACTTCAAGGAGACTCCGCTCGAGAACAACGTTCCTGCTCTCATGGGCATGATCAACGTGTGGTACTCCAACTTCTGGCACACCGAGACGCATGCCGTGCTGCCCTATAACCAGTACATGCACCGTTTCCCCGCCTATCTCCAGCAGCTCACCATGGAGTCCAACGGCAAGAGCGTACGTTGGGATGGTAGCCCCGTCTCCTGCGATACCGGCGAGATCTTCTGGGGCGAGCCTGGCACGAACGGCCAGCACTCCTTCTATCAGCTGATTCACCAGGGCACACGCATGATTCCCGCCGATTTCATCGCCTTCGTGAATACCGAGAATCCCCTGAAGGACGGCGAGCAGGATACTCACGAGCTGCTGTTGGGCAACTTCTTGGCGCAGACCAAGGCCCTGGCCTTCGGCAAGACGGCAGACGAGGTGCGTGCCGAGGGCACGGCCGAGCCGATTGTTCCCGCACGCTGCTTCGCTGGCAACAAGCCGTCCACTTCTATTCTGGGCACGGCCCTGACGCCGCATTCGCTGGGTGCCCTCGTAGCGCTCTACGAGTACATCGTGTTCGTTGAGGGTACGGTGTGGGGCGTCGACTCCTTCGATCAGTGGGGCGTCGAGCTTGGCAAGCAGCTCGCTCGCGAGATCACCGTTGCCTTCCACGACGACGAGGCCCTTGCCGAGCAGGATGCGAGCACGCAGGCGCTTATCGCTTTCTATCACAAGCATCGCGCCTAGTCGGGCGTTTCGATCGGGGCTCGGGGAGCATCTCCGGGCCCCTTTTTTATGGAAGGAACAGAGCATGACGTTCAACGTGCCGTTTCGTGCCGTTATCTTCGACATGGATGGCGTGCTGTTTGATTCTGAGTGGTATTACTACCACGAGCTCGCGGACTTTAGCGATACGTTCGATTTGGGCGTGACGGAGGACGAGCGTCGCCGGATGGTGGGCAACTCGTCGCAAAATTTCTTCTCGACGATCCAGTGCTGGTGGCAGCGCGCGGGGCACGGCCAGATTGATGCCGAGCGCGTTCGAAAGGTCTATTACGATTGGGCCGCGACGCGCAGCATGGACTATCGAGAGCTTTTGAACCCCGGTGTGCCGCAAACCCTCGATATCCTTGCCGATCATGGGATTCGCTGCGCGCTCGCTTCGTCTTCTCCACTGGGAAGCATCAACCAGGCGCTCGATGAGTGCGGGCTGTCTCGTTCCTTCGAGACGGTTGTCTCGGGCGAGCAGTTTCGCGAGAGCAAGCCAAACCCCGAGATTTACCTTCATACGCTTGAGGTGCTGGGTCTAGATGCACATGAGTGCTGCTGTGTGGAGGATTCTCTCTATGGCATCGAGGCGGGATGCCGGGCAGGGCTAACGGTGGTCGCCAAGCGCGAGGAGCGCTTTGGATTCAGCCAGGCAGAGGCAGATGTCATCGTCGATCAGATTTCCGATGTGCTGAGCGTGGGGGAGCACTTGGTTCTCAACGGCTAGCGTGGTTTCGCTAGCGCTCTATGGTCGCGGCGGTAAGGAGTTTCTCGCTGGTTTGCGCAGTGATTTCGCCCAGTGCCTGCTTGCTTGTCTTGCGCAAACGAGCGAGCTCTCCAAGGGTCGCTTCAAGTGAGCTGCGGATATCTTTAGACGAGCAGACAGCGTTTGGTTTGAGGGGAAAATCAGTTTCGAGCAGCAGATGCTCTTCTTTGATTTGCGTTGCGTAGGCGCGTCCTCGACGGCTTTGCAGCATGTGCTCATTAATCGAAAAGTAGCAGCCGAGTCTACGCGCTCGCGTAAGGTCTTCACCCGTACCAGAGAACCAATGAAAAACAATGTTGGCCTGGCGATACATATCGTGAGCTTCCAGTATGTCGAGCGCAATCGATGCCGACCGCACGGCGTGAATCGAGAAAAGTCGGCCCTCGATCTTACTGGTAGAACATGCCTTTACCAGGCGCTCGAATACCTGCGTTTGACGTGCAGCGGTTTGCGCATGTGTGCTTGAGAAGTCGAGTCCGACCTCTCCGACCAGCGGATAGCGGCCGGCTCGCTCGATAAGCTCTTCTATCTCGGCATCTTCTAGCGCATCCGTAATCCACCAAGGGTGCAGCCCGCAGGCAACATGTACGGAGTCGTTGGCCGCATGGCGGTGTTGTTCTGCCGTGAATTCAGAGGGGAGCACTCCGGTATCCAGGAGCGTAAGTTCACAGGATTTTGCCTGCTGGGCCACCTCTTCGCCGTTAGCCATCAATCCAAGATGACAGTGCATATCGAACAGGTGCATCGTCGCTATCCTATGACGGCGCCGTCCGGGCGCACCTTTTCGCACCCCACGCCCGAGATGCGGCGAATAACCTCGCCGGCTATCATCTGACCCATGATGGGGGGCATGAAGCTCGCCGTGCCGAGCTCGGAGCGCTCGTGGATATCTGCCGTGTCGCGCGGGCGCGTGCGTACCGATTCCTCGCTGCTCGAGAGCACCCAGAGCGATTTGATGCCGCGTTTTTTGCACTCTTTGCGCATGATGCGGCTCATGGGGTCGCGAACGGTCTTAAAGATATCGGAGAAGTGCAGGCATTCGGGGTGCAGTTTGTTTCCGCCGCCCATGGAGCTCACGAGGCGCAGGTCGTGCTCTTGGGCATAGAGGGCAATCGAGAGTTTGGCCGAGATGGTGTCGATCGCATCGACTACGTAGTCGAGTTTGCCGCCTGCCTGTTCAAGGACGCTGGCGAAGAAGTCGTCGATGTTTTCGGGAAGAATGTACTCGGTGCGCTTGATGACCGTTGCTGCTGGGTTGATGTCTTTGATCATCGCTTCCATGACGTCGACTTTGCGACGTCCGATAGTGCTGTGAAAGGCGATTGCCTGGCGGTTGATATTGCTGGGGGCGACGATGTCTTTATCGAGGATGATAAAGTGTCCTACGCCACCGCGAGCGAGCGCTTCGATGCAGTTAGAGCCTACGCCGCCACAGCCGAGTACGAGTACGGTGGACGCAGCGAGCTTGTCGAGCGCGGGCCGTCCCATAATGATTTCGAGTTTGGTGTCGCGGGTTTCTGCGGCTGTGGCGCTGTCTGGCATGCGTAGCCTCCTGGATGGAGAATCGTTTCGAATTAACTACCGATATTATAGGGAATAAGAGTGCGGTGTGCTTTCGCGCTATTGGGTTCCGACATGGCGCCAGGTTGTCGAATGCGCATCATATCGAGCATTTCCTTCGCGAAATGTTGAGAACGAATTCAATGTTGCCGTTTTTGATATCCCTTGGTGCGCTGAATGCATGTTGACGCTTAACTTCTGGTGGAAAAATCAAAATATGTACTATTGGAGCTTCTCCATTTGGTCTGCATAACGTTCAAGACGACGAATAATTCCCTGAAGCCCTATGAACGCTGTTCATAGGGCTTCAGGGAATTGCTTGAAAAGGTTAGGGGGCGTGGGGAAGACGACTGCATCGTACATATTTTGATTTTTCCACCATTTTGGAGCATGAGCGCTGCAATTTGGGGCTTCTGAATTTGCAGGCGCCATTTTTTTATGCAAATAGGCCTGTATCTTATGCATTCTTATGCAGCAGCCCTTGGAGCGGATGCTCCAAGGGC
>CAKUGM010000040.1 GCA_934654625.1 uncultured Collinsella sp. | reverse complement strand
GAGAGGGGAAAGGGCGTCCATTATGACGCGCTTTGGGATAAGGTGCGCGAACGACCTGACCGATGAGTTCAGCGAGTACATCGTTGAATCCGTTGATCCCTTGGATGCGCAACTCGTTCCCTACGGCATGGGCTTCTTCTTTGACACGGTCGACGTCGACCAGCACGTCATCGATGGAAAGCTCTGTGAAGGCATGTACGTCTGGGTGGTGCCGAACGAGCGAATTGCCGAATTCGGGCCAATCTGGTTAGCCAGCGAGGACGAGGCACTTGATGAAAAATACGACTACGTTTGCGCGAAATGGGAAGATCGCGACGGGCGGCCGTACGCGGCAATTGACGGCGAGCTTCCCGAAGAGGCTTATGCGTAAGCCTCTCGTTTTGGATTGACGTTCTAACTGCTAGTTTTGCTGCCTGGTGAGGATGCCGGAGTAAGGATTGTGGACTTATGAGTGAACGCAGGTTGATGTCGGATGCGGAATATTTCGCGAGCGATGAATTCAAGCGCCGTGCTGATGCACGTGCCAAAGAGAGCTTCGAGGTAATTTCTCTGCCGGAGTCGAAGCGGATCCACGAGAACTACTTGAAGAACCAGAAGGCTGCCAAGAAGGATAAATAGGTGCATTGCATCGCTTCGTCCTAGAGTTGCAGCCGCGGGCGTGGCGTGGGCGTCATTTCAGCATCTTGAACGGTGCCAATCATCCGGTAATCAAACATGTGGATATAGAGCCATGAATATGGTTTACGTTTTGGAATTCGAGTTTTTTGACGGCGACGGAGGCTATGTGGATGCCTTTCCCTGTCCGCCGATGGAAGGCGCAACGTTTGGTGACGACCTTGAGGATGCTGTTGCGAGCGCTGCGGACTGGCTTGAAGAGACAGTGCTGGACTCGCTTACGGGCTACTGCGAGCTGCCAACGATGAACTTTGAGCATAATAGGACGTGACGATTCGCAAAGGGAGGCGGGCAATAATTCCGACATCCGGTGTGGTTGCTTGAGCTGCCGGAGTGGGGAGTCGTTCAGGCGAGGCTGTTGTTCCGGAACGCTCGGCAGTTTAATCGAGTGATGCTTCAGGCTCATTCTAGCCGCTCCTGCAGCATTTCTTGCAATTTCAACGCTGGAAATAAAAAAGAAAGGTTACCCGCCCTATGATGCACATAGCAAAACCGGCAAGGGCATCGAGCGGGAGGAGTCCAAATGAAAACGAGTGTCGAAGGACATCGAGCTTTAATTACTGGGGCGGGTTCGGGTATTGGCAGGGCCGTTGCCCAGCGGTTGAGCGAGCTTGGCTGCGATGTTGTCCTGGTGGGCAGGACCGGCGCTACTACGCTCAATGAGACTGCTGCTCTTTGCCCGGGTGCCGCCAAGACTGTCACCTGCGACCTTACGGACGAGAACAGTATCCTGGCACTTGTGGGGTATGTTCGTGCAACTGGCGGGCTCGATATCCTGGTGAATAACGCCGGCGTCGTGCAATCGGGGCCGCTGGAGGGCATATCGACCAAAGAGTTCGACACCGTGATGGCAACAAACGTACGCGCCCCGTTCATCCTCATGCGCGAGACGCTGCCGCTCCTTAAGGCATCGCCGGCGCCCGAGATCATCAACGTTTGCTCCGTTGTTGCCCATGAGGGTTATCCCAATCAGAGTGTCTATGTTGCCAGCAAGCACGCCCTGTGCGGCCTTTCCAAATCGTTTGCCAACGAGGTCTTCGAAGATGGCGTTCGCGTTCACCTTATCTCCCCGGGCGGCGTTTTGACCGACATGGTCGCCAAAGTGCGTCCCGAGATTGTGGGGACGCCTATGATTTTGCCCGAGGACGTTGCGGATGCAGCGGAGTACCTGCTCACGCATCGTAGCGATGCCGTTTGCGACGAGATTCGCCTCCATCGTGTGACAAAGGCGCCGTTCTAGGAGCTCGGGGCGCCGTGCAGCGACGGTGACCTAGTGGCGCCGGGCGCTCGGTTGAGGCGCCCTAGGTGCATTTCCTGTCCGCACGAGAGCGTACGATTTGTCCATGAGGAGGTGCTGCCATGTCCATATTTGTTACGGGTGATATTCATCGCGTCGCCGAGTATGGCGCGAGCCGCTTCTCCTTTCGAAGTTGGCCCCTGGGGCGCGACCTCACACGCGATGACGTGGTAATTGTTGCTGGTGACTTTGGGTTTGTTTGGAACGGGTCCAATACTGATACGTACTGGCTCGATTGGTTTGAATCCAAGCCTTGGACTACGTGCTTTGTCGATGGCAACCATGAGAATCACCAGATGTTGTCGGAACTGCCCGTGAGAGAGTGGCATGCCGGGCGCGTCCATGAGGTGCGGCCGCATGTGCTGCATCTCATGCGCGGTGAGGTGTTTGACATCGCAGGGGCAAGGGTGCTTGCGATGGGCGGCGCTGCGAGCAATGATATCGAGCTTCGCCGAGTAGGGGTCAACTGGTGGCCTCAAGAGGTGCCTGGAGATAGGGAGATGGTCCACTGTCGAGCTGTGCTTGATCGGGCTGGCTGGTCCGTTGACTATGTGGTGACGCATGAGGCTCCGGTTGCCATTGCAGAGGGACTCTGCCGGGAGCACGGGCGCGAGTTTGTGAACAATCGCTTGCAGCGGTTTTTAGGCGAGCTGGATGCCCGCTTGCAATTCCGGTCGTGGTTCTTTGGGCATTATCACGGTGACGAATGGCGTGATGCGCGGCATCGCCTCGTCTATCAGGACATTGTCGCTTTGGAGTAACGCTGGTCTGGTTGTCGGCTGGAAGCCGGGAGGAAGCTGCCGAGGGCAAGGAGAATCATCATGGCAAACGTTCGAGACTGCATATACGGCCAGGCTGTTGGCGATGCGCTGGGGGTTCCGTTTGAATTCCGCGAGCGGGATACGTTTGAGTGCACCGGGATGGTCGGCTTTGGCACGCATGGACAGCCGGCCGGCACCTGGAGCGACGATACGTCCATGGCGCTCGCGATATGCGACAGCTATCGCGAGGTGGGGCACATCGACATCGAGGACATACGTGGTCGGTTCCTGGCATGGTATCGCGATGGCGCTTACACATGCGATGGGCTTTTTGACATAGGAGGAGCGACGGCGCGTGCGCTCATCGCAGGTCACGGTCTGTCTGGCGAGCGCGATAACGGCAACGGTTCGCTTATGCGCACGATTCCTTTGGCGTTTTTCGACGTGACGGATGATGAGATTCGCGCCGTCTCTGCCATTACTCACGCGCATCCGACTTCAACCGAGGCGTGCGTGCGAATGGTGCGCGTTGCCAAGGCGCTCGTCGACGGCATGCCGGTTGGCGATGCCGTGGCCATGGGCGGGGTTGATGCCCGGAAGGCGCGCAGCTCGATCAGCTCCGGCGGATACGTTCTCCATACGTATGAGGCAGCGCTTTGGTGCCTTGCCAACACCTCGAGCTACGCTGAGTGCGTGCTGGCGGCCGTCAATCTTGGCGACGATACCGACACAACGGCTGCGGTCGCCGGCGCCCTTGCCGGCATTGTCTACGGCTTCGACGGCATTCCCGGTGGCTGGATTGACGTGCTCAGGGGCAGGGATGTTATCGAGGCATGCTTGCCGTAAGGGGGCGGACTGAAGTGGCGCTTACGACTATGGTGCCCCCGGCGATAGCGATTGCGAAAATGTCGTTGAATCTGGTCGGTTAAACTAACGCAGATGGAAGCGGATTGTCGCGAGGGAAACCGGAGTGATTGATGAGATACGTGCTCCTGCTTAAAAAGATTCGGAAGAGCCGAGGGATGACGCAGGGCGAGCTGGGAAGGAAAATCGGCGTCACTCCGCGTGTCGTGGGATCTTGGGAGCGCGTAGAAACGCCGATGCAGATTGAAGATGTCTGCAAATGCGCGGGGATTCTAGGATGTACCCCGAACGATTTAGTTGGTTGGTCAGATACTTCAAGCCTTTCGGATGCCGAAAAGGACCTATTGAGCAGCTTCCGTAGGTGTGACGAGCTTGTCCGTGCGAGTATCCTTATTGTCTGCAGAAATAGCGCAAGAATTTCTATTTGCGGGGATGAGGGCATTTCCGGTGGCGAAGAACGGTACCGAGCTTTTGAGGAAGGGTGGGATGAGGGTCCCTGCCTGAATGTTCGAAGGCTGAGGCGCGAACTGTTCGAACGCGACAAAACGATTGCAAAGCTCAAGGCCAGACTTGTCGAGAAAGAAGATGTTGATGTCCAGTGACAAGTTAATGAGTGACCAAGCAAACTCAATCGCATCGGTTCTGGATTTAGCTCGCTTTTGATAATTTGTCTGAAAGATAATCTATATGTTCGTAGACACGCTCAAAAAGCTGATGAAAGAAAAGGGTCTCAGGGCTTGTGACTTAGTTGATGACGACGTGACGGCTCAATACATATCCAAATTAGTTAATGGGAAAGTTAAAGATCCTACTTGGGGTAAGGCATGTGCGATTATTGCCAACCTGGGAATGACCGTTGAAGAGTTTTATCTAATCGAGCACGCAGGTGATGATTAATTCGGGCTTTTGGGCATGTGTCGGAAAGTCGTTAATCAAGTATTGTGGGCCAATTATTGGGATTCAATTTGATGGAGGTCGCCAAAGCGCCATTTTCTGCCACCTCTAAGATGCATGTGCGTGTCGGCTCGTCGCATGCTCTGTAGTTTTTGACCAGAGTGGATTCATCGGGTGTCAGCCCATTTATTGGCCGGCCTACCAAGTCGTTTGGTGTACAGCCAAGAGCGTCGCAGATGGCCCATGATAGCTTGAGGGTGATTGTGCGCTCCTCGCGTTCATATGATCCATATGTGCGTTCTGGGATGTTCAGCGCGTTGGCAAGTTCCCGCTGAGTCAATCCTGCTGCGATTCTTAGCTCTTTAAGCATGAGCTTCATTTCGAGCCTTTCTCGAACTGGTTTTGCTGGGCATTCTGATGTAATAGGCATTGGTCCGGCGGGCTTGATGATAATGCAATTTGGTGATTGTGCTATGAGGTGTTGTCTGTTTCTCGCGTTTTGTGCATTAAGGGTATCTTTGCATCCCGAGAGCGCTTTGAGGTAGCGGAGGCAGTGTAGTTAATCGGTTTTTAGATGGGGGGGCTAATGCTTCATATAAAGAGGCTGCGTTGCGAACGAGGGATAACGCAGAGAGGTCTCGCAAAGGCAATTGGTAAGAGCTATGTAACCATCCAGTCATGGGAGAAGGGGGTTTCATATCCAAATGCCGAATCAATTGTTGATATGTGTCATTTGTTCGGATGTACGCCGAATGACTTATTTGGCTGGCATGAGGAGCATCCGGGAGGCTTCGATAGTCTGTCGCCGAATGAGAGAATGCTGCTAGATTCATATAACGCTTGTGATGCTTCCGTTCGCGCCTGCATTCTTACAGTTGTGAAAGCCAGTGGTGCTGCATCGTCTTTCCAGAGGGACAAGATGACCGAGGTTGATAATCTTGCCGAATTCACCTAGGCAGCCGTATTAGGGTCTAGGATTGTTGGAGGGAAACGATGGGCATGGTGCTTATCTGTTTCAAATAGAAAGGGTAACGACGATGTCCATTTCCGACATGTTTAAGGTATCTGAATACAAAGCGAGAATCGCAGAGCTTGAAGCGCAGCTGTCACCCGAGATGCGTAATGCGGAGAGGCTGAAACAAGAGCTGGGAAGTCTCGAGTCCCAGAAGGCCAACCTCTCAAGGTTGCTTGAGCTATTGGAGGCAAAGCGCAAAAAACTGGAGGCTGAAAACGGCAGTCTCTGTATACAAATTGGAGAAAAAACAAGAGAGCTCGCATCTCTTGATGACGATGCGCTTGTTCAGGAATTTGGCCTTTATAAGCCTCGGTTCGAGTTTGCCGATTCGACGCATTACAAGGAAGCCCTCGCTGCTTGCAGGAAGGAGCAGAAGGAGGCGGTAAAACTATTCAGCAAGTCGGCGGATTCTACTAGTTGGACTGTTAATGGTAGTGCTGCTAAGGGAAGGGCGATGGTTCGCGAGCTTTCAAGGCTCCTTATGCGCGCCTATAACGGGGAATGCGACGAAATCGTTAGAAAGGTTAAGTACGCGAACGTTCAAAGATCTCTCGAGCAGGTTTCTAAGGTCGCCGAAGTCATTAACCGAAATGGAAAGACTGTTGGTGTGTCTATTCCGCTCTCTTACGTGAATCTTAAGAAGAAGGAAGTGCAACTTGCTTTCGAGTTCGCACAGGAGAAAGAAAAGGAAAAAGAAGCGCTTAGGGAAGCGCGTGAGCAGGAGCGCGAAGCGCGCAAGCTTGAGCGCGAGATTGCGGCGGAAAGAAAAAAGCTCGAAAAGGAGCGCAGGCAATATCTCAATGCGTATAAAGAAATCTCCGAGAGGATTAAGGATGCGGCTGATGACGAACGCGCAGCGCTCGAGGAGAAAGCTCAAGAGCTGAAAGCGAAGCTTGAGGATGTCGATAAAGCAGTAATGGATGTTGACTACAGAGAGGCGAATCAAAAAGCTGGTTTTGTGTATGTTATATCTAATATCGGATCCTTCGGAGAGAACGTCTACAAAATTGGAATGACAAGAAGACTCGATCCGATGGAAAGGGTTAGAGAGCTTGGCGACGCATCTGTTCCATTTAACTTTGATGTGCATGCGCTCATCTTCTGTGACGATGCTCCAAAACTTGAGGCTGCCTTGCATAGGGCTTTTGAAGATAGAAAAGTAAATATAGTAAATCAGCGCCGAGAATTCTTCCGGGTGTCTCTTGCTGAGATTGAGGAAGTTATAAAGCAAAACTACGATAGGACGGTTGAATTTACGAACGTTCCTGATGCTGAACAGTATCGTGTTAGTGAGAAGCTTCGCCAGCAGGGAATATTTCATCCTGTTAGCTAACTGTGCTGCGGCCATTAATGGGTTGCTCGCCTTCGGCCATTATAAAGTGATTGCTGGACGGTGAAGATTGCTGTTTGCTATTGGGGCAGAGCTCTATCCTCTCTTTTTGAGTCCATATCGTTCCGCCTAGCGCATCAGCTCGAAGGTCAATCCGTCGTAGGTGCCACCGCGTACCTGGCGGATTCGCTCTTTCCGTCTGTACTCTGCGAAGCCGAGCTTTTGCGCTAATGCGATCATGCGCTCGTTGCCCGACCAGGTTTGGGTGAAGATGCGCTGGCTGCCACGGGCCTTGAGATAGTCTATAAGGCCCGTGAGCGCTGCGGTTGCAATGCTTCGCCGGCGGTGTTGGGGGTCAAACACGCAGATGCCAATTGCCCTGCCGAGGGACTTCGCATCGCACCCGTCCAAGATAGTGCAGTCGCTGTCAATCGGATAGCTCGCGCAGGAGCCCACGTGTTCGCCCCGGTAGTCAATCTCAAAACGGCCGCGGATGCTCGAATCGGAATACTCGGATGCTTCGGAAACCCAGCGTTCGAGTTTCTCGACATATTCTTTGAGCTCGCGCTCGCATTGCTCGGGGGTGCGATTTTCGTAGAGCCAAGGGGCATCCCAAAGTTGCCATTCGGTCTCGACGGTTTCCCATCGGATGTAGTCGGCGATGTCTTCCTGGCGAATATCGCGCAACGTCACATCGTCATTTACTTGTATTTCCAAGGCGATTCGCCTCCGCATATATGGATTGTGCTGCTTCGAATTGTGGCACAGGGATGTTTCTGGACAATAACGGTGGGCCTCGGCGGGCGAATATCGACGGGCAGCGCGTGATGCCGCGGGGCGGGCCGCTGGGCGCTGCCGTATCGCCTGTGCTGTGCCGTCGTCCGTTCTGCCTTTAAATGTGCAACAATAACCATCGCCCATTATCAGCGAAAGGAAGCCCATGTCTCAGCGAAGCACCAGCCCGCTCAAGCGATCGACCGTGCGTCGAACGCTGCGGCGATTTTGGGACGTCACGCGCACGCAGCCGCTGATCGTCTTCCTTTCGGTGTTTTCGTCTGCGGGCTACATTTTCTTGCTCACGTTCGCCAACACCTATGTCATGGCACTCATCGTCGACCGCGTTCAAGCCGGTCCCGTGGCGGGTGACCAGGTATTCGAGGTTTTTGGACCGTATATTCTCGCGCTCGTGCTCGTTAACCTGGCGGGCCAGATTCTCTCCAAGCTGCAGGACTATACCGTCTACAAACTCGAGATCGCCGGCAATTATCATCTGGCGCGCCTGTGCTTCGACACGCTCTCCAACCAGTCCATGACGTTCCACACCAGCCGTTTTGGTGGGTCGCTCGTGAGCCAGACGAGCCGCTTCATGAGTGGCTACACTGGCCTGGTGGACGTAACCGTCTACTCGCTGATTCCCACGATTACCTCGGTTATTTGCACGGTTGCATCCCTGGCACCGGTGGTGCCGCTGTTCACGGCGATTCTGGTCCTCATCATGATCGTCTATATTGCATTCGTGTGGGTGATGTACAAGCGCATCATGCCGTTATCTGCCGCTACGTCCGCTGCGCAAAATAAACTCTCGGGTGTGCTTTCCGACGCCGTGACCAATATCTTGGCCGTTAAAACCTGCGGTCGAGAAGACTTTGAACGCGACTTGTTCGACACCGCCGATCGCGCCGCGCGTGATGCCGAGACGGTTTCGATGCACGCCATGATGCAGCGCAACTTCACGACTTCCGGCCTTATTGTTATCACCATGGCCGTGGTGAGCGTTTTCGTGGCGGGTGGCAATGCGTGGTTTGGTATTTCTGCCGGTTCGCTTGTTATGATTTTCACCTACACGTACAACCTCACCATGCGCCTCAACTACGTGAGCTCCATGATGCAGCGCGTCAACCGTGCGCTGGGCGATGCCGCCGAGATGACGCGCGTGTTGGATGAGCCACGCTTGGTGGCAGACGATGAGGGTGCGCCGGAGCTCAAGGTGCGTGAGGGCGCGATTGATTTCGAGCATCTGAGCTTTGCCTATCGCGATGCCGCAACGGGCGAGAGCGTGTTCGACGACCTTACGTTGCATGTGACGGCGGGCCAGCGTGTGGGCCTGGTGGGAAAATCGGGCTCGGGTAAAACGACGCTCACCAAGCTGTTGCTTCGCCTGGACGACGTCCAGGATGGCCGCGTGCTCGTGGATGGGCAGGACGTTTCGCGTTGCACCCAGCAAAGTCTGCGCCGTCAGGTTGCCTATGTGCCGCAGGAGGCTCTGCTGTTCCATCGTTCCATTCGTGAGAACATCGCCTATGGGCGCCCCGATGCTACTGATGAGCAGATTCACGAGGCGGCCCGTCTGTCTAATGCGACCGAGTTTATCGACCGTCTGCCGCAAGGGTTTGACACCATGGTGGGCGAGCGCGGCGTTAAGCTTTCGGGCGGTCAGCGTCAGCGCGTGGCTATCGCGCGCGCCATTTTGACCGACGCTCCGATCCTGGTGCTTGACGAGGCAACGTCTGCTCTCGACAGTGAATCCGAGGCGCTGGTGCAGGAGGCACTCGAGAACCTCATGCGTGGGCGCACCTCGATTGTGGTGGCGCACCGCCTCTCCACGGTGGCGGCGCTCGATCGCATTGTGGTGCTTGCCGACGGCAAGATTGTTGAGGACGGCACGCACGCGCAGCTTGTGGATGCGGACGGCGAGTATGCGAGCTTGTGGGGTCGCCAGACCGGCGCTTTCCTGGAGGCGTAGCGGGCTCGTGCGGTTGGTTGCCCGCGGGTGGAATTCTGGGCCGCTTTTCTTGTTAACGAGTGGCGGTTAATCGTTCATTTTGAAATGAGTGGCGGATAATCGTGCAGAATCGGGTCGAATTTAGTCCAGCGGCGTTTCAAAAACCGCCACTCGTCGAGAGATGTTCGAAAAACCGCCACTTGTTCTGGATACCAGGGGTGGCATCGAGGCGATGCTCGACCTAATGCTCACCGATCGATGAGTGGCGGCAAAACGTGCATTTCAAAATGAGTGGCGGATAATCGTGCAGAATCAGATCTTATCTGGTCCTAGGACGTTTCAAAAACCGCCAATCATCCAGGAACAGCATCGTTTTCGATGGTCGGTATGTCCGCGAGCGCGCCAAGCCTGCCGCCCACCCCGGGTGGCGCCGGTTAAGGACGACGCCAACACCGACGTCAACAAAAGAGGCAGTGCCGGCAGATATGCTGCGGCGGCGCCTTGGCTGCGCGTTCTGTCGGGTCATTCGGCTACTTTCCAAAAATCGCGCCGAAAAGACCCCTGCGCTTGGTCTTTTCCTCCCGATAAGCACCCTGGCTTGCCGTTGCAGCCTGTTGTCCGGTACCCTCGCCGCCTCGGCGGACAATCTGGTACAAGAACGGCGATTTGACGTACTTGACCTCGACGGGCGTTGCATGCACGGTGCTTTCGCTCGAAAGGCGCAGACTCGGATTGAGGGGCGCCACGATATGCGTCTCGCGCTTTTCGCTGAACACCACCGCTGCCGCGCGACCGGTCTGTCCATTGACGGCGATGCGCACCTGTTCACCGTCTCGACCATCCGCCGCCGGACGGTCAACAAAGTACACGGGCACCATGACCAGGCCGTCCTTATGCTTGCGCGCCTTGCGAGCCCATTTGCGGATGCTCTTCTTGTTGAACCCCAGAGCAGACTCGGCGTCGTTGCCCGCGATATCGAGCGCCAGCTTGTCGATAACGACATTGTCTTTGGTCGAAGCGTCGACTGCGATTACACGGAAATCGCCTTCTTGCATGGCAGGATCGAACGGAGCGACCTTTGAGAAATCCCAGGGCTCGAGGATACCCATCAGGCGAACGTCCAGGTAATTGGCGCGGGGGTACGCCCAGTCGAGCACTTCGTAATATACCAGCGCTTCTTTGCTTAGGCCCTTGCCCGGGAAGGACGCCATCATGCGCAGGTCTGCAAGCGCCATGGGGAAGTAGAAGAGCATCATATCGTTTTGGATGGCGTCTTCTACGTTATGGCCCGCAAAGGCATCGGGGTATTGACGCACGAGGTGCAAAGCATTGGCGCGCGCCTGTTGCTCGGTAATCGCGCAAGGGATTCCCTGTTCAGGTACGTATTCCGCGCCAACGCCCATGGTCAGTCGCTTGCTGAATGTACCGGGCTTGAGCAAGTCGGCGACGCCGATTTTATTGCCGCACGACGGGCACTCGAACACGCGCTGCGTCGACGAGCCCTCAAAGGCCGCACCGCAAAATGGGCAAGGGATGGTCACGTGCTCGGCTTCTTGGTACTCGGAAGCGGTGGCGCGGTCTTCCCACAGGAGATGCTCGAGCACCGATTGGTTGCGCCAATGGGGATTGAAGAAATACCAATCGGGGTCTTCCGGTTTCTCAAGCTGCGAGACATGGGTGAGCTTGAGCAGACCGTCGACAACTTGAAGCGGCTGGTGACGAATGCCCAAGGCGCTCTTGGGTTCTCCCGCGCCCGGAACCCACGGTATGGTCGTCCCGCAGTAGGCGCACTCGAATGAGCGGTTAGCCTGGTGCGAATACATGGGGCCGCCGCAGTTTTGACACTTGATGGCAAAGAACTCGTCCATAGGGTGAGCCTCCTTAACGCGTGGGCTGTTGCCATCAAGTATGCGCGAGGCCCACTGTTTGTGCCTAGACCCTTAGGTCCCGTTTTGGAACGGTGGCAAAGCCGCACGGTTCGTTCTGTCGCGTTGAGAGGGCAGGCATCCAGCGTCCGGCAGGCGCCTGCCCAAATACCCTACTGATACCTCAGGCACTCCACCGGGTCGAGCTTTGCTGCCCGGCGAGCGGGGTAGAAGCCAAAGATCACGCCTATACCTACTGATACCGCAAAGGCGAGCAGCACCGTCGTGATGGAGAAGCTCGGGGCGATGCCCCCGCTTGTGCCAAGCTCACTCAGGATGCCGGAGTTTGCGGCAAAAATCGTCAGCGCCCAGGCAAGCAGGTATCCGATGACCACGCCTAGGATGCCGCCCGTGATGCATATCGCCGATGATTCGGCCAAGAACTGGGCCGTGATATCGCGCCTGCTCGCGCCGAGTGCGCGGCGGATACCAATCTCGCGGATACGCTCCGTGACGTTGGTGAGCATCATGTTCATGATGCCGATGCCGCCCACCAAAAGCGAGATGCCCGCCACGGCGCCCATGATGAGCGAGAACGAGCCCATAAAGGAATTCATGGCGTCGATGGCTCTCTTCATGGAGTTGACCTCGACGATGTCGTACTCGTCGTCGCTACTTATATCTTTGAGCTCGCGAACCTTTGTCTCGACAATGCCGCAGAGCTCGTCCACGTCGACATCCTCTCGCGCAAGGGCCGCCGCGTTGGGGGACGGTGTATAGCCATCGGAATAAAGGCTGGCGATCGCCGTTCTTGGCATGACAAGCGTGAGCCATCCCAAAGATTCGTCACCGCTTTCGACTACACCGATGATGCGCACCTCGCCGCTTGAGACCTTGATCGTCTTGCCCAGAGCATCTTCTAAATTTTGCCCAAAGAGCTGCTCGGCGCCGCCGCGGCCGATCATCGCAACGCGCGTACCGGCTTTGATTTCGGCTTCGGTATAGGAACGTCCGCAAATGGGGGTGTCGTACCCCTTCATCTTGAGTACGGAGATATCCATACCCTCGACCGAGATGCTGTATGTGGTGTTGCCCTTTTGATATTCGGCATAAGCCTCGTCGATGAGGCCTATCTGCTCGATCTGCGGGATTGTCTTGCGCAGCTTCTCGATGTCAGATTCGGTGAGTTCTTTGGAGCAGAAGATTCGGACCATGCGTGCCGCATTGAGGCCCAGGCTGTCGATGAGGCCATTTTGGATGCCGCCAATGAGCGATGTCATGGCGATGACCGAGGCGATGCCGATGACGATGCCCAAGATGGTGAGCAGGCTTCTGCCCTTGTTGGACTCAAGCGAGTGCAATGCCTCGCGCATCAAATCGCGGGTGCTCATGACGTCGCCCCCTCTCGTGGCTGCAAGGTAGGAAGTGCGGCGATGTCCGAGCGAAATCCGTTGACGGCGGCAGCGTTGGCGGCACTTCGCGTGTGCGCCGCGCCCGGAATATAGGCGCCTGCGTGTAGGCGGCCGTCACGGATGGTCACGGCTCGGTCGGCTTCGGCGGCGATGCCGGGGTCGTGCGTGATGAGCACGATGGTTTTGCCGCGCTTTTGGAGCTTATGGAACGTCTCCATAACGAGTGCCCCCGTGGTCGAGTCGAGGTTTCCCGTGGGCTCATCGGCCAGGATGATGGGCGGATCGTTGACGAGCGCTCGCGCGATGGCGACGCGTTGCATTTGGCCGCCCGAAAGCTCGGATATGCGATGGTCCCAGTGGTCGACGGGAAGCGTTACCGCCTGCAGTGCATGGACAGCGCGCATCTCGCGCTGGGAGCGCGGCACGTTGGTGTAGGAGAGGGGGAGCATTACGTTCTCGATGACCGAGAGGCGCGGCAGCAAGTTGAAGCTCTGAAAGACAAAACCGATGCTCAGGGCACGCACCTCGGTGAGCTCGTCGTCATCGAGCTCAGCCACGTTGAGCCCTTGCAGGAAGTAGTCGCCAGCGGTTGGCTTGTCCAGGCAACCAAGGATGTTCATGAGCGTCGATTTGCCCGAGCCCGAGGGGCCGGTGATCGCCACGAACTCACCTGCCTCTACGGCCAGGCTCACGTTATGGAGGATGTGCGCGCAACCGGCCTCGCTCTCAAAGATGCGATGCACGTTGCGGATGTCGATGACGGGGCGCATTACATATCCTCGTAGGTGGAGGCGTCTGCATCGCTGGAGCTGCCGGACCCCGTGTCGACCACGAGCGTATCGCCGTCGCGCAGCTTGGTCACGGGAACATTCGGGTTGATCTCGTTGCCTTGGTCGTCGTATTCGGTTTCGACCTTGCCCACCACAGCCTCATCGTCATTTTGGGTCACGATGGTAACTTCGACGCGGCGGGTCTCGGTGCCCGTCTCGTCGGTTGCCAGGTTGACGTAGTATGTGTCGCCATCACCGGCCATGAGAGCGAGGGTCGGAACCATGACAACGTTGTCCAGCTGTTCGGTGATGATCGAGACCTCGGCGGTCATGCCGGGCTTCAGGCGATTGTCGGGAGCATCGATGAGGATATCGACGTCGAAGTTCACGTTGCCGCCGTCATAGTCGGAATCTCCGCTTGCCACCGAGGCGATGGCGGTGACGGTTCCCTGGCTCACGATGTCGGGGAACGCGGGATAGGTGACGTCGGCGGTTTGGCCCACGGCGATCTTTGCGATATCTTTTTCGCCCACCTGGACCGTCACTTTCATCTTGGAGAGATCGGCGATCTGCATGCACTGCTTGCCGCCGCTGGTGTCGCCTTCGCCCATGACCATGCCGCCCGAGACAGTGGCGCCAACCTTGGCGTTGAGTTCCACGATGCTGCCCGAGCTGGACGCCTTCACGGTGCGCTCGGCGGCACGGGCATTGGCCTGGTCGAGGGCCGCTTGGGCAGATTCTACGGAACGCTGGGCGCTCGAGACGGCGCTTTTCTCCGAGGAGGTATCGGTGGAGACGGGATTGCCTTCGTCATCGATGGCGGGGGCGTTTTGCGCGGCGCCCAGGGCCTTCTTCGCGGCGGTCAGATCGTCCTGCGCCGCGGCGAGGGCCCGCTGAGCCTCGGCCACATCGCGATCAAGGTCGTCGTTTTTGATGGTCATGAGCACGTCGCCGGCTTGGACCTGCTGTCCCGCCTGGACGTTGATCTCTGCCACGGTTCCATCGACGGTGGGGGAGACCACCGATGCCGAGATGGGCTTGAGTTGGCCTTTTGCCTCAACTGAGGTGATGAACGTGCCTTCCTGGACCATCTCGAGCACGGGCTCGTTTGCTGATTGCGGCTTTGAGTTCATGACGACGGTCGCGATGACGGCGATGAGCACGATGGCGGCAACCACGCC
>CAKUGM010000039.1 GCA_934654625.1 uncultured Collinsella sp. | reverse complement strand
GAAGATACTCTGTCCGAGCCTGGGTCTCTGTCCCTTCCCTCCGAGATGTTCGCGTAGCCACATCTCGGAGGGAAGGGACAGAGACCCAGGCCCCAAATATCGAAACGTTTTGAAGAGTTTTTCTACAAGTGTACATTTATGGACAACCGTAGTATATTTCAGTGCGTTAAAAAATAAGGCTTGGGCTGCGCAAATGTACAGGTGTACGCGTAGAATAGGCCTAAATGTACTTCACTCGAACTCACGATTGGACGGCTCTGCGTGAAAAAAGCCCTCGCAATCTTCAAGCGCGATATCAAGCGGTTGCTTTGTAACCCCGTTGCGCTGGTCATTACCATCGGCGTTTGCATCATTCCGTCGCTTTACGCGTGGTATAACATCGTTGCCAACTGGGATCCGTATGGAAACACCCAGAACATTAAAATCGCCGTCGCCAATAACGACAAGGGCACTACCAATGATCTGGTGGGCGAGCTCAACGCAGGCGATGAGGTTATCGACAGGCTCAAGGACAACGATCAGCTGGGCTGGACCATCGTGGACTCCGAAGAGGAGGCTAAGGAGGGCGTCGAGTCGGGGGAGTACTATGCTGCACTCGTTATCCCGTCCGATTTCAGCGAGGGTATGCTCAGCATGCTTTCGGGTGAGTTCCATCAACCTAAGCTAACGTACTACGTCAACGAGAAGAAAAGCGCCGTCGCCGTCAAGGTGACCGATACGGGTGCCAATACCGTGGAAGAGCAGGTCAATGAGACCTTTGTTTCCACCGTGAGCCAGACGGTGGTGGAAATCGCGCAAAAGGCCGGTATCGACTTGGAGGCGGGCGCACAGGGCGCTCAAGACAATCTCGTTTCGACCATTCAGAATGCAAGCGGCTCGGTACAGAAGGTGCGCGACGCGCTCGATGGCATGAACGGCACAATCGACACCACCAAGGATGCTATCGCTTCGGCAGATGCCGCGCTTGAGGGTCTGAATGGACAGATGCCCTCCCTTAACAGCGCGCTCGACCAGGGCAACCAGCTTCTGACTTCGACTCGTGAGTCTGCCACCAAGCTTCATACCTCGTTATCCAGCGCGCTTACCCAGGGCAGTACGGGTTTGGCGCAGGCTTCGTCAAAGGCAAACGCTGCCGTGGGCAAGCTCTCGGGTACGGTGATCGCCGCTCAAACCAAGGTCGACCTTGCGCTTTCGGACGTTCAGGGCCTGGTGGATAAGAACAACGCAGCTATCGAGGCGTTGCGCAGCACGCTGCCCGATGACGCCGAGTTCAATAATGCTACGGCGCGCATCATCGCTTCGCTACAGCAGCAAAACGATAATCTGGCCAGCGTGGTGAGCGGCCTTCAGGCACAAAGCGACGCCATCAAGACCGACGCCAACAATCTTGCTACGGCTTCGGATTCCATCAACACGAGCGTGCAAGACGGCGTGACGGCATTGGGCAAGATGCAAGAAGACCTCAATACGAACGTGATTCCGCAGCTCAACTCCGGTCTTGATTCGTTCTCCGATTGCGCCGGCGACCTTAAAGGCGTCCTGGCTTCGCTTTCTCCCACTATCTCGCAGGCGCGTTCGTCGCTCTCACAGCTCTCCGCCCTGCTCGACCAGGCAAAGTCCACGCTTGCCGACACGAGCGACCAGCTGGCAACGATTCAGCAGAAGCTCGATGTGGCTGCAAATGATGTTGCGGCGCTTCGCAGCTCCGAGGCTGCTGGCAAGCTTGCCGATCTGCTTGACGTCAATGTCGATGACATCGCTGACTTTATGACCTCGCCGGTGAAGATCAAGAGCAAAGTGGTATATCCCGTGGCGAGCTTTGGCTCGGGTATCGCGCCGTTCTACACCAACCTTGCCCTGTGGGTGGGTGGCTATGTGCTCATCGCTATCTTCAAGCTCGAGGTCGACCGCGAGGGAATAGGGACCTATACGGCCAAGGAAGGCTATTTTGGTCGCTGGCTGTTGCTGATGCTTCTGGGCACCCTGCAGGCGATTATCGTGTGCGTGGGCGATCTGGTCATTGGCGTGCAGTGCCTGCATCCGGTGCTGTTCGTTCTCGCGGGCGTGTGCATCTCGTTTGTCTATGTGAACATCATCTACGCGCTGAGCGTGGCCTTCAAGCACATCGGCAAGGCCATCGGCGTCATCCTGGTCATCGTGCAGATCCCGGGCTCCTCGGGCATGTATCCCATCGAAATGATGCCCCCCTTCTTTAACTGGCTGCATCCGCTGCTGCCCTTCACCTATGGCATTAACGCCATGCGCGAGTGCATTGGCGGAATGTATGGCATGAACTACGCCATCAATCTGGGAGTGCTGTTTATCTACGTTGCCATCGCCCTGGCAATCGGTGTGTGGCTGCGACCTCTGCTGCTCAACCTCAACCTGCTGTTCGATCGCCAGCTCGCCTCGACCGGCGTGATGATTTGCGAGAAGGACGATCTGTCGCGTCAACGGTACTCGCTGCGCACGGCCATGCGCGCCATTCTTGATGCCGAAGGGTTCCGTCAGGCTTTGATCGAGCGTGCCGCGCGCTTTGCTCGCACGTACGGTCGTCGTGTGAAGGCGGGTTTCTTTGCCATCTTTGGCGTGCAGATCTTGCTCTTTATCCTCACGTCCACGCTTGATTTGGATAACAACGGGCGCATCTGGATGCTCGTGCTGTGGATTATCAGCGTGATCGTCATTGCCGCTTATCTCATCAATCTCGAGTACGTGCGCGAGAGCCTTAACACGCAGATGCGCATCTCGGCGCTTTCGGACGAGAGCTTGCGCAATGAGATCCGCGAACACACTTCGGCCATGCCGGGAGTGGCAAAGATGTTTGGCGTGTCGCCGGCGTCTCAGCCTGTGGCAAAGCCTGCCGAGACACCTACTGCCGTCGCCAACGATACCGATGAGGGCGTCGCCACGGCAGTGCCCCTCGGAGCCCATGCAGCGCCAAGCCCAGCACAAGACTCCGATATAACCGCTCCTTTGCCGGGGGCGCACCTCAAGCAAGACGATTCGAGCACGAAGGGCGGTGATGCCGAATGAAAAACATCCTGAAGCTGTTCCGTCGCGACTGCGAAAACGTGCTCCATAGCGTCATCGGCATGATCGTTGTCGTGGGTCTTGTTGTGGTTCCCGCCCTTTACGCTTGGTTCAATATTGCGGGCAGCTGGGACCCGTACGGCAATACCGGCAACCTCAAGGTGGCCGTAGCCAATGCCGACGAGGGTTATAAGAGCGATCTGGTGCCGGTTGAGGTGAACATCGGCGATTCGGTGATTAACTCCCTGCGTGCCAACGATAGCTTTGACTGGACCTTTGTGGACAAGGACGAGGCTATCGACGGCGTCAAGTCGGGCAAATACTACGCCGCGGTGGTGATTCCCTCCGACTTTAGCGCCAACATGATGACGTTGTTCTCAACCGAGGTAAAGCATTCGGATATCGAGTACTACGAGAACCAAAAGGTCAACGCGATCGCGCAGATCGTGACCGAGAAGGGCTCGAGCGCGGTTCAAAACCAGATCAACCAGACGTTTACCGAGACCGTTGGCAACATCGGTCTGGCAACGGCTTCGAGCCTGCTGGAGTATATGGACAGCGACCAAGTGGCGAACTTCGTGGCGCATCTGTCTACCTCGCTTGGCGATGGCGCCAACGAGCTCACGCGCGCGGGCCAGTCGGTATCGTCCCTTGCGGATGTGCTTGCGTCCTCTTCAGACCTGCTCGCCAACGCCGGCTCCTCGCTTTCGCAGGACTCGAGCACCTCGGATGCGGCGAGCCAACTTCTTACCGACGCTCAAGACGGACTTGGCGATATCAAGTCCGCGCTTTCGGGGGCGACGTCTTCCATCAACCAGACGTTGCAAGATAGCGCCGGAAGCTTCGATGCCGTCTCGAGTGCGGTGGATCAGGCGTTTACCGACGCGGGCAACCATGTGGACCTCACCGTGGGGCAGCTCGACGATATTGCCGAGAGTCTGAGCTCCCATGCCGAGGAGATTCGTGGCATCCAGCAGGAGATCTTGGACCTAAAGACTAAGTTCCCGCAGGTATCCGCCGAGCTTGATCAGGTCGCTGCGAGTGTGGGCAAGCTTGCCGATTCGTACGATACGTTGTCGACCGGTATTTCGGATGCGGCCTCCAAGCTCTCTTCCGGCGCGGCCGACGTAGCCGCGACCAAAAAAGAGGTCACCGATTTGATCGCGCAGGTCAAATCGGGCATCAGCGGCGTCAAGGGCGACTATGAGGGAAACCTGAAGGACCAGGCTTCTCAGCTTCAAACCACGATCTCGGGCATCGCCAGCTCAAGCACGGACATCTCTAAGAATCTCGATGATACGGTGGCGTCGCTTTCCGCTGCCGCGACCTCATTGAGTGGCAATCTCGACGATCTCAAGGGCATTCTGGGCGATACCTCGACGGCACTCACCGATGCGGGCAAAGACCTTTCCGCCATCAAGGACAAGCTCGATACGGCTGTTGCCAATAACGACCTCGAATCCATTCGCTCGATTATCGGCGAGGATCCCGAGGGTCTGGCTGATGCCCTCGCGGCGCCGGTGGGAATCGATCGCAAGGCTATTTATCCGATCAAGAACTACGGCAGTTCCATGGCTGCGTTCTACACGATTCTCTCGCTGTGGGTGGGAAGCATCGTGCTTGCCGCCATGATGAAGGTCTCGGTGGACGATAAACTGCTCAACGAGCTCAAGCCCTTCCGTCTGCACGAGATCTACCTGGGACGCTACATGCTCTTTGCCATGCTTGCGCTGTGCCAGGCAACGCTTGTGTGCTTGGGCGATATCCTGTTCTTCCGCATTCAGTGCATTCATCCCTTCCAATTCATTTTGGCGGGATGGATCGCGAGTTTGGTGTTCTCGAATATCATCTACACCTTTACCGTTTCATTCGGCGACATCGGCAAGGCGCTCGCGGTGGTGTTGCTGGTCATGCAGGTGGGCGGTTCGGGCGGCACGTTCCCCATCGAGATGACGGCGCCGTTCTTCCAAGCGGTCTATCCGTTCTTGCCCTTTACGCACGGTATTGCAGCGATGCACGCGGCTATTGCGGGCTCGTATGGGGCGGAAGTCTGGATCGAGATGGGTATCCTGGCCCTATACCTGTTGCCGTCTTTGGCGCTCGGATTGTTATTCCGCCGCCCGGTGATCCGCGCGAACAACTGGATTATCGAGAAGCTCGAAGAGACAAAGCTCATGTAGTGCAGCGCTGCTTGCGCTTTCATTCGGCGCTTCTGCGGAGGCCTAGACGACAAGCGCGTGCGGCGCGGTATACAATAGCGCCAACTCGATGGTGGCTATGCCTTTGGCCCGTATTAGATTGGCAGGTGTCGTAATGACCGAAGAAGAGCTGAATGCACAGGTACAGGCTGCGCAAGACGAGATTGCGCGTTTGCGCGAAACGTTTGGTCCGGCCTATGCCAAGCTGGGCGAGGCACTTTACCCCGTGGCGCGCGAAACCGAGCTCGCTGCCTGTTTTGCCGATGAGTTTGCCGAGGTAGATGCTATTAATGCGGCTATTGATGAGCAGAATGCGGCGATTGAGGCGGCTCGCGCTGAGTATGAGGCCGAGCAGGCTCGCATTGCTGAGGAGGCCGCCCGCGTTGCCGAGGAGGCTGCCCGCGCTGAGGCGGAGGCCGCTGCTGCAGCTGAAGCCGCTGCCGCCGAAGAGACTGTGACTGAGGAACAAGCGGAGCCTGCAGGTGAGCCTGTTGTCGAGGATACGCCCGAGTTCGCTGCCGTGCCCGAGCCCGCTGCGGTGCGCACCTGTCCCAAGTGCGGCACGACCCTCCAGCCCACCGACAAGTTCTGTGCGGGTTGCGGGAGCAAAGTCGCCGACCTCTTTGCTCCGGTCGCCCCGCATTGCCCCAATTGCGGTAAGGAAGTCGATGAATCCATGAACTTCTGCATCTACTGCGGCACCCCGCTCAAATAGTTTCTCGCAGCGGGTTTTCCCTTCACGCGTGGGTTCAGAAACGTTGGCTTGCGCGCCCGTCATTCCGTTTGGGATGGCGGGCGTTTTTGTTGCGTAGCGAAGCGGGGGACATGCCGTTGGTGGATTGCCGCACCTCATGGGGCTATCGCGCTGCCGATTCCCGTATACTCAAACGTTAAGCAACACATGTATCCAAATGATGCAGGGGAGTTACCATGGCAGCGAAACAGCAGCGCATGTTCGCATTCATCAATGCGACGATTCTCGACGGCACGTGCGATATGGAGCCTCGGCGCGGCATGTCTGTGCTTGTCGACAAGGGCCGCATCGTGCGCATCGAGCCTACGGCGACGGCTCAGCTGCCCGCCGAGGCCAAGGTGATCGACCTGCATGATTCCTATCTGCTGCCGGGCCTCATTAACATGCATGTTCATTTTTGCGGTTCGGGCAAGCCCGTGTCGGCAGGAAACGCCGGTGACCTCATGCGCCGCCTGGATAATGCCCCCGGTCGCATGATTGTGCGTCACATTCTCAAGGGTTCGGCGCAGCAGCAGCTTGCAAGCGGTGTGACCACCGTGCGTGGAGCTGGCGACCCTCTGTATGCCGATATCGCGGTGCGCGATGCCATTAACGCCGGCCGCTATCCGGGGCCGCGCATCGTTGCGCCGGGTACGGGTATTACGGTGCCCGATGGCCACGGCGCGGGCCTTTTTGCCCAGGTGGCGACGACGCCCCAGGAAGCGAGCGACTATGTGTGCGACTTGGCACAGCGCGGTGCTGACGCCATCAAGCTCTTTGTGACGGGCGGCGTGTTCGACGCCGAGGTTCCGGGCGAGCCGGGCGTGCTGCGCATGTCGCTCGAGGTGGCGCAGGCAGCGTGCAAAACGGCTCATGATCTAGAGCTTCCCGTCATGGCACATGTCGAGAGCACCGAGGGCGTGAAGGTTGCCCTGCAGGCGGGCGTTGATACCATCGAGCACGGTGCGCCCATGACCGATGAGATTCGTGAACTCTTCCGAGGCGCGGCGGGCACGCAGCTTCCCGGACGTCCCGCGTCGCTTACCTGCACTATCTCTCCGGCTCTGCCGTTCGTATTGCTCGATCCCAAAAAGACGGCATCGACGGAGGTCCAGAAGCTTAACGGCGACATTGTGTGCGAGGGGATTATCAAATGCGCGCGCGAAGCACTTGATGCGGGTATTCCCGTGGGCCTGGGGACCGATTCAAGCTGTCCGTACGTTACCCAGTACGACATGTGGCGCGAGGTGGCTTATTTTGCCAAGTATGTGGGCGTATCCACGGCGTTTGCGCTTCATACCGCCACGCAGGTCAACGCGGAGCTTTTGGGCCTGGGCGAAGAGACGGGAACCATCGAGGTGGGCAAGGCTGCCGATATCATCGTCTGTCGCAACAATCCACTGGAAGACCTTTCGCGCCTAAGCCATCTTGAGCATGTGATGTGCCGCGGTGTGCTGGCAGATGGTCTCAAAGTCAAGCATATGCCTCAGCTCGACGAAGACCTGGATTGGATTATGGCGCAGCCGGTTGCGACAAAGTAGCGCAAGACGGGTGCCTTCAATTACATCGCGGCACGAACGGTGTCGATGACGCGCTCCATCGTCTGATCGATTCGATCACGTTTGAGCTCGCACTCCCAGATCACGACGCTCGTCCAGCCGGCTTCGGCGAGCTCTGCCTGTGCCTTGGCATCGCGTGCGACATTGCGTGCGAACTTGGCCTCCCAAAACTCGACGTTTCGCTTAGGGACGCTGGGGTTGCAGTGCGGGCATCGGTGCCAGAAGCAGCCGTTAACGAAGATGGCGATCTTGCGCCCGGGAAACGCGATGTCCGGCCTGCCGGGCGCTTTGCTCCACTGCAGGCGATATCCGGTGAGGCCCGCCTGGCGCAGGCGCTGGCGTACGAGCATCTCGGGTTTGGTGTTTGCGCGTTTATTGCCCTGCATGGATTTTTTGATAGCGGCACGGCGACGCACAAGTTCGGTTTCGCTTGCAGAAAGCCCGCGTGTATCCAAAGTGTCTATCAGGCTTTTCTTGGTACGTTTTTTGGCGGATGAGCGTCGCTTGGCGGCAGGGGGCTCCGTGACGGCTTCCAACGGCTCTTTGGCGCTGTCTAGCGTCTCTGCCGCGGCGATGAGCGCGCGAACAAGCTCGATATCCGCCGGCATCCAGGTGAGATCTGCAAGCGAGCGCTGCGGTATCCAGCGGATGGCTTTTTGCTGATCGGCGGCAGAAACCTTGCCATGCGCGATATCGCAAAAGAAGCACTCCATAGACAGATGAAACGCCTCGTAGTCGTATTCCACCGTGTAAAAAGCGCGCAGGTTATGCACCTCGACGCAAAGCTCTTCTTGCAGCTCGCGGATGCAGGCGTCGTAGGCAGTCTCTCCGCGCTGGACCTTACCGCCGGGAAACTCCCAAAGACCTTGCATGTCTCCGTAACCGCGCTGAACGGCAAGCACCGAGTTGTCCTGGGGATTGCGGATGATGCCGGCGGCTACATGCACGGTCTTCACAGGTGACGTTCTCCTTTATAGGTCCCAATCGAGCGTAATGCGGTAATTCTCCACCCGAATAGACGCGCATGCAAGCTGCCGCGCCTGGTTTGCCTTACAAAAGCGCAAGGAGGCTGTAAGCCAAATCGATGGCGTCCCGGCGCCGAGGAAACGACTATAGATAGCAAGTAAGTTTGCCGTTTCATGACGTACGATGATGGCTGATGGTAAGGAGTGGATACGATGTCCCCAGTGTTTTCTGCGCAGGCGAGCAGCGCGCGCGTCGGTGTGCCGCCCGTTTTGGAAGTTAATCATATCGAGAAAGTGTACGGAGTACGCGGCCTTGCAACGCGCGCGCTTGATGACGTCTCGTTTACCGTGGAGGCCGGCGAATTCGTGGGTATCATGGGTGCCTCGGGATCTGGTAAATCGACCTTGCTCAACTGCGTTTCCACTATCGATGCCGTGACGAGCGGCAACATCTACGTGGGCGGGCAAGACGTCACGAAGATCAAGAGCGCAAAGCTTGCGAAGTTTCGTCGCGAGCAGCTGGGCTTTATCTTCCAAGATTCAAACCTGCTCGATACCCTTACAGTGCGTGAGAACATCGCGCTGCCCCTTACCATCGGGCGCATTTCTGCGGACGAGACGCTCATGCGCGTGCAGGAGATGGCCGCGCGCCTCAATATCTCTGATGTGCTGGATAAATACCCCTTCCAACTCTCCGGCGGCCAACAGCAGCGCGTGGCTGCCGCGCGTGCCTTGGTGACAAATCCCAAGCTGGTTATGGCCGATGAGCCCACGGGCGCTCTCGATTCCAAGAACGCCCGCATGCTGTTGGAAAACTTCGAGAACCTCAATCGTACCTACAATACGACGGTGCTTATGGTGACCCACGATGGCTATGCGGCGAGCTATACCAACCGCGTGCTGTTTATCCGTGACGGGCGTATCTTTACCGAGCTGCGCCGTGGCGACGAGCCGCGCCAGGCGTTTTTCAACAAGATCATGGATGTAGTTGCCATCATGGGCGGCGAGGTGTCCGATGCTCTGTAAACTTGCCTGGGGAAACGTCCGTCGCGCCGGACGCGATTACCTCATCTACTTGCTCACGCTTGCGTTGGGCGTGACGGTTTTCTACGCGTTTAATACGATCTCGTTGCAGGTTGATATTGCGGGCATCAAGACTGCCGGAATGCGCGAAATCATGTCGGAGCTGCTTTCGGGCTTAACGATCTTCCTTGCGGCTGTCATGGGCTTTTTGATGGTCTATGCCAACAACTTCATCATGAAGCGCCGCAAGCGCGAGTTTGGCCTGTATCAAGTTCTGGGAATGACGCGCGGCCAAGTGTCGCGCGTGATGGCCTACGAGACATTCATCGTCTCGGGGGCGGCGCTTGTCATCGGCATCGTTTGCGGCATTGCGCTTTCTCAGGTCATGGTGTTTTTTACCGCCTCGCTTTTCAAGGCGCAGATTTCGAATTTCCGCTTCTTTATTTCGCCGAGTGCTCTGTTTATAACGATAGAATGCCTTGTCGCGATCTTTGCGGTTACCTTGCTGTTCAACCTGCGTGTCGTGGCGCGCGTCAAGCTTGTGGACCTCATGGGCGCCGAGCGCAGGCACGAGAGCATCAAGACTAGAAATCCCCTGTTGGCGGGTGTCGTCTGCTTGGTTGGCCTTGCTCTGATCATTTGGGCGTACTACCGTCTTTTACACGATGGCTTGCCGCTTACCGCCCCTGCAGACCAGATTGATTTGGCTATGAGGCGTTTTGGCATCACGACGCTCATGGTGACGGCGGGCACGGTCGCTTTCTTCTTTGGGCTTTCGGGACTGCTTCTCAAGCTCTTGCAGACCATGCGCAACGTGTACTGGCGCGGCCTCAACATGTTTACCGTGCGCCAGCTGGCGGCAAAGATCAACACCATCTCGATGTCCATGGCAATCATCGCGATGATTCTGTTTTTTGCAATTACGTCGGTTACCTGCGGCATGTCAATCGTGAGCGCCATGAACGCGAGCCTTCTGCGCTGCACTCCGGCCGATTTCTCGTGTAACGTCATGTACAACAACTCCGAGTTTATCGAGTTTGTCGACCCGGGCGAAGACGGCGAGCTGACGAAGTACGTTATGCCAAGCGAGCCCTACGATATGCGTGCAGCGTTGCAGGAGCAAGGTGTCGATTTTACAAGCATTGCCAAAGGAGTCCAGCAGGTCGATATCTACTCTTCGGTTCCTGCCGGCAAGGAAGACCCCTCGATCATGCTCGATGATCTGCTTCGCCGATCAAAGACGAAACTGCCGGCAGGTATGGACGAGTCGACGGTGATGTATCAGGGCATTCCGGTCGTCAAGCTAAGTAGCTATAACGAATACCTGGCATTTCGCGGTTTTGACCAAATTCATCTGGCGGATAACCAGTATCTCATCGCCTGCGACATGGGCGATACGCTCGACGACATGTTCAATAGCATTCTCTCTGCCGGGACAACGATCACGTTGGGCGACAAGACGCTCGTTCCGGGGACAGACAAAGTCGACCCACAGGCGGGAGCCTTTTGCAATTCGGCAATGGGGCTAAATTCCGGCACCGTGGTTTTGCCCGATGCGGTTGTTGATCAGATGGGATTTGCCTTGCAGAATAGCTCGCTGTTGGTCAACTACAAGGATGGGGCCGATGCCCAGAAGATCGATGCCGAGCTTGCGGACCTGTCTTCTTTGAGCGGCGCTGGAACGGGTATCGGTACGAATATTATTCAGGGAGATGGTTCCAACATTGGCTTTTGGGGTGAGTCGATCAACCGCAACGAGATAATCGAGCAAACGGATGGCATGAACGGCATGATCAGCTATCTGTGCATCTACATTGGCTTTGTACTGGTAATTGCTTGCGCGGCGATCATTTCTATCCAGCAGCTCTCAAACGTGGCAGATTCCGCTAAGAGTGTCCGCGTTCTTTCTGAGGTGGGATGCGATAGGTTGGCCATCGACCATTCGACCCTTTTGCAGCAGGCAGTGCTGTTCTTCTTCCCCCTGGGAGTTGGTCTTGCCCATTCTGTGGTTGCGCTGCATGTGATCGTCAATCTGGTGCTGCTTTTTGGCGGCTTTGATATCGGCGGCACGGTTGGCGTTATCTGCACGGTGTTCCTTGTCGCATACGGTGGCTACTTTGTTCTCACCTATGGCATGAGTAAAGGCATCGTACGCGGGGCCGTGCGCGTGCGCCATACGGAGTAGCGCTCGTATCGAATCGGCTGAAAGATGCTCGCTGGCAATGTGCCCGGCGAGCATCTTTTTAGTTGTTCCAGAAGGCTTTGGTGAGGCTCGCGCGGTCGGCGCAACCGGTTTTCACCATGATGTTGTGCACATGGGTCTTAACCGTTCCCAGGGCAAGGAAGAGCTCCTTTGCAATCTCCTGGTTGTTCTTGCCCAGCACTACAAGCTTGAGGACCTCAGATTCGCGCTTCGAGAGCTTATGCTTGGAGATAAAGAACTCCATTTGCTCATCGACATGGCGCTCGAGGTCGGTGACGTCGTTTTTATCGGGTGCTTCGCGCAGGCGGATCGAAAGCACGCTAAAGGCGTAACGGATGATAAGTACGGCGAGGTAGCAGGCAAGGATATTCTCGGAGATATTGCGTTCCGAGAGATAGAGCATGACGTCTTGGTAGTTGGATCCCATGGGCGCCCACAGGATGTTGTAGGCGTCTTCGAGAAGCACGAAGACAAGCAAGACGGCGACGATGACAAGGTGCTTTTTATAGCGCCCCAGGCGCATACGCTGGTTTTCGTCTTTGCAGGTTACATATTGGTACACGATATAGCCCAGCACAAAGAACAAAAAGACCTGGCGCAACGTGTAGTAAGCAAATTGCATGCAGCGTCCGGCGGGCATGAGCGCGAGTACGAGTGCCTCTGCTGCAAGGAAAACAGTGGGCGGAATAACCAAAAGCTTTTGCGAGTGCTTATCTAAAGCGCGCAAAACGGTTGCCCAGATGAATGCTTGTGAAAGCGTGGCGATGAGCGTGCGCAAGACGGGCATGCTCACGCTGTAGTACTCGTATACGGTGAAGGCGAGATTTTGCGAGACGTGCTCGTTAAAGAAAATTTCGATAATATCGACCGTATAGCAAATAAAGGCGCCGGAGGCATAGATAAAGAGTTTGCGTCCCGAGGATGCCCATGCGGCAATTGACAGGACTGCGGTGACAATAAAAACGATGAGAATACCCAAGGTGTAGAAGAAGAAAATCGAACTTGCCATCAATGTCCTCCCTTAACCCTTCGGGTTGTAAGGGGAGCATCAACAAATGGGCTCCCTTTAATCTGGCGAACGGTGTATCAAATAATCCTAAACCAAATACAGGTTATCTGAGCTGCTTAATTAAACCAGTTTATTCGGGTTATAACTTTCCGAACGGTCTTTAATCCGGAATAAACTAACGCCCTCTTGCCTTTGGGATGATGATAGAGGAGCGGGGATTCTGTTTTGACTCGAGCCTCGCGGCCGCTGCCTGCCCGTCGGCAAGCGGTCCCGCTCTCCTTTCGAAGGGACCAGGCGCATGCTTGGAAAGAAGTTTTCTCTTATAGACGTGGTGCTGTCCGTTATCTGTGTGGTATTTACCATCGAAGCTGCAGCTCCCGCTTCCGCCATGGGTAACGTTCAGTTCTTCTGGTGGGGCTTTTTGATCATCACGTTTCTGTTGCCCTATGGCTTGGTGGTGGCCGAGCTCGGTACCGCATACGACTCGTGCGGCGGTCTTTACGATTGGGTTCGCGAGGGCTTGGGCGACAAATGGGGCGCACGCTGCTCGTGGTGCTATTGGGTCAATTTCCCCTTGTGGATTGCAAGTCTCGCCTGTATGGCACCGAGCATCATCAATTCGCTGTGGGGCATTGAGCTGACGCTCGGGGTCAAAATCGCGCTCGAGCTTATCTTCGTCTGGGGCGTTACGCTGTTGGCGTTCTCTCCCGTTTCCGATTCGGAGTGGATTATGAACGGCGGAGCCATTATCAAGGTCTTCGTCGTACTGGTGGTAGGTGCCTGCGGTATTTGGTTTGCCTGCACGCAAGGATTTGCCAACGACATGAGCCTCCAGACGTTCATCCCCGATTTTTCAGATACCACATCGCTGACGTATCTCTCGATCATTCTCTTTAACTTTATGGGCTTTGAGGTGGTAGCGACTTTCGCTGGGGCCATGAAGGACCCGTCACACGACATTCCTCGCGCCATCATCGTGGGCGGTATCGCCATCGCCGCCATCTATATACTGTGCGGCATCGGGATCGGTGCTGCAGTTCCCACCGATCAGCTTTCGCTCGATTCGGGGATCGTGGATGCCGTGGCAGCCATGCTGGGCCGCACGCATCCTTTGACGGCGGCTGTTGGCATCGCCTTTATGGTGACGCTTTTTGCCAATATGACGTGCTGGTCGTTTGGCGTGAACCAGGTTGCCTGCCATGCTGCGGGGCACGGCAATATGCCCAAGATCTTCTCGCTCTGCTCGAAGCGCACCGGTATGCCCAACGGTGCCGCTGTCATGAACGGAGTTATCGCAAGCGCCGTTTTGCTGCTTCAAGTGTTTTTAGGCGAGGATTCCGACGTGTTTTGGGTCTTGTTCTCCACCAACGTCGTGTTTCTTCTCATGAGCTATATTCCGATGTTTCCCGCCTTTTGGCGCTTGCGGAAATACGACGGCGATACCAAGCGGGTGTTTCGCGTTCCCTTTAAGGGCAAGATGCTGTCTGCGGCTTTGATTCTGCCTGTAATCGAGCTTGTGCTCGCCATCGTTGCCACTATCGTGCCCTTGGGCACTGCTCCCGATGAGCTGGCAAAGCTTCCCATGCTTTTGAGTGTGATCGTGCTCAGCGTGGTGGGGGAGGGTGCGCGCCTTTATTCCAAGCGTGGTCGCGCAAGCGATTATCAGGGCGTGGGAAGGCGGTAGCGGTCTTCGCGGCCATGCTGCAGCTCGTCATTTAGTCATATAGAGCGATAAAGGCGCGGTTCGAAGAGGTTCGAACCGCGCCTTTATATATCTATGCGTTTGATTTGAGCTGTACCAGAACGTGATTACAGCGAGGGCGTGGCGATGTGGCCCAGATAGGCGCGATCGCTCATATGCTTATGCGGAGCGGTGCTATCAAAGGAGAATGCGGAATTAAGGTCCGCAAAAAGGGTCTGAATCGCAAAAACAAAGACATTGATCGCTGCCACTGTCACTCCAACCGGCGTCTATGGCCCATATGCCTGGGCGTGTTGTCAAATCTACCAAGAAGGAAGTGTACCGGGCGTTTCTGCCTCCGTTCAAGCGTTGTGCGAGGGCGCACAATAAATGCAATCAGAGGACACAGAATTGTAACAATTCAAGATGCGGGGATGAGAAAAGTTTAGTCCGGAAGCCGGCGGTTTAGAGATGAAAAAACGGGTTGAGAAAATGCTCCGTCCGGCTAAAGTCAGCGAATTTGGGATAAACCGTTGGCCTACGGTGAACGGTTGTTCAAAGTTTTAATAAAACAGCTACCGCGTCGTTTACCTGCAGGTTTGTAAGGGTTTAGGGAAGGTCTATTTCTTTAGACGGCCTTTAATCTCGAATAAACTAACGCTTTTTTGGCGATGCGGGAATCATGGAGTTAGCGACAAAGCGGATGCGAGAAAACAAGCATCCACAAGGAAAGTCGGTGCTGCCGACGGAAAGGAATCGCAATGGCGCTGCCCAAGGATTTTCTCGACACTAATGACTTCACCAAAGAGCAGATTCTCGCTATCGAGAATCTCGGCCTCGCTATGAAGAAGGCCATCAAGGTTGACGGTTATTATCCGCACCTGCTCCGCAACAAGAGCCTTGGCATGATCTTCCAGC
>CAKUGM010000038.1 GCA_934654625.1 uncultured Collinsella sp. | reverse complement strand
GCCGGCTCTTACAAGGTGACCGAGGTCCAGACCCCCGATGACACCAAGTACACCAAGGCCAATCCCTTCACCTTCACCATCGCTGCCGAGTACAATAATTCGACGATGAAGGTGACGAGCCTTATGGCGGCAGTCTCTGAGGCCGACAAGGGCCGCACCGACATCGCCTTCGGTACGCTTGACGGCACTGCCGGCGACAACAAGCTGACCGGCACGGACGGCACCGGTACCGATGCTGCTGCTGGCGAGGTCACCATCAACGTTGGCAACACCAAGTCCGTGGGCCTTCCCATCACCGGCCTTGACGGCGTGACGCTCACCTGGATGGTCGGCGGCGCAGTGCTCGTCATCGGCGTTGCGCGCCTCATCCGCGGCCGCCGCAAGGAGTCTGAGGAATAGTCAGCGTTCTGGCTTGTTCCTTTTCGAATGAATTATTGTTTTTAAGCGGCGAGGCCCTAGGGTTTTTGACCTGTGGGGCCTCGCTCTTTGGGTGGCGTTCCTGTTGTGGCTTCGCGTTTTTGCCATGTACGTTTTCGCCCATGAACCAGCACCCTTTACATATCCGTGACGACCGACGTTGGAGGCGCCGAGACGATGAAGCAACGAGACAATCGCGTGGCGGTGGATGCCTCCGCCTCTTGCAACAAGAGACGCCGTAAGCGTTTGCCTCGCTGGGCCGATCGGCTTATCACCATGATCGTCATTCTTGTCGGCGTCGGCCTAATGGTGTGGCCCTGGGTCTTTGACAGGCTTGAGGCCTCGGGTGTTTTCAATCAGATCAATGCCGTGTCTAGCACGGTAGACGCTCTTCCTGCGGAGGAGCGTGAACGGATTCTTCTCCAGGCTCGTGCGTACAATGAATTGCTTGCCCACGAGAGTCCCGAGCTTCCCGCCGACCAGGTGGAGTCCTATGAGGATCAACTTATATTCGATCGCGACCCCATGATGAGTTGGGTTGAGATTCCGTCCATTAACGTGAGCATGCCTATCTATCACGGAACGAGTGAAGAAGTGCTCATGGCTGGCGTTGGGCACCTTGAGGGTTCGAGTTTGCCTGTGGGTGGGGCGTCTTCCCACTGCGTGCTCACAGCTCATTCCGGCATGCGTAACCTCAGCATGTTCGATGACATTCACGCTCTCAAAGAAGGCGATCTTGTTCTCCTGCACACCATGGGCCAAACGCTCGCGTACAAGGTGGTGGGTTCAGAGGTAGTGTGGCCCGACGAGACCGAATCGCTCGCCATCGAGCCAGGGGCTGACGAGTTGACGCTCGTGACCTGCACGCCCTATGGCGTGAACGACCACCGATTGCTCGTTCATTGCGACCGTACCGAATATGTCGAGCAAGAAGCCGTCGAGCAGAAGGGCCTCTTGGCGAGGCATTGGGGTAGACGCGAAATCGCGGCCCTCGTCGTTGTTGCGGCTATGGTGCTTGTCTTGCTGGACGTTGTCGTCCACCGGGTTCGCAAGCGGTACAACGGTAAGTCCGGCGGTGGCTGCGAACAAAGGAGCCGTTGTTGAGGGTCATGGATGGTTCGATAAAGGTGATATGGGCGGTGAGCGGTATCCTTTTCATCGCGGCCGTCGCCTATGGCGTTATAACCGACGAGCATGAGGCGGGAGCGGTATGATTGCCGGAATGCGAAGCTAACTGGTCGGGCATGCTAAGACGCGCCATCTTTGTATATATCGCCTCCGGTTTCGAAATTGAGCGATAATAGAACAGTTGTTTGGTTCAATTATAAAAGGCTTGCTATCAGGCGCGGCTTCGGAAGAAACAGCGCCTGGTAGCAAGCCCTTTGGCCTATGCGTCTCGAGATTGGCTCTTGGCTCCTCTTATGGCGCGGCAAGTCGAGTTTTCTCTGGCTATCGAGTCTGAGGAAGTCGTCGGCCGCGGCTTCGTGAGCGTCAATCCGACAGCTCTGCCTTCTTTTTCACCTTCAAGAAGGATATGAAGGCACATAACCGCATCTTGTTAGTGAAACCAGTGCTTTCTTTTACCGAAGGACACGCTCCAAAGCGCCTTCTACAAGGTCTGCCGTCAAACTCGCCAGCTTTTCCGGCGGAAGCCGTTTGCCGTCTGCGACCCATTGCCTATAGGCAGTTAAGCCAGTCTGCTCCAGGAAGGAAATGACAACGGACGTTTCTTCCGCAGACAGCGCGCCAAACCCGCTAGGTGAGATGCGGCGCGATTCGAGGACCTTCTCGATCATCGATGTCCGAATATTGCTGAAATCCGAACCGCAGGTCACAGCCTCGTAGAAAGGGCTTCGCTTACCCGTTTCGCACGAATAGAGGATGAACTGGCGGGTTATCTCGCCGGCGTCTTCGGGGATTCTTAGATGCTGGGTAAGTTCAACGTATTCGCTTGCGAACTCACGCTGTACCTGGACGAGTAGGTCGTCGAGGCAAGTGTAGTAGCGGTAGAACGTCTTCTTGTTGATGCGCGCGGACTCGCACAAGCGCGCGACAGTGAGCTTGTGGTAGCCGTTCTCGCAGACGAGCCGTTCGAAGTTCGTACGGATTGCATCGAGTGTCTTCACGACGCGTAAATCCACTTTCTTCTGCTCGCCCGATGGCTTGTCCATAGGTTTCGCCTCTCTTTATTCCACTGATTTCGTCCAAGTGTAGTCATAGGCAACGGATTAGCAGATAAAAGTCCATTGCAGCATACAGAGATTTATGATGTTATGCCAATAACAAGGAATAAGCAACTATGGTGGCATATTCCGAGGCGGTTATTGCTGGCCATCGTTGCGGATTGTTTCGACAAGGGTTGCAACGATGGGCAAAGCGAGGGAGGGGGGCGCTGTGAACATCTTGACTCGACGCAGGTTTCTTCAAGTCGCCGGATTTGCGACGCTTGGCGCAACGGCGGGACTCGCGGGCTGCGGTGAAAGGAGAAACGCGGCGGATGCGTCGTCCACGGCGTCGGCGTCTTCGGGCAGTGCCTCTTCGGGCGATGTGACACCTGCGGCCCAGAGTGGCGCCTCACTTGTGCTCGTGTTCTCCCGCGCCGGCGAGAACTACGGCGTGGGCACGGTGAAAGTGGGCAACACCATGGTGCTCGCTCAAATGATCGCTCAGAAGACCGGGGCAGATCTGTTCGAGATCGAGCGCGCTGAGTCCTATCCCGAGGCCTATGACGCGTGCTGCGACGAGGCGCTCGAGGAAAAGAACTCCGACGCGCGCCCGGAGTTGGCGTCGATGCCGGACCTGTCGGGCTACGACACCGTGTACCTAGGCTTCCCGTGCTGGTGGGGCGATATGCCCATGCCGGTGTATGCGGCGATAGAGGCGCTTGATTGGGGCGGCAAGACAATTTGCCCGTTCAATACGCATGCGGGCAGCGGCGATGCCGGCATGTTCGCCACCGTCGCTCGAAAATGTGCTGGCGCGACCGTAACGGACGGTCTGAGCATGGCGGGTACCACGGCGCAGGAAGATCGGGCCGCTGCGGAATCGCAGGTCGATACCTGGCTTGCAAGCCTGCGTTAGCGATTAAACCGGAAAGCGGCTGTTGCTCGGCCGAATCGTTTTAAGGAAAGGAAAAGCAACATGGCAACACTCATCGCGTACTACTCCCGCAAGGGAGAGACCTATTGGGCGGGCGAGATCAAGGTGCTCGCGAAGGGCAACACCGAGCGCGTGGCCGAGTTCGTGGCGGAAGCCACGGGCGGCGACCTGTTCGAGATTCGCACCGCGAGGGACTACTCGGAAAACCATATGGAGTGCATCGAGGAGGCGAAGGCGGAGCTTGAGGCTGACACCCGGCCCGAGCTTGTGGAATACCCCGAGAGCCTGGACGCCTACGACACGATCTTTGTGGGCTACCCCAACTGGTGGGGCACCTGCCCCATGTGCGTGTTCACGTTCCTAGGGCACTTCGACCTGACGGGTAAGCGCGTTATCCCCTTCTGCACGAACGAGGGATCCGGCATGGGTGAGAGCGAGAGAGACCTGAAGAGGGTCTGCAGGGGTGCGACCGTCGAGAGGGGCCTGCCCATCATCGGCAACAAAGCCGCGAAATCCCGCGACAAGGTGGTCGCCTGGGCCAAGAGCATGGCATAGCAAAACGACGGCGCGGGTGTGTCCTAAAAAGGTCGCGCGATTTCGCCTTTGGAAAATGACGCAAGGATAATCGAAACGAAAGGAAGCAATCATGGCACTTGAGAATCAGACGTACGTGAAGCTTAACAACGGAATCGAGATGCCGCAGTTTGGCATGGGCGTGTACATGGTGCCGGAGGGGCCCGAGACCGTGAATGCGGTCTCCGAGGCCCTGAAGCTGGGATATCGCCACATCGACACGGCTCACGCCTACCAGAACGAGCGCTCCGTGGGCAAGGCCATCTCCGAGAGCGGCATCAACCGCGACGAGGTGTGGATCACGACCAAGCTTTGGCCCTCCGAGTACGGGCGCGGGGCGACTGCCGCGGCGATCGACAAGGCACTCGCGCGCTTGGGCACCGATCACATTGACCTGCTGCTGCTCCATCAGCAGTTCGGCGACTACATGGGCGCCTGGGCCGACATGGAGGATGCCGTGGCGGCTGGCAAGCTGCGCTCCATCGGCCTTTCCAACTTCGAGAGCGAGCGTCTGGAAGAGGTCTGCGAGGCTGCGACCATCAAGCCCGCTGCGCTGCAGGTGGAGTGCCACCCCTATTTCCAGCAGCACGAGCTCAAGGAGCGCATCGCGCAGTACGGCACGGTGCTGGAGAGCTGGTACCCGCTGGGACACGGCGATGCCGCGCTGCTCGCGGACCCGGTGTTCGCCGAGCTGGGCGCCAAGTACGGCAAGACGCCCGCGCAGGTCATCCTTCGCTGGCACATTCAGGAGGGAAACGTTATCTTCCCGAAGTCCACGAGCCCGGCCCACATCGCCGACAACATGGCGATCTTCGACTTCGCGCTGACCGACGACGAGATGGCGCAGATCAAGGGGCTCGATAAGGGCGTGCGCTACTTCAACATGTCGCTCGAGGATCAGGAGAAGAACCTCGGCGCATTCACGCCGGCGGACTAAATCATCGCTCTCGGCGTTCACGAATACCTGTTGCTCCCTATCACAACGATGTAAAGAACTCGGGCGAGATGTTCGACCGCGCTGCAGCGGAGCGCTTCGCTGCTCCTAACGCCATGGTTGCCCTGCCCGGCGAGGAGATTGGGTTGGAGAAATGAGGCAGAACCTTGATAGGAGGACTTTTGTGAAAGGATCACTCGTGTTTGGCGCGGGAGCCGCGCTTGGCCTCGGCGGTTGTGGATCGCAATCGGCTGCAAGCTCGACTCCGGCCGAGTCCTTCCAGGGCTCGGCGTCAGGCGCTGCAAGCGCATCGCCAAGCGTGACGGCAACCGAGTCTGCTGCCTATAATCCGCAGTTCGACCTGGAAGCTCGCACGGTGATGCTCAACAACGGCGTTGCGATGCCGGTGCTGGGCATCGGCACCTACATCCTGTCGAGCGCGTAGGCCGAGGAGTCGGTCTATGCTGCGCTTATGGCGGGCATGCGCCTTATCGACACCGCGCGCATCTATGGCAACGAGGGCGGCGTGGGGCGTGCCATCGCTCGCGCTGGCGTGCCGCGCGATGAGGTGTTCTTGACCACGAAGCTGTGGACCGCCGATTTTTCCAATGCGGCCGCAGCTATTGATGGGTCGCTTCGGCGTTTGGGGCAGGACTACGTTGACCTTATGCTGCTTCACCACGAGGACGTTAATGACGAGGACGCCTACCGCGCGATAGAGGATGCCGTGGCGGCCGGCAAGATTCGCTGCATCGGCATATCGAACTTCTACGAGAGCGGTTTTGCGCGCATGCTGGATATGGCGTCCATTCCGCCTGCCGTGTTGCAGAACGAGACGCAGCCCTACTTCCAGGAACGCAGCGTCAAGGAGGCCATCGCCGGAGCCGGCACGGTGCTCGAGTCATGGTTCCCGCTGTGCGGCAAGGCCGATTGCCGCACCCTGTTCGCCGATCCCGTCGTCGTCGAGGTGGCCGGCAACCACGGGGCCTCGCCCGTGCAGGCGGTCATCCGCTGGCACCTGCAGTCGGGCAACATCTGCATCCCCGGCTCATCCAACCCCGACCATATCCGCGAGGACGCCGACGTGTTCGGGTTCAGCCTGACCGCCGATGAGATGGCCGCTATCGATGCCCTCGACCGTAATCAGCGTTTTGCTTCGTACTAGGGAAGAAGGGCGGTTGTTATGAAAACCCGCATGCTGCACGACATCGAGGTTTTCGAAGTCGGAATGGGCTGCATGGCCTTTTCGCACGGGTATGGGAAGATTCCGCCCGAAAACTACAGCATCGAGGCGATACGCGGTGCCTATGAGCATGGCTGCACGTTCTTCGATACAGCAGAGGTGTACAGCCCTAATCTGATCGGATCCGGGCACAATGAGCGCATCGTCGGCAAGGCACTCGAGCCGTATCGCGACGATGTCGTCATTGCCACGAAGCTTATGCTGCGCGGCGGGTTCGGGCGAGACGTGTATCGTATGATTCGCAGGCATTTGGAAGAATCCCTTTCGCGCCTGCGTACCGACTATGTCGATCTGTGCTACCTGCATCGCGTGGGCGGCACACCGATTGAAGAGGTCGCTTTCGCCATGGGAAGGCTCATCGACGAGGGCTTCATTCGCGGATGGGGCCTCTCGCAAGTTGACGTCGACGTTATCGATCGAGCGCAGCGGGTAACGCCCCTTTCCGCCATCCAAAACATCTATTCGATGGTTGAACGCGACTCCGAGAGCGCCGTCATTCCGTATTGCATCAAGCATGATATCGGTTTCGTGCCGTTCTCTCCGATCGCGAGCGGGCTGCTCTCGGGCAAGATTACGACGTCTACTAAATTCGAGAGACGCGACGATGTGCGCAACTGGGTGCCGCAGCTTTCCAAGGTGAACATTGCGGGAAATCAACCGATCATCGATCTTCTTGCGGATTATGCCGAGCTCAAGGGGTCGACGAGCGCGCAGATCTCGCTTGCATGGATGCTGCGCAAATGGCCCAACGTCGTGCCTATACCGGGCTCCAAGAACAAAGGCCGCATCATCGAGAACCTTGACTCGGCTCTTGTCGATTTGACCGATGAGGAGTTTGGTTCTCTGCAGGCTGCGCTTGACGAATGCGTTGTGTACGGTCACCGTTGCCTTGGCGGATTCTAACAGGTGATGAATGGGCGTGCCTCCCGATTGTTTCCCTTATCACGATGGCCGCTATCGACGCCCTTGATCGTGATAAGCGCTTCGCCACGTACTAGGGAAAGGTCGTTTTCCGTGAAAAGCTGCACCCCGACCGCCTGTGAGGAGCGACTGGCATGAGAAGAGTTCGCATTGTAGTGGATGCCGTGCTCGCAGGACTGCTTGTCGCCGTGATGGCAACGACCCTCGTGCAGGAGGCGCCGCATGAGTATCTGGGGGCGAGTCTGTTCGTCGCTGCCGTGGCCCATGTGGCCTTGAACAGGCGTTGGTTCAAAGCCCTCGCTCGTGGCCGTTACAATGCGGTTCGTATACTTCGCCTCGTTACGATTGTGGGTCTGTTCGTATGCGTTGTCGGACAGGTGGCGAGCGCTCTTGTGCTCTCGAAGTTCGTCTTTGGATTCCTGCCGGTTTTGCCGGGAGCCTCTCTCGCGCGCCGAGTCCACATACTGTGCTCGTACTGGGGGTTTGTGCTCGCGTTCGCCCATGTCGGGCTGCAGCTCAAGGGTTTTTGCAGGCTCATGCATGTTGGAGGGGCGAGGAACACATCGGGCGCACGTCGCCATGCCATCTGGGCGGGCCGCTTCCTGTTTGTGATCATTGCCTGCTTTGGCGCGTATTCCTTCGTCCGTCTCGGCTTTGGGGCCTACCTGTTCGGGCAGGTTCAATTCGCGGTTGCCGGCTACGGTACGACGATTGTTCCTTCGCTGATGGGCTATGCATCCATCGCGGTGCTGATCGCTGGATTGTTTCACTGCCTGCGTGATGTCTTCGAGGTGCTTGAGAAAGGTTGGCGCCAACAAAACTAGGGCCATCGAGTGGGAGTAGAAATGCCTTAGTTGTGGGGGTATAAATCGAAATATCGACATGAAGTACCATCATAAGCGGCTTATTTGCGAGCTGATGACGTAGTGCTGTTCAAGACCGTCCATCTGTTTTCTATGCGCGGTCGCCTCTTCTAAGTTACGAACATGCGTTCGTTTCTGTACACTGTCTAATGGTTGGTGCGGTTTCGGTCGAAGTGGCACCTACTGCTATACGCGGGCAAGTATCAGAGAGAAGCTCAAGCTCTGGGAAGGCGGCTGCAATGGCATATGATTTCAAAAAGGAATTCAAGGAGCTTTACAGGCCGTCAAGCAAGCCGAGCATCCTGGTCGTTCCTCCCATGAACTACATCGCCGTTCGAGGCAAGGGCGATCCTAATATCGAAGGCGGTGAGTACCAGAGCGCCATGCCGCTGCTTTACGGCGTGGCCTACGCCATCAAGATGTCGAAGAAGGGTCCGCGCAAAATCGAAGGCTATTTCGACTTCGTCGTGCCGCCACTCGAGGGCTTTTGGTGGCAGAATCGGCCCAATGGTGAGATCGACTATGCGCGGAAGGATGACTTCAACTTCGTCTCCTGCATTCGTCTGCCCGATTTCGTCACTCGCGACGACTTCGACTGGGCCGTTTCGGAAGCTGCCGCAAAAAAGAAGCTGGACTTCTCGACGATCGAGATGCTAAGGGTTGACGAGGGCTCATGCGTTCAATGCATGCACGTCGGACCTTACGACGACGAGCCGGCGACCATAGACGTCATGCACGCTTTTGCTTCGGAGCAGGGGTATGCGCCCGACTTCACTGGCGCTCGCCTTCATCACGAGATCTACCTCTCCGACCCGCGCAAATGCGCGCCAGAGAGGCTCAAGACCGTTATTCGTCATCCCATCAAGCCGATCTAGCGAAACGAAACGTCGCAGAGCGCCTCGAGCCCTCGCTTTTTGAACGGGCTACACTTGTCGCCCGAATTCGAGCGCGGCCGCCATGAGCTCTTCGTGGCCGGCTGCCTCGTTGGGCCCGGTAACGCCTCCGCTTGAGAGCAGGCCGCCGAAGGAAGCCTTTGGGAAGCACTCTATCCAGCCTTGCAGTCCCTGCGCTGCTCGTTCGGCGACGTCGTCGCCCTCTTCGGCGGAGGCCGTGACCAGATACACGCTCCTAAACTTGTAGTCGCTTATGTATAGCGGATTGCAGCGGTCGAGGAAGACCTTCATCTGACCGCTCATCTCGTAGTAGTAGATGGGCGTCGCGAAAACTATTGCATCCGCCTCGCGCACCTTTCCGATAAGATCGTCCATGTCGTCTCTGATCACGCAGGTCCCAGTCTTCTGACAGGCCAGACATCCTCGGCAGAATCCGATTTCTCTCCCCGTCAGCGACACGAACTCGACTTCGTTTCCCGCATCAAGCGCGCCGCGCTCCACTTCATGCGCCAAGATCTCCGAATTGCTTCCCTTGTGGATGCTGGTAGAAACGATCAGTACTTTCTTGCCCATGGGCGTCTCCTTTCGCAACCGTCTTTCTATTTAAGGTTCTTATCGAAGAACGCCGTGATCGCATCCCAGGGGATGGCGCCGTTATCTCCGCCGTCGTACAGGTCGCAATGAGATGCCCCTTCGACGATAAGCAACTCCTTGTTGTCGCCCTGCAGTTTCTCGTAGACGCGCTCGCCCATATAACGCGAGTGGGCTTTTTCGCCGTGCAGGACCATGATGGCGCTTTCGATCTCGTGCGCAAACTGGAGCAGGTTGGTGTTCGCCCAGGGGATGTTCGAGGTCACATTCCATCCATCGGTCGAGTTGCCCGAACGCTCGTGATAGCCGCGCGAGGTCTTGTAATAGTCGTGGTAGTCCTTGAAAAACTGAGGTGCATCTTCGGGCATCGGATCGACGACGCCGCCGGCGCGCAGGTACTCGCCCGTACGGTAGTCGGCCGTGCGCTGAACCGAGAATGCACGGCGGGCTTGCATGCGCTGCTCGGCAGAGTCTTCGGAATCGAAGTACCCTTTGGTACCCACCTCGGTCATGATGTAGCTCGTAGATGCCAGTGTTGCCTTGATGCGCGTGTCGGCAGCGGCGGCGTTCACGGCGATGCCGCCCCAACCGCAGATGCCGATGATTCCGATGCGGTCGGCGTCGACGTCATCGCAGCAACTCAGGTAGTCGACGGCGGCAGAGAAGTCCTCGGTGTTGATATCGGGCGAGGATACGCGGCGAGGATAGCCGCCGCTCTCGCCGGTGTAGCTGGGATCAAAAGCGATCGTCAAATAACCGCGTTCGGCCATGGTCTGGGCGTACAGGCCGCTTGCCTGCTCCTTAACTGCGCCGAAAGGCCCACTTACCGCAAGCGCCGCAAGCTTGCCCGCGACGTGCTTGGGCTTGTAGAGGTCCGCAGCCAGAGTGATGCCGAATCGATTGACGAACGTCACCTTCTCATGCTCGACCGCATCGCTTTGGGGGAATACTTTGTCCCATTCCTGCGTCAGTTCCAGTTTTTCGCTTTGAATCATGTTGTCTTCCTTTCGAATGGCTTTAGTTATTGCTTAGTACTGCCTGGGCTTCTTCGCCGCCATGAGCCCATCCAAGTGCATCGACGTCATATTCAACGATCTTCCCCAAGGGCGTGTAGGACCAGGAGTTCGAGCCATGGAAGATGGCTATCTGATTTCCCTGGTAGAGCATGATGTCCCCAGCCTCGGTTGTGACTTGCCGATCGCTCCGGGGGAGCGTCCACGGCAGCTTGCCCACCTGTTCGAAACCTCCATAGGGCCGCAGGTTGACTACGATGTCGCCTTGAGAAACCTTTGACGCCAACTCGCGAGCGGCATCTGTGTCCGCGAGCTCGATGGTCATGGTCGTGTTGTTAACTTGGATGTTCAGCCTTTGGGCTGCCTGGGCATCAGCAGCTGGTTCTGTGGAGCCTCCTGGCTGCGACGCTGCAACAGCGGGCGCTTCAACCATCTGAGGCCCATTGTCTTGAGATGCCTCGGCGCATCCAGGCAGGGCCCCCGCGAGCAGCATCAATGCGCACGCCAAGCCGGTTGCTCGTTTCGCTCTCATCTAGAGCTTCTTGATTACTTTGGCGGGGACGCCGGCGGCTACCGTGCGGGAGGGGATGTCTTTTGTGACGACGGCGCCTGCCGCAATCACCGTCCCGTCGCCGATGCTCACGCCGGGGAGTACGGTGACGTTTGCCCCAAACCACACATCTGAGCCGATGTGGACGGATTGGGGAATCATGTTTGCTCGCCTCTCGACATCTAGGCAATGGTTGATCGTCGTGATGACAGCGTTGTGGCCGATGAGCGTGCGGTCTCCTATGAAGATTCCGCCTTGGTCCTGGAATCGACAGGCCGCGTTGATGAAAACGTTCCTGCCCAGATGCGTGTTGATCCCGCAGTCGGTAGAGAAGGGTGGAAATAAACCCACGCCATCCGGAAGCTGCTTCATGAACAATTCCTCAAGGGCATTTCTGGTCTCCGAGAGGTTCAGGAAGGAGGAGTTCATGCGCGCAGTTATACGCATCGCGCGCTCGGATGCGGCAACCATGATGCGGTGAACCTCCGAGCCAGCCTCGATTTCCCTGCCCGAGGCCATAGCTTCAAGAAAGGTTGCTATGTCTCCTTGTGTTAGATCGTGGGCGTCTTCGTAATGGTCGGTCATTGTTCCCCCTTTCTGGCTTACCAAGATATTAAGGAGGAGCTCAATCTATAGCTAATACCTATAGTGTAATTCGTATTATGCCTAATGGGCATATACTGAAGAATGCGGGGAGGGAGACGAAATGGAACTAAGGACGCTCCGATACTTCATCGCGGTGGCGCAGGAAGGAAGCCTTATCAATGCGTCTAAGCGGCTCCATATTACGCAACCGACGCTTTCGCGCCAGCTGGCAGATCTGGAGCGTGAGCTGGGAAGGCAGCTGTTTCTTCGAACTCATGGCGGAACCGAGCTTACTGAGTTCGGAACCGTTTTGCTTAACTACGCGCAATCAATTACGGAACTCGTTTCGAAGGCGGAAGAGGATATCAAGCTTCCCGAGCGAAGTGTAGCGGGCAGCGTGCATATCGCCGCGGGGGAGACGAAGGCGATGCCCACCCTTGCTCAAGCAATGCGGAATACGCGAAGCAAATATCCCGGCATTGATTTTCAGCTCCATAGCGGCACATCAACCGACCTCATGGACGGGTTTGTTCGCGGGCAATACGACTTCTTGCTCGAGTGCGAGCTCCAGCCTCATGTAAACCTCAACGTCTTGGAATTGCCGTTTCAGGATAGATGGGGCGTTGTCGTCCCTTCCGACCACCCGCTTGCCGCGAAGGGTGGCGTGCGGCTAGATGATATCGCCTCCTTCCCCCTCATTCTTTCGCGCCAGGCACAGCAAGTTGGATCTTTGCGGCAATGGTTCGGAGCCCGCGCCGAATCGCTGGAGATTGTTGCGACCTACGGGCTCCTCATGAATGTAAAGTGGCTGGTGAAAAGCGGTTTCGGTATCGCCCTGGCATTCGAAGGGCTCATCGCCTCTTCTGCAGAAACGAGCTCCGAGGGTCTTTCATTTGTGCCCCTTGATCCACCCGTGCACTCAAGAAACGGGCTGCTTTGGAGAAAAACGATGCTTAGCCGACAAGCTCAAGCGTTTCTTGATGAAGTCAGTACGCTGTGTCTTCCCGCGGACCTCTGATTTGATGAATGCTGAAGGGCTGTTGGATTTCCAGCTGCCTTTTTTAGTGGGAATCTGACACCTGCGGGAATCTGGCACCTGCCTTTTCCCATTTCTACTGTGAATCGGCCTTTAAACAATAGGGCATGTAGCCAAGCTCCTTTGGAGCATGCTATGGAGTAAAAGGGGCTCGTATATACGCCCATTACAAACATGAACGGGGCATTAACCTTGTTCACGGTCCGAGTTGCGGCGATTGCATAAGGCTTCTTAAATCGACCGGTCGTGAGGCTCGTGAGAACGTCGCGCGATTCCTGTAGATGCTGTTCTTCAATTACCTGATAGCCGCGACAGATGGCCATGCAAAGAACTATTCGCTGATGTTGGAGTCCGATGGAGCGCATCGCTTGGCACCCATGTACGATGTGGCTTCGATCGCTCCCTATGTCAACGCCGACGATTGGCGGAATAAACCGCCAAAACTTGCCATGTCGATAGGGGGAGAGAATCGGGTCGGGCGCGTCTCGGTCGGGAATATCGCCAGAATGGTGAAGCTTTGCGGGCTTGCCGATTTGGGCATCACCACAGACGGTTGCGTGCGCTTGATGACGCTTTACGCGGATTTGATTCCCGATAAGCTTGAAATGGTGTTTGACGACCTGTCGAGGACAGGCTCTGCAGGGGCTGCCGCAGAACTGAGGACACATATGGTCGAGCCAATTGCAAAGCTTTGCGAGAAGGCAAAGGCGCAACTCTGACGCCGGCACCAACCGCGCATGCTACGGCATTACGTCTGGGCTGCTTGTGACCATCGGGTGGGAGTAGCCCATGTCAGACGTTTGCGGGCTCTCGATCCGCAAGAACGGGTCGAGGGCCTTTCGTTTGGCAATTTCATGCTTGCGAGCAAGGGATGTAGCATTGTCCACGGGCATTTCCTAGCCGATGATGCCGTTACGAGTTCGCCTTCCGTATCGAGAGCGTGATCTGCGGCCTCGAGTGTTCGTCGAAGTCCTCCTGCGATTCGGTGTCAAAGGAGCAGGCGATGCGAACGGGGGAGTCATTGTCGTATACGCGAATGCCTTCGTAGAACGACCCTGCCAGGAAAGCCTCTTTGAAATCGTCGGGGATGGCGCACGTCGCGAGCAGTTCGGGGTCCGCAACGGATACATCCATGCTGCTGATCGGGGCATTGAGGGCCTGGAAGTCCTGCACGGCTCGGCTCAGGTTTTCCTCGGGGCTCGTGGCGACATCGACCCCTTCGCAATAACTGATCTCCGTGATCGTCCCGTATTCGTCGAAGGTCATATAGACGTAAGTCCCCTCCCAGCTGAAGTCGCCTTCACGCAGATAGCCGCTCACGTGATAGCCGTAATCTTTGTACTTCTCGTAGGGGTCATCTGACGAAACGCGTTCGCATACCTGCGCCAGCACGTTTTCTGCCGTATCGATTTGCTCGGCGGCAAGGGCGATTTTCTCCTGCGTGTCCTGGTTTGCCTGGGCATATTGCGGGATGTATACGGCGACAAGGAGCAAAACGGGCACGATCGAGAATGCGACCAACTTCTTCCTGATGCTCGGAACAGGAACGCTGTAGGCCTCTGCCATCGCCTCGGCATTGTTCGCGCTTTCCGAAAGCATGTCTGCCGCGGTGCCTACCGCGCCAACCGCTCCCGCGACTTGGGCTGCGCCTCCGAGGGCTTGTGCCGTCTCGTTGTCGCTGTTTTGCAGCAGACGCCCTGCCGCCTGTGTCACAAGCACGCCGGCAACCTGAGCCGAACGGTCGCTTTGAGCTTGCTTTACCGCAAGGCGATTCTGCAGGTCGATCCACTGCTTTCCGCGCATGCCGAACTTCGGGCAAAGCGCGCAGAAGCAAAACACGGCAACGCAGAGCGCGATAAGGGCGATCCCTGTATAGATCCCAGTCGGCTGGAAGCCGTCGTTGTGGAAAACCAGGTCGTCGATCATCTCCAGCGGCACGATAAGGCCGCACAGCGCAAAGGACATGATGAGCGCCCGCAGAGCGATTTTGGGATACACGCAGTAGCGCTGGATCTGCTTCTTTTCTTTTTCGCTGAGCGTTTGCATGCGATGCCTTTCGTATACGGGGCGGGATGGGTCCCGGACTGGTCGGCGGGGGGCGGGACCGCTGCAGAATCACGAACAAACCGGTCTGGTCTTCTTGCTCGGCCAAAGTTGGATGAGGAGGAAGACGGGTGTACCCAGGGCTATTGTCACAATCCCCACAATGGCGAGTCAAGCGTTCTTCAAAAGTGCGGCAGTGATGGATTCCATGGATGCCGTGGGGTCGTATATGGAATTCGAGGAAGGAAAGGCATCTTCCAGCGAGGATAAAATAGCTGCAAGGCGCGAGTTCCTTGAAGCTTTGGTTTATGGGATTCGGCGCAACGACAAGAGCAGCCCAAGTCAGCATCGCCTTCGCTATCTGACGGCCTGGACGGCAAGTGCGCTCAATACGAGCTCCGCATCGGCGTCGATCAGAATACTACGGTCGGCAATCTCGACTGGGGCGACTGCTTCGTCGAGATTGACGCACACATACGTGGCAAGCTCGTTTTTGGCCGTCATCTGCCAAAACGGATACTTGATGATGACGGGCGTGTTGCCGCCCACGCCAAGCTCCAGA
>CAKUGM010000037.1 GCA_934654625.1 uncultured Collinsella sp. | reverse complement strand
TGCGCCGCCTGCGCTTGGCGGATGGTAAGCCAGTAGCATTGGAAGAAACGCACACCCTTGCCAACGAGGTGCCCGATATCACACCGCAAATCGCTCTAACCGGTACATACGCCTATATCGAACAAACGCTGGGAATCAAAATAGCTACAAGCAAGCGGCGGATCTCCATGGCACTCGCCAACAACGATGTCGCAAACCTGCTACACGTATCCAAAAATTCATATGTCGCATGCATTGAATCGAACACGTTCGATGCCTCGGGCAAGATGTTTGAGCACATTAAGACGTATCAGCATCCCGATTTTTTCTCCGTCAGCATTATTGCCGCCCGTTAGCGTTCGTAGATGTTGAAGAAGCAAGACTGATACCCAAAGTCCCGCGAAGTTCGGCAAAGCCGAACCAGCGCCCGGGACGGATCCCCGCATCAACCATAGTTCTCCCGCTCGCCCGATTTCAAGGGTATGGACGCAGGAAGGCCCCGGGTTATTCTCCTGAGCGATTCCGCAGCCGCGAAGCGGCGAGGACCAGCGAAGGAGAAAACCCGGGGCCTTCCGATGGGAAGTCAAGCCCTTACGGCCTAGTACATGCCACCACCCTGCTGACCAGCGGTAGCAGCAGCGATAGCGTCCTCAAGCTGCGTGTTCTTGGGGACATCGGTGACGGTGGCCTCGGTGATGAGGATCAGGGAAGCAACAGAAGCGGCGTTCTGCAGCGTGACGCGGGAGACCTTGACCGGGTCGAGCACGCCCATGTCAATCATGTTGCCCCACTCGCCGGTGGCAGAGTTCAGGCCCTCGCCTGCAGGCAGGGAGGCAACCTTGTCGACCACGACAGCGCCCTCGAAGCCAGCGTTCTTGGCGATAGTAGCCACAGGAGCGGTCAGGGCCTTCTTGACGATGTCGACGCCGATCTTCTCCTCGGGGTCGTCAATCTCAACCTTGTCGAGCGCAGGAGCAGCGTCCATGAAGGCCACGCCGCCGCCGGCGACGATGCCCTCCTCAACGGCAGCGCGGGTTGCCTGCAGGGCATCCTCGACGCGGTGCTTGATCTCCTTGAGCTCGGTCTCGGTAGCGGCGCCAACCTTGATCACAGCAACGCCACCGGAGAGCTTGGCCAGGCGCTCCTGGAGCTTCTCGCGGTCGAAGTCGGAATCGGTGTGCTCGAGCTCGCCCTTGATCTGAGCGATGCGGGCATCGATAGCCTCCTTGGAGCCAGCGCCACCCACGACGGTGGTGTTGTCCTTGGAGATGGTGACGGACTTGGCGGTACCGAGCATATCGGCAGTGATGTCGGCAACCTTGATGCCCAGTTCATCGAGAGCGGCCTGGCCACCGGTGAGGACAGCGATGTCCTCGAGCATGCGCTTACGACGGTCGCCGTAGCCCGGAGCCTTGACGGCGCAGACATTGAGAGCGCCACGGATCTTGTTGAGCACGAGCGTGGGCAGAGCCTCGCCCTCGACGTCCTCGGCAATGATGAGCAGGCCCTTACCGGTGCGCTGAACAGCCTCGAGAACAGGCATGATATCCTGAACGTTGGAGATCTTCTGGTCGGTGATGAGGATGTACGGATCCTTCATCACGGCCTCCATGCGGTCATTGTCCGTGACGAAGTAAGCGGAGACGTAGCCCTTGTCGAACTGCATACCCTCGACGGTGTCGATGGTGATGTCGAACGTCTGGGAATCCTCGACGGTGATGACGCCGTCCTTGCCCACGACCTCCATGGCCTGAGCGATCTTCTCGCCAACCTGCGGGTCGCCAGCAGAGATGGTGCCGACGGAAGCGATCTGGTCCTTGGTCTCGACGGGCTTGGCCTGAGCCTTCATCTCGGCAACAGCGGCATTGACGGCCTTGTCGATACCACGGCGGATGGCCAGCGGGTTAGCGCCAGCGGCAACGTTGCGCAGACCGTCGTTGACGATAGCCTGGGCAAGCAGGGTTGCGGTGGTGGTACCGTCGCCCACGGTGTCGTTGGTCTTGGTAGCGACCTCCTTCACCAGCTGGGCGCCCATGTTCTCGATGTTGTCCTCGAGCTCGATCTCCTTGGCAACGGAAACGCCGTCATTGGTGATGGTGGGGGCACCATAGGAACGCTGGAGGGCAACGTAGCGGCCCTTGGGTCCCATGGTAACGGTAACGGCATCGGCCAGGGTGTTGACGCCCTTGGCGAGCTTGGCGCGAGCGTCGGTGTTGAACGTGATGTTCTTAGCCATTGATTATTCCTCCAAAAAGAAGTGGCACCGCGCGCGAGTCCGAGTCATAGCGACGCGCGGTATAGATAAGTGTCCGAGAAAGCTACTTGGCTACTCGATGACGGCGTAGATATCGTCGACGCGCATCAGCAGGTAGTCCTCGCCGTCAACCTTGACCTCGTTGCCACCGAACTTACCGTAGATGACAACGTCGCCTTCCTTGACATCCATGGGGACGCGCTCGCCCTTGTCGTTAACCTTGCCGGCACCCACGGCGACGACAGTGCCGCGCTGGGGCTTTTCCTGAGCGTTGCTGGCGATGTACAGGCCAGAAGCGGTCTTCTGCTCGGCTGCGTCCGGCTTGATGAGAACGCGATCTGCAAGCGGCTTCAAAGACATGCTTTGTTCCTCCTTTGTTGCCATGCGCAAAACCTACGCGATGGCCCTCTCTCGTTACGAACGGTATGAATAGTACCCAGCGATTCCAACTTATACAACGCAAATGCAAAAAATCTTATTTCTTGGCACTTAGATTTTATGAATCGCCCCAGACCAAGGCGAGCAAGGTGCTAACGAGGGATCTTCGCTGGAAGGTTCACGCGTTAGGGAGGCCCCAAAGCCGACCCTTCCGGTGTATCTCGGCACATCTCGCCGGCACATCTTGCATCCGCCTGAGTCCCTTTGAGATAAATAGCGGCAAAACATGCATTGGCCCGGGTCCTCACCAGAACGAGTGGCGGATAATCAAACGAAAAAACGCCGCTTCACCTCGTCAGACGTTTGAAAAACCGCCACTTAACGGCACGGATAGTTCGGCGCGAGCACCAAACCGCACGCCAGCGCCCGGGCGCAGGCACCCCCTAGCGCTCGAACACGCAGGTACCGCCCAGGTATGTCGCAAGAACTCGAGTATCGAGAATCTCCTGCGGGTCAATCGCCGTAAGATCCTGGTCGAGCACGACGAAGTCGGCATACTTGCCCACCTCGAGGCTGCCAAGGTTCTCCTCGTCCCCCGCCGCATAGGCGCTGCCGAGCGTGTAATTGCGAATCGCGGCCGCGGCCGAAATCTTCTCGTCGGCATGCCATCCGCCCTCGGGCCAGCGGCTCTGCGGATCCTGACGCGTCACAGCCGTATATATCACGCGCATGCTATCGACAACGGTAATGGGCGAATCCGTACCAAACGCCTGACGGATGCCTCTCTTTCCGTACGTGGCAAACGGCCACATGATCTGAGCACGCTCCTCGCCGAGGTCGCGTTCAGGGCCGCCGGGATCCAACGTGATGTGGCACGGCTGGCTCGAGGCCACCACGTCAAGCTCGGCCAAGCGATCGATATCCTCGGCCAGAAGGTTCTCCAGATGTTCCAGGGTATTGTGCCCATGCGACAGCGCGCCAAAACGGTCGCGCGCCTCCTCAAAGATATCGAGCGCCGCATGGATCGCCCCGTCACCGATCACGTGGATACGCACAGGCTCGCCCGCCTTGGCGGCAGCCAGCACCAGCTCGCGCATACGCTCGGCAGGAATCGTCAGACGACCGCGATCACCCGGGAAGCGCGGATTGGAATACGGCTCGGTAAGGTACGCGGTGTGCTCGCTCGAGACGCCGTCGAAAAACTGCTTGAAGCCCGGCGCCGAGAGCAACTCGTTGCCCTCGTAGCGCCGTTGCAGCTCAAACAGACGGGACTGATCGTCGAGCAACGTGGGGAACAGGTACGCGCGAACGCACAGGCGCCCCTCTTCCTGCAGCTTGTCATACACGTCATCGCGGATAAAATCGCAGCCAGGCATAGGCATGAGCGACATATCGCACATCGACGTGATGCCCTGCTCGGCCATGCGCTGCATCTGCTGAGCATATGCCTCGGCGATGCGGTCCTCGCCCAGCCACTCAAGGCAGCGCGGGAGCAACTGCATAGCGGCGGCCTCGTGCGCAATGCCCGTGAGCTCGCCGTTCTCAAAGGTATCGAAACTGCCGCCCGCCGGAGGCTCGGTATCGGGCGTCACGCCCAGAGCGTCGAGTGCGGCGCTGTTGAGCCACAGCGTATGGCCGTCACCCGAATACATCGCACACGGGCGGTCGGGGAATGCACGGTCGAGCGAACGCTTGGTGGGATGTTGACGAGGAGTCCAGCGGTAATCGCGCCACCCTTGCGTCACCACCCAAGCATCCGAAGGAAGGTTGCGCGCGAATTCCACCGTACGCTCCACCAGGTCTTCTTCGCTCTTGCCCATATACATGAGCATGTAGGGAGAGCCGCCCACGGCAGTGTGGAAGAAATGCAGATGGGCATCATGAAAACCGGGGCAAACAAAGCGGTCACCATAATCGACCACGGGAACGCCCGAAGGAGCCTCGGCAAGAACGCGCTCAGGCTCCCCGATGGCGGCGATGCGCCCTTCATGCACGTAAAAGGCAAGCTCGCGTGGGTCGTCAACGCCGTCCTCGGAGGTAAAGACGCGCTTCGAGCGAACTATCAGGTCGTTTTGACCGGCGCTTTGCATCTTCATCAACATCATCTCTTCCTCTTCATGGCGATGAAGCCCCATGTGAACACGCAATGCAGTGTACGCGCAATGCGCGCCCATCACTATACTTAAGGAGATGCAGCCGAAAAAATTAAGGGGCAAAGAATGAAGACTCGCGCACAGCAGATCATGAGCGACAAGGACGCACGCACTCCGCAGGAAGTGACCCAATGCATCCATGACATTGCCGCCGAATTCGAGCCCTATATCATCAGGCAGCGCAGGCACTTCCACAAGCATCCGGAGCCGAGCCTGGCCGAGGTACGTACCACCTCCGACATCGCCAACCAGCTCGATGCCATGAACATCCCCTACGAGCGTCCGCTCAAGACCGGCCTCGTGGCGACCCTGCGCGGCACCGCGCCCGATGCCTACCGCGAAGACGGCACGCCGCGCCGCCGCATCCTGCTTCGCGCCGATATCGACGCCCTGCCCGTCACCGAACAGACCGGTGAGGAGTTCGCCAGTGTCAACGAAGGCTTTATGCACGCGTGCGGCCACGATTGCCACATCGCCATGATGCTCGGCACCTTGCAGATCTTGCGCCATATGACCGATGACATCCACGGCGAGGTGCGCATCGTGTTCCAGCCCTCCGAGGAGAACGGCCAGGGCGCCAAGATGATGATCGGCGCCGGAGTCTGCGACGGCGTAGACGGCGCGTTTAGCATGCATATCTGGAGCGAGGTTGACGCCGGCACCGTGAGCTGTGAGCCAGGCCCGCGCATGGCCAACACCGATTGGTTCCGCGTCGACGTGCGCGGCACGTCGTGCCATGGCGCCATGCCTCAGCGCGGCCACGACGCCATCATGGTCGCCGCCGAGATCGTCAATGCCTTGCAGACCATCGTCGCGCGCGAGATCAGCCCGTACGAGCCCGCTGTCGTGACCGTAGGCGAGCTCCACGGAGGCACCGCACGCAACGTCATCGCCGGCTCTGCCTATCTCACGGGCACTGTGCGCACCTACAGCGAGGCCGCGCACAACGCGGTCCCCGATCACATCCGCCGTATCGTCGAGCACACCGCTGCCGCCTTGGGCGCCGAGGCCGAGCTCACGGACTACACCATCGCCAACTACAAGGTCGAAAACGAGCCCGCGGCATCCGAGCGCTGCCGCACCGCCGTCGTCAAGCTTCTGGGCGAAGAGGGCGTGGGTCACTACCAGGGCACGCTCTCGGGCGAGGACTTCTCCGAGTATCTCCACCACGTGCCCGGCATGCTCGCCTTCCTGGGTTGCCGCAATGCCGCCATCGGCGCCACATATGCGCAGCACTCGTGCTTCTATAAGATTGACGAAACCGTGCTCGCCAAGGGCAGCATGCTCGGCGCCCAGTATGCCATCGACTTTTTGGCCGAACCCACGCAAGCCGAACTCGACGGCCCCGCTATCGCCGCGGTCGCCGAAACCAATCCCGATCTGGCCGCCAAGCTTCGTTCCGCCAAAGCAACGGCCGCCGAAGCTCGCGACGCTGTACACGATGCGCACACCGCACGCCATGCCGCCATCAAGGGCATACGCGATGCACGTGCCGCCGCTCGTCGCGAGGAAGGGCACGACGAGTAGCCGCTTCACTGTTATCTCGCAGTCATAGCCACATCGCGATGTCAAAGCGGGGGCGAACGTTTCGACACGTCCGCCCCCGCTCATTTTTCAAACTCTATTTCTACCCCGTCCCCAAATGGCAGGCCGCAGGGCTACTCGTCCTGCGGCTCCGCATCGGAGCTTAGCTCGGGTGCCGAATCAGACTCGGGTTTCGGCGCAGATTCCGGGGCAGGCGCAGGCGCGGGTGCAGATACGGGATCCGGAGCGCTATAGCCAGAAGGGGCGGGCTTCTTCTCGAAGGGCAGCACAAAAGTCAGAACGTCATCCTTGTCCTCGTCGGCCCACTCGCTTGCGTAGCGCGCCACCCAGTAGCCAACGGCACGATGCTTGAGCATCTTGCCAAAGACCGCGAGGAATACGGTGACGAATGCGACCAGCACCAGGAACAGCACGAGCATGACGCCGCCGCCGGCGACAATTGCCTCGATACCCCTGGGGCGGTAGTAGTAGCTGTATGCCCCAATCCCGGCAATGGCACCAAAGACGGCCGTCAAGATCCATGTAACAACGTTGGAGACCAGGCCCGTCAAAAACTCGGGAAGGAACGAAGCGCAGAACAGCTTGGTCTTATTGTTCTTAAAAGCCGCCCAAACCTTATCGAGCGAAAACGCACTCTCGACGCGACCGGTCACCGCAAAGTGCATGACGGCGATGTCGGCGAACATCTTAAAGAAGACCCCCAGGGCCACCGTGGCAATCATGGCCAGGACAAGCAGGCCAAGTGAGCCGAACAGCGCAGCCTCGAGCGCATAAGAGCCGTAATAAGAGTACGAGCCCGCGGCGCCGATTATCACGCTCTCCACCAGCGAAAGCGCCACACCAATAACGGGAATGGCAGCGATGATCTCGAGCACGGCCGAGATAACGCTCGAAAAGACTCCGAGACCAAACGATGTGGAACGCATCAGCGGACGATCCATGCCGCCATCGATCTTAAGCGACAGATCGCGGCCCCACTCGATGCCAAAACCCGCACCGCACACGCTCGCCACGTAGGCGGCCAAAAAGCCAATAGCAGCTGCAATACCGCCAATAACGGGAATGAGCAGCACGAGCACCGACACGACGCAGATAAGCGCCGGCAAAAAGGCGATCTGGCACACGCGTTGCAGCACGCCCGGAGTCTTGGTCATATCCTCAAACGCCTGGGCCGTGCAGCCCTTGGGCGCGCTCATGACAGGCTGCGGAACAAGCTGCTGAGGCTGAGGCTGCCCCTGAGGAACGGAGCTTGCAGCGCCGGCATTAGGGGCACCGCACACGCTGCAGAACTTGTCACTATCGCCCATGGGTGCGCCACACTGCGAGCAAAACATCGAAATCATCCCTTCGTATCTTGAGCGAATCACCTGGATCGCAAACGATGTCTAGCATCATTATCACCCAACGTGAGGACAAATGCTCTTAGACAACGTATTTGCAACGCGTGGGACACTATTCGATTGCTAGATGAGTGCGCCTGCGTTAGTTCGTTCCGCGAAAACCCTTGCCCACAATCTCGGAGCTGTCGACAATCGTGATAAAGGCACCCGGATCGATCTCGCGCGCATAGCGGCGCAGCTGCACGGCCTCGCGCCTGCTTAGCACGCTCATGATCACTGTGACGCACTCGCCGGTAAATGCACCATACGCACGACTGATCGTTGCCGTGCGATTGAGTTTTTGGACGATGAAGCGCTCAACCCGCTCCGGCTCCTTGCAAATCACCGTACAGACCTTGCGCAGATGGATGCTCTCAATCGCTTTGTCGACCACCAAGGTCTTGGCAAACAGCCCCAGCACGCAATAAAGACCCACGCGCGGGCCGTATAAAAACGCCGCGATGACGACGATGCCGATATCGACATACAAAAGAGCGCGCCCAATTTCGAGCGTCGTCCTGCATTTAAGAATCATGGCGAGGATATCGGTGCCGCCCGTGGACGCGCCGATATCAAACACAATCGCGCTGCCCAGGGACGGCAAAATCACCGCAAAGCAAAGGTCAAGCCACATGTCCCCCGTCAGCGAAACCGTCGAAGGAATACAGAGCTCGAAGAGCGAAACGTATGCCGAAAGCGCAAAAGAGGCAAAGACACTCCAGAGAATCGCCCGGCGCTCAAGGAATATGAATCCCAAAACCACCAAGATGATGTTGAGAATCCACATGAAGACGCCCACAGGAAGCGTCGGTACCAGCGTAGACAGAATGACCGAAACGCCCGAAGTGCCGCCAAACGCAAAGTGATTGGGAGTTTTAAATGCAACGATAGCAAAGGCCGTAAGGATAAGACCGGCGTTGAGTTCGGCAAAAAAGCGCCAAAAGCCCGGCTCGGCAGAGCGGCGGCGCTCTATGCGCTCACCGCGCTCGATGTCCTCGGGACTCACCACGCGCTCCATCGGCCTCACCGGGGTGTGGTACACCGTATTCGCCGCCGTATCTGCAGCAGCCTGAACCTTCTCGTCAGGCGTGGTGGACATGCCCGCTCCTCTCCGCATTTCACGTTGCCGTCTTGGCACAACCGGAGAAAAACTAGCACGACTTGACGTCGATGCCGCCAACCAAGATGCAGAAACAGCCGAACGGCGCAGTTTTATCGAAGAGTGGCACGACAAGGCCGAACCCCACGGGCACCCCGCGCGCAGCCCGATCTTTCATCGCAGCAGCAGCCCAAACCACAAGGGGCGCTGCAAATGGATGATGTCGCCATCAACGCCTGTAGGCACATGGCCGCAAAACAGCAGGCCAGCATCGTGCGGGGTCATCAATCTCCACAGCCATACACCAACAAAAAGGACGATAAGCACGCACGTCAGAAGCCAGTATGCGCGTCTGGCCTTTGGAAAGACCTCCTGCGCCACCGGAATCAGTAAAACTATGGGCACGCACCAAAACAGGGGATGGTATGCCAGCGCGGCATCAAAGTGACCGGTAAGAAACGCCAGCCAGGCACGTGTCATGCCACAGCCAGGGCACGGCACCCCGGTAATCGCACGGATGATGCAGCCGATATCCGTCACGTAGAGTAAAAAGGTGGCGCCCAGGAAGATAAACAAAAAAGAAAGGGCACGGCGAACCCAGCCCGCCGTGCCCTCTGGAAACGTCATACGCATAAGACCGAATTACGCACCCATACGCGCGTTGTATGCGGCAGCCAGGGCGTTGCAGTTCTTGATGATGATGTTCATCGCGAAGATGGGACCCAAACCGCACAGGAGCGCGCCGACGATCTGCCACATCAAAATGGTGGTGCCGTTCTCCTGGAACTGCAGACCGTAACGCGGGGCGTTGGTCTGCATACGGTTGCCGATCTTGTAATACCACCAATAAGCGTAGAAGCCGCAGGTGATGATGGAGAACAAAATGAACTCGGCCAAGCCGGGCGTTTTCTCTCCGTCGTCTTGGCACATGATGTTCATGTCGCGCGCCAGGCCATAGAGGAAGTACCACGAATAGATGCCGCAGGTGATAAAGGACAGGATGATCCACATCGGCAGGCTGCGGTCGGCTTGCACGGGCACAAACGGCATGCCGCCCTGAGGCTGAATGGCAGTCGGAGCAGCATACGGATTGGTATTCGTCTGGTAAGAGAAATTTTGCGGAGCCTGACCCGGTGCCGCAGAGGAATACGGGCCGTTATCAGCTGCCGGCGCGGGTTCGGGTGCCGGGGCCGGCGCAGGCGCGGGACCTGCTACGGGCGTGCCGCACGTAGGACAAAACTTAGCACCGTCCGTCAGCTGCTGGCCGCAGTTGCCACAGAACATGGTGGATCTCCCTCCAATAGGACTTCCCTTTACTCAACATCGTAACCCACTTCGATGCATAGCCAACGAATTATAGCCCGATGTCCCATATTCAGGCAGATCCCTTACCAATATGTTACTCTTCGTCACCCTCATACTCTTCAGGCGTCAAAACATCCTCGATGCGCAAGTTGATACCCGCGACCTCAAGACCGGTCATAGCGCCCAGACGCTCGGTGACGCGCTCCTTGACCTCTTCGAAAATATCGGGAGCATACGCACCGTACTCGATGATCACCGAGATGTTCACCACAACGCGGTTATCGTCGGTGACCTCGACGCTCACGCCCTTGGTGAGGTTCTCGGCGCCAAACTGCTCCTGTACGAAGTGCATGAGGTTGCCCTTCATGCCCAGCACGTGAGGCACCTCGCGCGTCGCCATGGCAACGATCTTCTCGATCACGCCGTTGGAGTAGGTAAGCGAGTCCTCCGATTCGACGAGCTCCTCGTCATCGTCGTCGGTATCCACCGTCATGATAGCGCCGTCTTCAGACTCGACCGCCACCGCGACGATCTCTTCGGCCTGGTCCTGCGTGTCTTCGCTGCTGGTCTGTTCAATCTCCGCCATGAGATACTCCTACCTGGGCTTTAGTGCCTGTCAAATAGCTTGCCGAAAAAGTTGACGATCGCGTTGTCGCCGTCGCGGACCTGCCCCAACGTGGCGCCCACGAACACGAACACCGCGATAACGATTGTGTTCCACAGGCCCAAAATCAAGATGAGCGCCGCGAGCACGAACCCGATAAACCCATAAAGCACGGTATGGGGATGCGAGCGCGCATAGCGCCACATGAGCATGCCCAATCCACGAATAAAGCCCGCAGCCTCATGGAAATCGATCTCGTCATCTGCAGATGCAGGAGCGTCCGCCGCCTGCGATGCCGCCGCACCCTTTGTTTCGTCTTGGGACTCGATGGTCAGACGGGGCTTTGACGCCTTGGACGTTTGCTTGCCGGGTTTACTCACGAGTGACCTCCTGAGTCGTGATCGTGGTCTTACTGGGAAGGAAGCGCACGCGAACCGTAGCGCCCTGCGTGCCGAGCATGGTGTCGAGGGCCTGGGTCACACGAGTTTGGATGCGCTGCGCACGCTCGGTCAAGTTATCCCTGCCAAGCGCGATGGCATCGATACAAATGCGCACCTGATCGGCATCGCGACCGGTTACGCGACCCTCAACCGACTCGATAAGCGCCATAGGGTCTTGTGCCGCCGAACGCGCCACCGATTCGATGGCAGCGAGGCTCACCTCGATATCGGGGTTCGCCTGCGGGTGCACGCACGTCGCAGCGCGTCGGTGCACCATCATGCGAATTGCCGCAATCAGCGTGCCCACGCCAAGGATGACCATGCACACAAGCAAAAAGATGCGCACCGAAGGCTTTTGGAACAATACTTCGATGCTGCGCGCCGCGGGCGAGAATAGGTAGCCAGCGAACATGGCGATAACCAAGGCACCTGCAAGCAGGTAGATAAGCGCGAGAATTCTTCTCAGTGCGCGCATGCCATGTTCCTTTCGTCCAGCAACCCGATAGCCTTAAGGCTCTCATATACCCGTATGTCCCGCGCGCATAGCACGGCATCACAACTCTTTAAGAATAAACGAATCGGGCCGGGTCTGTGTAAATCACACAGGCCCGGCCCGATAACAATCATGTCACATTACGCAAGCGCGCAAAGACGCCTACTCCTCCTCGAGAGCAGCGATGACCTCGTCGGTCATGTCCATGGTGTGATACACATCCTGGACGTCGTCGAGCTCCTCAAGACGGTCGACCAGACGCTGAACCTTCTTGGCATCGGCACCGGAAACCTCGGTCGGGGTGGTGGGAACCATGGTGAGCTCAGAGCCCTTGACCTCGATACCCTGAGCGGCAAGACCCTTGGAGACGGCCATCAGGTCGCCGGGGTTGGTCCACACGACCCACTCCTCGCCAGCGTCCTCATAGTCCTCGCCGCCAGCCTCGGCCACGGCCATCATGAACTCGTCCTCGTCGCCAGCGGCGCCGTTGGCGATCATGGTCTCCTTCTTGGCGTTGGTGTCGAGGATCTCCTTGGAGACGACAACCTGGCCCTTGCGCTCAAACTGGAAGGCAACGGAACCGGAGGTACCCAGGTTGCCACCAGCGTGGGAGAAGGCGGAGCGGACATCGGCGGCCGTACGGTTGCGGTTGTCGGTCAGGCACTCGACGTAGACGGCAACGCCTGCGGGACCGTAGCCCTCGTAGGAGATGTTCTCGTAAACGGCGGCATCGGCACCGGCACCAAAGGCCTTGTCGATAGCGGACTTGATCTTGTCCTTGGGCATAGACTGAGCCTTTGCCTTGTCGACAGCGGCGGCAAGGGAGGCGTTGTTCTCGGGGTTGGGATCGTTGCCCAGGCGAGCGGCAACGGTGATGTTGCGGCTCAGCTTGGAGAAGAGGGCGGAACGCTTGGCGTCCTGCGCGCCCTTACGATGCTTGGTTGTGGCCCACTTAGAGTGTCCGGACATTCGAGTCTCCTTCTACACGATCACACCCGCGCGGGTGCATCGCGCGAGGATTGCAAACATACGGAAAGCATGATATACCACACGTCCCGCATGATAAAGACACCTCTTTTTGCCTGCACGCAATCGCTATGCACGAGGGCGCATGCGCCACGATACGGGGGCGGCATAATGGCTATACTGTGGTGCAACGCGAAGCCGAAAGGAGCACCCATGTCATCAGCAAAGCGTCAAGACGTCATCAGCTGGGACGAGTTCTTCATGCGCGTGGCCATTGCCGCACAGCTCAGGAGCAAAGACCCCAACACGCAGGTGGGTGCATGCATCGCAAGCACGAACCACCGCATTCTCTCGGTGGGATACAACGGAACGCCCTCGGCCCTCAACGACGATGATTTTCCCTGGGGCACCTCGGACGATCCGCTCGAGGATAAACACAACTATGTGGTGCACGCCGAGGCAAACGCCGTGCTCAACTACCGTGGCAGCTTGCGCGACCTCGAGGGATCAACGGTCTATGTGACGCTGTTCCCCTGCCACGACTGCGCAAAGATCCTCGCACAGGTGGGCATCGGCGAGGTGGTCTACCTCGACAACAAATACGCCGACACCGACGATGGGCGCATCAGCCGCCGTATCCTCGACTCGTGCGGCATCACCTATCGGCAGGTTCTCGTCGAAGCATAGTCACAGCAGCACCCCGCATCCATCGAATCGAATGGATACGGGGCGCTTTTTGATGGGGCACGGCCGCAGCTCGACAGCGATATGGGCCCTACCGTCACTTTTCCAGGTAGTCTACCTGTGGGCGCGCCTTGCGATGCGCGTAGATAATGAGCGCGATCCCCACCACCACGAGCGGCAACGAGAGCAGCTGGCCCATGGTGATCACGCCGCCCAAGAGATATCCCAGCTGAGCATCGGGCACGCGTACGAACTCGACGAGAAAGCGCACGATACCGTAACCCATCACAAAGACGCCCATGAACGTGCCCTGCGGCAGCACGGGTTTGCGACGGCTCAAGACCTGCAGAACGCAGAACAAGACGACGCCCTCGAGCAAGGCCTCGTAAAGCTGCGACGGATGCCGGGGCATCGTGCCCGCGGCGCCACCAAAAACCACACCCCACGGCAGATCGGTGGGCTTGCCCCACAGCTCGCCGTTCACGAAGTTCGCAAAGCGACCGAGCATGAGCGCGAGCGGGGCTCCGCACACCGCAAGGTCGGCGATGGTCCACGCCGAGATCTTATAGATGTGGCATGCGATGGTTCCGCCCACGATGCCGCCCACCAAGCCGCCATGGAAGCTCATGCCGCCCTCGTTGACGGCGAAAACCTCAAGCGGGTGCGCCAGATAATAGCCGTCACCATAAAAGACCACGTAAAACAGGCGCGCACCGATGATGAGGCCAAAAACCACGCCTACGACCACGCTCACCAAGTCGTCGATCGTCAGGTTCAGGCCCCAGCGGCGCTGCGTGCGATACATCACCACGCCCGTGATGATAGCCCCCACGATATAGGCGATTCCGTACCAGTAAATGGTGATGGGACCGGCAGAAATCGCCACAGGGTCCAAGCTTTGATACAACTCGTTGAGCACGGTGTCCTCTTGTCTTATAGGTTCTCGGTTGTCGTCGCCAGATGCCGCCGCTATACCAAGCGGGCGCCCGCCTGCACGCGAGCGCCCGTGGCCTGATGCACCCGCAGTCCCTCAACAGGGCGGACGCATATCAAATCGAATCGTTGCCGACTTAGAACGGCTCGTATTCGTCCAGCATGTCCGCCGCCTCACCGGGCAGGTTCGTAGCGATAACACGCGTGACGCCGGGCACATGCTCCTTCAAAACGCGCTCGATGCCCATGGAGAGCGTAAGCTGGCTCATGGGACAACCGGCACAGGCGCCCTGGAGCTCCAGCGACACCACGCCGTCCTCATCGACACCAACATACTCGAGGTCGCCGCCATCGGCCTGAAGGTTGGGGCGAATCTCGTCGAGAACCTTCTTGAGATATTCTTCATCAACAGCCACAAGGGCTCCTTTCGTCCTGATGTCGCGCGTTGGCGCTCATGCATCATATGCATTCATATAGTACATGCTTGCATACCCTTGCGCGAGGTCGCGCAAAAGATGAGTTCGCGATTCTCCACCATTTTTCACAGGGCGAACGCCACCCGCCGCGCAACCGCTCACCCCGGCAAACGCGCCCTTGCCGGGATGAAGATTAACAATTGGTAACAAACGCGCGGCCGTTGACCTTTATTTTCGCGTCTTCGAGCATGCGTACGTATGATATTGAACACCACACACGGTATCTTAAGCGTTATGCGCGCGGCGGTCGGATGGCCCGAATAAACGGCCCGCGCAACAGCTTTTGCCAACGACTTGAAAGGGTTGATTTTAATGGCGAACATCAGCAGAAGGAACTTCATCGCCAGCGCCGGTCTGCTTCTGGCGGGCACGCTTGTGGGCTGCGGCTCCAACAGCTCCTCCACCGGCAGCGCCGCGGGTTCCGCAGCCTCTGGCACCGCCTACGCCATCGGCGTGATTCAGCTCACCGAGCACAGCGCTCTCGATGCCGCCAACAAAGGCTTTGTCGAGGTCCTCAAGAAGAGCGGCCTGAGCGTCAAGTTCGACCAGCAGAACGCCCAGAACGATCAGTCTGCCTGCCAGACCATCAGCTCCAAGTTCGTGAGCGACGGCGTCGACCTCATCTACGCGATCGCCACGCCCGCCGCACAGGCTGCCGCAGCTGCCACCAGCGAGATTCCTATCGTGGGCTGCGCCATCACCGACTACGCCGCCTCCGGCCTCGTGCAGGATAACGACAAGCCCGGCACCAACGTCACCGGCGCCTCCGACCTCACCCCGGTCGCCGAGCAGCTCGAGATGATGCAGAA
>CAKUGM010000036.1 GCA_934654625.1 uncultured Collinsella sp. | reverse complement strand
TATCGCTCGTGGCGGTGATGTCCAAAAACACCACCTCGTCGGCGCCCTCACGGTCATACGCTGCAGCAAGCTCCACCGGGTCGCCTGCGTCGCGCAGCTCCACGAAGTTGACGCCCTTCACAACACGCCCGCACTTGACGTCCAGACACGGGATGATGCGCTTGGTTAGCATGCGCTCTCCTCTCCATGGGCGGCAGCCAAGGCCTCCGCCAGCGTGAAGTTGCCCTCGTACAGGGCGCGTCCGGTAATGGCGCCCTCGATAACGTCTGGGCCCGCGGCGGCGACTGCACGGATGTCGTCGAGCGTGGAGATTCCACCCGAAGCGACCACCGGGAAGCCGGCGACCTGGGCCACATGGGCATACGCGGCCACGTCGATGCCCGTCTGCATGCCATCGCGCGCGATGTCGGTATAGACCAGGTGCTTGAAGCCCTGCTCGGCAAGCTGGCCCACGACCTCGTCAAGCGCCAGGCCAACGCCGTCACGCCAGCCGTTCACCTTGACCTGGCCATCGCGCGCGGCAACGTCTGCCACCAGCAAGTCACCAAAGCCGCGTGCCGCGACCTCGGCAAAGCCCGGCTCCGTTACCAGCACGGTACCCATGGCAATGCGCTTGGCGCCATAGCCTGCGAGCTCATCGATGCGCGCAAGCGAGCGCACGCCGCCGCCCACATCGATAGAGAGACCATCCACCTGGCAGATTGCTTCGATGGCGCGGGAGTTGGCCTCGCACGCCGCCTCGTCCTCTTCAAACGCGGCCGAAAGATCGACCACGTGGAGCCATGCAGCACCCTGCGCGGCAAACTCACACGCAACTGCAACGGGATCATCTGAATATACCTTGCAACGGCTGCGGTCGCCGCGCTCCAGACGAACGACCTTGCCGCCGATCAAATCGATAGCGGGAAACAAAATCATGCGTCGACCTCCCTATCCGCCATGGCATCCTCGACGACGCCCACAAAGTTCTCGATAAGACACAGGCCGCGCGCCGACGATTTCTCGGGATGGAACTGACATCCAAAGACGCGACCGTGCTGCACCATACAAGCAAAGCTGCGCGTATAGTGCGTATGCCCCAGCGTGTCCGCGACAGGAACATCAAGATCGGCCGCATACGAATGGGTGAAATACATGTTGGCACCCTCGGGGAATCCCCGCAAAAGCGGAGACGCCGCGCCCTCCTCGGTCAGATGCACCTGATCCCAGCCCACGTGAGGAACCTTGAGGTGTGAGGACTCCAAGCGCGAGCACGACCCATGGACCAAGCCCAGACCGCGCGCCCAACGCTTGCCATCCGACTCAAAAACCGTTGCGGGAGCCGTACCCGCACCGTACGCTTCTTCCGCAGGCACCACAGCAGCATCCTCCGGAACGCCCTCGTCGCCGCGGTCGAGCAGCAGCTGGAGTCCCAAGCAAATGCCCAAAATCGGCTTCTGTGCGGCAGCTGCGTCAAGCACCGCCTGGTCAAGGCCCGACTCACTCATATAGGTGATGGCATCAAAGAACGACCCGACGCCGGGGATCACGATACCGTCAGCCGCGCGCACGCACGCGGGGTCATCGCTCGCGTAGGCCTCGGCGCCAGCGCGAGCAAAGCCGCGAACCACGCTCGACAGGTTACCCTTGTGATAGTCGACGACGACAATCGATGGACTGCGCACTGTTCCCTCTTCTCTCAACACGCGGACAATTAAAACGCACCGCTACAGCGCGCCCTTTGTCGACGGCACGCCTTTCACGCGCGGGTCCATCTCGCATGCAAAGCGCATGGCGCGGCCCACGGCCTTGAATGCCGCCTCGATGATGTGATGGCTGTTCTCGCCCGCAAGCTCGCGAACGTGCAGCGTAAGCTTGGCGTCACGCGCAAAGGCGTAGAAAAACTCGACCGCAAGCTCAGTGTCGAACGCGCCCACCCGCTCGGTAGGCAGCGGCAGGTCGCAATAGGCCTGGCCACGACCGGAGATATCGACCGCCGCCATGACGAGCGTCTCGTCCATAGGGATAGTCGAATCGGCAAAGCGCGTGATACCTGCCTTGTCGCCAAGCGTCTGGCAAAACGCCTCGCCCAGCACGATGCCCGTATCCTCAACGGTATGGTGCGCATCGACCTCGACATCGCCCACCGCATGAACCGTCAGGTTAAACTGGCCATGACGACCAAACGCGTTGAGCATGTGGTCGAAAAACGGCACGCCCGTATCGATATCGCAAACGCCAGACCCGTCAAGGTCGAGCTTGATCTGGATGTCGGTCTCCCCCGTCTTGCGGGATACCTCGGCGGTGCGTGACATCTACATCTCCTCCTTCACGAGCGCGGCGAGCGCACTCAAAACTGCATCGTTTTCTTCCGGCGTGCCCACGGTGATGCGCAGACAATCGGCAAGACCCGGCGCATAGCTAAAGTCGCGCACGAGAATCGAAAATTCGTCGCGCAGGCGCTCGCGCACACGGCTCGCATGCGCCACACGCACGAGCAGGAAGTTGCCAAAACTCGGCCAGACCTCGACAGGCAGACCCTCGGCGGCAAGAGCCACGAGCGCAGCCTTGATGCGCTCACGCTCCGCGGCGACCTGAGCCACGACGGGCGCATAGGCGTCACGAGCGCGCACGGCAGCAAGCGCCGCCGCCTGAGTGAGCACGTTTACCGAGTAGATCTGGCGAATCGCCGCGAACACGTCGATAACCTCGGGCGCTGCGATCACGTATCCGCAGCGTGTGCCCGCTGCTCCAAAGGCTTTGGAGAGCGTGTGCAGGATAACGAGGTTGGGATACTTCTCGATAAGCCCCTGGGCCGTGGCATCAGCGCCAAACGAGGCATCGGCGAACTCGATGTATGCCTCGTCGACCATAACCATGCCGGGGCAAGCCTCGCAGAGCTGCGCGACGAAATCGAGCGGCGCAAGGTCGCCCGTAGGATTGTTGGGCGAGGTCACGATGGCAAGGTCGCACGAGGAAGCCGCCTCGAGCACCGCCGCGCAGTCAAGCTCGAAGGTCTTGGGATCGCGCCACACGTCGCGCACCCCGGTCTCGACGAGCGAGGCAAAAAACGCGTACTCGCTAAAGCACGGTGGACAGTTGAGCAGCGTGCGCCCGCGTCCGCCAAAGGCAAGCAAGAAGTTATAGAGCAGCTCGTCGCCACCGTTGCCCACGCAGACCATCTCGCGCGGCACACCGTGCCAAGCAGCAAGTTCGTCGCGCAAGTCGTTGCTCATGGGATCGGGGTAGCGATTGAGCGCCGTCGCGGCAAGCGCAGCGTCAACGGCCTCGCGCACGCCCTCGGGCACGGGATACGTATTCTCGTTGGCCGAGAGGTTGATGCGCGTGGGCGTGAAGTTGGGATCATACGGCTCGATGCTCGCCAGATACGGCTGCACGAGCTCCTTCATCTTCTGGGAAAGCTCCGCCATCGCTACTCACCCGCCGACGCCGCGCCACGGGCGACCGTCTGGGTATCGTCTCCCGGCCAAGCGACGGAAGTGAGGTCCGCGTCGGCCAGTGCCTCGCAGCTCACGGAATCCTCGCCTTGCTCCAAGATGCGACGGCGCAGCGCTGCGGAAAGCGCGTGCGACCACAGGCCCTCGGCCTCGGCCAGGCGCTGGGTCGCGGGTGCATCGTTCATCAGGCCCTGGGGCGTATAGCAGATGACGCTCGAACGCTTGACGAATTCCTCGACAGAAAGCGGATTGGAGAACAGCGCCGTGCCGCCCGTGGGAAGCGTGTGGTTGGGGCCGGCAACGTAGTCGCCGAGCGGCTCGGAGCTCCAAGCGCCCACAAAGATGGCGCCGGCGTTGCGGATGCCACCGAGCAGGCCCATGGCATCCTTGCAGTGGAGTTCCAGGTGCTCGGGCGCCACGGTGTTGACGGCCTCGACTGCCGCCGCCATATCGGCAGCGATGACGATCGTGCCCTCATTGTCGAGAGACGAGCGCGTGATCTCGGCGCGGGGCGACTGCGCCACGAGGGCCTCGATACCGCGCTCGACCTCGGCGGCAAAATCGGCGTCGCAGGTAACCAGATAGCAGGCCGCCAGCGGGTCGTGCTCTGCCTGGGCCATAAGGTCGGCTGCGACGACCATGGGGTTCGCCGTCGCATCGGCGAGCACGCAAACCTCAGACGGACCGGCGATCATGTCGATGCCGATATCGCCCGAGACGATCTGCTTGGCCGCAGCGACAAACGCGTTGCCCGGGCCGGTGATTTTATCGACACGCGGGATGGACTCGGTACCGTAGGCGAGCGCCGCCACCGCCTGCGCGCCGCCCACCATGTAGATCTCGTCCACGCCGCCGAGCTTGGCAGCTGCGAGCGTGTAGGGGCTGATGAGTCCATCTTTTTGCGGAGGCGTGACCATGACCACGCGCTTGACGCCCGCGACCTTGGCGGGAATGGCGTTCATGAGCACCGTGGAAGGATACTGCGCGCGCCCGCCCGGCACATAGATGCCAGCCGCGGCAAGCGGGGTCACCTTAACGCCGAGCATGGTGCCATCCGCGCGCGTGGTAAACCAACTCTGCTCGACCTCGCGCTCGTGGAACTCGCGAATCTGCGCGGCGGCTTTCTCGAGCGCAGCGACGAACGTGGGGTCGAGGCCCTCGAGCGCCGCATCGATCTGCTCTTGCGGCAAACGGAAGCTCTCGAGGTCAACGCCGTCAAAACGGCTGCAGTAGTCGCGCACTGCGGCATCGCCCTCGGCACGCACACGGGCCACGATCTCCTTTGCGGAAGCAACGATGTTCTCGGGCAGTACGCCCTTGCGATTGAGCTGGTTGACGCTCAGCAGCTCACCCGCTGCCAACTTGATGGTCTTCATCTCAAACAGTCCTATCTCTTTTGGGCATCTGCGCCCATGCTACGTCAAAACCGGTATGCGCCCGTTACTGAGCCGAGCCCGCAACGGGCTCGAAATGGAGATGCTCCACCGCGGCTGCCAGCCGCTCGCCCAAGATACGCACGCGCGGGTCCAGACGGGCAGCACCGGGATTCACAAAGAACCGCGCCGTGCACTCCATGATCTCGCCGGTGATAACCAGGTCGTTCTCACGCAGAGTAGCGCCCGTGGCCGTGATATCGACGATACGATCGGTCATGCCCACGATGGGGCCCAGCTCGATGTTACCGTGGAACGAGACGATATCCGCCACCACGCCGCGACTCGCATACCAGGCGGAAGCGATACGCGGGTATTTGGTGGCCACGCGCAGCGAACCACGACGGGCATAGTTGCGCTCGGCCTGGCCCGCACGCCACGAGGGCTCGGCCTCGATAAACTTGCATGCACCGTAGCCAAGGTCGACCAGCTGCAAAAGATCGAGACCGGACTCGATCAGGGAATCGCGACCGCAGATGCCGCAGTCGGCGCCGCCACAGCCCACGAACGCGGGCGCGTCGCTGGGGCGCACGATGATGAACTCGATGTCGCCGATGCCGTCCTCGCCCGCGCGGGCGTCGCGCCCGTGCACGATAAGGTGACGGCCCGGATCGCGCAGCTCGGAAGCATCGATGCCGGCAGCTTCAAGCACGTCGAGCGTATCGGCCTTGAGGGAACCCTTGGGAACGGCGATGCGCAGAGGAGCGCCTGCTGCGCTGTCCGCACGAGAAGCAGCATGGTCACCGTCGGCGGCATCGCCTACCGTGTTCAGCGCGCTCTCCAGACGCTCGAGCGAGAACGCGAAGCCCGCCGCGGGCACCTCGGTATCGGATGCGAACACACCGGAAAACACCGAATCGTACCTGCCACCCGAGCCCACAGGATCGGGAAGACCGCCCGCATAGGCCTTGAACACCAGGCCGGTGTAGTAATCGAAGGAATTCATGATGGAGAAGTCAAAGGACAGCAGCGCGGCATCCTGAGCATCCAGCCCGGCAATGAGCGCGCGAAGCTCGCAGGTCATATCGCCCGCAACGCCGGCGGCAGCCAGAAGCTCATCCACGCGATCCAGAACCGTAACGTCACCTGCCAGGCGGGGCAGCTCGCAGATGGCCGCTTTCATGGCCTCGGGTTCGTCGCTTGCCATCACGCGTGCGTCCAGGTCCACAAAATCGTTGGCATGCACTATGCGCAGGGCGTCTGCGGCCAGCGTCGGGTCGCTCACCTTTGCGAGCAGCGTCTTGAAGGGGCGAACGCTTCCGCACACGATCTTGGCATCAACAAGATCCAAGGCACGAACGGCGCTCGTCACCAGTGAGACCATCTCGACATCGCCTGTGGCGTCGCCCTCGCCGATAAGCTCGAAGCCCAGCTGCGTAAACTGGCGCGAACCGCCGGCGCCGCGCACCTGCTCGCGCACGACCGGAGCCTCATAGCGCAAACGCAGCGGCAGATCGGCCGAGCGCATGCGCGTGGAGACCAGACGCACGATGGGAAGCGTGTTGTCGGGACGAACCACAAGCAGGCGGCCATCGTCATCGAACAGCTTGAACGGGGTGTCTGCGATGCGGCCGCCTTCCTCGAGAGAACCCTTGTCCTCGAGCAGCGGCGTTTCGACCGGAAGGTAATGATGAGCACGGAAGCAGTCCCTCACCGTCTGCGCGATTTCCTCGCGCGCTTGAGCCTCCTCGGGCAAGATATCCCTGAATCCCCACGGTGTGGCCGTCATACGTGCGCCCATCCCCTCTGCCGTAGCTAACATATCGGAAAAAAGAACCGGCCTCAGCCGGTGTTTGATACTTTAGCATACTAGAGTGTGTTCTGCGCGAACCCTCTCAAAATCGGTAACAGAACCGTGACAATCGCACAAGAAGTCCCACAATGAGAAAGCGAAACGCAGCATAAAGGAGGCCGCATCCGGGAAAGCCCAGATGCGGCCCATACAACCTAGGAGCGTTTACTGCAACGCATGGCTCAAAAAGTCCCTGCCCGAGTCATCGGAGAAAGCGACCACTCGGTCACCGGCGTTCAGTTCCGTTCCGCCGTTGGGGATGAGGATGTCTCCACCGCGCTCGACAGCCACAAGAACAAGGCCATCGGGCAGCTGCAGATTGCGAACCGCCTTTCCCACCACCGAGGAACGAGGGCGCACCTCGCCCTGAACGATAGCGTGGCCGCTCTTACCCAGGCGCATGATCGTGTAGACATCCTCGATATCAAGGCCCTCCTCGACGGAGCGCGTGATGAGGTCGGCCTGGTCGATGGCCACGTCAACGCCCATAGAAGCGTCGAACATCCAGGCGTTCGCCGGATTGTTGACGCGCGCGACCACACGGCCAACGCTGTACTCCATCTTTGCGAGCATCGAAACCACAAGGTTGACCTCGTCGTTACCCGTAACGGCGATCACAACGTCCGAATGGAGCACGCCCGCTGCTTCGAGAACATCGGGGCTCGAGCCTATGCCGCGCACGACCGTGCCCTCGGGCAGCTTGGCCTCAAGGCGCTGCGCCACGGCCTTCCTCGACTCGATGACGCGCACCGTGTCGCCACGGCCACCCAGCAGGGAGGCGAGGTACGAGCCGGTCTTGCCACCGCCGACGATAATGATATTCATGGTTGCCTCCTTACTCGGCCAAGCCGAGCATGGTGCGGAACTTGCCCGCAGCGCTCGACGCAACCGCTGCATAGATGATGTCTCCGTGGTCAAGCACCGTTCCCTGCGTGGGCACGAACGTCTCGTTATCGTGCGAGACGGCAACGAGGTTGATCTCGCCCACGACGGTGAGCTCGCGCACCGGGCTGCCCTCAAGAAGCGCCGGAACGTCGGCACGCACGAGGCGCACATCGCCAGATCCAAGCTCGACAACATCGTCAAGCTCGTTGAACGTCAGGAGTTCGCAAACGCGGCGCACGCCCCAGTCAGTAGTGGAAATGCTCTGAATGCCAAGCCTGCGGTACGTCTCGGCATTGGAGATCTCGTACAGGCGAGCGATGACGCGCGGGACGCGATAGGTCTGGCGCGAGATGCGCGCGACGACGATGTTCGTCTCATCGGAGGAGGTGCAGGCGATCACAGCGCTGGCGCGCTCGATGCCAGCAGCCTCGAGAACTGCACGGTCAAAACCGATGCCCGCGACGGTGCGGCCGCCAAACGATTCTCCAAGCGACTCCAGGCGCTCGGGATCTTGGTCGATAGCGCAGACGTCATAGCCCTGCCTATCGAGCTTTCGGGCCAGGCTTACGCCCATGCGCCCCATACCCACGACGATTACGTTCATGGCTACCTCTTTTCCGGCGTCTGCGAGAGCGCGACGCCATTGCGGTCAATGTGGTTCTTCTTGCGCACGATGGCCTTACGGCACTCCTCGAGCAGCAAGATGACGGGCGGCAGCAGCACCAAGAACACGTAGTCGCTCAGCAGCAACGGGCTGGTGTGGAAGACACCCTGGAACGGCGGGAACAGCGTAATAAAGACAATGAGCACGATTTCGAACAGGATACCCTTGTTGATCTGCTTATTCGAGAACAGGCCCGTGGCAAAAACAGAGGCGGTCTCGGTACGGCAGTTCCAAACCTCGCCGATCTGCGTGAAAACGATGGCAGCAAGGGCCATGGTCGTTGCGCGGACATAGACCGGGTCAAGATCGGCACCTACGCCAAACATCGCGATGCCCGGATGCCAACCGTTCATGACCTGGCAGAACATGAACGCTGCAAAGGAGAAGAGCGCGCCGAGCATGCCGTACCACAGGAAAGCCTTGCGCATGACCTTGCCCGAGAGCAAAGGCTCGTTCGGATCGCGCGGGGGCCTGCTCATGACATCGGCCTCGGGAGGCTCGGTACCCAAGCCCAGGGCAGGCAGCATATCGGTGCCCAGATCGATGGTGAGGATCTGCATCGTCGTGAGCGGCAGCGGCACCGCGCCGCCCGAGAGCAGATAGATTGCAGAAGGAACGGCCTCGGGGACGTTGGAGTTCAAGATGTAGAGCATGAACTTCCTGATGTTCGCGTAGACCGCGCGGCCCTCCTCGATGGCATGGACGATCGAGGCGAAGTTGTCGTCGGTCAAGATCATGTCCGCGGCTTCCTTTGCCACGTCCGTGCCGGTGATGCCCATGGCAACGCCGATATCGGCCCTCTTGAGCGCCGGGGAGTCGTTCACACCGTCACCGGTGACAGCCACGATCTCGCCCATCTGCTGCAGGTTCTCGACAACGCGCAGCTTTTGCTCCGGCGCCATACGAGCAAAGACGGCCTCGCCCTTTAAGGCACGCTTGAGCTCCTCGTCCGAAGTCTTCTCCAGCTCGACACCCGAGAAGACGCGCGGGTGCTCGCCCTGGACGATACCGATCTTGCGAGCGATGGAAACGGCGGTCAGGCCGTAGTCGCCCGTGATCATGACCACGCGAATGCCGGCGCGACGGCACTCGGCCACAGCCGCGGCGACCTCGGGCCTCGGAGGATCCTGCATAACAAGAAGACCGACAAAGGTAAGGCCGCACTCGATATTCTCGGGAGTGTAGTCGCTCATGGAACGCGGAATGGTATCGTCATAGTTGCGCAGCGGACGGTACGCCAAGGCAAGGACGCGCAGACCATCGGCGGCATATCCGTCGTTTGCGGCCATGATGCGCTCGCGCATCTGCTCATCCATGGGCACGACCTCGCCGCCACGGCGCACGCTCTCGGAAAGACGGACGACCTCGTTAGGAGCACCTTTCACGAAGGCGATACGAGTAGCGCCATCGAGCGGACGCTTAAGCTGGTGGATAGTCGTCATGCGCTTACGACGGCTTTCGAAGGGAAGTTCCCTCACACGCGGCATCTCACGCTCAAGGTCTTCAAGAGCAAGGCCGGCCTTCTGAGCGCTCACGAGCAGACATGCCTCGGTGGGATCGCCCAAAACGGTGTAGCGGCCGCCTTCCTCCTCGGGAGCGACAAGACGAGCATTGGAGCACAGCGCACCGCCCTCCACCAGAAGGCGGAGCTCGTCGTTATCGGCGGCCAGCCACTTCTCGCCATCGGCCTTGATATCGCCCGCAGGCGCGTAGCCCACCCCCGTAACCTCGTACTCGCGCTCAACGGTCCACAGATGGTTGACGGTCATCTCGTTTTGAGTGAGGGTGCCGGTCTTATCGGTGCAGATAACGCTCGTGGAACCCAAAGCCTCAACGGAGCTGAGCTTCTTTACCAGGGCGTTGCGCTTGCTCATGCGTTGAACAGCCATGGCGAGCGACAGCGTGACCGTGGGCAGCAGACCCTCGGGGATAAAGGCGACAACCATGCCGAGAGCAAAGATGAACGAAGACGCCAGACCGTTATGCACAAACAGCACGTCAAGCAGGAAGAACACGACGCCCATGCACATGGCAAACAGCGTGACCTGCTTGGTCAAGCGATCGAGCTGGCGCTGCAGAGGGCTCTCGGAATCCTCCATGTTCTGCGTGAGGCTGGCGATCTTGCCAAACTCCGTCGCCATGCCGATCTTTGTAACGACCACGCGGCCGTTACCCTCGGAAACCGAAGTGCCCGCAAACACGAGGTTAGGGGTCTCGGCGGCGGTAAGGTCGGCCTCGAGCACGGCGTCGGCGGTCTTTCTCACCGGGTTGGATTCGCCCGTGAGCGTCGACTGATCGACCTGCAGATCGGAGGCGCGTACAACGCGGCCATCTGCCGAAATCTTATCGCCCTCGGCAAGCACCATGATATCGCCGGGAACGAGGTCCTCGGCAAGCACCTGGGACTGCTGGCCATCGCGAATCACGTTGACGTAGGACGGAAGCATCTTCTTGAGCGCTTCGGTTGCCTTGTCGGCCTGGTGCTCCTGCCAAAAGCTAAAGCAGCCGTTGATCAGGTTGACCAGCCACACGGCAACGCACAGCTCGGGCATACCAGCCACCAAGGCGATGATGCCCGCTGCCCACAGCAAAATAGCCATGAGGTGCGTGAAGTTGGAGAGAAACGCCAGGACCGGGGATTTCTTCTTGGCCGCCTGGATGAGGTTCTTGCCGTATTTGGCCTGCAGCTGCGATGCCTGCTCGCTCGTCAGACCGGCAGCACTGCTGCCCATGGCCGTCAGCGCATCTGCACCGCCAAGCGATGCGAGCTGCGAGATCTTCTCCTCATGCGATTCGGACACAGTATCCAAGGGTCCTCCTTTCTTTGATAGCGCACGCGCCCGGCGGGCACGCGCGGCCGGCGGCAGAACCGTCGACGCAAAGGAAGGATAGCCACCTTCGATCCCCTTGAGATCAAGGCCTTGACCCATGCTCCATTCAACATGCGCCAAGCATAAAAGTGCTATTAAGACCGAATTAAGAAGAGCTAAAGACTGCAGGTGAAAGGCTATATCGCGTCTTTAGGCGTATCGGAGCGAATCATGCGGTAGCCCACACCCACATGCGTCTGTATATAGCGGGGATGCGCCGGATCGGACTCGATTTTCTTACGCAGCGTGCCCATAAACACGCGTAGCGACGCAAGGTCCGTCTGGTGTTCCGAACCCCAAACCTCGTTGAGGATAAAGCTATGCGTCAAGACCTTGTCCACGTTGTGCGACAGCAGGCACAAGAGTTTGAATTCAATGGGCGTCAGGTGAAGCTCCTCCCCCGCCAGCCACGCCACACCCGCCGCGTAGTCGATACGGAGCTCACCGTTCTCAAACACGGACTCCTCGCGCTCGGAGGCATCGGAAAGATACCTCAAGCGCCGCAGGGTCGTTCGAATGCGCGCCAAAAGCTCCCCCACCGAAAAAGGCTTGGTGAGGTAATCGTCGGCCCCGGCATCAAGAGCGCCGATCTTGTCGGCGTCCTCGCTTCGGGCAGACAGCACGATGATCGGCATCTGCGACCAGCTGCGCACGGCGCGAACGACCTCGATGCCATCGATATCGGGAAGGCCCAAATCAAGAAGGACCACATCGGGGGCATTGGTCGCCACAGAAGCGATGGCGCCTTTGCCCGTAGACTCGCTCAGGGTCTTAAAGCCGTGGGACCCAAGCGTTGTAAGCACGAGATTTCGAACCGCGGCGTCATCTTCTACAACAAGAATCGTAGTGCGAGTATCAGTTGGCATGATTTGCGTCTCCAGTCTCCAGATGATGCAGGGACAGCGAAAACTCGAACGCGCACCCATGGGGATCGACCGCGGTAACGCCAATGGATCCCCCATGCGCCTCGACGATAGACTTGCACAACGCAAGCCCAAGCCCCACGCTTCTCTTTGAATCCGCCAAGGTACGACCAGCCGTATAGAAGGATTCGAATATATGGTCACGGTCTTTTTCCGCAAGTCCGGGGCCATCGTCTTCCACGCATACGGCGGCCGTATCTCCATCCGCATGAGTCGAAATGCAGATGTGCGACCCTGCCGGGGTATAGGTTATCGCATTGTTCACGAGGTTCACCACAACTTGCACCATAAGCCGCGCGTCAACATCCACAAGCAGCAGGTCGGGGCTCGGCACGACCTCGATATGGTGAAGATCGGCATCCGGGCTCACATGGCGCAGGGCCTCTTCAACGATATCGTCGAGGAGCTCCGCCGTCGTGGATAGGTGCATCCCTCCGTTTTCCAAACGCGTGATGGCAAGCAGATTCTCCACGGTGGCGTTGAGCCACATGGCGTCGGAACGAATGTCACGCAACAATTCGATGCGCTTTTGGTCGCCCAAACCTCCCGCATCGGAAAGGAGCACATCGGCATTGCCCGAGATGGAAGTGAGCGGCGTTCGCAGGTCATGCGAGATAGATCTGAGAAGGTTTGCACGCAGCTGCTCGTTTTTAGCCATAACCGCAGCTTTCTCGCGCTCTTCGAGCGCCTGCGCGCGAGCAAGGGCAAGCGAGGCCTCTCCTGCCACGGCCTCGGCTTCGTTGCGCTCTGCGGGAAGCGGCGACGCACCCATAAGGCAGGCGCCCATGACGCCCACGGCCTCTGTCCCGCAGCACAATGGCAGGTACAGACCGGACGCCGAGGGGAAAAGATCCGTCCCGACGCCCGTGCTCTCGCCATCTTCCAAAGCCCGTCTGGCCATGGACAGCTCGATGACCGGCTCTTCCGAGGAGGCGCCGGCGGCGGCAAACTTCCGCTGCGCCATGAAGCCCTCCCCCTCATCGCAATACCACACGACCGTCGCATCGAGAAGGCGAGACAGCTGAGCGCCCGCCGCGCTCACGATCTGCTCGCGCGTTTCGCAACGACGAAATGCCTCATCTGCCTCCAAAATGATCTTGGTCCTGCGGTAGGCCATATGGGAAGCGTGCAGCTCGCGCCTCAGCGTCATGGCAACCGTACTCGAGACAAGGGCCACCGCGAACATCACCGCGAACGTCGCCGGGTACGCGCTGCCCCAAGCCGTCAACGAAAAGCGCGGAATGGTAAAGAAGTAGTTGTAGAGCAGGGCAGAGAGCGCCGAGGCAACGAAGCAATACGCACGCCCCACCGTAAGAAGAGAGATGCAAAGAACCGCCAGCACATAGGTTATGACGATGCAGGCCTCCATATCGAACGCAAAGAACGCGTCGCCGATCAGCGTGGCGAGCACCAGGAATAAGAAGGCGCAAACAAAGTCGAACACGTGACGCTCCGGCGAAGGATTATCCGACCAGGCAAAAACTTTGCTTTCAAACCATGAGATGCCGGCATAGCCCTTTATGCTGCCGCTTGATTTCCCATGCCGCTCCAGCACCTGCGCTCCTTTTCGACCAGATCCGTGCCATTTTCGAATATCTTACAATCCCTCGCGCGCAAGCATCGAAACGAAACAATAGGCGAACAGGGGAAGCTCTCGCTACCCAGCAGCCTGCACCCAGAAAAATGGCCGCATCCGGAAACCCGAATGCGACCATCAGAAGAGAAAGGCAAGTTGGTCAGCTGCCCAAGGCAGAAACATCCCGGCCCCCGCACACGACGCCAGGTTTTCCCAGTGCCCGAGATTGTCCCGAAAGAGGAGGGAAGCGTACGGAGGTACGCGACCGACGAATGAGCGAAAACGTGCCCGAAGCCCCGTAAACTCCCGGCGCGCTCAGGTGCCCCAGGTTGCCGCGAAAGAGGAGGGAAACGTACGGAGGTACGCGACCGACGATTGAGCGGCAAGATGGGGCACCTGAGCGTGCCGGAGCCGGTTATTCGTTGTCGCCGGCGGTCATCTGTGTCGCAGAGAGCTCGCCCTCGCTGGCAGCAGCGGCATCAGGCCATACCCAGTTGGTAAAGGCCGGGTGATCGTAGCCCTCGTCTACGGCAAACTGGAAGGCCTCCTCGCGGAAGTTCTCCCACTCCTCGATCTGCGCCGCCCACTTCTGAGCATCCACGATACGCAGAGCATCGGCAGCAAGCGCCCAACGGTCCATGTTGTTCAGACGCAGCATGTCGAAGGGGGTCGTCGTGGAGCCTTTCTCCTCGTAACCATGCACGCGGAAGTTATCGTGGTTGGGACGATCCCAGATCAGACGATGAATGGTGCCCGCGTATGCGTGGAAGCAGAAGAGGACCGGCTTGTCGGTACCAAAGAACTCGGCAAAACGCTCGTTAGAGATAGCTTGGTCATTCTCGGACACGTTCTTGATCTTGAGCAGGTCGACCACGTTAACGAAAGTCGCCTTCACACCGATCTTCTTGAGCATGTCGAGCGCTGCCAGGGCCTCGAGCGTAGGCACGTCGCCGCAGGAAGCGATGACCAGGTCGGCCTCGTCAAGGCTGCTGGCGCTGCTCGCCCACTTCCACTCGGCAAGACCCTCTTCGAGCTCGGCGCGAGCCTCGTCCACCGTGATGAACGTCGGCGCAGGCTGCTTGCCGCAGAAGATGGCGTTCACGCAGTTCGTGGACGTATAGGCGCGCTCGGCCACGGCAAGCGCCATGTTGGCGTCGCACGGATAGTACGCGTTGACCACGTGCGTGTCATTAGCCTTGTTGAGCAGCAGGTCCACAAAGCCCGGATCCTGATGCGAGAAGCCGTTGTGATCCTGGCGCCATACGTGGCTGGAAAGCAGGATGTTCAAGCCGGAGATCGGGGCACGCCAGGGAATCTCGCGCACGCAGGCCTCAAGCCACTTGCAATGCTGGTTGACCATGGAGTCGACGATGTGCACGAACGACTCGTAGGAACTCCACACGCCGTGACGACCGGTAAGGGTATAGGCCTCGAGGAAGCCTTCGCACTGATGCTCGGACAGCTGCTCAACCACGCGACCGGTGGGCGCCAACAGCTCGTCGTTATCGGCGTCGGCATAATAGCCGCCATCCCATTGCTTGCGCGTCACCTTGTAAGCATCCTGCAAACGGTTGGATGCCGTCTCGTCCGGACCGAAGATGCGGAAATCGTCGTTGAGCTCCATGACATCGGCGGTATAGGCACCAAAAACGCGTGCCGCCTCGGTCGCACCCCAGCCGTGGCCCTTTTCCGCCACGGGAACCTCATGGGTATGGATATCGGGCAGCGCGAGCTCATGGCGCACCTTACCGCCGTTTGCGTTGGGATTGGCACCGATGCGCAGGTCGCCCTTGGGCATGAAGGATGTTACCTCGGGGCGAATCTGGCCCTCCGGGGTAAAGAGCTCCTCCGGCTTATACGAGCGAAGCCAGCTGCGCAGAACGCGGAAATGCTCGTGAGTATCCTTGGCAGACGCCAGCGGCACCTGGTGTGCGCGCCAGCTGCCCTCGGTCTTTTTGCCATCGATATGCTTGGGGCACGTCCAGCCTTTGGGCGTGCGGAACACGATCATCGGGTAGACGGGACGTGTCTCATCGCCCGCCGCGGCGCGTGCCTTGATGTCGCAGATCTTGTTGAAGACCTCCTCGAACAGATCGGCAAAACGACGATGGATGGAGCTGTGGGGCTCATTGTCGAAGCCGGCCACAAAGAAGTGCGGCTCGTAGCCCATGCCCTCGAAGAACTTGGTGAGCTCCTCGTCAGAGATGCGCGCCAGAATCGTGGGGTTGGCGATCTTATAGCCATTGAGGTGCAGAATCGGCAGCACGATGCCGTCGGTCTTGGGGTTCACGAGCTTGTTGGACTGCCAGGAGGTCGCAAGCGGGCCGGTCTCGGACTCGCCATCGCCCACCACAGCCACAGCAAGAAGGCTCGGGTTGTCCATCACGGCGCCGTACGCATGGGACAGGGTGTAGCCCAGCTC
>CAKUGM010000035.1 GCA_934654625.1 uncultured Collinsella sp. | reverse complement strand
GCTTTCCTTCATGGACCGTATCGGCTTTGACTACACGAGCGTTTTTCCGTATTCGCCCGAAGAGGGCACGCGTGCGAGCGAGATGCCTGCCCCGCTCGATGCGGTGACGAAGGATGAGCGTACCCAGCGCGCGATTGACCTTGCGGAATCCCTTGGATTTGCCGCCACGGCCTCGCATGTGGGGGAGACCTCCCTGGTCATTGTCGATGGTATCGAAGAAGGGGAGGACGGACCCGAGCTTATCGGACACGCATGGTTCCAGGCCCCCGATTCCGACGGCGCCGTCCATCTGGATATCACCGATGCCACCGTTGGCGATGTTTTGAACGTTCGTTTTGTCGATAGCTTCTGTTATGAGCTCGTTGGAGAGGTAGTTGAGTAGAAATATCATGGCCGATGCATCAAACAAGCAATTGAATAGCATCTGGACGCCTGCGAATGTCATCACGTGCGTCCGAATCCTTTTTATTCCTTTGTTCATGGTTCTCGCACTGCTGTCGCATCAAGGAGATTTTGATTTCGATCCGGCTCTATCGCTCGCCGCTTTCGTGCTATATATGCTCTTGAGCCTGACCGATAAGGTCGACGGCTATCTCGCGCGTTCTCGTAACGAGATTACCGATTTCGGTAAGTTTCTCGATCCCATTGCCGATAAGCTGCTAGTGTTTTCCGCACTGCTTATCTTGCTGCAGCAAAATACGGTGAACATCTGGTTTGTCTTTATTATCTTGCTGCGCGAGTTCCTGGTAAGCGCTCTGCGCATGGTTGCTAGCGCCAATGGTGTGGTCGTTGCCGCCGATAAGCTTGGCAAATGGAAGACCGCGACCACTATGGTGTCGCTTTGCGGGTACCTTCTCTCCTTTGTTTTGTTTGCCTATGGGATTTTGTTTGCATCGCTGCTCCTGATCTTCTCCCAGGCGCTCATGGTTATTGCTGTCTTTTTGACGGTTGTGTCGGGAATCCAGTATTTCTGGAATTGCCGCAAGGTTGTTTTCCGCGTTTAGAGGGGATCTGATGCGCTGTGTGCGCTCCGAATACTCTGGAACAACTTCAGCATGATATCGATGACGCCGCGCTCGACCTCGTTCGCCATGCCGGGGAGCGCGGCCTTACGCTTTCTTGCGCCGAATCTCTGACAGCCGGTCTCGTTTCATCGAGTATCGCTTCTGTTCCTGGCGCATCTGCCGTGCTCCTGGGCGGCGCGGTGACCTATACCAATCAGATCAAGGAACGCTTGCTATCGGTATCCGAGCAAACCATACGAGAGGTTACCGAGGTTTCCTTTGAGGTCGCTCGACAGATGGCGTCAGGATCGCGCGATCTCTTCGGTTCCGATCTTGCGGTGAGCCTTACTGGTTATGCGGGCCCCGGCGGTGGAACGGAAGAAAATCCGGTGGGTACCGTCTACATCGGTCTCTGCTCTTCCGGCAGCCTGACTTCCAAGCGCTTTGTCTTCTCCGGGGGACGTCAAGAGGTTCGTTTTCAAGCTTGTCTGGAAGCCCTGCACATGCTTCTTGATGAACTTTCTCGATAGCCTTTGTTCCTTTGGTTGATTTTTGACTATAGGTCGGGTGAATCTGGGCGCCACTCGGGCGCATCATCGCTTGCTAGCCTTTTTCGCTCAATGGTAAACAGGTTATTTACCTGGGATTTTATTCCCCTTTGCGTTTCTTTGGCTCGTTTGTTGGATTCCTGTTTGAAACGAGGGAATTTTCGCGTCAGATTTGTTTGAATATACGGAAACAATCGGGAATCTCGCTCTTTAGCATACGCTGTAAAGTGCCTTGACCACGAACAGCTGTTCGGGTATAGTCATTGGCGGCAAAGAAATGCAGTGAGGAGTCCCCATGGCAAAGAATTCTGGTCCCGTACGCACCGTACACGAGCGTACCTATGGAGCCGAGCGCGACAAGATGGTCGAGGTGACGAAGGCCGAGATCGAAAAGAAGTTCGGCAACGGCTCCATCATGCGCTATGGTGACGGAGGCCCCCAGCTCGAAGTGGAGGCCATCCCGACCGGCTCGCTCGCCCTGGATGCTGCTCTAGGCATCGGTGGCGTTCCCCGTGGTCGTATCGTCGAGATCTATGGACCCGAATCCTCTGGCAAGACGACGCTTTCTCTCGAGATCCTCGCAGAGGCTCAGGCCGCTGGCGGCGTCGTTGCATTTATCGATGCCGAGCACGCCTTGGATCCCACCTATGCGGCTCGTATCGGCGTGGACATCGACGAAGTCCTGATTTCCCAGCCCGATACGGGCGAGCAAGCGCTTGAAATCTGCGACATGCTCGTTCGCTCTGGTGCTATCGATGTCGTGGTCATCGACTCTGTTGCCGCGCTTGTGCCCCGTGCAGAAATCGAGGGGGAAATTGGCGATTCCTCCGTGGGCCTTCAGGCTCGTCTGATGAGTCAGGCTCTCCGTAAGCTCGCGGGCTCGCTTTCCAAATCGAATACGACCTGCATCTTTATCAATCAGCTGCGCGAGAAGATCGGTGTTATGTTCGGTAACCCTGAGACCACGACGGGCGGCCGCGCGCTTAAATTCTTCTCTTCGGTCCGTATCGATATTCGTCGTATCGACAGCATCAAAGACGGCAATGAGATTATCGGCAACCGCGTGCGAACCAAGATCGTAAAGAACAAGGTCGCAGCACCCTTTAAGACCGCTGAGTTCGACATTATGTACGGCACGGGCATTTCAAAAGAGGGCTCGATTCTCGATATGGGCGTGGAATACGGCATCGTGAGGAAGTCTGGAGCTTGGTATGCCTACGAAGCCGATCGCTTGGGACAGGGCCGCGAGGCCGCCAAGGACTTTTTGCGCAAGAACCCCGCTTTATCCGAGGAGATCGAGCATAAGGTTCGCGTTGCCTGCGGTCTTGAGTTTGACGATGAGCCCACGGGTGAAGCAGTCGGTCTTTCAGAGCCAAACGATATGGCGGACGATGCTCCGGACGTATCCTCTTTGACTGAGGATATGGAGTAGCTTAGGGTCTCCATGGCGCGTGAAGTTATCGAGATAGCTACCGTTTTGCCTGACAAGGAAGAAAAAAAGCGGCTCGCGGCCTTTGGTTCTCAAAAACCCATGGCCTCGGTTTCCCTTTCATTGGATAACGGTGCCTGCCGCGAGATCGTTGTTCCTGAGCGTGTCGGCAAGCTCATGGTAAAAGGTGAGGTTTCGCTCCCTCTACCGGAAGAGGAAGCGTTCGATGCGATTCATGAACTTGAATATCGTGTTTGTTTGGCACAGCTTACTGACATGCTTTCGCGCCGAGACCATTCGATCGGCGAGCTTGTCGGCAAATTGAAGGCCTATGGGTATCGCGATACCGAGGTGGACCGAGCGCTGCGTTCCGCAAAGGAAAAGCGATACGTGGATGACGCTCGTTTTACAGCTACGTTTATTCAACAACGGATTGCTCGCGGGTGGGGAAGACGTAAGATCGAGCTCGAGCTACGTCGTCGCTCTATAGATGTCGGCGAAATCGATGGGTATCCTGATGCGTTTTTTAACGAAGAGGACGATCTTTCCCGGGCTATTGCTGTCCTTGAGAAAAAACGAATTCCCGATGATCATGCTCGTGAAAAGCTAACTCGATTCTTAGTTTCTCGTGGCTTTTCCTATCAGGTTGCTCGAGCTGCGGTATCTAAACGACTTGAGCCGGACGAGACTTTCTAGTTCGATTCATTCGATGCGCCCCGTCCACTTTTGCTCATGGTTACGTTGACATAATCCGTGTGAAAACGTAGGATTATATGGTCATTTGTTATGTGATGCTCACTCATCTTTGATGAGATTGTATATGGCAATTTTCATAATTCCTACTGGGTGGATTCTCCCTAGCAAATGTCGGCGCTGCTCTTCGGGGCGGTGCCTTTCCTTATGTAATGAAGTAAATTGAAGGAGAAAAAATGGGCATGGAGGTTATCGTTGGCATCGTTTGCCTCGCTATCGGTGCGGTAATTGCCACGGTCGCCATGCGCAGCGCTAAAAACGGAAGCCTTCGCGAAGCGGACTCTAAGATTCAGTCCGCTCATGAAGAGGCCAAGACCGTAATTAGCGATGCGAAGCGTACCGCAGAGACATTGAAAAAAGAGGCCCTTCTGGAGGCCAAGGAAGAGATTATTCAGCATAAGCAGACTGCAGAGAACGAGGAGAAACAGCGCAAGCGCGAACTTCGTACCCTCGAGAATCGCGTGATGCAGCGTGAGGAGTCTTTGGATCGTCGCAACGATGCTCTCGATAAGCGCGAGCATCAGCTTTCGAGCCAGGCAGGGCAGATTGAGAAGCGTTCGCGTGAGCTTGACGAGCTTGTTGCCCAGCAGACCACTGAGCTCGAGCGCATTTCCGAGCTTACTCGCGATGATGCTCATCGTGAGCTTCTTGACAAGGTCCGCGGTGAAGTCACCCACGAGGCGGCCACTATCATTCGCGAGTCCGAGCAACAAGTTCGTGCAGAGTGCCATAAGACCGCTCAGGAGATTATCTCCCTGGCTATCCAGCGTTGCGCCGCGGACCATACGGCTGAGGTTACCGTTACCTCTGTCCACATTCCCTCTGACGATCTGAAGGGTAGGATCATCGGTCGTGAAGGCCGTAACATTCGTACGTTCGAGCAGGTTTCTGGTGTCAATCTCGTAATTGACGATACTCCCGAGACCGTTGTTCTCTCGAGCTTCGACCCCGTTCGCCGCGAGACCGCTCGTGTCGCCCTCGAGAATCTGATTGCAGACGGTCGCATCCATCCTGCACGCATCGAGGAGATGTACAACAAGGCTGCGGATCTTGTTCAGCAGCGCGTGCGCGAGGCTGGTGAGCAGGCAGCTTTCGATGCCGGCATTCACGATCTGCATCCTGAGCTTATCAAGACGCTCGGTGCTCTTCGCTACCGCACCTCGTTTGGTCAGAATGTCCTCCAGCATTCGCTCGAGGTTTCCGATATGTGTTCGATTATGGCTTCCGAGCTCGGAGTCGACATTTACGCTGCTAAGCGTGCCGGCCTGCTTCACGACCTCGGCAAGGCTATCGACCATGATGTCGAGGGTCCGCACGCTGTGATTGGCGCCGACCTTGCTCGCCGTTATGGCGAGAAGCCTGCCATCGTCCATGCTATCGAGGCTCATCATGCAGACGTTGAACCCAACTCGGTTCTTGCCGTTTTGGTCCAGGCCGCTGATGCCATTTCCGCTTCGCGCCCCGGTGCTCGTCGCGAGTCTGCTGAGAACTACATCAAACGCCTCGAGAAGCTCGAGGAGATTGCCAATGCCCATGAGGGCGTTGAGCGCACGTACGCTATGCAGGCGGGTCGTGAGGTTCATGTCATGGTTCAGCCTGATAAAATCTCCGATGCACATTCCACTGTTCTTGCGCACGATATCGCTCACCAGATTGAGGAAGAGATGGAATATCCCGGCCAGGTGCGCGTTGTTGTGATCCGTGAGAGCCGCGCCGTGGATATTGCGAAATAACATGAGTGATACGAACGAACTCATCTCCTTTATTGCCTCGATGTCCGGGGAGGGTAATCTTCGTGTTGAGGAAAACCTTGGAGAGGGGTTCGTTCGTCTTCGTGTTTCCGAGGCTGAGCGCCGCCAAGCAAAACATGACATCCAGCATGTTGAAGATATCGTTATCGAGATGCTTCGCAATGCTCGTGATGCCGGAGCTTCGAGAATCTATTTGGCTACGTATAAAGAAGAGGGGATGCGTACTCTCCTTTTTCTCGATAACGGCTGCGGCGTGCCCGAAGATATGCGCGAGCGCATCTTTGATGCTCGAGTGACGTCAAAACTCGAGTCGATGAAAATGGACCGCTGGGGAGTCCATGGACGCGGCATGGCGCTGTTTTCCATTCGTCAAAATGTTGATGACGTCGAGGTTGTTGCTTCCGGCAAAGATCTCGGCTCTTCATTTAAGGTGCTGGTCAATACCGAACTTCTTAACGAACGAACGGATCAGTCGACCTGGCCCGTCGCCTCAAAGGATGAAGCAGGCGTATATCACTGCGCGCGCGGACCGCACAATATCTTACGTACCGTATGCGATTTCTCCCTTGAAGAGATGCACGGATGCGATGTCTTTATCGGTAGTCCCACCGAGGTCGCCGCTACGCTGTATGCTCATGCGCGCGGAGAGCTCGACGCGTCGCGACTGCTCTTCTTGGATAACGAGTCGTCGCTGCCCGTGGTATCGCGACTGGGGTTTGCCGCCGATGCCGCAGAATTCATGCGTATCGCAGAGACGATCGGTATCGATATCTCCGAACGAACCGCTCATCGCATCCTGTCCGGCTCCATAGCGCCCCTTCGAAGTGCGCTATCCCGTTTATTGCGTGAACGCGACGGGCAAGCTTCTCTTGATAAAGAGGTCGATCTGCTTAAAGATCGACGCGGGCTTAAAATCGCCTCCGACGATCTTTCGCGTTTCTCGCGGGATGTTGAACGGTGCTTTGAGGATTTAGCTCAGCGCTATTATCTAGCATTGGCGGGTGATCCTAAAATCCGTGTTATGAAGGATAGGATCACGGTTTCATTCCCTATTGAAAAGGGCGAATAGCCCTTGTAGCCGTCCCATACATGCGTTAAAGTCATTTCATACTCAAAATATGCCACCTTAGCAGGAGAAACGTAGCAATGGAATTCTTGAAGGTCTCAAGTAAATCTTCCCCCGCATCAGTTGCTGGCGCCATTGCCGGTATGGTTAAAGACGGTGTTCCCGTCAATATGCAGTGTGTTGGAGCCGGGGCGGTTAACCAGGCGATCAAGGCTATAGCTATCGCACGCGGTTTTCTTATTCCGACTGGATTTGACATCTCGTGTGCGCCTATTTTTTCCGACATACTCATCAATGGTGAATCACGTACAGCGATTCGTCTTTCGGTTTATGTTCATCATGTCTCTGTGCACGCATCCGATATGGATGGTTATGTCGATGACGTGCAACGAGTAGGGTAGGTCATGTCGATTTCACAACTTAAGGGCAAAACGTATCTGATCAGGACGTTTGGTTGCCAAATGAATATGCACGACTCTGAGCGTGTAAGTGGACTGTTGGACTCTTGCGGATGCATGGAGGTTGCTACTCCTGAAGAAGCCGATATTGTTGTCTTTATGACCTGCTGCGTTCGTGAAGCAGCGGATACAAGGCTCTATGGTCAATGTCTTTCGTGCAAGAGCTTGCCAACTCCGCCTTCTGGTAAGCGCGTTATCGCTGTTGGCGGATGTATTGCTCAGCGTGATGGTGAGGGGCTTCTTACCAACCTCGATAATGTCGATGTCGTTTTTGGCACCCATAGCATTGCGCATGTTGCCGACCTGATTGCTCAGGCTTTCGATGATGGCAACCATCATGTTCGCTGTGAGGAGCATGAGGAAGAGGCAGCCACCACGATGCCGTGGCATCGCGCAACGTCATATCATGCCTGGGTTCCCATTATGACCGGATGCAATAACTTCTGTTCCTATTGCATCGTGCCTTACGTTCGCGGTCGTGAGAAGAGCCGTCCTTTTGATGAAATCGTTGACGAAGTGACCGCGCTTTCCCGTATGGGCGTTCGCGAGGTAACCCTTTTGGGTCAAAACGTGAATTCTTATGGTCGTGACCTTTTTGGAGCCCCCCGTTTTGCCGAGCTTCTTCGCCGTGTAGGCGACACGGGAATTGAGCGCATTTTCTTCACGTCTTCTCATCCCAAGGACCTGCTTCCCGAAACGATTGATGCCATGGCAGAGGTTCCTGCGGTCATGCCGCAGCTGCACTTGGCGGTTCAGTCTGGCTCTTCGCGCATCCTCAAGCTTATGAATCGACGCTATACGCGCGAATCCTACCTGGATCTCATTGATCGCGTGCGAGATCGTATTCCTGATATCGCGCTTTCGACCGATATCATCGTTGGATTCCCTGGCGAGACTGAGGAAGATTTTGAGCAGACGCTTTCGCTTGCCGAAACCGTTCGCTATGCCCAGGCTTATACCTTTATCTATTCCAAGCGCCCTGGCACTCCGGCGGCTGAAATCGATGATCCCACTCCGCGCGACGTTATTCTCGATCGTTTCAATCGTCTTGTCCATGTGGTGGAAACCACGGCTAACGAGTTTAATCAGCGTGACCTTCACACGGTCGTCCCCGCTCTTATCGAAGGTACGTCCAAGAAGGATGCATTTATCCTGATGGGTAAGAGTGCAAAGAATCAAACGGTCCATGCTCCTATTCCCGCTGGTTACACGATTGATCAACTTGTTGGTAAAATTGTCGATGTTGATGTCGATGTTGCGCGTACGTGGTATCTGTCAGGTACGGTGACCGGCGATCCGCGATGAGTCATGCCTCTATGCCTGATCGAGTAATTGTAATTGCTGGTCCTACCGCTGTTGGTAAAAGCGCTACAGCCGATTGCCTGGCAGAGCGATGGGGTACTGAGGTCATCTCGGCCGATGCCATGCAGGTGTATACCGGAATGGATATCGGCACGGCTAAGACGCCTCTCGACCAAAGACCGGTGCCTTTGAAGCTTGTCGATATCGTTTCTCCGCGCACGGCGTATTCAGCTGCCCTTTATCAGCGTGATGCTCGCACCCTGATAGAAGATGCCCGGAACAGGGGCAACGTGGCCTTGATGTGTGGGGGAACGGGGCTATATATCAATGCCGCACTTGATGATATGCGCTTTCCGACTGGTGAATTTGAGGACGCACGGCGTATAGCTTATCAGGAGCTTGCGAGCACTAGGGGCGACCAATATATGCACCAGCTGCTTGCCGAGCGAGATTCGAAGAGCGCTGCGGTCATTCATCCCCATAATGTTCGACGCGTTATTCGAGCCCTTGAAATGGCTGACGATGGTCTGTGTTATGCCGATCAAAAGGCTGGCTTCTCGACTCCTAAAGAATACTATTCTTCTTTGCGTTTCTGTCTTTCTATGAATCGCGAGGAGTTGTATCACCGTATCAATGCGCGCGTCGACACTATGATGGAGCTTGGGCTCGTTGATGAGGTTAAGCTCCTTTTGGATAGGGGATTGCAGCGCGATTCAACCGCATCACAGGCTATCGGCTATAAAGAAATCATTCAGTATCTTGATGGCTACCTATCGCTTAACGATGCTATTGAGCTTATTAAGCGCGGCTCAAGGCGATATGCAAAGCGCCAGCTTTCATGGTTTAGGCGCGATACGCGATATCGCTGGATTGAAGTCGATGGCCTTTCTGCATCCGATGTCGCCGATAAGGTGCAAGCGGTAATTGAAGGTGAGATGTGAGTCGATTCTCCTTTTTGTCCACGGAACTTGAACCTGAGCGCGTTTTGCTTGTCGGGGTCGACTTTCGCAACAGCGCTTGGCCGGTAGAGCGGTCGCTCGATGAACTTGAGCGACTGGCGCATACTGCTGGGGCGGTTACGGTTGGTCGTGTTGTCCAGCGTCTCGATAAGCCGATTCCAAAGTCATTTATCGGTTCGGGTAAGGTCGATGAGGTCCGGCATCTCGTTTCGGCACTTGATGTCAATACAGTCATTTTCGACGATGATCTTTCTCCAGCACAGCAAAGCCATCTGGAGAAAACCATTGGTGAGCCCACCAAGATTATCGACCGCACCGCCTTGATTCTTGATATTTTTGGTTTACATGCCAAGACGCGCGAGGGACGTATTCAAGTCCAGCTCGCCCAGTTACAATACCTGCTTCCTCGCTTGAGGGGCATGTGGTCGCATCTTGCGAAAGAACAGACGAGAGGCGGTATCGGTAGTCGCTTTGGTCAAGGTGAGAGCCAACTCGAGGTCGATAGGCGCTTGATTCGAAATAAAATCGCTTCATTGAGACGCGAGCTTGATGCATTGGAAAAACGTCGCGATGTTCAAGCAAAAAGTAGAAAAGAGTCGACTGCTTTTAGAATCGCTCTTGCCGGTTATACCAATGCCGGTAAGTCAACGCTACTCAACGCTTTGACTGATGCAGGAGTTCTTTCGGAGGATAAGTTATTTGCCACGCTTGATCCCACAACGCGTTCTTACAGCCTCCCAGGAGGTCGTGTCGTTACCATCACCGATACCGTTGGGTTTATTCAGAAGTTGCCGCATGGGCTTGTTGAGGCGTTCAAATCTACGCTCTCGGAAGTTCTTGAAGCTGATTTGATATTGAAAATCGTCGATATCTCTGATGAAGACGCCGATCTGCATCTTGAGGCGGTCGATAGGGTCCTTGATGAGATCTGCGCTGGCCAGCAACTTTCTGTTACGGTTAACAACAAGTGCGATCGCTTCGATGCGGCTTATGTTTATGCGCTTGAATCGCGCTATCCTGATCAGATTTTCTGTTCCGCGCATACGGGTTACGGAATAGATGCTCTTATCGATTGCATTGCGCTTCGCGCTTCTGCATTGGATCGGCTGATGACCGTGATGCTTCCGTATTCCCGTGCTTCCTTGCGGGCTCAAATTCATGAGCAGGGCGTGATCCTAACCGAGGAGTTTCTTTCGGAGGGAATGCTTGTTACGGCAAAAGTGCCCTTAAAGCTGGCGGGAATGTTGCAAAGCTATGAGCATTGCAACGAGGAAATCGTTGCTTCTGAAGGCCTATCTCCGCTATCCGAAAATCAGGCTTAAAACAAAGAGAGCAAGCGGTTGATGGAGCAGGTAGATAATCAGGCTTTTGGTCCCGATATATTCTAGGGCCTTGCTCCTTGTTTTAGTCATCCATTGCGGATATGCCCCCCTTGTTTCGCGTTCAAATAGCCGCGCGCATCCTGCACCTACCATATACATGAAGAAATATGGGATGAGGGGGTAGTAGTCACCCGACATAAAGGCGGGGGAGGGGAAGCCGAGCCAGGCAAGATGCTCTACCGGATACGTCATTCTCGGAACAGGGTAGCTTAAGACGAAAGCAACAAGCGCTATTACCGTTATCAGCAGGGGGTTGCGCAGCCCAAGTTTTTCAATACAGCTATATAAGAGCGTAGACGCCCCCATGCAGAACAAGATGCCATAATTAACCGGAGTGTCGACGCTTGCGACTGTGGTTGCCAACCAAATGAGCAATGCCATTGCCGTGTAGAGACAACCTCGTTTTAGATTGCTTCTCGAAAATGAGGTGGACCACCCAGCGATGAACAAAAAGGTCCAACTAATCGAGCATCGCCAGATATCTTGAAGGGGACCTATGGTAAACCATGCCATGGGCAGGCCATAGAGATAGGCAAGGTCATATGAGACATGAAAAGCGACCATCGAGATAATCGTGATGCCACGTATATCGTCGATGAAGTGAATTCGCTTGCGAATGTTTCGCTTTGTTTCCATAGAGACTAAAGCCGACGCATAAGGGCAACTACTTTGCCAAGAATGGTTGGATTGTCGGCGTAAATCGGTTCCATGGCGTCGTTTTCTGGCTGAAGACGAACCCGCCCTCGTTCTTTATAGAACGTCTTAACGGTTGCGGAACCGTCGATCATGGCTACAACGATATCTCCATTCATGGCGCTTGGTTGTTCGCGAACAATGATGTAGTCGCCGTTGTAGATGCCCACATTGATCATCGAGTTGCCGTGCACTTCGAGAATGAAGGAGCTAGAATCCGATGCAATCTCGGTGGGAACGGTAAACGTGTCTTCGATATTTTGCTCAGCCAAGATGGGCAAACCGGCTGCGACACGTCCAACGAGGGGAAGGGAGACAACTCCACGCATCTCAGGCAGGGCTTTGTCTTCAGCTGTATCCTCGGTGTTTACAATCCCATTTTCCTGTTCAAAGACCTCCAACGCGCGCGGTTTGGTTTTGTCTCGCTTGATAAGGCCATGGGCTTCCAGCGCAGATAGATGTGCATGAACCGTTGATGGGGAGGAGAGGCCAACTGCTGCCGCCATTTCGCGAACGCTGGGCGGATAGCCCTTTTCCGTCTGGTAGGAGCGGATGAAGTCGTAGATCTGCTGTTGGCGCTTAGTTATCTTGCGTGCCATGGTCACTCCTCAAACCCAAACAAATGTTCGAATTTCTATTGACTGGAACAACTGTTCGTAGATAATAATATACGAACATTCGTTCTTGCGCCAGTACCTTTGTCCACGCAAGGTTATATAACTCTTCTTGAATCGAACAGGAGAGGTACAAAGATGAACAATTTCAATTCCATGACGTATGGCAACTTGGCCCTCAAGTCATCCGATGCGCGCCCTGCGTTTCAAGTAATCGATGGCAATCTTCAATCCTATGCTCGAGACAGCGTTGGCTTGGATTCGTCTTTTAGCGCTCGCACTCGTTTGAACATGGGCGCCGCTCTTGTTGTCGCCGTTGCCTTGATCGCCCTTTCTGTGACGTTCTTTAATGCGTTCTCTGCTCAGCGCGTTTTTGATAGCGCTACTGCAAATACCCCTCAGACCGTTGTTTCGGTTCATGAAGGTGACACTCTTTGGGATATCGCTGCAGCGCATCCTGTTTCCGATCTGAGCACTTCGGATACCGTTTCTCTGATTCGTTCCTGGAACGGCCTTTCTTCTTCAGAGCTTTCTATTGGTATGGACCTTCTGGTTCCGGCTTCCTCGCATTAATTTTTTTTATTGCATGGGGTATTCTGAGTTCTATTCGAATCGGAGGTTTCCATGCGTTGTCCTAAGTGCGGTAATGCCGATACGCGTGTTGTAGACTCGCGCACACAAGAAGCAACTAATGCAATTAAGCGACGTCGCGAATGCCGTGGCTGTGGTTTTCGCTTTACTACGTTTGAGCGCTGTGAGGATCCCATTGAGGTAATCAAGAGCGATGGTTCTACGCAGCCTTTTGATAGAAATAAGCTTCTTGTGGGTCTCATGAGGGCCACCTCTAAGCGAGATATCGATCTCGCTGCCCTAAATGGTCTTATTGACGACATTGAGCGCGAGTTGCGCAGCAGCACCCTCACAGCTGTTAGTTCGCACGAAATTGGCGATATGGTTCTTAAGCGACTTGAGAAACTCGATAAAGTCGCCTACATTCGCTTTGCCTCCGTGTATCGTGACTTTAAGGATGTCGATGAGTTCTTTGAGGAACTGCAGAATTTGAGGTGACTGCCAAGATGTCTCGTGTTGATGTTTCTATTAAGCGTTTGGATTCAACCGTTAGCCTTCCGCAATATGCGTATTCCGGTGATGCCGGTCTGGACTTGCGATGCAATGAAACAGTCGATCTTGCTCCGTATGAGCGCTGTCTTGTTTCCACTGGTCTCGCCATTGCTTTGCCTGACGGCTACGCAGGCTTTGTTCAGCCCAGAAGCGGTCTTGCGCTCAAACGCGGGCTTTCCATCGTCAACACTCCCGGCCTTATCGATGCTCACTATCGTGGTGAGCTTAAGGTCATTCTCATCAACCTTGATGCAGAGCAGACGATTCATCTAGAAAAAGGCGAGCGTATCGCTCAGCTCGTGATTCAGGAAGTTCCGACCGTTTACTTGCATGAGGTCGATGAGTTGGATGAGACCGATCGTGGAGCTGGCGGATTCGGTTCAAGCGGTGTTGCGTAAGCGCCAATGGGCCACTCATCGGATATGGGCTGGCTTGTCTCCAATATAGAATTCTGCAAAGTGGCGTGCTCGTTTTACGGGTGCGCCTATTAATTTCATGGTCTCGATAACTATATCTTCGGCAGCGTGTGGCTTGCGAAGCGCGTTTGCATTGACCAATAGGGCCTGAAGCGCGGCGGGATTTTCATGAAGATGATTGAGCGTTGTGATGAGTTCGCGAAAGGTCGTGGCGTGCAAGCTGGCGCCAAACGAGGTAAGCATGATGGTGTTTGCCTTTTCTTGGCCATATGATTTGCCAAGTAAAATCATAGGCAATTTCGCACAGAGACACTCTGTGACGGCTAGGCCTCCAGATTTAAGGATGGCAACATCGGATGCTCTCATGAGCGAAGCCATGTCCTCGACATAGTCGAGCACCGAAACATTTTCGAGGCCCATTCCGTTGAATACTGATTGGAGATGCATCGAGTAATCCTTATCCTTGCCAGGAAGGAATACAAAATGCATGTGCTTGAAGCGACGCAAATAGGGAAGAGTTTGCTCTATTGCAGCCCTAAAACGGACGTAAGGCTGAGGGAGCGATGCGCCGGCCATAACCAATACGATTTTTTTATCACGGGGCAATCCGAAAGACTCTTTTATCTGGTCAATATCACACGGATCATCAAAACCTCCGCGTACAGGGATTCCCGTAATTTTGATTTTGGACTCTTCAACGTGGCGGGGTCTAAGCGTCTCCGCCATAAATTCTGTTGCGACGCAGAATAAATCCGTTTCCTTATGCGGCCACCAACCCTCGATTTCATAATCGGTGGGAATGCAGACAAGGGGATAATCGATTCCCGTAATCATTCGTGCACCACATGCGACGTTCGCGGCGGTGATATGGGTTGCGATAATCGCAAGGGGTTTATTGTTGTGAACATAGTCGTTAAACGATGGAAACATAACGCGAGACCATCCGGTGCCCCCACCCCAGAGAAGGCGACCGGTGAGGGTGTAGCGCCAGGTGATATCGTAGATTGGCCTTGTCGCCCCGGTGAATGAAGCAGCAGTTTTGTTGCCGTCAAATTTAATGCGTCCGTAATCGAGAATATCAAGGACATCGATGCGCACGTTTTCAGGGATTCCGTTGGTACCACGCAATTTATCGATGGCCTGCGCAACAGCATTAGCCGCTGCTTTGTGTCCAGAGCCAACCGATGCGTGCATTACGGTAATAACAGGCTGAGAATTGGATTTAGTTGTTGAAGCAGTATTCTGCTCAACGCTCATAAGGACTCCTTATCGACGTGCACTCTATTCTACGATTAGAAATGAATCGATGCGCAAGCTCGAGAGATAAACATGAATTGATGGGTAGTATTAACCTGAGCCAAGAAGGCTACTTTTGTGCGGACGTGTTGAAAGGAAGGCCCATGACGAAGGCTATATACGATTTGGCGGTCATCGGTGGTGGTCCCGCCGGATCATCCGCGGCCCTTTACGGGGCACGTGCTGGCTTGGATACCGTTATCTTTGAGCCAGGCTTGCCCGGTGGTCAGATAGCACAAACAGATAGTGTAGACAATTATCCTGGCTTGCCAGACATTAGCGGTTATGAGCTCGGTGCTGCATTGTATCAGCATGCATTGGATGCTGGTGCTCATCAGCTTCAGCGTTCTGCCGATGCGTTAATTCAGAATGCTGATGGAACATTTTCAATTAACGGGGGTTCAGATAGCGTCGCAGCTCGTTCTGTTGTCTGCGCATTGGGTGCGCGACCTCGCAAAGCCGGCTTTGCTGGCGAAGATGCGTTTATCGGTAGGGGAGTCTCCTATTGCGCGACATGTGATGGCATGTTTTATCGTGGGAAGCTCGTCTATGTAATTGGCGGTGGTAAGGCCGCATGTGACGAAGCGCTGTTTCTCTCTCGTATCGCATCTCGCGTCATCATGCTTGTGCGCCGAGATCAATTCCGTGCGCCGAGGGGAATCGTTGCAAAAGTTCAGGCGGCTGAAAACATCGAGGTTCGTTTTAACACATTGCTTGAAGAACTCGGTGGCGAGTCGCTTCCAACTACTGTGTCGTTTAGAAACACGGTGACGAATGACCTGATTAAGGAGGAGCGCGCTGCGGGTTCTTTTGGCGTTTTTGTCTTTACGGGTTTTGACCCCATAACGAATCTAATAGCAGATTACGTCGACATTGCTGATAATGGCGGGGTTCTTACGGGAGAAGATATGTCTACTAAAACGCAAGGGCTATATTGCGCTGGTGATATGCGTTCGAAAATGCTTAGACAAGTAGTTACAGCTGTTTCCGACGGCGCAATTGCGGCTACTGCTGCTTATCAATATATAACATCAATTTAGGTACCTTATTAAATTGATTCTTTGAGCTGGCATCGTAAATCATTGCCTCGATTGCAAGACGTGCATAGAGTGTCTGAGCTTTGTGCACGTTAAGTTCCGTGTTTGCCATGGACGTTATGCTGCCGCGTGCATCCTTAATTCGTTATTCGATTTTGGCCGATCTGTCTTTTTGCTTGCTGTATTGCATAAAGGCTCGACGAGCTTACGAGCTATATATGTTCTGCGATCTGGTTATCTGCACCAGTCATCGGATGCATGCGATCTTCTGTCTTTCAGTCATTAAACTGAAAAACTAGATAATATATCTTATGTAAAGTTGATTTATAGCTACTAAAAAGGCTGCGGAAATAACTCCCTGCAGCCTTTTTATTAAACCAGAAGCTATGCCCAAGTGTATCCAATGATAAGCCCTTGGTTTTCTGCATAATACGAGCAGAGCGCTCCGCATGGGAGAATATGTATCTCAGACTCTGGCCAGCGTTCGAGAATTGTTTGTTTAAGTTGCAGCGCCGCTGGTTCATTTTCGACATGATCGATATAGACCAAGCCACCAGAGAAGCCATCTGCCTCCATTGAGGCGATGATTTTCTTCGCCATTTTCTTTTCGCCTCGTGCGGGACCAACGATCTTAATGGTTCCCTCTTGGCTTGCGGTGCCCAGAACACGTATATTAAGCCTGCTCGCAAGAGTG
>CAKUGM010000034.1 GCA_934654625.1 uncultured Collinsella sp. | reverse complement strand
GAGGTCATGCGCTCGGCGAGCGTCGTGCCCTCCCAGCTGGGCTGCCACACGCTGCGGGCGACCACATGGGCCTCCTGATGCTTGGGCGCGCCGTTGGAGTTGAGGAACTCGCGGGACAGGTCGACGATGGCCACGCCGTTCCACGCCATGCGCATGCGCGGCTCCTGGGTGACCTCGGCGATGACGGTAGCCTCGAGGTTCTCCTCGGCGGCGTAGCCCATGAACTCATCGACGTCCTCGTCGGCCACGGCACACGCCATGCGCTCCTGGGACTCGGAGATGGCGAGCTCGGTGCCATCGAGGCCCTCGTACTTCTTGGTCACCATGTCGAGGTCGACGTACAGGCCGTCGGCGAGCTCGCCCACGGCGACGGAGACGCCGCCTGCGCCAAAGTCGTTGCAGCGCTTGATAAGACGGCAGGCGTCGCCACGGCGGAACAGGCGCTGGAGCTTGCGCTCCACGGGGGCGTTGCCCTTCTGCACCTCGGCACCGGAGGTCTCGATGGAGTCGGTGTTCTGCGTCTTGGAAGAGCCGGTGGCGCCACCGATGCCGTCACGGCCGGTGCGTCCGCCGAGCAGGATGATCTTGTCGGTGGGGGCGGGGCACTCGCGGCGCACGTGGGAGGCCGGAGTGGCGCCCACGACGGCACCTACCTCCATGCGCTTAGCGGTGTAGCCGGGGTGATACAGCTCGTTGACCTGGCCGGTGGCAAGACCGATCTGGTTGCCGTAGCTGGAGTAACCGGCGGCAGCGGTGGTCACGAGCTTGCGCTGCGGCAGCTTGCCGGCAAGCGTCTCGGACACGGGGACCGTGGGGTCGGATGCGCCGGTGACGCGCATGGCCTGGTACACATAACTGCGGCCGGAGAGCGGGTCGCGGATGGCGCCGCCCACGCAGGTGGCGGCACCGCCAAAGGGCTCGATCTCGGTGGGGTGGTTGTGCGTCTCGTTCTTGAAGAGGAAGAGCCAGTCCTGGTCCTTGCCGTCGACATCGACCGTCACCTTGACGGTGCAGGCATTGATCTCTTCGGACTCGTCGAGGTTCGTGAGCTGGCCGGTCTTCTTGAGGTATTTGGCGCCGATGGTGCCCATGTCCATGAGGCAGACGGGCTTGGCGTCGCGGCCCAGCTCATGGCGAATCTCCATGTAGCGATCGAAGGCTGCCTGCACGACATCGTCGTCGATGGCGACGGTATCGAGCACGGTGCCAAACGTGGTGTGGCGGCAGTGATCAGACCAATAGGTATCGATCACGCGAATCTCGGTGATGGTGGGGTCGCGGTTCTCCTCGCGGAAGTACTGCTGGCAAAAGGCGATGTCCGCCTCGTCCATGGCAAGGCCGCGCTCGGCGATGACGGAGGCCAGGCCAGCCTCGTCAAGCTCGCGGAAGCCGTCGAGTACCTCGACGGGAGCGGGCTCGGGCACGTCGACCTTGAGGGTCGCGGGAAGCTCGAGGCTCGCAAGACGCGCCTCGACGGGGTTCACCACGTAGTGCTGGATGGCCTCGACGTCTGCCTGCGCGAGGCTGCCCTCGAGCACGTAGACCTTTGCGGAACGCACGTCGGGGCGCTCGCCCTGGGAGATGAGCTGCACGCACTCACTTGCGGAGTCGGCGCGCTGGTCGAACTGACCGGGCAGGAACTCCACGGCGAACACGGGCGCGTCGCCGCAGTCGGGCAGCTCGGTATAGGTCACGTCTACCTGGGGCTCGGAGAACACGGTGGGAACGCAGGAATCGAAAAGCTCCTGGCTGATGCCCTCAACGTCGTAGCGGTTGATAACGCGAACGCCTGCAAGACCGCTCACGCCGAGAATCTCGGTGAGCTCTGCCTTGAGCTGCTGCGCCTCCACGTCAAACCCTGGCTTTTTCTCCACGTAGATGCGAGAGACCATTGCTGCTGCCTTCCTGTTGGTAGTGGCTACTCGTGCCGGTGCACGGCGGCGGTCGCGGGTACACGCCCCACGCCTTGAACCATGCATAACATAAACCTCATTATCATACGACATGGGTCGCGCCACATGGACGCAGGGACCTCTTTTCTCCGGCTTGACAGATTTCCATTGGAGGCGGTTCGCTCGCTTTGTGAGGCTCTGAAGCTGTTCGCGCGTGCAGCTTGACGTACCCCCCCTCATGCAAGATGCCGAATGTGGACGGCGGGTGACGTCCCTGTTATCTGCTTTCAGTTTTGTCACGTAATGGCCTCGGTTCGCTCTCGTCTGAGGGCGAGTGCTAAAACAGGCCTACTTCGCGGCACATCCCCTGCCGCGGTCTGTGAGGGAGGTTAACCGATGCGGTATCTCGATTACATCTGCGCCCATGCGCAACGCGATCCAAATCATGTGGCGACTCGCACGTCGTCGGGCGAGTCGATGACCTATGGCGAGCTTTGGCGGGCCTCCGAGGGCATCGCCGGGCACCTGTCCGCGCTCGGACTCAGTGCCGCGACGCCCGTCGTGGTGTGCGGCCATAAGTCTCCATACATGGTTGCTTCGTTTCTGGCCTGCATGAAGAGCGGACATCCATATGTTCCCGTTGACATTCACTCGGTGCCTGCCGCGCGCGTGGCGTCTATTGCCGAGCAAGTGGGCGGCGAGCTGCTTCTTTCAATCGAAGGCGATGCGGCGGAGGTGGGGCCTTCGTTCGCCCAGACGATTGATGTCGAGGAGATTCGCGCCGCGGCGGTATCCGGTGGTGTCTCGGAGCGCGAGTCTTGGATTCGCGACGAAGATTTGGCCTACGTGCTGTTCACCTCTGGCTCCACGGGTGCGCCCAAGGGCGTGGAGGTCACGGCCGCGTGCTTCGATAACTTTTGTGATTGGGATTTGGTGCTCGGCGGCAAGGAGAAGAGCGGTTGCGTCTTTCTGGACCAGGCCCCGTTCTCGTTCGACCTCTCGGTCTTCGAGCTTGCGGGCGCCCTTGCTGTGGGCGGAAGCATGTTCAGCCTTACGCACGATTCATCTCAAAATGCGGCTGACCTTCTGCGTACTCTCGCCAAAAGCGGCGTGAGCATCTGGGTCTCCACGCCCTCGTTTGCCGACATGTGCCTGGCGAACCCTGAGTTTTCCTCCGAGCTCATGCCAGGCCTCACCACCTTTATCTTTTGCGGCGAGACACTTACCAACAAGACGGCGCGCCGCCTGCGCGAGCGCTTTGCGAGCGCGACGATCATCAATACCTATGGCCCCACCGAGTCCACGGTGGCGGTGACGGAAGTCGTGGTGAGCGACGAGATGGCTGCGTCTGCTGAGCCGTTGCCCGTGGGGAGCCCACGTCCCGGTACGCGCCTACGCATCGTCGACGACGAGGGGCGCGATGTCCCTGCGGGTACGTGGGGCGAGGTCGTTATCGAAGGCGATACGGTTGCTGCGGGCTATTGGGGCCGGCAGGATCTAACCGAGCGCGCTTTTGGCACAGCTGAGTTAAACGGCATTTCCGTGAGGAGCTATCGCACGGGCGATGAGGGATGCTTGGACGGCCAAGGCATGCTGCACTATCGCGGTCGCTTGGATCTACAAGTCAAGCTCAACGGGTTTCGCATCGAGCTGGGCGAGATAGAGACTGCATTCCAACGCCTGCCCGAGGTGGCGTCATGTGCTGTTGTCGCGGTCAAGCGTGAGGGGCGTATCTCGCACTTGGTGGCCTATGTGGTGAGCGCGCAGGAGCGCACCTTGTCGGACTTTCGTGCCGGTCTTGCTCTCAAAGAGAAAATCAAGCAGACGCTTCCGCACTACATGGTCCCGCGTCGCGTGGTCTTTGTGTCTGCGCTTCCCGTCACGGGGAATGGCAAACTCGACCGCCGTGCGCTCGCGTTGCTGCAGAACGGTTAGCACCATGGTGTTTTTTGCCTCGGCTTCCTTTTTCATTCTGCTGGCGGCGCTCGTCGTGCCCGCGGCGGTGCTGGGGCTGCGGGAGCGCCCGCTTCGCGGATACGGCTTTGCCGCTTCGTGCATCATGCTCGCGTTTCTCTTTGCGTCCGACCGCGCCGTGGCATGCTCGCTCTTGCTGTTCGTCGTGCTTTCTTGCGCAGGGGTCTTTTGTACGCTGGACAGCTGGAAGCGCGGCGCGTGCAGCATGGCGGTCTATGGTGTCTCACTCGTACTCACGTGCGCTCCGCTTATTATCTACAAGTTGAGCGCGGCCTCGGGCGCGGGTTTCCTGGGTTTCATGGGCATCTCGTATTGCACGTTTCGCGCGGTGCAGGTGATCATCGAGATCCGCGATGGGCTTATCGAAGAGCTGTCCCTCGTCGATTACCTCTACTTTTTAACGTTTTTCGCGCAGATCACCTCGGGGCCCATCGACCGCTCTCGCCGCTTTATCGAAGACGCGCACCGCACGTACCGACGCGATGAATATGCCGACCTGCTCACGCGCGGCATATTGCTTTTGCTGGTGGGCGCTGTCTTTCAGCTGGTAATCGCCACCATCGTGCGCGACTGGTACGACCCCGCCGCAGCGGCGGGCATCGGCGGTATCCCCAAGCTGGTAAATCTTGGCCTTACCGACGCGGCCTACCAGATTGCCTATGCCTACGGCTACGGCATCTACCTGTTTTTCGACTTCGCCGGCTATTCGCTTATGGCCATGGGTGCGAGCTACTGCTTTGGCATCCGTTGTCCGCGCAACTTCCGTGCCCCGTTTGCTGCCGTGGACATCAAGGACTTTTGGAATCGCTGGCACATCACGCTTTCCACCTGGCTGCGCGACTTCGTGTTCATGCGCTTCACGCGCATGGTCACGCGGCAGCACGTGTTCTCGACCCGGCTGCAAACAGCTTGCGCTGCCTATATGGCAAACATGCTGTTCATGGGTGCCTGGCATGGACTCACGCCGAGCTACCTGGCATACGGCGCCTATCACGGGATTCTTCTTGCGGCTTCGGAGGTTTATCAAAAGAAGTCCCGCTTCTATAAAAGAAATAAGAAAAAGACCTGGTACAGGGCACTTTCGTGGGCTGCGACCATGCAGTTGGTCTTCTTGGGGTTCGCTCTGTTTTCCGGTCAAGTCCAGCAAATCATCGAAGGGATGATGTAAATGACTACGGCAAACATTGAAGAAAAGGTCCTGGATATGCTCGAGGACATTTGCGACGACGATGCGGTGCGCGAGGAGCGCGACATCGACTTGTTCGACGCGGGTCTGCTCGATTCCATGGCGGCAACCGAGCTGCTCGTGGCTATCGAGGAGGACTTTGGCGTGCAGATCGCGCCCACGGCGGTGGACCGCGACGAGATGAACACCGTAAACAAGATCATCCATCAGATTGAGGTGCGCTTGTGAGTGCGCGCAAGGCATCGGGGCCCATTTCGCGCCTGCATCCTTTTACGGAGCACGTTCGCGTGTGGTTCTTCGCGGGTTCTTGTCTCGCCTCCGTCGTGTGGTTTGTCTTGGTGCTCCTGCTTGCAGCGATACTCGTCTGGTTTTTCCTTTTTTCGTCCTACGGGGCACCGGCGGCACCGGTGTACTCGGCATTCTAAGGTGGTGAGCGTATATGTCCCGTGCGCCTTTTAAGCGCTTGGTTGCCGTTTCGGCGGCCCTTGTTCTCGCTGCCGGTATTTGCGTGGCGCTGGTGGTGCCTGGGGTGGGAGGCGTGCTGGGTATCGGTGCGTCGGGCGCGGAGAACGCGGCGTTTGTCGCGTATCCTTCCTATGCACAGGCATCGAACTTCCATTTTGTGTCCGGCGAATACGCTGCGCGTGCGAAGGCGGGCTATAACCCGCGCCTTGTCTTTGGCTCGTCTGAGCTGAGCCCGCGCCATGGCGGTGCTATGAATCCCAGCAAGCTTTTTTTGAATGGCGAGTACGGCATTAGCACGCTTACCGTGGGTCGCGCTACCTGCGAGAGCCTTTGGCAGGCTGTCGAGATGGGCGCGCTCGGCGGTACGACAGGGCAAGACCGCAGCGTGCTCTTTGCGAGTATGCAGTGATTCATGTGCTATCGCGCGCCGCAAGACCATCTTCCGGCCATGTTTTCGCATGATGCCTACGATGCCTTCATGGCAAACGATCGCATCTCCGCGGACCTCAAAGATCGCGTGGCGGCGCGGCTGGGCGAGTATGGTGTCGATGTCTTGAAGAAGACCTCGCCGCTTTCTTCATTTTCCGATGCTCTCGATCGCACGATGACATCGGCGGTCGATGACGCGCGCCTACGACTCGCGAACAATCACGCGGCGGCGCCATCGCCTCGCGCTCCGAACACCGCGCCATCGGCTCCCGATTGGGCCGAGCTCGAGGCGAGTGCGACGCACGACCTGGCGGCCACGTCGCGCAACAAGACTTTCGCTGTTGACGAGGGTTGGTATCAAAAGCGCGGCGAGGCATGGCTCGAGGGGGCCAAGACAACCTGGAAGGTGCGCAATGGTGAGTATTTTAGCCAGCAGGAGTACGAGGACTTCAAGATGGCCCTTGCGGCGGGCGTGGAATCGGGCATGATTCCGCTCGTGGTCATCCAGCCGGTCAACGGCTTTATGTACGACCAGACGGCGTATACCGCCCCTGTTAGGCAGGAGTACTACGCGATGATTCGCCAGGCGTGCGAGGAGGCGGGCGTGTCCTACGTCGATTTTTCATCCCATGAGTACGACAAAAATTTCTTCCAGGACTATTCGCATCCGTCCGAATACGGAGCGCTGCTCTACTCACAGACGGTGTACAACTACCTTAAAGACTGAGCGGCGTCCCTGCGCGAAATGACGCCACGGCACGAAACAGCGCCCCTGCATGACCGTGTGTCCTACGGGGGCGCTGCGCGTGCGCGTGGTGACGGGCTCGCCTCGCCACCGACATCTTTTCGTTGTCCTATAGCTCCGCTGCCAGGCGCTCGCCCATAAGGTATCCCATGACCGAGGCCATCATGAGGCCGCGCGTCCAGCCGCTGGAGTCTCCCAGGCAATGAAGGTTGGTGACGCTTGTGGTGAACTCCTTGTCCATGGTCACGCGATTGCTGTAGAACTTGAGCTCGGGCGCGTAGAGCAGCGTCTCTGCGGAGGCAAAGCCGGGAATGGCCTTGTCCACGGCGAGCATGAATGCGACGATCGAGGTCATCGTTCGGTAGGGAAGTGCGCTCGTGATGTCGCCCGCGACGGCATCCGGCAGCGTGGGGCGCACGTTTGATTGGTCGAGTTCCTTTTGCCAGGTGCGCTTGCCGTTGAGGATATCGCCAAAGCGCTGCACGAGGATATGGCCGTTGCCCAGCATGTTGCAGAGCCTGCCGATGTTTTGCGCGTAGGCGATCGGCTGGTTGAACGGCTCGCGGAAATTATGCGAGCACAGGATGGCGAGGTTGGTGTTGTCGGATTTGCGTTCCTTGAAGGAGTGCCCGTTTACCACCGCAAGGCCGCCGTCGTAATTTTCCTGCGCCACAAAACCACCGGGGTTTTGGCAAAACGTGCGCACCTTATTGCGGAAGGGGTTGGGGTAGCCAATGAGCTTTCCCTCGTAGAGGACCTCGTTCACGTCCTCGATGACTTCGTTTCGCATCTCGACGCGCACGCCCACATCGACAGGTCCCGGCGTATGGAGGATTCCATGCTCGGAGCACAGGTGCTCAAGCCAATCGGCGCCGCGGCGTCCGGTGGCCACGATGACGCGCTTGGCGTCGATGCGCTCTTCTCCGTCCGGGCCTGTGGCAATGACCCCTCGGCAAATATCGTTCTCGATAATCACGTCGCGGCATTCGGTGCGAAAGTGCATCTCGACGCCGGCATTGCGAAGATGGTTCTCGATCGCAAGATAGAGCTCCTGGGCTTTCTCAGTGCCCAGGTGGCGGATCGGGCAATCGACCATCTTGAGGCCTGCCTGGATGGCGCGACGGCGAATGTCGCGTATCTGTGCGTTGTGTCCCGCGCCCTCGACGTGCTCGTCGGCACCAAAGGAGAGATAGATCTTGTCCACCTTGTCGATGGTTTCCTGGGCCTTCCCGGCGCCAATCAGCTCGGGGAGGTCGCCGCCGACCTCGTAGGACAAGGAGAGCTTTCCGTCCGAGAACGCGCCTGCGCCCGAAAACCCCGTGGTGATATTGCAGGGCTGACAGTTTACGCAGTGCCCGGTTTTGTCTTTGGGACAATGCCTCTTCTCTACCGGAAGGCCCTTTTCCAGTAAGACGATATGGGTATCGGGCCGCTCCTCGATGAGCTTGAGGGCCGTAAAGATGCCGGCCGGGCCGGCGCCGACGATGACGATATCTGCGTTCATAGGATTTCACCTCATGAGATGGAAGCGCCCGGGCGAACCTTACTGCCCCGGGGAAGCGCCCTAAATATGCTAATAATCAGGCTGCATAAAGACAAGGAAGGGCAGCTCGAGCGGGCGGTATTCCCGGTGAATAACGGCGGGGGCGGTTATTGTTCTGCAGACAGGAGCGAGTTGTCCCATATCGCGTGGCGGGTCCTCAGGCAGCCAATGCGCTGGGAACATGTCGCTCGGGCGAGGGGCATTTGCTGCCGCTGGCGGGCGTATCTGTTGCGAGTGCGCGAACATTCGCGACGCCCATTGCGGCATGCGCCATAATGGGACCGTTTGATATCCCCGGCCCTTTGGAGCGTGACCATCATGTCCAAACCCTATCGTATTGCCGTCGGCGGCCTTCATATCGAGTGTTCCGAGTTCACCCCCTACCGCTCGGGCGAGGCGGCGTTTCGTGTCCGTCGTGGCCAGGAGCTGCTCGACAGCCATCCCTGGATCACGGGTGACACCTCCGCGATCGATGCCTCACGCCTTGAGCGTTTTGGCGCTATCGAGCGCGTCGAGGGCGTCGAGTGGGTGCCCCTTACCTATGCCGGCGCCCTTCCTGGCGGCCCGGTGACCAACGAGTTTTTCAACGCGTGGCTCGATGAGTTCTGCGCGCTGCTCGAGCAGGCCCATAAAGAGAAGCCTCTCGATGCCGTGCTGCTCACCATTCACGGCGCCGCGAGCGTGGTCGGCGTGGAGGACGGCGAGGGCGTAGTCGCCTCCCGCGTACGCCAGATTGTGGGCAAAGACGTTCCCATCGCTGCCTCCATGGACCTGCACGGTTGCATCTCGGACCTTCTGTTTGAATCGTGCGACCTGCTCACGTGCTATCGCACCGCCCCGCACATCGACGTTCCCTGGACGCACGAGCGCGCAGCCCGCGCTCTCGTCAAGGTGCTCGATAATCCCGGACGCACGCTCTATCGCGCCCGCGTGAACGTGCCCGTGCTGCTTCCGGGCGAGAAGACTTCGACCGAGGTGGAGCCCGGGGCGAGCATGTACGCCAAGCTGGGCGTCTACCAGCTTCAAGACGATGTGTTCGACACGTCCATCTGGATGGGTTTCCCCTGGGCCGATATGGAGCGCTGCCACGGTGCCGTCGTGTCCTATGGCTACGATGAACAGGCCGTGTGCGATGCAGCCATGGCTGCCGCTCAGGACTTCTGGGACAACGCCGGCGTCTTCGAGTTCGTGGGTCCCACCGATACCGCCGAGGGCTCCGTTGCTCAGGCACTCTCTGCCGAAGTGAGCCCGTTCTTCGTTTCCGATACGGGCGATAACCCCGGTGCCGGCGGCACGGACGACAGCACCGTCTTTTTGCGCGAGATTCTCGACGCCTATCGTGCCCAGGGCAGCACGAAGCGCGTCGTCTTCGCGTCGCTCAACGACCCCGCTGCCGTCGAGGCATGCGAGCAGGCGGGCGCGGGCGCTCCCGTGCGTCTTGCCGTGGGTGCCATGACCGGCGGCGTGTCCGGCGAGCCCGTGATGATGGACGGCGTGGTTGACCGTCTGTTTGACGAGTACCGCAGCGGCGGCAAGAGTGCCGTTATCGCCGAAGGCAACTTCAAGGTCATCGTCACCACGGCGCGTACGCAGTTTGGCTGTTCCGAGCAGTACGAGGCCGCCGGCACGCCGTTTGACGCCGAGGATATCGTCGTGGTCAAGATGGGCTACCTCGAGCCCGACCTGTCCGCCGCCGCCAAGGGTTGGGTCATGGCGCTCACGCCGGGTGCCGTGGACCAGGACCTCCCGCGCCTTGGTCACCACAAGATCGTGCGCCCGCTCTATCCCTTCGATGAGCTGCCGTTCGATCCCAAGCTGACGGTCGATCTCCTCTCTCGCGCTTAATTTCGTCGCTTTTCTTGAGGCTCCTTTCGGCTTTTCCTCTTGCAGATTCCCACATCTCAAAACGGGTACAGTGGAAACGTACGAAAGGAGCCCTTTTCATGGCTTTTGTCTCTTTGGCGATTATCGCGGGCGTGGCGTTTGCCTGCCCGGTCCTCGCCGCCCTCGTTCCGGGCCGCGCTATTCCTGAGACAGTGTTTTTGCTGTTGGCGGGCGCTGTGCTCGGACCTCACATGCTCGGCTTCATCCATGTTGACGAGGCGGTGTCCATCGTATCGGAGCTCGGCCTTGCATTTTTGTTTTTGCTTGCAGGCTACGAGATCAATCCCAAACATGTTGTTGGGGGCGAGGGCCGTTGGGCCTTGGGGACCTGGGTCGTGTCATTCCTGCTTGCCTGGCTTGCCGTTCGCATGACGCCGGTGTTCTCGGCGGGCAGCATCGACGGCATCGCGGTCACGCTCGCGCTCACCTCGACGGCGTTGGGCACGCTCATGCCTATCCTGCATGAGCGCTCGCTTGTGGGAACACGCTTGGGCGATTCGATCTTGGCATACGGTACCTGGGGAGAGCTCGGCCCCGTTCTTGCGATGTCCGTGCTGCTCTCTGCGCGCAGCAGCGTTCAGACGCTCATGATCCTTGCTGCGTTTCTGGTCGTATGCGTGGTGCTTGCAGCCGTGCCGGCGCGCTCGCGTAAACTGGGCAATCGCTTCTTCCGCTTTATTCAGAACCGTGCCGACACCACGTCGCAGACGTTTGTGCGTCTCACGGTTTTCATCCTTATCGTGCTTGTGGCCTTTACGGCGATTTTCGACCTCGACATCGTGCTCGGTGCCTTCGCTGCGGGCTTTGTCCTGCGCTTTATCATTCCCGAGGGCGACCATACGCTCGAAAGCAAGCTCGAGGGTCTGGCATACGGCTTTTTGATTCCCGTCTTCTTCTGCGTGTCGGGCGCCAAGATCGATCTGGCTGCCGTTGCCGCCAATCCGGTGATGCTCGTGGGCTTTATCGTGGCACTGCTTGTGATTCGCGCCGTGCCTATCGCCATCTCCATGAAGCTTTGCCCGCTCACGCGTGACGTTTCGCCGCATGGCCGTACCACGGTGGCGCTCTACTGCACTACGGCGCTGCCCATCATCGTCGCTGTCACGAGCGTGGCTGTTTCGGCAGGCGCCATGGGGCAAGATGTAGCATCTGTGCTCGTGGCCGCGGGCGCGTGCACGGTGTTCCTCATGCCGCTACTCGCCCAGGCGACGTATCGCATGGTCGACGCTCGTCCGCTCGAGGCCGCCAGTCAGGTTGTCGAGCATCCCCACGACGCCGCACAGATCATTCGCGAGCACCACGACTTGGCAAAACTGCTGGCGCGTGAGCATAAGGTCCTCACCTCGCACGGACATGGCAATGCGATGGATGAGGCGCCCACCTGGGGAAACATCGCAGAGCATATCGCTGCGGACCCGCTGCATCATCGTTCGATCGACGATCGCATTGCCATGGCGGCGCACCTGCTTGCCGAGGACGTCTACGAGAACGAGGTCGACCCTTCGGCTCTCTCGCCGCGTGAACGTCGACGTCTCGAACGCGCGAAACTTGCCGTTCAGGAATACCGACGCCGCATGCTTGAGCTTCGTCACGAGGACGATGCCGAATAAGATGCGCGGCGAGGGCTGCGCGCCGGTGCGAAAAGGACTACTCTCGAAGCGTTCGAAATCGAATCCAAAGCCTGAGGAGGACCTATGGATAGCTGTGAGAACAAAGCAGAGCAGATGCCGAACGACGCCTTGTACGGCGTCTCGTCTGCGGCGCTCGACCCAAGCGAGAATGCCGCGCTCGTGGAGAAGTTCGCAAAGAGCCGCGGCAATCGCATTGCGCGCAACGCCGTCACCTCGATGGATGTGATGCCGGCTGCCCGCAACCCGGTTGCCATGCGCACGTATTCCGATACCTACCGCGTTGCCGTTAAGGCGCCCAAGACCGTGACCAATCAGCGCCAGTCCGGCCGCTGCTGGATGTTCTCGACGCTCAATACGCAGCGCGTGGAGATTTGCCGCCTGCTCGATGTGGACGACTTCGAGTTCTCTCAGGCATATGGCATGTTTTATGACAAGCTCGAGAAGGCCAATGCCTTTTTGGGAAACATCATTGCCACGGCCCATCTTCCCTTCGACGACCGCGCCGTCACCTTCCTGTTGGAGAACCCGGCGCCCGATGGGGGAGAATGGCGCTTTGCCGCTAACCTCATCGAGAAGTGGGGCGTGGTGCCCAAGGAGGTCATGCCCGAGACCTCGTGCACCAAGGATTCCTCTCAAATGAATCGCTTTCTCAATCGCCTGCTGCACCGCGATGCCGCGATTCTGCGCGCTGCGGTTGAGCAGGGCGAGTCCGACGAGGGACTGCAGAAGCGTCGTCGCCAGATGATGGAGGACGTGCACCGCGTGCTTTGCATCTGCTTGGGCGAGCCGCCGCTGACCTTTGACTTCGAGGTCGCGGTTGGTGAGCATGCAGATGTCGACCCGTCCAAGGTCAGTGTGCAGGAAGGCGCACTGGCGTCAAGCCGCGCAACGGACGACGCAGATGCAAAACCCGTCCGCATTCTGCGCGAGGAGGATATCACTCCGCAGGAGTTTCAGCGTCGCTATGTGCGCTTTGATGCCAAGGATTACGTCGACCTCGTTTCCTGCCCCGGCGCGTCGCGCCCCTTCGAGCGCGTGGTAGGCGTGCGCTGGGCGGATACCGTGGTGGGTGCTCCGGTCATGCGCATGCTGAATATGCCGCCCGAGGTCCTCGAGCGTGCCGCGGTGGCATCCCTCAAGGCGGGACATGCCTGCTATATGGCGTGCGATGTGGCTCAGCAGTTCGCGCGCCATATCGAGGATTTCCCTGGCGTGCTCGCCCTCGATACCATTGATGCCGAGGGTCTGTTCGACATCGATCTGGATATGGACAAGGCCACGATGTACGACATGCGCGAGAGCTGTATGACGCATGCCATGACGTTCCAAGGCGTCGAGCTGGCAGATGACGGCACACCGCGCGCTTGGCGCGTCGAGAACAGCTGGGGCAAGGATGCCTGCAAAGACGGCTACTTGATCATGAGCGGTGAGTGGTTCCGTCTCTATGGTGGCGAGGTCGTGGTGCGGCGCGAGTTCGTTGACGAGCAGACGCTCAAGCTCTGGGACACCCTGCCGATCGAGATGTGCGACCCGTGGGATGCCGTCGCGTCTGCAGTGCGTGTGGGGTAGACGCGGTTCAGACCATTTCCCAAAGCATCTTATAAGAGACGAAGGAGCTGCTCGAATCAACTCGAGCAGCCCCTTCGCTTGGAAAACCTCTTGGATGCGCGGCGATGGTTCCTAGTTGGCCATCACGCCGTCGGTCCAAGCGTCGACATCTTCGATGCGCAGGACGTTTGCGACCTCGCTTACGCAATCGGATGCGGCGAGCTCCGCTGCCGCCGCCTGGACGTTCTTCTCGAGCGCCTTGTGCGTGAGGAAGATGACGGAGCAGGCGTCGCCATCGCTCTTGCCGTCTTCAAGCTGGTTGATGAGCGAGATGGAGATGTCGTGCTTGGCAAACACGTTCACAGCCTCGGCGAGCGCGCCCACGCGGTCGGCCACGCACAGACGGACGTAGTACTTGGTCTCGAGCTCATCCATGGGACGGATGGCCTTGTTGCGGCTGAACGGCTCGCTTTCGGGCAGCGGTGCCACGCCACGGCTGATCTGCTCGGAAAGTGTCAGGATGTCGCCCACAACAGCGCTTGCGGTGGGGAAGGAGCCTGCGCCCGCGCCGTAGAACATGGTCTCGCCCACGGCGTCGCCCACCACATAAACGGCGTTCATGGCGCCGGAGACCTTTGCGAGCTGGTGGTCGAGCGGGATCATCGTGGGGTGCACGCGCACGTCCACGCCATCGGCGGTATTGCGGGCGATGCCCAGAAGCTTGATGGTGTAGCCCAGGTCGTGCGCCACGGAGATGTCCTCGGCGGTGATGGTGCGAATGCCCTGCTGGTACACGTCGTCGGTGGTTACGCGGGAGCTAAAGCCAATGGAGGCGAGGATGGCCGTCTTGCTGGCGGCGTCGAAGCCGTCGACATCGGCGGAGGGATCGGCCTCGGCGTAGCCCTTGGCCTGCGCGTCGGCGAGGACATCGGCGTAGTCGGCGCCCTCGGCCTCCATGCGGGAGAGGATGTAGTTGGTGGTGCCGTTCAGGATGCCCGCGATGGTGAGGATCTCGTTGCCCACGAGGTCGCGCTCGAGGGTGCTTACGATGGGGATGCCGCCGCCGCAGCTGGCCTCGCACTTGAGCTGCACGCCATGCTCGCGCGCGGCGCGGGCGAAGGATTCGACGTGGCGGCCCAGCAGCGCCTTGTTGGCGGTGACCACGTGCTTGCCGGCAGCAAAGGCGGCCTCGTAGATCTCGGTCGCGGGATGCTCGCCGCCGATGAGCTCGACCACGATATCGACGCTCTCGTCGGACACGACGTCGTGCCAGTCACTCGTGAACTGCTCGGGCGTGATGCCGGCAGCTTCTGCCTGCTCCCACACCAGACCGCAGGCGCGTGCGATCTTGAGGTCGATGTTATAGGCGTCCAGATAGCGATCGTGGTGGGAAAGGATGGTGCGGGCGACGCCGCCGCCCACCGTGCCCAAGCCGATGAGGCCCACGTTGACGGTGCGGAGATTGTCCTGCATAGATGGCTCCTTATGCGGTATCTGAGGGTGGATGCGAATTTGCGTACTGGCATTCTAACGGCTCGCTCGACGCCTGTCACGGTATCGTGCCCGTGGCCACCGGCTGGCGTCGACGGAAACCGTTTGGACATATTGGAAACAGGCAAGACACACAAAACAAGCCTGTAACAAACGGTGCGGAAAAAGCGAGTAGTCTCTCCTCAACGTTCGGGCGACACGGATCCAGCGCTTGGAACGGGATGGCAAAAACCGCTGTCGGCGTGCCGACACTGTTCGAGAGGAGAGCCGTATGTCGACCCTCAACACTATCCTCAATCCAACCGTAAGCCGTAGGGGCATCCTTGCGGGGCTTGGCGTCTTGACCGCTGCGGGTGCGCTTGCCGGCTGCTCGTCTTCCGGCGAGGGCGGCGGCTCCGCCTCTTCCGATGGCGGCGCTACGTTCAAGATCGGATGCATCGGACCTCTGACGGGCGCTGCCGCTACCTACGGCATCTTTGCCAAGAACGGCGCGGAACTTGCCGTCAAAGACTTCTCCACCAAAGACATCACCTTCGAGATCAAGAGCGAGGACGACGTGGCCGACGGCGAGAAGGCCGTCACCGCCTTCAACACCCTGTGCGACTGGGGTATGCAGGCGCTCGTGGGCCCGGTGACCACCGGTGCCGCCGTGGCGGTTTCCGGCGAGATCGCCGACGACATGCTCATGATCACGCCCTCCGCCTCCTCCCTTGACGTCACCAAGGGCAAGACCACCGTGTTCCAGGTCTGCTTCACCGATCCCACGATGGGCACGAGTGCAGCCAAGTTCCTTGCCGAGAAGTATCCGGACGAGAAGATCGCCTTGTTCTACAACTCCGCCGACACCTATTCTTCCGGTGTGGCCGATGCCTTCAAGGAGCAGGCGGAAAAGTCCAAGCTCGATATCGTGGATACCGAGACCTTCAAGGACGAATCGTCCACGAGCTTCACCAATCAGCTCACCACGGCTAAGGAAAAGGGCGCCACGTTCATCTTCGCCCCGATCTACTACACGCCGGCATCGGTGCTGCTCAAGAACGCCTCCGATATGGGCTACGAGATGACCATGATGGGAACCGACGGCATGGACGGCATCCTGGCGGTGGAGGGTTTCGACACTGCGCTTGCCGAGGGCCTGCTGCTCATGACCCCGTTCTCCGCAGACGACGAGAAGAACGCCGACTTCGTGAAGGCCTACCAGGACGCTTACGACGAGACCCCCAACCAGTTTGCCGCTGACGCCTACGACTGCGTGCACGCTATCGCTGCCGCGATCGAGAAGGCAGGCATCTCTGCCGATGTCGACCCGGGCGAGGCCGCATCCCAGCTCGCCGACGCTATGCGCGAGATCACCGTCGAAGGCCTGACCGGCACCCTGACGTGGAACGATGAGGGCCAGGTCGAAAAGCCCGCGAGCGCCTATGTCATCAAGGACGGCAAGTACGTCCAGGCATAGCGAGCGCCGCTGCTGTCCTCGCGCGCCGAAACCGTTCTGAAACAATTAATCTGAGCTGCGAAAACGGTGTTTTCCGTGCTCAGGGGGTCGGATGCGCGAGGGCATCCCGTTCGGGAAAATAAGTCTTCAAATGCTGCTTACTTTTGGATGATAAAGCGACTATTCTTCTGAACACCCACAAATGTGGGCGTGTTCGCAGTTGTCGGTACTATTGGAATCCGACTGTCATCGAAAGGAGAGCCGCATGTCGAGCCTCACCGGTAAGTCATTGAACCCTGTTATGAATCGCAGGAGCGTTATCGCGAGCGC
>CAKUGM010000033.1 GCA_934654625.1 uncultured Collinsella sp. | reverse complement strand
TTCGACATCGCTCCACCCGCGGTATCCGGTTCTCAAGGTACCCGCGCCGGCCCGCCTTGCGGCTGCCGTCGCGCAGGAAATTAATTTACCGGAGACCCCCCTCCTCCGCAATACACCATTTTGGCCTACACATTTCCCACATATTCAACTACCGCTCATTTACGCACAGTTGCCGCTTAAAGAAAAACGGGATGTCTGATGACATCCCGTTTCTAAATACCCTATAGAGAGCAGGCTTTAGGCCTCGAGAGCCTTCTTGGCCACAGCGGCGAGCTCGTTGAAGGACTCGATGTCCTCGTAAGCCATCTGCGAGAGGACCTTGCGGTCGAGCTCGATACCAGCGAGCTTCAGGCCATGCATGAACTGAGAATAAGAAAGGTCGTTCATGCGAGCAGCGGCGTTGATGCGGGTGATCCAGAGGCTGCGGATCTCGCGCTTCTTGGCGCGACGATCGCGGTACTGGTACTGCAGGGAGTGCTGGACCTGCTCTTTAGCAGCCTTATACGTACGCGAAGAGGCACCGTAGTAACCCTTCGCACGAGACATAACGGTACGGCGCTTCTTCTTGGCGCTCACTGCGCGCTTGACACGTGCCATATCAAATCAACTCCAAACGGGATAGAAAGCGAAATAAAACGGGACGGTTGGCTCTTAGCGGCCAGCGAGACGTGCGTTGACGACCTTGGCGTCGGCAGCGGCAATCTCGGTCTCCTGACGGAAGCCACGCTTACGCTTGGTGGTCTTCTTGGTCAGGATGTGGCTCTTGTAAGCCTTGGCGCGCATGAGCTTACCGGTACCGCTGCGGCGAAAACGCTTCTTGGTGCCGCTGTGGGACTTCATCTTAGGCATGAACTTCTCCTTAATCGGTTACAAAGACTATTTCTCGGATGCTTCCTCGGTGGCCTCCGTATCGAAGGCGCCCTTGATAGGAGCGAGGAGCATGAGCATGTTACGGCCTTCGAGCTTAGGAGCCGACTCGACCGTAGCAAACGGTTTAAGATCCTCAGCAAGGCGCTCGAGCACGTTAAGACCCTGCTCCGGATGGGCCATCTCACGGCCGCGGAACATGATGGTGATCTTGACGCGCGCGCCCTTCTTGAGGAAACGCAGCACATGGCCCTTCTTGGTCTCGTAATCGCCCACGTCGATCTTCGGACGGAATTTCATTTCCTTGACCTCGACCTTGGACTGGTTCTTACGAGCCTGCTTGGCCTTCATGGCCTGCTGGTACTTGAACTTGCCGTAATCCATGACCCTGCACACAGGCGGTTCCGCATTAGGTGCGATCTCCACCAGGTCAAGGCCCTGCTCATCGGCGACGCGCTGGGCATCGCGGATGCCGAACAGACCCAGCTGCGAGCCATCCACACCGATCAGTCGGCAAGTGCTCGCGGTGATCTCCCCGTTGATGCGGGTGTCATCAGACTTAGCTATTGTCCCAACCTCCTTCTTAAACTAAAACAAAACCCGGAACCGCAAAGCGATATCCGGGTCTTCAAAACAAGGTTATGCGGCTTGACCGCACAAATCTTCTTTTTTAGAACCAGACAGCTGCTTCTTGGCGCCGAAAGGTGGGAACCCTCAGGTTCCGCTTCATTACTGCACATACAGTGCGATGTGTATATTAACACAGCACACATGGCTCCATGAAGAGCGCACACATGGAATTTCGAACGCACGCTCGCACAAACTCAATATGCCCGAGGCAAGACTCGAAGGGCTTTCGCTTCGCGAAATCCCGGGCTCAGGCTCGCGCCCTCGCCACGCTCCGCTACAAACAGGCCGCAGGCCTGTTTGCTTAACGCTCCGCGCGCTCACGCGAGTTCGGCGTCTACAAGAAAGGACCCCATCGCTGGGGTCCTCACTGTTCGAATGGTGCCCGAGGCGAGACTCGAACTCGCACGATGTCGCCATCGGTGGATTTTGAGTCCACTGCGTCTGCCAATTCCGCCACTCGGGCGCACGCTCAGGTGCGTTTGCAACTATACCATATTGAAAACGCGGCAAGGGGTGCAGATAAACTTTTTCCCTTGTCTCAGAACCGAGTTTGAAACGAAAAAAGGCCCCGGCCCGCCCTCTCTCGTGCGAGAAAGCATGGCCGGAGCCTCTTAAAGGGACGGTTGTTAGGCCTTGTTCACGCTGCCAAACTGCTCCATGAGCTCCTTGGTGCGGGCGACGATGGCCTCGCGACCGGGCTTGATGAGCTTACGCGGATCGTAGCCCTTGCCCTGCTGATCCTTGCCAGCCTCGATGTACTCGCGGATAGCCTTGGCGTAAACGACCTGAAGGTCGGTGTTGACGTTGATCTTGGAAACGCCAAGCGTGATGGCCTTCTTGATCTGATCCTCGGGGATGCCGGTGCCGCCGTGCAGAACGAGCGGAAGGCTGCCGGTAAGGGCCTTGATCTCGCCCAAGCGCTCAAAGGACAGGCCCTTCCAGTCGGCCGGATACAGACCGTGGATGTTGCCGATACCGCAAGCGAGGAAGTCGACACCCAGGTCGGCAATCTGCTTGCACTGCTCGGGATCGGCCAACTCGCCAGAGGAGGTCACGCCGTCCTCGGTACCGCCGATGCCGCCGACCTCGGCCTCGATGGAAAGGCCGCGAGAGTGAGCGAGGTCCACAAGCTCCTTGGTGCGGTCGAGGTTGGTCTGGAAATCGGCCTCGTGGGAGCCGTCATACATGATGGAGGTGAAGCCCGCGTCCATGGCCTTGAAGCAATCCTCATAGGAGCCATGATCGAGGTGCAGAGCGACAGGGACCGTGATGTTGAGGGCCTCGACGCAAGCCTTGACCATATCGGCGCAAACCTTGTAGCTGCCCATCCACTTGGCAGCGCCGCCCGTGCACTGCATGATAAGCGGAGACTTAGCCTCCTCAGCCGCCTGGAGAATGGCGAGCGTCCATTCCAGGTTGTTGGTGTTGAAGGCGCCCAGAGCGTAATGGCCGGCTTCAGCGTTCTTGAGCATGTCGCTTGCGTTGACGAGCATACGAACCCCCTAGTTCGAAGTGCCGAAATGACATAGCAAAGCATACCATGTGCGCCCATCCCCAAACTGGCCTGAGCCGCACTTTCACATAACCAAAACGAAAGCTTCGATATTCTTCGAAACGAAAGAACTAGTGCTCATGGCGGATAGCATAAGCCATAAAGGGATTCGACTTGAGCTCGCGAGCGATGGTCGTGGTGTCGTTGTGTCCCACATAGCACAGGGTATCCGCAGGTAAAGAGGTTCCTATACGCGCAAGCGAGCGCATCATCGACGCCTCGTTACCACCGGGAAGATCGACGCGGCCGTAACCGCCGGGAAAAAGGGTGTCGCCCACAAAAGCGATATTCGCATCGGCAGCGGCAACGAAAAACACCAGACCGCCCGGCGTATGACCAGGGGTCGAAAACGCCTGGAAGCAAACATCGCCCGCCTCGATGCGCGAACCTTCCTCAAGCAAGCGATCGGGTACGGGCGGCATCTCGGTATCGATGCCCCACGATATCCTCATGCTGCGTATGGCCTCGGAAAGATGGGGCGCATCGAGGCCCGAGATCATGAACGGGATATCGTCGCCAAGGGCACGACGAACACCCGCCACGCCGCCGACGTGGTCGGCATGGCCGTGGGTGCAGACGATAGCGTCAAGCTGCGCTGTGGGGAACAGGGCCAAGAAGCGCTCGGCGAGCTTCTCCCCTTCCCAGGCGGGATCGATCATCACGGCATGGTCCTGGGAAACCACGATATAGGTATTGGTCTGAATCGGACCATTGACGATGGTGGCCACCTGAAGCTGGCCATGACCCTCAAGTTCCAGATTCGCCTTAAGCGGCAGCTTGCTATCCATAAGCACTCCTGGTTTCCTATCAGTGGCGATGCGTCACCTGTGCCGCGCCGCCCTCGCCGGGCATAAGGCGGCGAGCATCGAAGACGCTCTCCACACGACTGATGGCAGCGAGCAACGCGTCCAGGCCGCTGGCGTCGGAAATCTCGACCAGGAATCGCAGGGTGGCGATTCCCTCGCGATCGGTCGACGTCGCCGCGGAGAGAATATTGGCCCCCGCGTCGCCGATGGCGATGGTGACGTCTTTGAGCAGGCCCATGCGGTCGAGGCACTCGACCACAATCTCGACCTGGAAGAGCGCATCGGCGCCATCGTCCCACGAGACTTCGATCATGCGCTCGGGATGCTCCATCAAGCCCTTGACGTTGGGGCAGTCGGCACGATGGACCGACACGCCGCGGCCGCGCGTGATGAAGCCGACGATGTCATCGCCGACAACGGGGTTGCAGCAGTGAGCCAAGCGAACGAGCAAGCCATCGCCGCCCTTGACCACAACGCCCGAGCTCGCGGGCTTACGCTTGCGCTTGGACGGACGACGGGTGCCGCGGACCTGCTTAATCGCCTCGGCAACGATCTCGTCGGGTTGTTTGGCCACCGTTTCGGTAGGCTTAGGATCGAGTAGGGCCTCGACTTTGTTGCACACCATGCGCGGGGCGACCTTGCCGGCGCCCACGGCAGCAAAGAGATCCTCGAGCTGCTTGAAGTTCAAATCGTGCGCGACCTCGGTAAGAGCGCGCGTAGAGCGGGGCGTAGAGATACCAAAGCCGCGCTTGCGCAGGTCCTTCGCGAGTGTATCGCGACCGGAGACAGCATCGTCGTCTTTGGTCGCCGCCGCAAAGTAGCGACGGATCTTGGAGCGAGCAGAGGGCGTGCGCACGATGTTGAACCAGTCGCGTGAGGGCTTTGCCGCCTTGTTGGTCAAGATTTCAACGCGATCGCCCATGGCCAGCTCGTGCGAGAGCGGCGCCACCGCGCCGTTAACCTTGGCGCCAACGCAGTGGTTGCCGACCTCGGTGTGCACCGCATAGGCAAAGTCGAGCGGCGTGGCCCCGGCGCGCAGGCTCATGACCTCGCCCTTGGGGGTAAAGACAAAGATCTCCTGGTCAAAGAGGTCAACCTTCAGCGAGTGAAGGAACTCTTTGGGATCGTCGATCTCGTCGGAAACGGTCCAGTCGAGCGAGCGACGCAGCCAATTGATCTGATCGTCCAGGCGCTGGGCATCGTTGGATTTCGAAGCGGTCGAGCCTCCCGAGCGCTTATAGAGCCAGTGGGCGGCGATGCCGTATTCCGCCTGTTCGTGCATCTCATATGTACGGATCTGAATCTCCAACGGACGAGCCGTGGGGCCGATAACCGTCGTGTGCAGCGACTGATAGTTATTGAACTTGGGCATGGCGATATAGTCCTTGAATCGCCCGGGCATAGGATGCCACAGGGAGTGGACCGCGCCGAGCGCGGAATAGCAATCGCCCACCGTATTGGTGATGACGCGCAGCGCCACGAGGTCGTAGATCTCGGAGAACTCCTTGCCCTTGCGGCGCATCTTCTGGTAGATGGACCAGTAATGCTTTGAGCGCCCCTTGATCTGGAACCCTTCGAGCCCGGCATGCTTGAGCTCGTCGGTCAGGGTCTTGATGGTCTCGGCCAAGAAGCGCTCGCGCACTTCGCGGCTCTCGGCGACCATGCGCGCGATGCGCTGATAGGCCTCCGGCTCGAGATAGAAGAAGGAGAGGTCCTCGAGCTCCCACTTGATGGAGCTCATGCCCAAGCGGTCCGCCAGGGGCGCATATACGTCCATCGTCTCGCGCGCCTTGAACAGGCGGCGATCTTCGCGCAGGGCCGCGAGGGTTCGCATGTTATGCAGGCGGTCGGCAAGCTTGACGATGATCACGCGGATATCACGCGACATGGCGAGAAACATTTTGCGCAGGTTGAGCGCCTGCTTCTCGTCCATGCTGTCGACCTCGATATTGGTGAGCTTGGTCACGCCGTCAACGAGCTCGGAAACAGTCGGGCCAAAGATGCTCGCCACATCGTCTAGAGAGGTCTCGGTATCTTCCACCGTATCGTGGAGCAGCGCCGCGCACACCACGTCGCAGTCCATGTTGAGCTCGGCCAAGATGATGGCCACCTCGACGGGATGGTTGATGTACATCTCGCCGGAGCGGCGCTTTTGCTCCGCGTGCTTCTCGGCGGCAAAGCAGTAGGCGCGCTCGACCTTGGCACGGTCGTCCTCGTTCATATTCTTGCGGCACAGGCTCGCAAGCTTATCGTAGTTGTCGGCCATGATCTGATACGGCAGATCGTCGGCGCGCGTGATGTGCAGCAGCTCGGACGTGGGGCGCAGATCGCCCTCTTGGTTCGTGTGAACGACCGCACCGGAATGCGGCGTAGCGTTTGCATGAGAAGCGGCGCTGCCCATGGTGGTCCCCCCTATTCAGCCCGTGGTGTGATGGGCCTGTTCACTCGTGCAAGCATATCATGAGCAGATGCATCTAAAGCCCAGCTCTTGAATGCCGAAAACTCCATGCGCGTACGCATGCCCTCGAGGTATCGAATGGAATGCGACAGTTCGACCTTGCCCGGATTCTCGGTCATGGCGATGCGACGGTCCGCATCCGATCCCTTCACGCATGCGAAGCCGAGCTCCTCGAACACGCCGAGGCCGCACGAAACCGAGCGCTCGTCTACGTGCGTGCGCGCATCGATAGCAAGGCACATCTGCGCGATATCAAGATCGCTTGCGACAAACGAGTCCTCCCCCGTCTTGGTGCGCGCCGCGCGCCACATAGTCTGCAGCGCGCGATACAAGACGACGAGCTCGTCGCGCGTGGGTGCCAACGCATCGAGCAGGTGCTCGTTGATGCGCGCATCGCGAGCGGAATAGAGCAGGTGGATGCGAGCCGCACTGCCATCACGCCCTGCACGTCCGCTCATCTGGTTGAACTCGATGGCGCCAAAAGGCATGTGATACAAGACGACATGACGAATATCGGGCAAGTTGACGCCTTCGCCAAAGGCGGAAGTCGATACGATACAGGAAAGCTCGCCGCTCCTAAAAGCCGCCTCCACGCGCATGCGATCGTCTCTCGAAAGCCCTGCGTGGTAAAACGCGATGGCAGGACCCAGTTCGGGAATACGGCGTCGAAGCGTACGGGCCAAAGAGACGGCAGCGTCGCGCGCATTGACGTACACCACGCACTTGTCTCCCGTAGCAACGATGGAAACGAGGCAGTTCTCGCGCGTCTGCAAGTTGCGCTCGTCATCGAGATTGAGATTGGCGCGCACCGTATCGTCAACCACCTCCTCATCGATAGGAAGAAGGCGACGTATCTCCTCGGCAACAGGACGAGAAGCAGTAGCCGTGGCGGCTAGAACCTGGGGTGAGCCGAGCGCTTGAAGAACCTCTGGAATATCGAGATAGACGCTGCGGTCTCCACCCTTCGCCGCCGACATGTGATGCGCCTCGTCGAAAACGATAAAACCGATGCGCGCCCCGGAGAACCGCGCGCGATGGATGGCGAGAAACTCGGGCGTGGTGAGAACGACGTCGAGCGACCCGGAGCGCAGGCGCGAGAAGATCGCGTCGCGAGCAGCGGGCAGCGTCTCACCCGTAAGGACCGCAGTGCGCAGGCCCAGCCGGGAAAAGCGTGAGACTAGATGGAACGACTGGTCGGCCACGAGGGCGCGCAGAGGATAGACAAAGATGCTCGCGCGATCATGGGCCAGTGCCTCGCGTGCGGCATGGACCTGGAAGATCAGGGACTTTCCACGTCCGGTGCCCATTACGGCAAGGACGCTTTTGCCCTGGCCCAAGGCGTCGAGCGCATCGCGCTGCGCGGGGTGCGGGTCTGCGCGCCCGATAAACGAATGGATCAGCGCGCGCGTGAGCTCATCATAGGGAAGACGCGAGAGCATGGCGCGACGCGAGGCGTCCGGTCTATCGGGAAGCGAATCGCCGGAAGCCGGCGTGGCCACGAGGGGCGCATCGTCGGCAGCATCGCCCACAGGCGCCGCCAAATCGTGTCGGAGGATATCTTTGACCATCAGCTTGGGCTTCACACGGCCCTGCCAGCGCTCGGCCACCGCCTCGAACACAAGGTCCACGACGGCATCGCACGCCACGCATCGATCGATATCGGGCACGCGGAACATGATGGCCGGCACGCTCGATATGCCATCGGTAGCGACAAAGCGCATATGGTCGCCCGTCTTGCCAACCGCAGCGCGATCGGTCATGGTCACGCCCGTAGCCGCGAGCAGCGGGACCTTGTTGCCCTGGCCAAACGGCTCGAGCACCGAAATCTGCTCGATAGTATCGATGTCGAGCTCAGAAAGTTTGACGACAGCGGCGACTTCGTCGGTGTCCTCGAAATCCTCGGCAGGAAGCTCGGCCAGCACCTCGCCCATACGTCGACGAAATTCATCGAGCTTATCGGCATCGATAGTCACACCGACGGCACCTGCGTGGCCGCCAAAGCGAATCAAGAGGTCGGAGCAGCGCTCGACCGCATCGAACAGATTGACGGAGCCGACCGAGCGGCCCGAACCGCGCGCAATACCGTCCTGCACGGAAAAAAGCAGCGCCGGCACGTGGAATCGATTGGTAAGACGACTCGCCACGATGCCCTTGACGCCCTCGTGCCAGCCCTCGCCGCCCACGACGATCACGCGACCGCCGTCATAGCTGGCCTCGGCAAGCGCCATAGCCTCATCGGCAAGCTTTCCCTCAATCGCACGACGATCCTGGTTGATCTCTTCAAGCTGGGCGGCAAGGCGAGCCGCCTCCATGGCGTCGGTCGCCATCAACAGATCGAGTGCCAGGGCCGGATCGGCCATACGGCCCGCGGCGTTGAGGCGCGGGATGAGCGAGAAAGAGAGGGCGTCCGCGGTGATGGTGCGCAAGTCTGCACGAGCGACGGAAGCGAGCGCCACATATCCCGGGCGCGTCGAGGTGCGCATATGAGCGATGCCATCGGCGACGAGCGCACGGTTCTCGGGAGTGAGAAGCATCATATCCGACACGGTTCCAAGCGCCGCGACCTCGGTGTAGGCGCGCCAAAGGTCCGGCTCGCCCAGACGAGCACCCAGCAGCTGCACGAGCTTGAGGGCAACTCCGGCACCGGCAAGTTCGCGCGAGGGGCTCTCATCGGCGATTTTGGGATCGGCAACGGGGATGCCCTGGGGGACCAGGCCGGACGGCTCGTGATGATCGGTGACCACGATATCGATACCGCGCTCGACGATCTGCTGCACCTCATTTTTTGCCGCGATGCCGTTGTCGACCGTGATGATCAACGACGGAGAACATGCCTCGACTACGCGATCGAGCGCGCATGCGGTAAGACCGTAGCCCTCATCGAAGCGATGCGGAATGAACGGATGGACCGTGCCGCCAAGATGACGCAGCGCCTCGGTGAGCAAACAAGTGGAGGTGATTCCGTCAACATCGAAATCGCCGAAGACGGCGATGACCTCACCCGAGGAAAGAGCCGTCTGCACACGATCGGCCACAGCGTTCAGGCCGGGAATGATCGAAGGGTCGGCCCAGTCGCGCTCGAGCGAGGGAGTGAGGAACAGGCGCCCTTCCTCGGCTGATTCGATACCGTGGGCGACCATGATGCGAGCCACCAACGGGGCCACACCCAGAGCATGCGAAAGCTCTCGTTCGAGATCGGTATCGTTACGGGCGACGACCCAGCGATGGGATGTTTTAAGCGACGGCATGCGCAGCGCACCTCCCCACAAAGCGATTGCGGAGGACGCGATCGTGAGAAGCATGATGGCGGCGATGGCAGCAATCATGCGCGAAACCAAATGGGCGCATGAGGGCACTTCCTTGATGTGTGGGCCCGCTTCGGCAGGCCGAGCTGTTGAACGCCATCTATTATACGCATCAAGTGGACGCGATGTGCAGGCAGGCGTTTGAAGGTATCCATCGTATTTCGGCCGCTGGTAGAAGAGCCGCAAGAAAAGACGGCACCCGCAAGCCGCCCGTGATGAGACTATACTCGCTTATAGTTCGACCCCTCCGCACGGCATGCATCGCCCAGTGCAAAAGCGACACGAAAGAAGATTTCCCCGATGTTCATGGATCACTGGCGCGCATTCGGCAACCTGGTTGGCTCGAAGATGCCCCTTATCGTTCCCTGCTGCGTGGCGGCCGGAGTGCTTCTCCCCCAGGCGTTTTCGCCCATCCGCACCGTCGTGCCCATCATGTTCGCCTTCATGACGTTCCAAGGCTCTCTCAACAACACCGTGCACCAGCTCGTTCGCGTGTTCAAACGCCCCAAGGACCTTATCATCATCTTGCTTATCAGCCAGGTTTGCATGCCCGTGCTTGCCTATTTCCTGGCAAGCCTGTTCTTTGGCGGCAACGTCAATCTCGTCACCGGCATCCTGCTTGAATACAGCGTGCCCGTGGCGGTGGTCAGCTTTATGTGGATCGGTATGTTTCACGGCGATGGCGCGCTCGGGCTCGCCACCATCCTGGTCTCTACCGTGTTCGCACCCTTTTCCATCCCCCTCACCCTCCAGATTCTGATGGGACACACGATCCATATCGATGCCATGAAGATGATCTCCGATATGGTACTGATGATCGCGCTTCCCGCGCTTGCGGGCATGGCGGTCAACGAGTTGACCCACGGGTGGGGCCACGAGCGGCTCTCCCCCGTCATCTCGCCCGCTTGCCGCGTGCTTCTCGTGTTTATCATCACGGCAAATTCGACCGCGATGTCCTCCTATGTGCTGCATATGACCTGGGAACGCGCCGCCGTCGCGCTCTTCATCTTTGTGTATGCCTGCAGCGGATACGTTTGGGGCATGCTCGTCGCGCGCGTGCTGCATCAACCGCAATCCACGCTCATCACCATGAGCTTCACCTGCGGACTGCGCAACATCTCGTCAGGCGCGGTCATCGCCAGCCAGTATTTTCCGGGCGAAGTTGTGTTCCCCGTGATGTGCGGGACCTTGTTCCAGCAGATGCTTGCCGCGTTTTTCGGCGCGCTCATCCGTCACCTGTACGGAGAGGATACATCGAGCGCGACGCAGAAAAACAAGTCCGCGATGGAAAGCGCCAGCCCTGAGGACAGAGGCGACGCCCGCGCATCAAGCCCGCTCGTCGAGTAAGCCCCGCAGGCGCTCGGCGTCATGAGCAAGCGTTGTCTCGGCATTGCACTGCGCCAAGCGATAGCCAACAAAGTAGGGCGAAACCACCCAGCGCGGCAGAGCCTTGACGATTGTCATCCCCTCTATGTGATAAAAGAAGAGGTTATACGACGAGGCACGCCCGCCGTGATGCTCATTGAGGATATAGCGAACTACCGCCTGGAGCGCATCGGCGAATCGGTTCGTATCCTCGATATCTGCCGGCCCGGTGCCATGCGCTAGACCTTGCGGACAGATGACGTTCACCTCGAAAAAGCCCATAACGGGATCGGTGGAGATGGTGACGCGCACACGGCTGCGCTTCCAGACATCGACGCCCTCGAAGTGCTTCATCGAAATAGCCGCATAGCCGTCTTCATCCTCGAGGCCGACGATCTGCATATGGGGATGGGTGAGGCTGCCGCCCGAAAGCGGACCCATGTTCTTGTACATGAGGACGCTGCGGTAGTCACCAGAATTGATCATCTGCTCCCAGCAAGACAGCGCGAAGCGAATCACGCCGTGGAGCTCATCAGGCTCATACGTAGTGATATCCGCATCATGATCGGCCGACTCAATGAGCACGGTCTGCATGGTGTGGCGCAGCGTGCGGAACTTATTCTGCAGCCAGATGCGGTCCCCGTCACGGCGAATGATGTTCTCGAGCCCGTCAACATCGCAGAAGGGACACGACGTGCCCGGTCGACGATTATCGTCCGGTTTGCCCTTCGCCTTTACCACATCGAACACCAGCGCCATGTCTGCCCCCTTGGTCTCATGTAGATAGAAGTATCGCGCACCCTTGCGGAGGCAGGCAAGTCTGCGATAAACCCTGCCCAAAGCATTACACGGGTGAAACACCTCACCTACGCCGGAAGGGGGCGCTATTGCCTCCATGCTCAGACATACTCGCGTCCTACGGACGCTGCGTAACTGCGCGTGGAGGCAATAGCGCCCTCTTCCGGCAAGGTACCGTGCTTGCAACTTGAATCAAGCAGTTGTCGTAGGACCCGGGCATCTCTGTCCCCTCACGCGCAGTTACGCAGCGCTCGCAAGAGCGCGAGTATGTCTGAGCATGAGGAGACAGAGATGCCCCGGGTCCGAAGGGGACGGCATTCATTCAAAACAAAGGCGACACCGTCCGTTGATGCGATGCCACCTTTGAATAAAACGATATGGTGCGAAGCGTCAGCCGCCCAGGTAGGCGCGGCGGACGTCATCGTTGTGCAGGAGCTCCTGGCCCGTGCCGCTCAAGGTGATGTTGCCTGTCTCCATCACGTAACCGCGCGTAGCGATGGAAAGCGCCATCTGCGCGTTTTGCTCGACCAGCAAGATCGTGGTGCCGGCCTTGTGCAGTTCCTCGATGATCTGGAAGATCTGCTCGATCAGAATGGGAGCGAGGCCCATGGAAGGCTCGTCGAGCATGAGCAGCTTGGGGTTGCTCATGAGGGCGCGGCCCATGGCGAGCATCTGCTGCTCACCGCCGGAAAGGGTGCCCGCCACCTGGCGACGGCGCTCCTTCAAGCGAGGGAACTGCTCGTAGACGCGCTCGAGACCAGGAGCGATGGTGCTCTTGGGCTGCGTATAGGCGCCCATCTCAAGGTTCTCCTCCACCGACATCTCGAGGAAGACGCGGCGTCCCTCGGGCACCTGTGCCAAGCCCTTGGCAACGAGCTTGTCGGCAGCCGTATGCGCGATGTCCTCGCCCTGGAACTTGATGGAGCCCGTCTTGGAACGCAGCAGGCCCGAGACGGTCTTGAGGGTCGTGGATTTGCCGGCACCATTGGCGCCGATCAGGGCCACGATCTCGTCTTCGTTGACCTCGAAGGAAACGTTTTTGATGGCGTGGATGGCGCCGTACCAGACGTTGGCGTTGTATACGGAAAGCATCGGTTCTGCCATGGCGCTACGCCTCCTTCTTCTTGCCCAGATAGGCCTCGATGACGGTCTCGTTGTTCTGAATCTCCTCGGCCGTGCCCTTGGCGATGACCTTGCCAAAGGAAAGCACGCAAATGCCTTCGCAGATATTCATGACCAGGCTCATATCGTGCTCGATCAGCATGATGGCGATGCCAAACATGTCGCGGATCTTGACGATATTCTCCATAAGCTCCGCCGTCTCAGACGGGTTCATACCGGCTGCAGGCTCGTCGAGCAGCAGAAGAGAGGGATTGGTCGCAAGTGCGCGCACGATCTCCAGACGGCGCTGTGCACCGTAGGGCAGGCTTCCGGCCTGATCGTTCGCATGCTTCTCCATATCGAAGATGGACAGCAGCTCCATAGCGCGCTCATGGGCCTGCTTCTCGTGCTTCCAGTAGCCGGGAAGGCGCAAAACACCCTCAAGACCCGTGTACTTCTCCTGGTTATGCAGGCCGACCTTCACGTTGTCCTCAACCGACATGGACGAGAACAAACGGATGTTTTGGAACGTACGGGCGATGCCCATGCGATTGACCTGGCTTACGGTCTTGCCGCTCGTGTCCTGACCGTTGAGCAGGATAGTTCCGTTGGTAGGCTGATAGACCTTGGTGAGCAGGTTGAAGACCGTGGTCTTGCCAGCGCCGTTAGGACCGATGAGACCAGCAATCTCGGTCTTGCCGATGGTGAGATTAAAATCGTCGACCGCTTTGAGGCCGCCAAACTCGATGCCCAGGTGGATGCACTCGAGCGCCGGCGTCTGGTCGACATCGCGATCGGGAACGATGGCGCGACTGGGATAGGGCACCATCTTGCCCTTTTCGAACTCGAACTTAGACATTGGCTTCGACCTCCCCCTTCTTCTTGGGCTTAAAGCGGGCGATAAAGCCTTGGATCTGCGGGCTGTTGGTGCAGATCATCACGAGAATGAGGACAATGGCGTAGACGAGCATGCGGTAATCGGAGAACTCGCGCAGAGCCTCGGGGAGAATCGTCAACACCGCGGCGGCGATGACGGAACCACGCATGTTGCCCAGGCCGCCCAGGACCACGAACACCAGAATGAGGATCGAGGTGTTGAAGTCGAACTTGGTGGCAGAAAGCTGCGAGAAGTTACCGCCAAAGAGTGCTCCGGCAGCACCGGCAAGGGCAGCGGAAACCACAAAGGCGATCATGCGGTATTTGGTAACGGAGATGCCCACGCTCTCGGCGGCGATGCGGTTATCGCGCACAGCCTCGATCGCGCGGCCGGTACGGCTGCGCACCAGGTTGAGCACGACGACGAGCGCGATCATGATGAGCACGAAGCCGGCAACGAAGGTGGAATAGGTGGAAACGCCCGAAGCACCCTGGGCACCCTTGATGATGGCGATGCCGTCATCCATCAGATGCAGGTCGTTGACCGTGGCGTTGCCCTTGAGGTTGAAGATGACATGCAGGCCATGCGCATCGACGCCCACGATCAGGCAGGTCACGACCTCTTTGATGATCTCGCCAAAAGCGAGGGTGACGATAGCCAGATAGTCACCGCGCAGGCGAAGCACCGGAATGCCGATGATAAAGCCCGCAACGGCAGCGAAGAAGGCACCGACGGCGATGCTCGCAACGAGCGCAAGCGTCTGCGGGGCACCGGCGGCCTGCATGGACACAGCGGTGACGATACCCGTATAGGCACCGATACTCATGAAACCGGCGTGGCCAAGCGAAAGGTCGCCGGCGATACCGACCACAAGGTTCAAGGAGATGGCCATCACGATGTAGGCGGTGATGGGCACCAGCTGACCGGCGAACATGCGCGGAATCATATGGTTGGCCTGCATGAAGAAGACCACCAAGAACGCGACGATGACAAGACCATACGTGATGAAATCGGAACGCGTCTGCTTGTTCTTGAGGAAGTTCATGATGCTCACCTACACCTTCTCCGGCACGTATTTGCCCAGAAGGCCCGCGGGCTTGACCAGAAGGACCACGATAAGCACGGCGAACACGATGGAGTTGGCAAGCGACGTGGAGATGTACGCCTGCGCCATGGCCTCGATGATGCCGAGCAGGATGCCGCCCACGAAAGCGCCGGGGATAGAGCCGATGCCGCCAAAGACGGCAGCGGTAAAGGCCTTGATGCCGGGCATGGATCCAGTCGTGGGCTGCAGAACCGGAGAGTACGAGCACAGCAGCACGCCGGCGATGGCTGCCAGGGCAGAACCGATGGCAAACGTCATCGAGATGGTGCGGTTGACGTTGATGCCCATGAGCTGGGCGGCCGCCTTATCCTCGGAGCAGGCGCGCATGGCCTTGCCCATCTTGGACTTGGAGGTGAACCACATGAGCACCACCATGATCAAGATGCAGGCGAGGATGGTGACGAGAGACACGGCAGAGACGTTGAACTGCGCCAAAAATGCCGGAACCGGGAACTTGACCAGCGAGGTGAAGTTCTTGGGCGTAGCACCCCACAGCAGCTGGGCGGCGTTTTGCAGGAAGTAAGAAACGCCGATGGCCGTGATAAGGACCGCAAGCGGACCCGCAGCGCGCAAGGGGCGATACGCAAGGCCCTCGACGAGCATGCCCAACACGGTGCATACGACGACGGACAGGACTACCGAAAGCCAACCGGGCAGTCCAAGATACGATGTGGCGCAAAACGAAACGTATGCGCCGACCATGATCACGTCACCATGGGCGAAGTTGAGCATCTTAGCGATGCCGTAAACCATGGTGTAGCCGAGCGCGATAATCGCGTAGACGCTGCCCATGGACAGGCCGTTCACCAGATACTGAATGAATACCGTCATGTTTCACACCCTCCTTTCGTTATGTGACTCGATTAGGATAGGACGCCCCCGATGCGGCACACAAGGGGCGAAACCCTCCCGTAAAACAGGGGTAACGGTCAAGAAATACACCTTGCCCCGATAGGGAAAAAGCAGGGGCGGAATATTTCCGCCCCTGCTTATGTTACGTGCACGTATGTGCAAGCACTCCGCAGCACTTAGGCCTGGACGTACTTACCGTCCTTGATGACGTAGGCGGTCGGGTCCTTCTGGACCTCGCCCTTGTCGTTCCACGTCAGGGTGCCAGTCAGGCCCTCGACGGTGATCTTGGTCATAGCCTCGGCGAGCTTGGGAGAAGCCTCTGCCGGGTCGACGTCGGCGGAAAGGCCGGCCTCCTTCAGGGCCTCGGCCACTGCGTGAACGCCATCGTAGGCGTCGGCGGCAAACTGGTCGGGAGTCTTCCCGTAAGCGTCCTGGTAAGCCTTCACGAAGTCGGCGTTCTTCTCGTCGTCTGCGGAGAACGGGGTCATGAGCAGCAGGCCCTCGGCAAGGGAGGTATCGAAGCCCTCGACGCCCAGGATGCCGTCCATGCCGTCGCAGCCCATCATCTTGACCTCATAGCCCATATCGGAAGCATTCTTGAGGAGCACAGATGCCGGCGTGTAGTAGATCGGGGCGAAGATCATCGTCGCGCCCTTCTCCTTGGCCTTGGTGAGCTGGTTGGTGAAGGAGGTCTGAGAATCGTCCTTGAAGGTCTCCTCGTCAACGACCTCGAGCTTGGACTCGGCAGCCTGCTCCTTGAAGGCATCGGCGATGCCGGAAGAATAGGAGTCACCGGAGTTGTAGAACAAAACGAACTTCTCGTCGCCATAGTTGGCAGCAAGGAACTTAGCAGCGTTGACGCCCTGGTTGGGGTCGGTGAAGCAAACCTGGAAGACGTTGCTCTTGCCCTTGGTGACGTCCGTGGAAGAAGCGGACGGGGTGATCATGAAGATCTGGGGATCTTGAGCTGCAACCTCGGCCACGGCAACGGAAGCGCCGGTGGTGGTGGGGCCGACGAGCGCCTGCATGCCCCAGTCGGCAAGCGTGTTGAACGCGGTGACGGACTTCTCGCCGTCGGCCACGTCGTCCTCGCTCTTGCTCACGAAGTTATAGGTGTCGTTAGAGAAATCCTTGCAGCCGAGCTCGACGCCGTTGCACACGGAGATGCCATAGGAAGCGGCAGCACCGGTCTTGGGGCCGATGGCACCGATCTTGAACTCGCCGCCCTTGGAGTTGGCGGTTGCGGAACCGCTGTCGCCACCCTCGGAGGAGCAACCGGCTAGAATACCCGCGACCCCCAGACCAGCTGCGCTCGCGATAACGCTCCTGCGATTCATAACAGGGTTCAATGACTTACCGGTGAGGCTCGACATGCGGCTCT
>CAKUGM010000032.1 GCA_934654625.1 uncultured Collinsella sp. | reverse complement strand
GGATATCGTTCCCCTCAAGGAGGGTGATTACCAGGAGCTCGACCTCGTCAAGGATCACGAGGACTACACCTACACCGTGACCTTCTCCCTGCGTCAGTCCGTCGAGCTCAACTCCTATGAGCCCGTCGAGATCGAGATGCCTCCCGCGGAGGTCACCGAGGGCGAGATCGACGCTCAGATCGAGATGCTCATGGGCTATCATGCCACCTTCGAGGAGGTTGACCGTCCCGTCCAGAACGACGACTACGTCACCGCTGCCGTTAAGGACATCAAGGGCGCTACCCGCTTCGCTGGCGAGAACCGCATGTTCGTCGTTGGTTCCGAGAACTTCCCGACTGAGGTCAACGAGGGCCTCGTGGGCATGAAGAAGGACGAGTCCAAGGAGATCTCCTGGACCCTCATGGGCGAGGACGCCGAGGAGATCACCATCGAGGTCACCATCAACAACGTCAAGGAGCGCAAGCTTCCCGAGCTCACCGATGAGTTCGTGAGCGAGAACTTTGGCTTCGACACCATCGCTGCCATGCGCGAGGGCGTCAAGGAGGAGCTCGAGGGCGACAAGACCTCCAAGCTTCCCGGCCTCAAGGAGAACCGCGCCGTGGCCGCTCTATCCGAGCGCCTGGAGCTCGAGAAGGTCGACGAGGACTACGAGCAGTCCGTCTTCTCCGAGCTTGGTCAGACCTTCCTGCAGAACCTTTCTTCTCGCGGCATGACTCTCGACGTCTGGCTGCAGGCTTCCGGCCTCACCTCCGAGGCCTTCATCGCCGACCTGCACCGTCAGGCCAACGATGTTGCCCGTGAGTCCCTGGCTCTCGACGCTCTTGCACGTCACCTCGAGATCGAGGTGACCGATGAGGATGTTGACAAGGAGTTTGTCGACGCTGGCATTGAGGACGTCGAGGCTTCCAAGGCTCAATTCGTGGCCGACGGTCGCATGCCTGCCGTGCGCGACTCCATCCGTCGTTCCAAGGCTGTCGACTGGTTGGTCGAGAACGCCAAGGTTACCGAGGTTGACGAGTACGCCAAGAAGGACGCTGAGTAACGCTCGCTCCTAAAAATAGGCTATGATACCGGCGAGACCGGTATATCTGTACGGTGCTTCGATTCTGCGCTCCGGCGCATCCGGGGCACCGTACGTTTCTATCGAGTATGTATGAAAGGAGTTGCCATGCAGCACATTCAGTCTTCGCTCGTGCCCTACGTTATCGAGCAGACCCCGCGCGGTGAGCGCAGCTACGACATCTATTCGCGCCTGTTGAACGATCGCATCATCTTTTTGGGTGAAGAGATCAACTCCGTTTCTGCCAACCTGGTGATTGCCCAGCTGCTTCACCTGGAAAGCCAGGATGCCGAGAAGGACATCTCGATCTACATCAACTCGCCTGGTGGTGAGGTCACGGCCGGCCTGGCTATCCTCGACACCATGAACTTCATCAAGCCGCAGGTTTCCACCATCTGCGTTGGTATGGCCGCCTCCATGGCCGCCGTTCTGCTTTCTTGTGGTGCCCCGGGCAAGCGCTTCTGCCTGCCTAACTCGCTTGTGATGATTCATCAGCCCAGCGGTGGTGCTCAGGGCCAGCAGACCGAGATCGAGATTGCCGCTCAGCAGATCAAGGCCACTCGTGCCAAGCTCAATAAGATTCTGGCCGATACCTCGGGTCAGCCTTTCGAGAAGGTCCAGGCCGATACCGAGCGCGATCATTACCTCACGGCCGACGAGGCTCTTGAGTATGGTCTGATCGACCGCATCGTTTCTTCCCGCGCCGAGGCCGCGAAGGGAACCAACTAACGATGGCAAAAAACACGACGTCGGATCAGGACAACTTCGCTCCTATCCATTGCTCGTTTTGCGGCAAGACTCAAGACCAGGTGCGCAAGCTCGTTCGCGGGCCTAGCAACATCTTTATCTGTGATGAGTGCGTAGCTGCTTGTTCCGAGATTCTCGAGGAGTCGCTTGCCCAGGACTTTATGGCCCAGGGCATGCCCGACCTTTCCGAGCTCGAGCAGGAGTTTGAGCTCGAGGACGAGGGCTTTGAGCCTGCAGTCGCCTCGAGCGTTATCAAGCGTGTGCCTACTCCGCACGAGATTTATGACGAGCTTTCTGCCTACGTGATGGGCCAGGAGGATGCCAAGCGCGCCATGTCCGTGGCGGTGTACAACCACTACCGTCGCGTGCTTGAGGGCGAGGCTGCACCTGCAAGCGTGGCCGATGGCGCTCCTTTGGGCAAGCATGCGGTCGATGCCACGGACGATGTGGATACCGTCGAGCTTGCAAAAAGCAACATTTTGCTGCTTGGTCCTACCGGTACCGGTAAGACTCTGCTGGCCCAGACGCTCGCGCGCATCCTGGAGGTCCCCTTCGCCATCGCCGACGCCACGGCTCTTACCGAGGCCGGTTACGTGGGTGAGGACGTGGAGAACATCCTGCTCAAGCTCATCACTGCCGCCGACGGCGACATCGAGCGCGCACAGATCGGCATCATCTACGTGGACGAGATCGACAAGATCGCCCGCAAGGCCGAGAATCTTTCCATCACGCGTGACGTCTCGGGCGAGGGCGTGCAGCAGGCGCTCCTCAAGATTCTTGAGGGCACCGTTGCAAGCGTTCCGCCTACGGGTGGCCGCAAACATCCTCAGCAGGAGCTTTTGCAGATCGACACCACGAACATCCTGTTCATCTGCGGTGGCGCTTTCGTTGGTCTGGACAAGATCATCTCCGATCGCGTGGGCAACAAGGGCGTTGGCTTTAACTCCGAGATTGCCGGTCCCTCTTCCACCGACGAGAACACGCTGCTTCATCAGGTGCTGCCTGAGGACCTCAACGCCTTTGGTATGATTCCCGAGTTCATCGGCCGTACGCCGGTAATCACGCAGACCTGCGCGCTTTCCGAGGACGACTTGATCTCGATTCTCACCGAGCCCAAGAACGCCATCGTCAAGCAGTATCGTCGCATGTTCCGCCTGGAGGGTTGCGAGCTCGAGTTTGAGCCCGAGGCCCTGCGCGAGATCGCCAAGCTGGCGCTTGCTCGCAAGACGGGCGCGCGCGGTCTTCGCTCCATCTGCGAGGACCTGCTGCAGCAGACGATGTTCGACCTCCCCAGCGAGGATAACGTCGCCAAGGTTGTGGTGACCCCCGCCGCCGTGCGCGGAGAGGAGCAACCGCGCCGCATCATAGCGGCATAAGCGCTAGCTAGGCAATTCGCCGCGGCTCAAAAGCATCAACGGGTTCAAGAGGTTTCGTCCTTTTGAACCCGTTTTTTGTTGCCGTGCTATAGCAGCGTTCAACGCCGTTGACCTGTGATATCCTCTTACCTCGATTGGATTAACGCTTCAAGGAAGAAACCTGGTTTGCTTTTCGTAGATTCCGCATGAACAGAAGCGTCCAGTGGACGCTTCGTCGTGAGCAGGACCTGACCGAGCGAAAAGAAAACCAGGTTTCTTCCCTAGGCAGGGGAGATGCAAAGCTATATGACTGAAGAAATGCCTAAAGTTTATGACCCGTCCGAGAACGAGCCCAAGATTTTGCAGAAGTGGCTCGACGGCGGCTACTACAAGCGTCGTGCCGGCGTGGGCGACTGCACCGTCACCATTCCGCCTCCCAACGTCACCGGTAAGCTCCACATGGGCCACGCCACCGATGACTCCATCCAAGACGCCATCATCCGCATGGCTCGCATGCGCGGCAAGTCCACGCGTTGGGTGCTCGGCACCGATCACGCGGGCATCGCCACCCAGACCAAGGTCGACAAGAAGCTCAAGAGCGAGGGCATCAGCCGTCTGGAGATCGGACGCGATAAGTTTGTCGACGCCTGCTGGGATTGGACCCATGAGTACGGTGGCATTATCGTCGAGCAGATTAAGCGCATGGGCTGCTCCGTCGACTTCGACAACGAGCGCTTCACCATGGACGCCGATTACGCTGAGGCCGTGCGCCGCGTCTTCTGCGACTGGTACCACAACGGCCTGATCTATCGCGGCAAGCGCATCGTTAACTGGTGCCCCAATTGCACCACTGCCATCTCTGACGATGAGGCCGAGTACCACGACGAGCATGGTCACCTGTGGCACCTGCGTTACCCGCTTACCGAGCCGGTGAACGGCCAGGATTACATTGTCGTTGCCACTACGCGCCCTGAGACCATGCTGGGCGATACCGGTGTTGCCGTCTCGCCCAAGGACCCCGAGAAGGCCGCATTTGTGGGCAAGACCGTCAAGCTGCCCATCGTCGACCGCGAGATTCCCATCTTCTCCGATTACCATGTGGACGCGAACTTTGGCTCCGGCTTCGTTAAGGTCACGCCTGCGCACGACCCCAACGACTACGCTATGGGTCAGGCTCACGATCTTCCGCAGATCAACATCTTCGATGAGCACGCGGTGGTCGTCGAGGGCTATGGCGAGTTCACGGGCATGAATCGCGATGAGTGCCGCGAGGCCGTTGTCGCATGGTTCGAGGAACACGGCTTGCTCGATCATGTCGAGGACCTCGATCATTCTGTCATGCATTGCTATCGTTGCGACGCTGCCCTCGAGCCTTGGCTTTCTGAGCAGTGGTTCGTCGCCGTCGACAAGCTTAAGGGGCCGGCACTCGACGCCGTCAACTCCGGTAAGGTGACGTTCCACCCCGCGCGCTGGACGCAGACCTACACCACTTGGATGGAGAACCTCAAGGACTGGTGCATCTCTCGTCAGCTGTGGTGGGGTCATCGCATCCCGGTCTTCTACTGCGAGGACTGCGGTTGGGAAGATGCCCTGCTCGAGGATACCGATGTGTGCCCCAAGTGCGGTGGCCACCACGTGCATCAGGACGAGAACGTGCTCGATACCTGGTTCTCTTCTCAGCTGTGGACCTTTGCCACCCAGGGTTGGCCGCAAAAGCCCGAGGAGCTTGAGGGTCATCATCCCACTACGGCGCTCGTCACCGCGCGCGATATCATCGCTCTGTGGGTTGCTCGTATGATCATGAGCTCGCTGTACTTCCTAGACGAGGTGCCTTTCAAGGACGTCGTCATTTACCCGACGATTCTTGCCAAGGACGGCAGCCGCATGTCTAAGTCCAAGGGCAATGGCGTTGACCCCATGGACCTCATTGGCATGTACGGTGCCGACGCCATGCGCTTCAACCTACTTACGCTGTGCACGACCAACCAAGACGTGAAGTTCGACGCGAACATCGACAAGAAGACCAAGGAGCTTATCGATAGCCCGCGTACCGATCAGGCCAAGAGCTTTGTGACCAAGATCTGGAACGCCAGCCGCTTCCTGCTCATGAACATGGAGGGCTACACGCCCGGCGAGCCCGTGGCCGAGACCGCGGCCGATGCCTGGATGTTCAGCCGTCTGGCCAAGGCTGTGAAGATGGTTACCGATGGCATCGAGAACTACACCTTTGGCGACATGGCTCGCGGCGTGCAGACGTTCTTCTGGAACGAGGTCTGCGACTGGTACGTCGAGGTCACTAAGGCACGCCTTAAGGATGATTCCACCCGTCTGCAGGCTCAGCGCAACCTCATGTTCGTGCTCGATACGTCCCTGCGCCTGATGCATCCGCTCATGCCGTTTGTGACCGAGGCCATTTGGGACACCATGCCCGCGTCCGTGCTCGACGAGAAGGACGGTAAGCTGGAGCGCGCCGAGGCCCTGATGATCGCCGCTTGGCCCGAGCCTGCGAACTACGAGAAGTTCGTCGACGAGGGTGCCGAGCGCTCTTTCGAGTTGCTCCGCTCCGTTGTCTCCGCTGCTCGCTCCACGCGTGCTCGCTATCGACTGAGTCCCAAGGAGCAGCTGGTGGCTGTTGTCCGTATGGGCGCCGAGGATCAGCAGCGCTTCTCGACCATGATTGACCTCGCTGCAAGTCTGGGCAACCTGGAGCTTACGGTCGCAGGCGAGGATGCTGCCAAGCCGGCTGCCTCTATCGGCGTGGTTGAGGGAGGCGTCGAGGTCTTCATCGTGCTCGAGGGTAAGGTCGACCTGGCTGCCGAGCGTGCTCGTATGGAGAAGGAGATTGCCGCTGCAACCAAGGAGCTCACTGCTGCCGAGCGTACGCTTGCCAACGAGGGCTTTGTGGCCAAGGCTGCCCCTGCTGTCGTACAGAAGAAGCGCGATCGTGCCGCCGAGCTCAAGGAGACCATCGCCGCCCTCCAGTCCCAGCTCGCCGACTTCGAATAACCGATGTGACAAAAAGTCGACAGGTTTAATTTGTCACATTTTCATCGTTTGTTCACATATATGGACGCGATGTGAAAAGGTGACAGAATAAACCTGTCTTCAAAGTGTCACATTTTGGGTCATTGAAAGCGCGCTGGCTTGGCTGGCGCGCTTTTTGGTCATCGCCAACGAAAGGTCCTGCACCTATGTATACGGTTCCGTTTTCCTATCCCTTGTTCTCCTATGAGAAAGCCGTCTCGCTTGCTAGCGATACTGGCGTGATCTCTGGCGATGCGGGCCCGCTTCTGGAGACTGTTGTCGAGATGCTCAACGAGCTTGAGCGACCGGATGCTCATTTCGATTGCATCCAGATCGCGGGTACCAACGGCAAAACCTCTACAACCCGTTTTGCCGCGGCGATTCTTCGTGGCGAGGGCCTGCGCTGCGCGCTCTATACCTCTCCGCAGCTCGTTCGTTATCCCGAGCGCATGGAGATCGATGGAGCTCCCATTTCAGATGAGCTGTTCGCTCGGGGCGTCTCTGCTGCATATGAGGCAGGTCGACGCGTCAACGAGTGTCGAGCCGCGGCAGGGGAGAGTATCTTTACCATTACGCCGTTTGACTTGCTCACGGTGGCGGCTTTGACGGTTTATGCCCTTGAGGGCGTCGATGTCGCCGTGCTCGAGGTGGGTATGGGTGGCCGTTGGGATGCTACGAGCGCTACGGATCCGCATGTTGTTGCCATTACGGGTATCGGGCTTGACCATATGCGCATTCTGGGCAACACGCTTGCCGAGATTGCGGGGGAGAAGGCTGCCGTTATCAAGCCGGGCCGTTCTGTCATCTTGGGCGAGGGCGTACATGAGTCCAGCGTGTGGGAAGTCATGCAGAATCGCTGCCGTGAGTGCGAGGTCTCTCCTTTGGTTTCCTCTCATGAGGTCTTGAAGCGTCCGGCGCATTTGGGCGACACGCTCGATTTTGCCTGCGAGACTTCTCGGGAACGTTATGAATGCTCCCTCTATAAGCCGCTCTACCAGGCGCAAAACGCTTCCTGCGCTATTTTTGTTGCAGAGGAGTACCTCGGGCGTGCGCTCGATAGCGAAGTGCTTGAAGATTCTCTCGCCAATTGCCCCACGCCGGGACGCTTTGATGTGCTCCAAAATGAGCCGCTCGTGCTTATCGATGCTTGCCATAATCCTCAGAGCTGCGAAAACTTCGTTTCGTCGCTTGACGAAATCAATGCCGACGCAGCGCTGCGCCCCCTTCTTCTCACGGCTGCCCTGGCTGATAAAGATGTGAGTGGTATCGTCGATGTTTTGGTGCCTGCATTCCCGCGTATCGTTGTGACGCAGACGGCAAGCGACCGCGCGATTCCAGCTGACGAACTTGCCCAGCTGGTGCTCGCTAAGCTTGAGGAACTGGGCCGTCCCGCTTCCGACCTGGTGAAAGTCATTCCGTCGGTACCGGACGCCGTTGATCAGCTGACATGTGCGGGGGAGGCTTTCGTTGCGGCTGGGACTATCACGCTTGCCGGCGAGGTCGCGGGCATCGTGCGTGGATAGGCTTTTCCACTCGCTGGTCGCTCGATATCCTTCTTAACTTGATTGTTGCCTTAAGCTTCAAGATGAACTCCAATTAACCTTAAAGTTGAGGTTGAGATATGGTGCCTCTGTATAGAACCTTGAAGCTCAGGTTGAAGTTGAGTCGTATCGCTATACTGTTATCTCAATGAGATAACGACGATCAAGGCGGTACTTCTCTTATGTATGTGAATTCGGCAACCTCCACTTCCCGCAAGAGCGGTTTTGCGCGCATCGCGTGCGTCGCCGGTCTGACGGCTGTGCTTGTGGGGGGAAGCTGCCTGGGTGTGGCTCCGTGTAGCGCATACGCTGCCACTGCACAGACCGAGGCCGAGCTTGCAGCTTTGACTCAACAGGTCAACTCCGCTGCTACCACGTATCAGCAGGCAACCGATAGGGTCAACGAGCTCAACGAGCAGATCAGTGAGATGGCTGACGAGATTCTCGATTTCGAGCAGAACAAACTGCCCGAGCAGCAGCAGAAGGCATCCGATGCAGCAGCCAACCTCTATAAGCTGCAGGTTGCCTCTCCTAACGTTATGTCTATGTTGCTCAATTCCGCCTCTCTGGGCGACCTCATTACGCAAGGAAAGTATCTCACCACTATTCAGGACGACAACACTGCCGAGCTCGAGCGCCTTAACGCTATGCATGAGGAGCTTGAGTCCAAGATGCAGGAGCTTTCTGCGGCAAAGGACGAAGCCGAGCAGGAGCAGCAAAAGGCATCCGAGGCTCTGGCTTCTGCACAGTCTGCACAGTCTCAGATGGCTGCCCGCGCCCAGAGCGAGGATGCTGCCGAAGCCGAGGCTGCACGTAAGGCTGCCGAGGAAGCGGCTGCAAAGACTGCGCAGATGCAGCAGCAGGCTTCTAGTACCGGCGCCAACTCCGGCAGCGGTGCTCAGACTAGCAACGGATCTCAGGGCGGCAATAGCGGTTCGAGCTCTTCGACACAGCAGCCTTCCGGTAACGGCGGATCGTCCAACACCGGAGGTTCTACTTCGGGTAGCACTTCTGCGAGTGGTTGGAAGTCCGGCGTCGCTTCTTACTACGGCATCGGCGACGGCTTTATGGGCGGCACCACGGCTTCGGGCGCTATCGTTACCGAGTCCTCGATGGGTGTTGCCATGCTTAACGTGCCACTTGGCACCTATGTCGAGATCAGCTACGGCGGCAAGTCCGTTATCGCGGTTGTTAACGACCGCGGTCCTTACGTTCATGGCCGCGTGATCGATATGCAGCCTGCTGTGGCGCGTGCGCTCGGCTTTGTTTCTGTGGGCGTGGGCACCGTTCAGTATCGCTTCCTGTAGAGGATCCTCTTGCATAAAACGTTAAAAGGACCGTCGATTGATTCGGCGGTCCTTTTTTGTCGATTTTCGGCGAATGGCAAAATGTGACAGATTAAACCTGTCGACTAGCTGTCACGGAGGGTGATGGGGGCGTGGGTGTAGCTGTTGAGGATCTCGACGCCGTCTTCGGTGACGAGGGCTAGGTCTTCGATGCGCACGCCGGTGCGGCCGGGGAGGTAGATACCCGGCTCGATGGAGAATGTCATGCCCGGCTTCACCGTATCGGTGTTGACGAGCGAGACGTCGCCTGGCTCGTGATCCTGCAGCCCGATCGAGTGGCCCAGACGGTGCGTGAAGTACTGTCCGTATCCGGCGTCTTCAATAACATCGCGTGCGGCACGGTCGAGATCGCAGAAACGCACGCCAGGGGCGATGAGCGCCTCGGCAGCTTCGTTGGCGCGGCGAACCACGTCGTAGATGCGTGCGGTTTCCTCGTCGGGCTCACCCCAGAAGAACGTGCGCGTCATGTCCGAGCAGTAGTTGCGGTAGCGTCCGCCGATATCGAACAGCACCACATCGCCGTGCTTGAGTACCGTGTCATCCGGTTCATGATGGGGGTCGCCCGCGTTGGCGCCAAAGCTCACGATGGGCGGGAACGAGAATGCGTCACAGCCATGGGCGCGATACAGGCCAAGCATCTGGTCGGCAATCTCGCGCTCCGTTGCACCTTCGTGAACCAGTTTGACAGCATCGGCCATCACGGCGTCGTTGGCAGCAGACGAGGTACGCATGAGCTCGCGTTCCTCCTCGTCCTTAAAAGCACGCGCCGCAGCTACGGCGTAGCTTCCCAGGAAAAACTCGCTCGCCGCACGGCGCTCAATGAGGGGCATTAAAAAGCCGGAGCGCATGACCTCGTCGATACCGAGCGGCTTTGCGGGGTCAATCTCTCGCGCGATGGCCTCGGCAACGACATCGGTATCGGTGTGATAGGCAACGCGTGCATTGTCATACTCCGGTAGCTGGTGCAGAGCGTTGACCATGATGACGGGCTCTTTGTCGCGTGTGAGCAGCACACCGCAAAAGCGCTCGAACATATCAGCATAAAAACCGGTGAGATAATAAATAGACCACGGATCATTAACCAGCACCTGCGCATCGGCATGTGCTGGCCCAAGATTTTCCAGAACGCGTTCGACGCGCTCCATATTCACCTGTGCCATGAAAAACTCCAATCAGGTTTATCGCATCGTGATGCCCAGACGGACGATCACTTCACAGGGCCACTAACGATTTGCGAGCCGACGTCTTCAAGCGGCACGTCTTCTGGCATGCAGTTGAGTTCGCGCGCGAGTATCTCGACTACGCGGCTTTGGCAAAAACCGCTTTGGCACCGACCCATGCCCGCACGGCATCGACGTTTGACGCCTTCGACGGAAACGGCGCCAGGCGTGCGATGGATTGCGGCGATGACCTCAGCTTCAGGCACTGTCTCGCAACGGCAGACGATCTTTCCCCAGTAATGGTCGCGCTGGATGAGTTCGTCTTGTGCGTCGGCATCAAGCTGATCGAAATCGACCGGTGGACGACGGAAGGGTTGATAATCGACTCGCTCATGAAGCGGGGCGTCATCCTCGCGCAGCAGCTTCTCAACCTTTTGCGCAATAGCTGGTGCGCTTGCCACGCCGGGGGATTGGATTCCCGCTGCCTGGATAAAGCCGGGAACACGTGCGGAGCGGCAGATAAGAAAATCGTTAAGGCCTTCGATGACGGCGCGCCCTCCGGCAAAGGCACGGATCACGCGGCGCGTATCGAGCGAGGGGACGAGCTTTTGCGCGCCATCCAACAGCTGTTGCATATCGGCTGCATAGGTATCGGTATCGCCAGGCTTGCGCACGGCGGCAGTGGCGGTGATCACCGTATTGCCGTGGACGGTGCCGGTGACGATTACACCCTTGCTTACGGGAGTGGGGGTGGGGTAGAGCGGCATATACGGTTGCGCCTCACGGTCGAGCACGAGGATGTTACCTTGACGCCATAGGAGGTTGAACTCCTCGGCCCCCGCCATGCGTGAGATATCGGCACAGCCGTTGCCCGCGGCGTTGACGATGCGTCGTGCCCACAGGCTGCCGGCGCTCGTCTCGATCTCAAAACCGTCGTCAAACGCAGCGATACGCGTGACCTCATGGCCGCGCAAGAAGTCGACTCTATTGGCGGCGGCGTTTTCGGCTGCGCTGATCGCAACGTCAAAGGGGTCGACATATCCCGTCTGCGGGCACCAAAGGGCAGCGTTGGCCCGCTCGCTCGCGCGCGGTTCGAGCTCGTGGATACGCTCAGGGCCAACGATTTCAAGACCGCGCACCCCGTTTTCCTTGCCTTGCGCGCACAGGCGCTCGAGCGTGCGCCTGTCTTCATCATTAAAGGCGAGGACCATGGAGCCGGGGCGTTCGAAAGCAAAGCCGAGCTCTTGCGCCCATTGGGAATACAGTTCGCATCCTCGTGCGTTGACCTGGGCTTTCATGGAACCGGGTGCTGGGTCGTATCCGCCATGCACCAGGCCGCCATTTGCCTTGCTACTGCCGCATGCGATATCGTTTGCGGCCTCGATCACGGCGATGCTCACGTCGAAGCGCGCAAGTTGGCGAGCCACACAGCATCCGACGATGCCGCCGCCGATAATCGCGATGTCATAGCGTTGCATGAGGCCTCGATTCCCTGACGCTCAACTCTGCCCTCCATGGTACCCCATGAAGGGGCAATAAAAACGTGCTGTCGAGTGATGCCGCCTTTGTCGTTAGAAGGAGACTCGCAATTATTTTTCCCGGTATCTATGTCAATAGCGTGTCTGCATTAGGAGATTGGACGGAGGGGGAGTAGAATAGCTAAGCAATTCTGACCTTCCTGCTCGCTGGGGGATTCGAAAGGTAACTCGCATGTCTAAGTACATCCAAGAGCTCATGTCGCCGCAACTCATGATGGCGATTTATCTGTTCGTTGGTTTTATCGCCGCTTTGTACATCCTGTCCGTGGTGTACGTGTTTATCGACGCCAAGCGTCGTGGTGTGGGTGCCTTCTGGGCCTGGGGCATCGTCTCCCTTATTCCGTTCGTGGGCCTCATCGCTTACCTGGTGCTGCGCCCCAATTCCTATATGGCAGACCGCGAAGAGCAGGAGCTCGACATGGCTCTGCGCGAGCGTCAGCTTGCCCAGTACGGCAGCTGCCCCAAGTGCGGCAGCCCCATCGAGAAGGATTTTGTCGTGTGCCCCGTGTGCAACACCCAGGTTCGCAACGTCTGCCCCAGCTGCCATCGTCCGCTCGATGCGCACTGGAAGGTTTGCCCGTACTGCCGAACTCACATCCAATAGCGCACGCGCCGCTTGCCGGCTGTAAGAGTGCGCCAGTGCTTGCCCGCCGCCCCGTCATGGAGCGGCGGGCACTTGTATAATCATCGCTTGTGAAACGCAAGCGATTACTCGATACGGAAGGAACAAATCGTATGAAGGCCCTCTATAACGACGGAACGGTGGCCGACCTGCCTGAGGACGAGGTGACGCATGTTGTCCGCCACTCTGCGGCGCACGTCATGGCCCAGGCTATCAAGCGTCTGTACCCGGAGGCCGACTTCGCCTATGGCCCCGCTACCGACAACGGCTTCTACTACGATATCGATCTGCCCGAGGGCCAGAAGATCTCCGAGAACGATTTCCCGGCTATCGAGGCCGAGATGAAGAAGATCGTGAAAGAGAACCTCAAGTTCACCGTTTACGAGAAGCCTCGCGCCGAGGCCATTGCCCTCATGGAGGAGCGCGGCGAGAAGTATAAGGTCGAGCATATCGGCGATCTTGACGAGGATGCTCGCATCACCTTCTACCAGCAGGGCGAGTATATCGACATGTGCGTCGGTCCCCACGTGTGCTACACCAAGGCCCTTAAGGCTTTCAAGCTCACTGGTGTTTCGGGCGCCTATTGGAAGAACGACAAGGACAACAAGATGCTCACGCGCGTGAACGGCGTTGCCTTTGCCACCAAGGAGGAGCTCGACGAGCACATGCATCTGCTCGAGGAGGCCAAGAAGCGCGATCACCGCAAGATCGGTGCCGAGATGGATCTCTTCATGATGCGCGACGAGGCCCCCGGCTTCCCATTCTTCCTGCCCAACGGCGTGATCCTCAAGAACACCCTGCTCGACTACTGGCGCGAGATCCATCATGACGCCGGTTATGTCGAGATTTCCACGCCGCTCATCATGAACAAGCAGCTGTGGAAGACCTCTGGTCACTGGGACCACTACAAGGACAACATGTACTCCACCGTCATTGACGATGAGGAGTACTGCATCAAGCCCATGAACTGCCCGGGTGGCGTGCTCGTCTATGCTGCTAAGCCGCATTCCTATCGTGAGCTGCCCATTCGTGCCGGTGAGATCGGCCTCGTGCACCGCCATGAGCTTCGCGGCGCTCTGCACGGTCTGTTCCGCGTGCGCTGCTTTAACCAGGACGATGCCCACCTGTTCGTGCGTCCCGACCAGCTTACCGACGAGATCGTGGGCGTCGTGCATCTGATTGACTCCGTCTATCAGAAGTTCGGCTTCAAGTACCACGTTGAGCTTTCTACCCGCCCCGAGGACTCCATGGGTTCCGATGAGGATTGGGAGCGCGCCGAGGCCGGCCTCAAGACTGCTCTCGAGCAGCTGGGTATGGAGTACGAGGTTAACGAGGGCGACGGCGCCTTCTATGGCCCCAAGATCGACTTCCATTTGGAGGACTCGCTTGGCCGTACCTGGCAGTGCGGTACTGTGCAGCTGGACTTCCAGATGCCTATCAACTTCAACCTCGAGTACACCGACGCCGACGGTTCCAAGAAGCGTCCCATCATGCTGCATCGCGTGTGCTTCGGCTCCATTGAGCGCTTCATCGGCATTTTGATCGAGCACTTTGCGGGCAAATTCCCCACGTGGCTCGCTCCCGTGCAGGTGGACGTTCTGCCCGTCTCCGAGAAGAGCCGCGCCTATGCCAACGAGGTCGCAGCCAAGCTCGACGCTGCTGGCATCCGCGTGAAGGTCGACAACCGTGATGAGAAGATCGGCTACAAGATTCGCGAAGCTCGCGGCATCGATCGCGTTCCCTACATGCTCATCCTGGGCGAGAAGGAAGCCGAGGCCGGCAACATCTCTGTGCGCGATCGCTCCAACGAGACCGTCCCGTCTACGGTCGACGAGTTCATCGCCAAGGTTGCCGAGGAGATTCGTACGCGCGCCTAGGCGTTTGCGCATTTCTGCTTTGGCGGACGATTGATGTGATTGATGCGCCCGGCGGATTGATTCCGTCGGGCGTTTTGCGTATGTGTCGAAAGGGAGTTTCTTTGACTGCGTTGGAACTATATGCAGACCGGTTGCATGCCCGCGCCGTGCGGGTCTGCGAGGTGGCAAGCTCTCTAGAGGCGCTGCAGAGAGCTGGCATCTTTCGAGAGGGGGCAATTGTTGGGGCCTGCGTAAATGGAGGGGCTCCCGAGATATGTGAGCCGGTGCTTCCTTCGGAGGACGAGCCACTGCTCTTTTGGCTTGCAGATGCCGTGTGCGGAGAGAATCTCCGGGTGCCCGATGTACGTTCGCTGGCCGCTGCCGCGCGTGAAGCCCAGGCTTGCTTGGTGCTCGATATCTCCAGTCCTACTTCTTTTGGTTGCGATCCGCTCAATGCCGGTGCGCCGGTTTGCGTTGAGTGCTTGCGCGCCGGGGTCTATGCCGTTTGTGTGGCTCGCTCGGGAAAGCGAGGTCGTGTTGTCGACCCGTATGCTGAATGCGCATTCCGCGCGCTCGTGCCAGAAGGGGATATCTCGCCTGCCTGCAAAGAGGCTCTTGAGTTCGCGTGCGACTCTTCGTATCAGCAAAGCCTTCAGAAGCGGTTTGACTTCGCGCGTGCCTTTGCCGAGTACGCCGCGGCGAATCCGCTAATCGATTCCTGCTGGTATCCAGGCTTAGCGTCGCATCCCGATCATGCTGTCGCAGCGAGTCTGCTTCGTCATGGTTTTGGCCCTCTTGTTTCCATTGGGCTCTCTGACGAAAGCAGCTCACTTCGAGTTTTTCAGCTTCTTGGCGGTACCGAGGCGGAGCAGCTACATCTTTTGGATGGCACGACGGTGACTCTTATGAAAGGGGAGGGAGGCTCCTGCCTTCTTTTCAACATGGGCGAAGGTAACGTATTCGAGCTTATCGATCGGGTTGATAGCGCCCTTCGTAAGGTTTGCGTCAGATAATCGGATAACAGCACGAAGCGGTGTATACTTTTGCGCTCATCGTTTGCTTCTGGGGAGGGGCAACAATGCTGTTTGATACCGCCGATATTATCGAGAGCGCCATTTTAGGCGTGGCGCTCTCCATGGATGCCATGGCTGTCACGTTGTCCAATTCGCTCGCAGAGCCTCATATGCCAAGGTTTAAAAAGATTGCCATGCCGCTAGCGTTTGCAATCTTTCAGATGGCTATGCCCGTGCTTGGCTATTTTGGGGGCACGCTCGTGGCTTCGTACATCGATGCCTATGCGGGCATTGTCTCGTTTGTCATCCTTGCCATCGTGGGCGGAAAGATGATCTGGGAGGCGGTGCAGGAGATTCGCAATCCAGAGGAGGCCGCACCCTCGCATCTTACCTGGTGGGAGCTCTTTGTCGAATCCATTGCCACCTCAATCGATGCCTTTATCGTCGGCGTCTCGTTTGCTGCAAAGGGCAAGAGCATCGTCTTGTACGGCTCGATGATCGGCATCACGACGTTCGCTTGCTGTCTGGCCGTGCTTATGCTGGGCAAGAGGCTCGGTGAGTGCTTTGGCTCCCACGCGCAGGTGGTAGGCGGCGCGGTGTTAATCTGCATCGGTTTGAAGGCATTGCTGTTCTAACAATCTTTTGGGTGTTTGGACGTGCCATTTTATCTGCAGCGCTGTTGCTCGGTCTCGTGTCGAAGAGTCCGTGGACTTTAGGCAAAGGGCTGTTTTGCGCTGCGGTTGCGCGTTAAGATAACAGCGCAATATATAGGGCGCGACGGTAGGGCTGGGTCCACGGGGCTTGCAGCTAGTCGTCGGCGATGTTAGAAGGAGAAACATGGCAACGTTCTTTCCCGGTGAGTCCCACACTTTTTCTGAGTATCTGCTCGTCCCTGGTTATTCCTCATCGGAATGCATCCCTAACAACGTTTCCCTTAAAACGCCGCTGACGCGTTTCAAGCGCGGCGAGAAGCCCGCGATCACCCTGAACATCCCCATGGTTTCGGCCATCATGCAGTCTGTCTCCGGTGTTGACATGGGTGTTGCCCTGGCTACCGAGGGCGGTATTTCCTTTATTTACGGCTCTCAGACCCCTGAGTCCGAGGCCGCCATGGTCAAGGCCGTCAAGGATCACAAGGCAGGCTTCGTCGAGTCCGATTCCACGCTGACTCCGAAGATGACCATGTCCGAGGTCATGGCCCTCAAGGAGAAGACCGGCCATTCTACGATGCCCGTCACCGACGATGGCACTTCGCGCGGCAAGCTTCTGGGCATCGTGACCAGCCGCGATTATCGTCCTTCGCGTGACGATCACTCTGCTTTGGTCGAGACTTTCATGACCCCGCGCGAGAAGCTCATCGTGGGCGACAAGAACATCACTCTCAAGAAGGCCAACGACGTCATCTGGGAGAACAAGCTCAACGCTCTTCCTGTCGTCGACGACTACGATCATCTGATCGGCATCGTGTTCCGCAAGGATTACGACAGCCACAAGACCAACCCCAACGAGATGCTCGACGCCAACAAGCGCTACATGGTCGGTGCCGGCATCAACACCCGTGACTATGCCGAGCGCGTGCCCCTGCTTGTCGAGGCCGGTGCCGATGTGCTGTGCATCGACTCCTCTGAGGGCTTTTCCGAGTGGCAGAAGCGCACCATCGAGTGGATCCGCGCCAACTACGGCGAGGACGTCAAGGTGGGTGCCGGTAACGTCGTCGACGCCGAGGGCTTCCGCTTCCTCGCCGACTGCGGTGCCGACTTTATCAAGGTCGGTATCGGCGGCGGTTCCATCTGCATCACCCGCGAGACCAAGGGTATCGGTCGCGGCCAGGCAACTGCGTTGATCGACGTTTGCCGCGCTCGTGACGAGTACTTCGAGGAGACCGGCATCTACGTGCCCGTCTGCTCCGACGGCGGCATCGTCTATGACTACCACATGACGCTTGCGCTCGCTATGGGCGCCGACTTCATGATGCTCGGCCGTTACTTCGCTCGCTTTGACGAGAGCCCGACCGAGCGCGTGAACGTCAACGGCCAGTACATGAAGGAGTACTGGGGCGAGGGTTCTGCCCGTGCTCGCAACTGGCAGCGCTACGACCTGGGCGGCGCCGCGAAGCTCAGCTTCGTCGAGGGCGTCGACTCCTACGTGCCCTACGCCGGCTCCCTCAAGGACGGCGTCAACGGTACGCTCTACAAGGTTAAGTCCACGATGTGCAACTGCGGCGCGCTCTCCATCCCCGAGCTGCAGGAAAAGGCTCGCCTGACTCTGGTTTCCTCTACCTCCATCGTCGAGGGCGGCGCCCATGACGTTGTGGTCAAGGATACCCAGCAGACGGTGAGCTACCGCTAAGCGGCAATCCCGTTTCGGTGCGCATGTAGCATCGAGAATGCCCGTTCGCTTTTGAATGGGTTTCAAACAACGGGTGAATTTCCGCCACGTTATTTAGATAAAGCGAGATGCATGCAAGTTGTGGGCATCTCGCTTGTTGTATTTGCTATCATCATG
>CAKUGM010000031.1 GCA_934654625.1 uncultured Collinsella sp. | reverse complement strand
TGGGGCTCACGAGGATACCGTCGACATTAAGCGCGGCGGCACTTCTGAAAATGGCGCCCACATTCGTATGGTCCACAATGCCCTCGAGCACGCACACACGCACGGGACGGCCATCGGCTCGCGCATTCAGCGCATCAAGAAAAGCCCCGGCATCAGCCAACGGTGGGCGACGAAATGCGGCGAGGGCGCCACGCGTCACCGTAAAACCGGTAAGGTCGCGCATGAGGTCCATCGATCCCACAAACGCAGGAATATCGAGTTCGGGACGCTCCTGCTCCAAGCGCTCAAAAAACGGCTGAAGCTGCGAGACCCAACGCTCGCCCAAAAGAAAGCTCACCGGCACGAGTCCCGCATCGACGGCACGCTCGATCACTTTAGCGCTCTCGGCGATAAAGATGCCCTTTTCGGGTTCAAGGACGCAACGGAGCTCGCGCTCCGTCAATTTGGTATAGGCATCAAGGCGCTCGTCATCGAGGGACTCGATGCGCATAAGCTGGACGGCCACGAGTTACTCCCCCGTCTTCTCATCACGACGTCGATACGTCGTGAACTCGTAGGAAAAGCCGGCATCGCCTTCGCCCTCGGCGACCTGCTGTGTCTCGGAACGAGAGACGAGAACCCATGCAGGATCCTCATCGAGATTGGGGAAATACGTATCGGAATTACGCAGGCAATGGTTGCGAGTCACTTCCGCCTCGCAACAGTAGGGCAGCAGCTGCTCATACACTTTTCCTCCTCCGACAACCCACGCGAGCTCGGAGGGCTTAAGAGCAGCAAGAGCTTCCTCGATGGTATGGACGACCTCGGCACCGCGGCACAAAAACAGCGGGTCGCGCGTGAGCACGATATTGCGGCGGTCCTTGAGCGGTCGCGCACCGGGAAAGCTCTCGAGGGTCTTGCGGCCCATGATGACCGTATGACCTTTGGTGCAAGAGACAAAATGACGCATGTCAGCGCGGTTGGAAACGACCATGTCGCCGTTTGCGCCTATACCCCAATCGTCGCAAACGGCGACAATCGCTTTCAGGTTGTTCATCGAAATCGACCTCTCGTTTTGAAACATGCAAACCTAGAACAGGCTACACGGCTATAGGAATGTTCTTGACCTGCGGACCATGCTCGTAGCCCTCGACGATCAAATCGTCGGTCGTAAATTTATAGAAATCCGTCACCTCGGAATTGAGGGACACGCGCGGCGCAGGATATTGGGGACGCGCTATAAGCTCGCGAACGATATCGACATGACGGTCATAGATATGCGCGTCTACGATTACATGGAGCAGTTCCCCCGCGATCATGCCGCAGCTTTGCGCAACCATCATCAGCAAGATGGCGTACTGGCAGACGTTCCAATTGTTGGCGGCCAAGATATCCTGGCTGCGCTGCATGAGCACCATGTTAAGCGTTGGCTTCTCGTCTCCGGGGCGCTCCGTGACGTTATACGTCACGCTATAGGCGCACGGGTAGAGATGCATCTCGGAAAGATCGCTGAAGGTGTACATGTTGGTCATGATGCGGCGCGAAAAAGGCGCATGCTTCAGGTCGTACAGCACACGGTCCATCTGGTCGAAATCACCCTCCAGATAGTGAGATTTCTGGGCGATCTGGTAACCGTACGCCTTGCCGATAGAGCCGGATTCATCAGCCCATTCATCCCAAATATGACTGTTAAGGTCGTTGATGTTATTCGATTTACGCTGGTAGATCCAAAGGATCTCATCCATGGCGCTCTTGAGAGCCGTGCGGCGAAGCGTCAGCGCAGGAAATTCCTCGCGTAAATCGTAGCGATTGGTGACGCCAAAGTTCTTGATGGTATAAGCAGGGGTACCGTCCTCCCAATGGGGTCGGACCTTTTGGCCCTCGGTAGTCGTGCCGTGGTCAAGAATATCCTGGCACATGGAAACAAAGAGCTCATCGGCTTTACTCATCGGTGCTCTCCCATCAATTGCATGCAATGGACCTCATTGTACTTCAGCGAGCATTGCGATCAGGCAACGCTCCACAGCTCGCGCACATCGATTCATTCCGCACGCGGATACCCAAGTAATAAAAAGCGGGTCCGAAGACCCGCCCAAATAATGAATCTGTCTAAGCTTAAAAGGACTACTTGCGGCGCATCTGTTGCTCCATCTGGCGCAGCATATCCATGTCGCCGCCGCCCATTCCGGGCATGCCGCCCATGGCGCCAAGGTTACCCATACCGGGAATGTTGGGCATGCGCATCTTCTTGCCCTTCTTGCCTTTTTTGCCGCCCATCTGCTGCTGCATGCTACGCATCTTGCCCATCATCTTGTTCATCTCGCCCCATTGTTTCATGAGGGAGTTGACATCGGCGGGAGTAGTACCCGAGCCTCGGGCGATACGAGCACGACGCTGACCGTTGATGATCGAAGGCTTGAGACGCTCGGCCTTGGTCATGGAGTGGATGATGGCCTCGTTACGATCGAAGATCTTCTCGTCCAGATTTCCGCCCATCTGGTTCAGGGCGCGCTGACCGCCGGGCAGCTTGGAAAGGATACCCTTCATGCCGCCCATCTTCTTGACGGCCGCCATCTGTTCGAGCATATCGTCCATGGTAAAGCCGTCGCGAAGCATGCGCTGAGCGTTCTCGAGCTGCTTGGCATCGGCCATCTCCTGCGCCTGCTCGATGATGCCGACGACGTCGCCCATGCCAAGAATACGCTTGGCCATGCGATCGGGATAGAACGTCTCGAGAGAATCGGGCTTCTCGCCCATCGAGACGAACTTGATGGGCTTGCCGGTTACCTGACGCACGGAAAGCGCGCCGCCGCCACGGGCATCGCCGTCGAGCTTGGAGATGATGACGCCGTCGAAATCGGTGCGCTCGGCAAACGTGGAGACCACGTTGACGATGTCCTGGCCGGTCATGGCGTCAACGACCATCAAGACCTGGTCGGGCTTGACCGCACGCTTGATATCGACGGCCTCCTGCATCATCTGCTCGTCGATCTGCAGGCGGCCGGCGGTATCGACGATGACCACGTCGCGCATGTTGTCGACAGCCTCGCGGATAGAGCCGCGCGCGATCTCGACCGGATCTTTGCCATCGCCGCGGAAGACAGGCACGCCGATCTCGCCGCCGAGGGTGGCGAGCTGATCGGCAGCGGCAGGACGATAGACGTCGCACGCCGCGAGCAAGGGGCTACGGCCCTGCTTTTTAAGCAGATAGGCCAGCTTGACGGCAGCGGTGGTCTTGCCGGAACCCTGAAGGCCCACAAGCATGATCACGTTGGGGATACGGCTGGAAAGAACGAGCTTGCTCTCGGTAGAACCCAAAAGCTCGGTAAGCTCGTCGAGCACGATCTTTACGACGTTTTGCGCCGGGGTAAGCGACTCCATGACCTCGGCGGTCATGCAGCGTTCCTTGGTCTTGGCGACAAAGTCCTTGACGACCTTGAAGTTGACGTCGGCCTCGAGCAGCGCCATGCGAATGTCGCGCATCGCGCTCGTGATATCCGCCTCGGTCAGCTTGCCCTTACCGCGCAGGCGGTCGAAAGTATCGTTCAGGCGATCGGAAAGACTATTGAACATCGACTACTCCTTGACGCCGTCGCCCACCAGGGCACGGCAGAACTCATGGGCATCAAAACGCTGCAGATCCTCGACCTGCTCGCCCACACCGATACGGAAGATTGGAAGCTTGAGCTTGGAAGCAACAGCCATAGCGATGCCGCCCTTGGCCGTGCCGTCGAGCTTGGTCATGATGATGCCGTCAAGGCCCAGCGCCTCATTGAACTCCAGCGCCTGGTTCAAGCCGTTTTGACCCGTTGCGGCATCGATCACAAGAACAACGCATACAGGCATCGGGCCCGCTGCAGCAGAAGCAGCGCGCTTACGAGTGACGTTGACGACCTTTGCAAGCTCGCGCATAAGGTCGGCGCTCGTATGGAGACGACCGGCGGTATCGATCAGCACCAGCTCGCTTCCGCACTTGTCGGCCTCGTCCAAGACGTCATAGCAAACGCTCGCGGGATCACTGCCGCGGTCGCGCTTGACCACGGGAACGTCCGCGCGCTGGCCCCAAACATCCAGCTGCTCGATAGCGGCGGCACGGAAGGTATCGGCACTGCCGATAATCACATTTTTGCCCTCGTGGGCAGCGGCGCTTGCGATCTTTCCCACCGTGGTGGTCTTGCCTGCGCCGTTGATACCCACGAACAGCACGACAGAAGGCGTATCCTCAAAGGGATCGAACTCGGGCTTCACAAAGGTCTCGGCCAGACGGTCGGTCAGCGCCTCGCGCAGCTGACGCGCAGAGGTGAGGTTACGCTTGGCCGCCATGTCGCGCAGGTCATCGGTAACCTGCATGGCGATATCGGCACCCATGTCGCCCATGACGAGCGTATCCTCGAGGTCCTCCCAGAAGTCCTCGGAAACATCGCCGCCAAAATAAAAAATCTGGTTGAGCGCCTCGCGACTGCGCTCAAGTCCGCGCGAAAGTGAATCGAAGAAACCCATTTACGCGTTCACTACCTTTCCGGTCTCTCGGTCGAGCCTTTGGCTGACCACGCGGCTCACGCCGTCGGCCTGCATCGACACACCATACAAGACATCAGCGTCCTCCATCGTACGACGCTGATGGGAGATAACAAGCAGCTGCGTGCTCTGACGCAAAACATCGATAGCACCGATGAGCTTGGACAGATTGGAGTCATCGAGGGCAGCCTCGACCTCATCGAGCACGTAGAACGGCACCGTACGCGTACGGTAGACCGCGAAGAGAAGCGCAAGCGCTGTCAAGCTCTTCTCGCCACCACTCATGAGCATCATCTTGGTGATGCGCTTGCCGCGCGGCTGCGCCACCACTTCGATACCCGTCTGGGCAGGATGCTCGGGGTCGGTCATCTCGAGGTGAGCCTGACCACCTGGGAAGAGCATGGCGAATACCTCGCGGAAATTAGCATCGACGGCCTCGAAGGTCGTCAGGAACTGGCGACGCATCTTGCGATCGATGGCCTGCGAGATCTTGGTGAGCGACGAGCGGGCTCCCTCGAGGTCGGCCAGCTGGGTAGCAACGTAATCGGCGCGCTCGCGCAGGCGCTCGTACTCCTCGAAGGCAACTTGGTTCACCGGGCCCAGATTATTGATCTGGCGTGCAAGGTCTGCAAGCTCTCGCTCGCATGCGGCGCGGTCATCGGGGGCAGGAAGCGACAAAGCCTCTTCAAGCACCGTCTTGCCATCAGCGGTAATGGCCTTGATCGCAGCCTCGACCTGCACCTCGAGCTTACCGCGAGCGACCTTGACCTCGTTTTGGGCCGTCTTGGCGGCGTCGACCTCGCCCTTCGCGCGATCTACCTCCGCACGCGCATCGGCAATCGTCTTTTTGAGCGAAGCGGAATCCGCCTCCTCGATAGACGCCTGGTCACGCAAGCGCGCAGCCCAATCGAGTGCGCGCTCCGAGAGAGCCTGGTAGCGATCGTGCAACGGATCGACGCGCAAGCGCAAGACCTCGAGCGAACGCGACGCCTGGCGCGTGGACCGAATGCGACGGTCGATATTCTCGAGTCGATGCTCCAGCTCGGGCTTGCGAGCCTCAAGGCTGCGTAGACGCTCAGAGGACTGCGCCAGACGAACCTTGGCATCGGCCAGTTTGCTCGCCGCCTCAGAGTCCTCGCGACGCAACGTCTCGAGCTCGTCGTTGGCGTCCTCGATCTCGAGAGTAAGGGAATCGGCGCGCTCGCGCTCCGAATCACGCGCTGTCGTGAGTTCATCCAGACGCGGCTGGGCCTCGCGCACGGCGCTCGCCGACTGCTCGCGACGGCGCTCGACTTGCTTACGCTCAGACTGGGACTGGTTATACGACTGCTCCAAACGGCCGATCTCGGAAAGCAGGGAGCGCCTCTCGCCCTCGATGCGGGCAATCTCGCCCGCAACCTCGGCCTCGGCGGCGCGGGCCTGGCTCACGGCATCAGACGCCTCGGAGACTTGGTGCCCAACACGCTCAAAGACAGAAGAAAGATCGGGCTCAAGGCCCTCAAGCGAGCGAATGCGACGCTTGCGCTCGAGCACGCCATCGGCGGCATCCCCCGCAGAACCAATGCGAACGGCACCACCCGAGGTGACACGCGCGCCATCGCGCGTCACGTACATGACGCCCGGAATGGCGGGGGCACTCAAGGCCTCGTCGAGAGAATCGACAACGTACACATTGCCAAGGACAGATGCCACGGCGGCGGCAAAGCCGTCACGAACGTTCAAGCGCTCGACGAGACGAAAGCCTGCAGCGTCTTCGACGGAGGCGACGCCGGCGGCATCGCACGAAAGAAGCAAGGCCTCACCGGAGGCGTCCTGCTGTCCGACAGCGAAGGAACCCAGGCGGGCAAGTGCCTGTCCGTCCATAGTCACCAAAGCATCGATATCGGAGGACAAGAGGCTTTCCACCAGAGACTCGAGGTCCTCCGGAGCCTCGATGAGATCGCCCAAACGCGCAGCGATATCGTCGGCATGAGAATTCGCGATCGTCGTGGCAAGCGGGGACGAACCCTTTGCGCGCTCATCGAGCTTCTTCAAACCCGCAAGCTCGCTTCTCACCTCAGAGAGGTGCTGGCGAGCCTCGGTCTCGCGAGCACGCAGCTCCTCAAGGGCGTGCTGCGCAAGATCGATATCGCCTTTCGCGTCTTCGCGTCGTTGAGCCATCGAGGCGAGCTCGGCATCGAGCTCCTCGGCACGCCCGCGGCGATTCTCAAGCGAAGCCGCCAGATTCTCCATCTGCTCGTCAAGCTGGTCGAGACGCGAAGCATACATCGAGTCCTCGAGCTCGGCGTTCGAGATTGTCTCCTTGACTTTGACGTACTCCAACGCGGCGGCATCGGCCGCACGCTGGGCCTCGCGCTGGTCGCGCACGAGCGCGGTGATGGAAACATCCAGCTCCTTGCGACGTGCATGGAGCTTCTCGGCTGCGGGAGCGGCCTCGTCGACATCTTCTCGCGCAACCTGAGCTGCAGCGCGCACCTCATCGAGCTGCGCCGAAATCTGCTCTAGTTCATCAGCGACGCGTTTGCGCTGATGCTCAGAGGAAGACAGGGTGCCGCGCATCTCGGAAAGACGAGACACCATGTTGCGGCCCTTTTCCTCAAGCAGGCGCATATCCGAGCCGATGCGCCCCACGACATCTTGCATATGGCGGCGCTGCTCGCCAAGGTCGCCGACGAACAGGCCCTTTTCCTCAAGCATGACCTGGAGCTTCTCAAGCTCACGCTGCTTCTCGCCCAAGCGATAGCTGGCCAGCTCGAGTGCAGCATCGGCCTCGCGCGAGGACGATTCCATATCGCCCCAAGATGCCTGAAGACGACGCAGTTCATCGACAGCAAGTATCTGCGTGAGCTCATTGGCACGATCGGTAAGGTCACGATACTTACGCGCACGGTCGACCTGACGCTCAAGAGGACGAAGCTGACGCGTGATCTCGCGATTGATATCGCGGGCGCGTTTGAGATGCTCGTCCATCGAGGCGATCTTCTTGAGCGCACGTTCTTTACGGCGCTTGTGCTTGGAGATGCCCGCAGCCTCTTCGATCAGAGCACGTCGCTCCTCGGGGCGGCTCTGCAAAATGGCGTCGAGCTTGCCCTGGCTGATAATAGAGTGGGTATCCTTGCCCAATCCGGAATCATGAAGGATATCCTGGATGTCCATCAAGCGGCAGGGGCTCGAGTTGATAAGATACTCCGACTCGCCGGAACGGTACATGCGCCTCGTGACGGCGACCTCGTTGAAATCAACGGGCAGCATATGATCGGAATTGTCCAAAACGAGGGTAACTTCCGCAACGCCGACGGGCTTGCGCGCCGAAGAACCGGAAAAGATAACGTCCTCCATCGCCTGGCCGCGCAGCTGCTTTGCGCTCTGCTCGCCCAAGACCCAAAGGATGGCATCGGAAATATTCGATTTGCCCGAACCGTTAGGGCCCACGATGACCGTGAGCCCAGGCTCGAAGGACATATGGGCCCGATCGGCAAAGGACTTAAAGCCCTTGAGTGTCAGGGACTTGAGATACACCTATGCCTCGCTTATCCGAGCTTTTTCTTCAAGATAACGCCGTTATGCGTGTAGCCCATGCGCTCGAGGGCATCGAGTGCGGCTGCGGCTTCGGCCTCCTTCTTAGAAGAACCCGTGCCGCGCCCACGGCGAATACCGTCGACGAGCGCAACAGCCGTAAACGTGGGGGCGTGTGCAGGACCGCTCGTATCCACAAGCTTGTACGCAGGCGGATCGAAACGATCGCCCTGTACGCATTCCTGCAGGAAAGACTTAGGGTTCGAGGGGTGCTCTGCGCGCTCGGTCGCCAGATGCGGTTTGAGCGTACGCGAGATGAATTCCTCGGCAACGTCCCAGCCGCCGTCAAGATACATGGCGCCGACCAGCGACTCATAGACGTTTTCGAGCGCAGAGTGCATACCGCGTGCACCCGTTCCCGTCTCAGAAGCACCAAAGATGATACATTTGTCGATACCGAGCTCGCGGCCCACATCGGACAATGTGGCTCCCGAGACGAGCGATACCTTGAGACGAGTCAGCTTTCCCTCATCAAAAGCGGGATAGGCCTTGAACAGCGCGAGTGCCACGACAGATCCCAAAATCGAGTCGCCCAAAAACTCGAGACGCTCGTAGGATGCAGAAACCGGTTGCCCCTCAACAGCAGAAGGATGCGTGATGGCAGAACGGAGCAAGTCGCGGTCGGAAAACGTATGGCCGCAAATCGCCTCCGCCCGATTCAGTTTTTCAGCAATGGGAGACACGCGCTCATTCCCCCAGAGCGGACGTGATGGCCTCGATGGCCTCCGCTACAGAATTGATCGCTTCGAGCTTCTCATCGTCAATCTCGATGTCAAACTCGTCCTCCATCGCGGTGACAAGCTGGAGGCGGTCAAGGGAATCGGCGTCGAGGTCGTCAAACGTGGTTTCCTCGGTGATCTTGTCGGCATCGATACCAAGCACGTCGTTGGCGATGTCGGCGACCTTCTCAAAAATCTCGGAATGCTCCATTGTGGGCTCCTTTCACCCAAGCGCGGCGCGCGGCCGCGATGCATCAACAGTGTGATTCTACCGCATTGGCACCACGAAGACCGGTTAGCGAACGATGTTCTCCATGGACGAGGCGAGCTTATCCACAAGGCCCTCGCGAACGGCATAGGCCGAAGCAAGCGTGCCGTTTTTAATAGCCTCCACGCTCGTAGCGCCGTGACCGATAAGGACAACGCCGCGCAGGCCCAGAAGAATCGCGCCGCCCTTGGCGTCGCCGGAAAGCTTCGCCTTGAGTCCCTTCAAGCCATCCTTGACCAAAAGCGCGGCGACCTTGCCGCCCAAAGAACCCATGAGCAGGCCCTTGAGCTCACCCATAAGCAACTTTGCGGCGCCCTCGGTGGCCTTGAGCGCAACGTTGCCAGCAAAACCGTCGGTAGCGACGACATCGAAGTTGCCGGAAGTCAAATCGGTACCCTCGCAGTTGCCCGCAAAACCGGGAACGCTCTTTTTCATCTGAGGGAAGCACTCCTTGGTGAAGTGCGAACCCTTGGTATCCTCGGTGCCGTTTGACAGCAGGCCCACACGAGGCTCGGGGATTCCGCAGACAACCTTTGCATAGGTTGCACCCATCTGTGCAAAGCGAACAAGATCGTCGACCTCGACATCGGGATTTGCGCCCATGTCGCACAAAACGGTCAGACCGCCCTGACGATTGGGGACCGCCGAGGTAAGGCATGGACGAATCGGGCGGCGCTCGCCGTCGGACTCATACTTGAAGGGCGTCACATACGCCGTTGCCGCCGCGGTGATGGCGCCGGTAGCGCCAGCGGAGAAGAAAGCATCGGCCGTGCCCTTCTTGACGGCACGGCAACCGATCACCACCGAGGACTTGCGCTTATGCATGACAGCCTGAATGGGATCATCCTCCATGGTGATGACATCGGGCGCCACGAGCGCATCGACACGCTCATACTTCTTGGCAAACGGCTCCACGATATCCTCGGGTCCTACCGCCACGACAGTCAAATCGGCATCGGCGGCAAGCGCGGCCTCGATACCGGACATGACGACAGCCGGCTCCTCGTCGCCGCCCATGACGTCAACGCAAACACGAACCTTATTCATGAACTCTCCCTCTATAGCGAAATGGCCGACTCGAAGAGCCGGCCATGTCTGTTCCAGATCTTTCACGCCATGCAAAACAAGATCGATGATGCAGCGCGCAGCATTACCTTAAGCAAAAGCTACTCGGTAACGATGACCTCGCGATCCTTGTAGAAGCCACAGTTGGGGCAGACGTGATGCGGGAGCTTGACGGCACCGCAACGAGGGCAAACGGAGCGAGACGGAGCGTCAATCTTCATGTTGGCGGAACGACGGGTGTGCACAGCTCCACGACCCTTTTTTTGCTTAGGTACTGGCATGATGACCTTCCTTATACATAACTATTGCCTGGCACAATTACGCGCAAGCACCGATACTATCACATTCCACTGGGTTTTGGTGGAAGTTTTTCCCCATCAAGAGTTGACCATACAATACGGGTCTACTCATCAAGCTTGAGGTTTTTAAGCGCCGCAAAGGGATTAGCGTCAGAAGCGACATGATCGTCCTTGCGCTGATTCGCACACGAGCAGGAGCCCTCATTGAGATTCGCCCCGCAGGTCGGGCAAAGGCCCGCGCAATCCGGGCGGCAAAGAACCACGAAGGGCGTATCCATCACGACGGCATCGGCGATGGCGTCGGAAAGGTCGATCGTATGGTCCTCGCCCACAAGCTCGAACCCATCCTCAAAGCTCTCCGGATCCTCCGGCTCCTCGAAAAGGTAATACTCCTCGATCTCGCCCGCAACTTCAAAATGGGCAACGTCAAGGCAGCGGTCGCATTCTCCGGTAACGTGCGCGCGCACGATTCCCGTAGCAAGAATGCCGTCGCCGGTATTGGTGAGCACCACATCATAGGAAATACCGTCATCGAGAGAGAACGTCTTCTCCCCTGCCTCGTAGGAGGGCGCGTCGATGTGGCCGGCGACCGGGAGGGTATCGCCGGGATTCTCGACTTCATCCTCAAGGTTGACGATGACGGATGCGAACTGCGCCATGATTACCAAGCGCCGTTCTGCTGAGCGGAGTTGGCGCCCTCGTTAAGCTGCTGGCGGCAACGGGCAACCGTGCCGGTCAGGCTCTTGAGGTTCTCCTCGAGGTGCGTGAACACCTGCTCGGCATAGTCCTCAGCGGCGTAGCGAGTCTCGCGCTCGTACTGCTGGGCGCGATCGCGAATGTCATCGGCCTGCTGCTGTGCCAGACGAACGATCTCCTGCTCGCCGGCAATGGTAAGCGCCTGCTGCTGAGCGTCGGCGATGATCGAATCGGCCTGGGCCGTAGCGCTGGCCATCAACTCGTCACGTTCCTTGAGGATGCGGCGAGACTTCTGCCACTCCTCAGGATAGCTCATGCGAATCTCATCAAGGATGTTAAAGAAGACATCCGTTTCGATGACCTTGAACTGCTGGTTCTTGCCGAAAGGCGTCTTTGCATCCGCGATAAGCCCCTCGAGTTCGTCTACGAGGCTTTCGATCCTCTCGCCAGGAAAGTTGTCCCCAGCCATCCTGTCTCCCTTCGTTTGCTTATAATCAACCGCTAATAGTAGCACATGAAAAGCATCGCCTTGCATAAAGCGCGAGCTTGTGTTGCTTACTTGAATCGCTTTGCAAGGGCACGCGCCACGTTCTCGGGAACAAAGCCGGACACGTCACCGCCGAGCGAAGCGATCTGTCGCACAACGGAAGACGAGATATACCCGTACTGCGGAGCACTCATGACGAAAATCGACTCAAGGTCCGCATCGAGGCGGTAGTTCAGGTCGGCCTGCTGCAGCTCGTACTCAAAATCGGTCATAGCGCGAAGGCCTTTGACGAGGGCACCCGCCTGAATCTCGTGCGCAAAATCGACTAGAAGGCCGCAAAACGGCTTGACTTGGACGTTCTCGAGGTCTCCAAGGGCCTCAGTAGCAAGTCGAACACGCTCATCGAGCGAAAACGCAGGGCCGCTGCCGCCTTTTCCAAGCGATTCGGCAACGGCAACAGTTACCTGGGAAAACATGCGCGACGCACGGCGAACCACGTCGATATGCCCATAGGTGATGGGATCGAATGTACCGGGAACAAGAGCGTGGTCGATAGTTTGAATCATGGTTTGCCTTCATTGATCTCTATAGTGAATATGCAAAAGCAGAGACTAGCAGTCCTCATCCTGGGCGCCAGACGGCCCGTCGAAACGCAAAAGGTCCACAGCGGTAGAGCCGTATCGTTTCTCGCGCTCCAAGCTAAAGCCGCAAGGACGCGGCCCCTCGTCTGTAGCCGCATGCTCGGCAAGAACAAGGGCGCCCGGGGCCAGCATCCCCGATTCGGCGAGAGCTTCCGCCAGTTGAACGGCAGGTGCCGCACCCAAGGCGTACGGGGCGTCGACCATCACGAGGTCAAACGGCGCCCCCTCGATACGGCCTCGAGCGGTAAAGGCAAGGCAGTCGCCGCAAAAGACCCGATAGGCCGAACGCGGAGCGGAAAGGGACTCGAGGTTCTTGCGAACGAGGGCGGCGGCAGAGCGATTGATATCGAAAAACGTCGCGAAGGAGGCACCGCGCGAGAGCATCTCGATCCCCAAGGCTCCGGAGCCGGCAAAAGCATCGAGCACCCGAGCACCCGAGATGCCTTCGGGAAGCGACGAGTCGACCATGGATGCCATGGCTTCCCTCACGCGGTCGGTCGTAGGTCTCGTAACGTCCCTCCCCTGCGGCTCGGCGATCTTTCGACCACGCCATTGTCCGGAGATGATCCTCATCCTCCGCTTACCTCCTTGAAGATATTTCCGTACCTCTCGATAACCTGCAGGCGCAACGGAAGCGTTGCCTGCGAGGCCAACGTAGGAGCATACCGCAAAAGCTCGCGTGCGTCCTCGTGAGCCGCCTCGATGATATCCGTATCGGCATCAAGGTCGACGAAACGCAAGGTCACGCCACCATGCTGACGAAGTCCCAAAATCTCCCCTTCATGGCGAAGGCGAAGATCCTCCTCGGCCAGGGTAAAGCCGTCCTCACTCTTCTCCAACGATTCAAGGCGGTCGCTCGCGACGGTATGGCGAGAACCCGAGAGCTGAGACAAGACAAAACAGGTGCCGGAAAGGCTTCCGCGTCCCACGCGCCCGCGGAGCTGATGCAGGGTAGCCAAGCCGAAACGCTCACCGTTCTCGATGATCATCACCGTAGCCCGAGGAACGTCCACACCGACCTCGACCACCGTTGTCGCAACAAGAATATCTATCTCGCCTGCGCGGAAAGAATCGATCACGCGGTCTTTGTCGCGCGCAGAAAGACGCCCATGAAGCGCCGCTACCCGCGCCGCGGGAAAGAGTTGGGAAAGATGCTCTACCTCCCCCTCGACAGAATGCATGCGCGAGGCGGAAACCGGCCGTCCCATTTCGTCAAGCTCAAGGCCGGGCTGCACATCAAGAGCGTCTTGATCGTCTTTATCCGAAACGAGCGGACAGATGACATATGCCTGTTGTCGCTCCTCGAGAGCGGCACGCAGCGCTCCGTACGCGATGTCTCGGCTCGACTCGGCAAGAACGCGCGTGGCAACCCCAGCGCCTCGAACCGGACGATGCCGTATGATGCTCGTTTCGAGGTCGCCGTAGACCGAAAGCGCCAACGTGCGCGGAATCGGAGTGGCCGTCATGACCAAAAGATCAGCCCCCGGACCCTTAACGCGCAAAAGGTTGCGCTGGCCCACGCCAAAGCGATGCTGCTCGTCGATCACAACGAGGGAAAGGCGCGAAAAGACCACGTCGTCTGCCAGCACGGCGTGCGTTCCGAACAAAACGTCCAGCTCGCCGGCGGCAAGTGCCAAAACGATGCGATCGCGTTCGGCGGCAGAGGTCGAACCGGTAAGCAGCGCGCAGCGAATGCCGGCGCGCTCAAGGACGGGCATGCACGATGAGGCGTATTGACGCGCAAGGACAGACGTAGGCGCCATGACACAAGCCTGTGTACCCGTATCCGCGCAAGAGCCCATGGCGACCATCGCCACCGCTGTCTTGCCCGTGCCCACATCGCCCAAAAGCAGCCGATTCATGATCCGGTCGGGGCTTTGCATATCGCATAAGATCTCATCGACCGCGGCCTGTTGCTCATCCGATAGCTCAAAAGGAAGCGACTGCATGACGGCAGCCACGCGCTCCCCCACCACGTGGGCAACAGGTTTGATACCCAAGAGATTGGCATCGTTGCGCAACCGAAGGGCAAGCTGCAGGTAGAGTACCTCATCATAGGCAAGTCTGCGGCGGGCGAGCGGAACCTCCGCCAAAGAGGAGGGAAAATGAATGGAGCGCAGCGCGCGCGAGATGCTCATGAGACGACGAGTCGCGCGCAGCTTGGCGGGCAAGGGATCGCAGAAGACATCCGCCGTCTCGCAGGCGACGGAGACGATTCGACGCATCCAGGCCGCGCTCAGGCCCTCGCAAGCCCCGTGTACGGGCACGATAGAACCAAGGGCAGAAGACGAGTCGAGGCGCTCGTAATGCGGTGAAGTCATCTGCTTGAAGCCGAAAGCGAACTCCACCTTGCCCATAACAGCCAGGCGGTCACCGGGTTTTAGCTGCTTGGCTATCCAGGGCTGCTTGAAAAACGAGACGCGCAAAACGCCCGAATCGTCCACGAGCATGACCTCGGTCACGGTCAGGCGCGGTCGAGGACGCTTCTCGAGCACGCGATCGACCGTGGCGATAATGGTGCACACCTGATCGAGCGGAGCAGTCTCAATGCTGTAACCGCGCGTGAAATCGAGATAACGGCGCGGGATATGAAGGAGGAGGTCCCCCACGGTCTCGATACCGAGCCTGCGGAGAGCCTCCTCGCGTGTACCCGAAACATATTTGAGGCGCGAAACATCCTGCGAAAGGATGCCCGTCCGAGAAAGACGCGCGGAAGCCTCGGGTGTCATGATTGCGCGCGTCATATCGCGCGTCCTATTCGATCGAGAAGATCACCGGGTAGAGCGGCTGCTCGCCTCGGTGCGAATCGATCTCAAGATCAGGCTGAGCTTCCTCGATAGCGGCGAGGAGCTCTTCGAAGTCGTCATCGGACATATCGGCGCCGGCGAGAATGGTAAGGGTATCGCCCTCTTCCTCGTCCTGCATGCGATTGATGCAGTCGATCGTGACCTGGGCGACATCAGAACCCACGACATCGATGGAGCCTGCGATAATACCCATGACATCACCTGCATGGATAGGGCTGCCGTCAGATGCAGAGCTATCGCGAACGGCAGTGGTGACCTCTCCGTCACGCACCTCGGCCACAGCCTCGGTCATAGACTCGACGACCTCATCAAGGGAAGCGTCGGGAACAACGGTGAACAGCGCCGAGAAAGCCTGCGGGACCGTCTTGGTGGGAACGACGGCAACGCGCTTGTTTTCGCACGCAGACGCAGCGGCCTCGGCGGCCATGCGGATATTGCCGTTATTGGGCAAGATGATGACAGCATCGGCGTTCACCTGATCCACTGCGGCCAAAAGGTCGGCGGTGGAGGGATTCATGGTCTGACCGCCGGAAACGATCATGTCGACACCGAGGGACTTCAAAATCTCGGCCTCGCCGGAACCGGCGGCCACGGCAACGAAACCGAGCGGCTTCGCGGGCTCTGCGGCAGCGGCCTGGTCGGCCTTGATCTTTGCCGTGCGCTCATGGGATTCCATATCCATGTTGTGGATAAAGACCTCGTAAACCTGACCGTACTTGAGCATATGGGCCAAGATCTTGTCCGGCGTATTCGAGTGCACGTGCACCTTATAGTCGGGATAAGCGCCTACCAACAGCTCGCAGTCGCCCATAGAGGCGAGGAACTTGAGGCACTTCTCCTCATCGAACTTCTTCTCGGCCTTGAAGAGGAACTCGTTGCAGTAACGGAACTCGGAGCCCTCCCAGTCGTCGTTCGCCTCGATCTCGACGCGGCCGAGCGCGTTTTCTTTCGCAGAGCTGGCGTCGGCATCGAACGTGGCGGAGAAACCCTCGATGTTGGAGGTGCGGCCCAGTGCGGCGGCAACGAAATTCTCAACGAAAATGGCGAAACCGAAGGCACCGGAGTCGACAACGCCGTTCTCCTTGAGAACGGGAAGCAGGTCGGGCGTGCGCGCCACGGACTGATATGCCTCGACGACGATAGCGTCGAGCACATCGGCAGGAGCCATCTTCTTCTTGGCGCACTCATCGGCCTTGGTGGAGATATCGCGAAGCACCGTGAGGATAGTGCCCTCGACGGGCTTGCGAACCGCCTGGAAAGCGACCTTGACGGCATTGCGCAGAGCAGCTGCGATATCGGCCGTGCTCACGGGGTTGCTCGCCGAGATAAGGCCCTCTGCGACACCGCGAAGGATCTGCGAGGTGATGACGCCGGAATTGCCGCGTGCGCCCATCAGCGAACCATGGGTGATAGCAGCGGCGATAGCCTCAATATTGGCATCTGTGGGAAGCTCGGCTACCTCCTTGACCACAGAAGCGAGGGTCAGGGACATATTGGTTCCGGTATCGCCATCGGGCACGGGGAAGACGTTGAGCTTATTGATCTCCTCGGCCTTATCGGCTACCGCCTTCGCGGCAATGGGAAAGCAGGTGCGGATGGTATTGGCAATCATATTGAGTGAATCTCCGAACAAGATGAGGGTTAGCCGCGGGACTTGAGGGCATCGACATGGATGGCGATCTTAAGATGAGCCGGGTCGATCTGGGCGATCTCGGCCAAAGTGAACGACACAGAGCTGCTGAGGTTCGCGCAGACAGACTTCATGTTGACGCCGTTTTCGAGCACGACATGGAGGTCGACCGAAAGGCCGTCCTCGGTGCTGGAGACCAAAACGCCCTTGCGGAGGCGCTGGCCGGGCAGCAGACGCACGCTCTCGGCGCCCTGAAGCTGCTCGGCCATACCCACCACGCCGTAGCAGGACATGGCGGCATAGCCGGCGATATCGGCGATGACGTCGTTGGAGACACTCAAGGTGCCGGGAATGGTTTCAGACACAGAAATCTCCTTTCCGGATGCGCGAGGGCATCGGTTTGCGGGAGCAATCATCCTTGTATTCTACAACTCGGACGTATGTAAATCAGTAATCAATCAAGCGCACACACGATGAGCGAAGGAAGGATCGACCAAGATATCAAAAAAGCCACCCGAAGGTGGCTTTCAAGTTCGTGACGGAGCCGATGTATCGGCATGTTCACGCGTGGCTGCCGCGAAAGAACTTAGGAACGGGCGACCTTGCCGGACTTAAGGCAGGAGGTGCAGACGTTCATCTTGCGACGCTGGCCGTCGACGACAACGTAGACACGCTGGATGTTGGGACGGAACTTGCGGATGGAGACGCGGTGAGAGTGGCTGACAGAGCGACCAGCAACGGGGTGCTTACCGCAGATTTCGCAAACTTTGGACATGTGTATACCCTCCTTGGGCGGCGTATGTTGTTGATGCCGCGTGAACAAACAGCATTGCACTATATCACAGAAGTTGGATAGTGCGCGATTTTTACACAATGAACTTGGAAAACCATAGATAAGTGGAGCAGATCGTTCCCAAGCGAATGCGCAGGCTATGATACTCCACTTTTCCCTGCATGCAAGAGGTAAAAGTAAAGACGGACGATTATGACCACGCTCCGCTCACTTATATATAAGTCGATGATATAAGTCGATGCACCTCTGTCGAGGGACTTTTCAAATCCGATCGGATACCCAAACGATAACGTAACGATTTCTTTCGATTTCTTTGTTGAAGCGTTTCAAGCTACTTACAAAACGAAAAAACGATAACGAGTGGTCAAAATATCGGCAATATGGCCCTCCATCTGCAGAATCTCAGGTAAGAAAAGGAAACGATTCCTCCAAATAGTCGACATAAACAGATACCGAAATCACAAGTGAAGCGTTTCATTTATGCCGTTTGTCGACAAAAACATACCGCTCGCGCGCAAACGCGAGGATATGGCATAGAATGCCGGCTTGTAGGCATAGCCCAACTAAGAGGAGGAGCTTAGCATGGCCAAAAAGCCAACGACAGATGCCACGCCCGAGATCGTAGACAACATCGACGCACTCGAGGCAAAGCTCGCGCGCATGCGTGAGGCGCAGAAGGTCTTCGCCACCTACACTCAGGAGCAGGTCGATAAGATCTTCTACGAGGCAGCCATGGCTGCCAACAAGGCCCGTATCCCCCTGGCCAAGATGGCCGTCGAGGAGACCGGCCGTGGCGTTCTTGAGGACAAGGTCATCAAGAACCACTACGCCGCCGAGTACATCTACAACGCGTACAAGGACACAAAGACCTGTGGCGTCCTCGAGCACGACGAGGC
>CAKUGM010000030.1 GCA_934654625.1 uncultured Collinsella sp. | reverse complement strand
TGGAGGCGTTTGAGGCGGGTTGTCATGCTTCGTTCATGCCCAAGCCCCTCTCGGGTTCGCCCTCTTCCGCGATGTTCCTGCATCAGTCCCTCTTTGACCGCGAGGGCAACAACGTGTTCTACAGCGATGACGATCCAGTCTATCACCTGTCCGACACGGCCAAGCACTACATGGCAGGCATCTTGGCGCACGCGCGTGAGATCTCGGCCATTACCAACCCCACGGTGAACTCTTACAAGCGTCTCACCACCGGCGAGGGTACGACGCCCGAGTACGCCACGTGGGGCTTGCGCAATCGTTCCGCGATGATCCGCATCCCTATCTACAAGCCGGGCAAGCAGCTCTCGACGCGTATCGAGCTGCGCAGCCCCGACCCCATGGCCAATTCCTACCTGGTGAATGCCGTGACGCTTGCTGCCGGACTCGACGGTATCGAGCGCAAGCTCGAGCTTCCGGAAGAGACCACCGCTGCCACCTTGAGCATGTCCGAGCGCGAGCTTGAGAAGGCCGGTTACACGCAGCTTCCTCGCAATCTGGAAGAGGCGCTGGACATCTTCGAGGACTCTCAATTTATGAAGGATGCTCTGGGCGAGCATATCCACAGCTTCTTCCTTACCAAGAAGCGCGCGGAGTGGAAGAAATACGCTTCGTGCGTCTCTCAGTGGGAAGTCGACCGGTATCTCGCCAACTCATAGGGTCGGCGCGCGGCATGTGGGCCTATGTGGCCAAAAATGTGCCGCGTCATCGAAAATGACCCGTATGAGCTGCTAGAATTTACCCTGTAAGGGGGTTTAGTATGTCAGAGAAAAACATCCTTTTCATGGCTCGCACCACGCGATACCACGAATTCACCCGTTCCCTCACTCAGACCATAGGAGCGGAGGTTTTTGCTGCGACTCCCGATTCGCCGACTGCTGCACACGATTTCGACCTGTTGGTTCTTGATGCCGACGGCATTCGCAACGATCGAATCGAACAGATCGCCAAATGGCTGGACGACCGCGGCAACATTCCCATGCTCTTGATTGTGGATGAAGACGCTTTGTCCGACCTGCGAATTCCTGCCCATGGTCATGCCGATTTCATTTGCTCGGGCGGCTCGACCGGTGAGCTTGAGGCGCGCGTGCGTCGCCTGCTGGGCGAAGAAGAGGCATTTTCCGTCGATGATGTTCTGCATATCGACAACCTCGTGATCAATCTGGCAACCTATCAGGTGTATTTGGATGGCAACCCCGTAGACCTCACGCTTATGGAGTATTCGCTGCTCTCGTTTTTGGCGATGCATCCCAACCGTGCGTATAGCCGCGAGGTTCTGCTGCATCGCGTGTGGGGCTTTGAGTATTGCGGTGGCACGCGTACCGTCGATGTGCACATCAGGCGCATCCGCTCCAAGGTGGGCCCGCAGATCGCGGCGCATATCACCACCGTTCGCGGCGTGGGCTATCTCTTCAAGCTCTAGCTGCAAGGCGACTGGTTCGGGATTTTGCTAGATGCCCGCGACATGCCGATACAATCCGAACGCGGCGGCAGCGATGTCGCCGCGTTTTTTATCCGAGGCCTTTTGTGCATACCTTAGTTTTAGCTTAAGGTAATCGATGTGGGGACAAAGGTGCTCGCAATAGGGTACAACGGTGCTTGATTGAGAGAGCATGTGGAAAGGAAGACCCATCCATGAGTGAAGATATCGATTCGCGCCGTGACGACATGGGCGCTACCGCTCCGACGCCGCGTGTTGCCGTTGAACCCACGCCACAGACGCCTGCCGGTCAGGTTCAGCCGGGCCCTGGGGCGACGGCGCAGTCTCCCTTTAATGCTGGCGACCCATACGCCGCCCAGACCCAGACCGTGGCGCATACGGTGGTAAAGACCAAGACCAAAAAACTGCCGGTCTTTTTGTGCTCCCTGGCGGGTATGGTTGTAGGCGCCGTGCTGGTGGTGGCCCTTATCATGACGGGAGCGCTCAACGTCAACCGCGACGCCGGTACCGCAACCGCAACGACCGACTCTTCGGGCGGTACCCAGACTATCAAGATCGATTCCGAGGATACGACGCTTGCCGAGGCTGTCTCGGCCAAGGCGCTGCCGTCCGTGGTTTCCATCACGGCATGGAGTTCGGGCTCGTCCGAGAGCGTCATGCAGGGCGATGATTCCGAGTCTTCCGGCTCCATCGGTTCGGGCGTGGTGCTCGACACCGACGGCAATGTCCTTACCAACAACCATGTAGTCGAGGGCGCGACCGACATCACGGTCTCTCTTAACGGTGAGAGCTACGAGGCCGAGCTTGTGGGTGCCGATACCTCGAGCGACCTTGCGGTGATCAAGATCAAGGATGTGGATGCCAAGAATCTCACGCCCATCGAAGTCGGCGATTCCGATGGCCTTAACGTGGGCGAGTGGGTCATGGCTATCGGCAGCCCCTTTGGCAACGAGCAGTCCGTCTCGACGGGCATCGTGAGTTCGCTGTATCGCTCGACGGCTCTTCCCACCATGAGCGGTACGTATATCTATGCCAACATGATTCAGACCGATGCTGCCATCAACCCCGGCAACTCCGGCGGCGCGCTTGTCAATGACAATGGCGAGTTGGTGGGCATCAACTCCATCATCGAGAGCTACTCGGGCTCCAGCTCGGGCGTGGGTTTTGCCATTCCGTCCAACTATGCGGTGAAGATCGCCAAGCAGATTATCAGCGGCAAGACGCCGGAACATCCGTATCTGGGCGTTCGTCTGGGCACCGTGACCGCATCCAACGCGCGTCAGAATAGCCTTTCGGTCAACGAGGGCGCATATGTGGGCGAGGTCGTGAGCGGCAGCCCGGCAGATGAAGCTGGCATAAAGGAAGGCGACGTCGTTACCAAGGTTAACGACGAGCAGATTTCCTCTGCCGACAGCCTGATCATCGCTTTGCGCTCCTACGACGTGGGCGACACGGTGACGCTCACTGTCCAGCGCGGTAAGGACGAGAAGAAGATCGACGTCAAGTTGGGTTCCGATGCCGACGCTCAAACGTCGCAGGAAGGCGAGGAAGAGAATACCGACAGTACCGACGGGGCTGGCAACGGTATGAGCGAGGAGGAATTCCTCGACTACTTGCGCGATTTGATGGGCAACGGCGGCGGCAACAACCGCCAGTAACATATCTCCTGCAGGAGGGCGCCGGCTTTCCAGCGCCCTCCTTTTATGTGACAAAAAGTCGACAGGTTTAATCTGTCACATTTTGCCGTTCGCCGAACATTTCTTCGCGTTCATGGCGCTAGGCGCTGATGATGCAGGGGAGAGGGAGATCAAAGGTATCGGCCGGCACGTGCGTGACCTGCTGCTCGTTAAAGGCGACGCCGGCTACGAAGCAACGTGCTTGAAGCTTTGGAAGATAGCGGTCGTAGCAGCCTCCGCCGTAGCCTAGACGCATGCCGGAACTATCGAATCCCACAAGGGGTACCGCGATGGCGTCGATTTCCCGCGGGGCAACGACGGGGTACTTCTCGTCATTTGCCTCGATGTCGGGTGGAAAAGGGCGTGTCGGGTGGGCGATAAACGGGACCGCGCCGCTGAGATAATCGGTGCACGAGACGATGCGCATCTGCATGCGTTGACCATCTTGAAGGGCGGGCAGCATGGCGGGGAAGGCGACGCGAACCTGTGCAGCATAAAGGCGGGCGATGAATTCGTGCAAGTTGACCTCGCTGCCCATGGGGGAGTAGGCGACGACGACGGGCCGATGCCCCATGCATGTCGAGAGAGATGCTTCGATTGCGCTTGCGAGCTCGCTGCAAATCGTGCTCGATTTGCAGGCTCGCAGGATGGGGTCAATAGCGTCGCGTCGTGCGATGACCCGCGCTCGAAGTTCGTGTTTTTGCTGGATGATGACGTCACCGCATTGAGAATCACTCGCCATCGCGTGTCTCCTTTTTGGCGGCGACGGCAAGCGGGTGATAGGCCTCTACGAGCTGGTCCAGGCGTATGCGCGCATTTGCGGCACTTGTTGACGGAAGTCCAATGAGCGGAATATCTCGAGCATCGAGTACGGTTCCATCCATGCGCCGACAAAGTTGGGTGGCTTTGCCGCCCGTTGTAAAGACGTGCGTGATGGGGGCTGCGTCGAGGATGCGCGTGAGGTCATTGGGGGTCGCGTCGGCAATGCTTGCGTCTGCTGCTCCTTCGATGGTACACGAGGCGAGCACGTCCCAAAGGGCGATGCGCTGCTCGAGGAGAAACGCGCGTCGTGCACGGTTTTCGACAAGGGAATGATCGGGCAATTCGAACAGCGCCTCCATCACGCGCCAGAATCGATTCTGCGGATGGCCGTAGTAGAAGCCGACTTCACGAGATTTGGGCGAAGGCATGGTTCCCAGCACAAGCACGCGTGAGTGCTCGTCAAAAACCGGCTCCAAGGTATGTTCGATATGCTGAGCTTCCATCTACCCCACCCGTCATGTGACACCAACAAGACAGGTTTATTTTGTCACATTCTGCATTTCACCGGCCGTTCGCTACCGTTCACCCAGCGGTGCCCGGCGCGTCGCGCCAATGCCTGACGCGCCGGGCCGTCAAGATGCAGCAAAAGTCCCACCGAGAGGACCATACGAGGCCTTCAAATGGGACTTTGCTTCAAATACCGGAATCGGTGACGACGGCAACGGCGGTCTGTGTACGCATCGGTGCACGCAAGCGACACCGGTTACTCCTCTTCGCCCAGGCAGTACTGCTCGATGATCTCGCGCAGCTCTTCGATGCCTTGGCCCGATTCGGACGAAGTGACGATGATATTCTCGGCGGGCACGTTGAGTTGACGCTTGATAGCTGCCGTTTGCTTTGCCTGTTGGTTGCGCGAAAGCTTGTCGGCTTTGGTGAGTGCCACGATGAAGGGGAACTCGCCTTCCTGCAGAAACTCGATCATCTGGTGGTCGAGTTTGCTGGGGTCGTGGCGGATGTCAACGAGCGAGACCACCAGGTTAAAGCTGCGGTCCAGGTCAAAGTAGTCGCCGATGAGCTGTGCCCAGCGGTCGCGTTCGCCCTTGGAGCGTTGCGCAAAACCGTATCCCGGCAGGTCGACAAAATGCACGCCGTCTGCCTCGAAGAAGTTCACGTTTGCCGTCTTGCCCGGGGTACTCGACACCTTGACGAGGTTGCGGCGGTTGAAAATCTTGTTCATGATGGACGACTTGCCCACGTTCGAACGACCCACGAAGCTTACCTCGGGGCAGGTCGAAGGCGGAATCTGCGAAGCCTTGCCGTATGAAGCTACGAACTTGACGGTGTTGTAGTTGATCTGGTTGGCCATAGTGCTCCTTTACGCGCCCTCGCCGCAGATAGCGCGACGGACGATACCGAGGGTGATGTTGCTTGCGCGCTGCGCGTACTCCTCAAGATCGAACTCGCGCGAGGACAGCGCGTCGTAAGCCTCGTCGCAGTTATCGGAAATGGCGCGCATGACCAGGCAATCGATACCGTTTTTGGCGGCGATGTGGGCGATGGCGGCACCTTCCATTTCCACGCAGTCGGCATGCGTGGCCTCGATGGCACGCTCGCGCATCTCGGCGCCCGAGACGAAGCGATCGCCCGTGGCGATGGTTCCGCGCAGGTATTGCAGGCTATCGGGGCCTGCCGTGTGCTCGTTCGCGTTGCAATAGCCACGGCTCGTGAGAAGCGCCTCGGCAGCGTCGACGAGCACGGGGGTCGAGGTGTACTCCTCAAGACCCGGAGCGGATTCGGCAAGAAGCGCCGTATCGGTATCGAGATAGCGCAGACGCTCGCCGATCACGATGTCGCCGATGTGCAGCACGGGGTTAAGGCCGCCCGCGATGCCCGAGAAGATGAGGGCTTCGGGATGATACGTGCTGATGAGGTGCTGTGCGGCAGCTGCGGCGTTGACCGTGCCCATGCCTGCCGTGGTGGCAACAAGGCGAGCGCCGTGGTAGGTTCCGGCGAGCACCGTGAGGCCCGCCTCCTGCGTGGTGACGGCTCCGTTAACGGCAGATGCGACTTCGCGGACTTCTTTTTCAAGGGCGCCGATGATGGCGATGGTTTTCATGGTTTGACCCCCATATCCTTAGGTTTTTCTGCCCTATGGTATCAAAGCCCCGCCCGTCTTGGCTGTGCCAGACGCCTTTCCAAAGGAAACCGACGAATGCCGACGCCACGTGACCGTTCGCCGCCTTACGGCTACACTGATGCCGTGGCGCGGGGTCAATGGACGGCGGGGCAAGCGCTCCTGCTGCTCCGAACGATCTTGCTGACTTGCCACTCCAGCTGCATGGATGCTTGTTCATATCTCACATGCCGAGATACCCAAGAGAAAGGGGCCCTTGATGGCGCTTGTCAAAGTCGATTTTCTCTCCACTTCGCTCATGCGCACGGTGACGATCAACGCCATCGTGCCCGCCGATTGGGCCTCCATCGATTCGATGGGCTATGCGCGAGCAGTGCCGCGCGAGCAGCAGCGTCCTTTTAAGACGCTCTATCTGCTCCATGGCGTGTACGGCAACTATACGGACTGGGTTACGCGCACGCGTCTTCAGTATCTGGCCGAGTCGCGCAATCTCGCCGTCATCATGCCCTCGGGCGAAAACGGCTTTTACAACGATCGTGCAGACGGCGCGCGCTTTGGCGAGTTTATCGGGCACGAGCTGGTGGAGTTCACGCGCAAACTCTTTCATCTTTCCTGCGAGCGCGACGATACGTTCATCGGCGGCCTTTCCATGGGCGGCTACGGTGCCATCGTCAACGCCCTGCGTCATCCCGAGACGTTTAGCCGCGTGGTGGCGCTGTCTTCTGGCCTCACGCTCGATCTGAAACAGGTGCTCGAAAGCACGTACGACGCTCCGGGAATTCTTGGCAATCGCGGTTTCTACGAGTCTGTCTTCGGTCCGTTGGATGCCGTGCGCGGATCTCAAAACGACTACGATGCCCTGGCAGAGCGCGTCGCTGCGACAGACGGCCCGCGACCGAGCTTTTACATGGCGTGCGGAGAGGACGACGACCTGCTTGAGCCCAACCGTGCGTATCGCGACAAGTTGATAGGCGAGGGCTTTGATGTGGATTATCACGAGGGCTCCGGCGCGCACAATTGGAAGTTCTGGGACACCTGGATCGAGCGCTCCCTCGATTGGCTTCCGCTTGATGGGGCCGAAGATCCATTGAGCAGCGGGAACGTATCCTAGCGATCGCTACCCCATCGATGTGACGGAAAAACGACAGGTTTATTTTGTCACATCGATAAAAAATGCAGCGTAAGGGGCATGCGATGCTGCGCGGGCGCGCAAAGAGTGTGCAAGAATAAACCAGTCGACTTTGTGTCACATGTTGTTGTGTGAGGGGATATGCGATGGCGGAACAAATGAGTCTGTTTGGCGATGCGGCGGGTGCGGAATCGGAATCTGCGCAGCCTGCGATGACGCGTGAACAGGCGGCGGCGCGCGCGGCGGAGCTCCGTCACGAGCTGGATTACCATGCATATCGCTACTACATGCTCGATGCCCCGGAGATAACCGACGCCGCGTTCGACAAGATGCTCTTGGAGCTCCAGGAGATAGAGTCGGCATATCCTGATTTGATAACCCCCACTTCGTACACACAGCGCGTGGGAGGTTACGTCTCCGACCAGTTTGCCCCCGTCACGCACATGGCGCGCATGTACTCCATGGACGACGCTATGAACCTCGAGGAACTTGACGCTTGGCTCGAGCGCGCGGAAAACGCTCTGGGCGCCGGCCACGTGACGTATACCTGTGAGCTCAAGATCGACGGCCTGGGTGTGGCTATTACCTACGAGAACGGCGCTTTTGTGCGCGCTGCCACCCGCGGCGACGGTACGACGGGCGAGGACGTCTCGCTGAACGTACGCACGATTCAAGACGTCCCCATGCACCTCTCCGAGGCGGGCTTGGCGCACATGGGTGCCGATCGCGACCGCGTGATCGAGGTCCGTGGTGAGGTCTACATGCCCAAGGGGAGCTTTGTGCGCCTGAACGACGAGGCGGACGCCGAGGGACGCGACCCGTTTGCCAATCCCCGCAATGCGGCGGCGGGAAGCCTTCGCCAAAAAGATCCCAAGGTCACGGCCAAGCGCGACCTCTCCACTTTCATCTACGCCATCGCCGATACGACTCCGTTGCACGTTCACAGTCAGCGCGAGTTTTTGAATTGGCTGCGCGACGCCGGCTTCCACGTGAACCCCAACGTCGCTACCTGTGCGACTCCCGCTGAGGTGCACGAATTCTGCGCCGACGCCCTGGCGCACCGCGGCGACCTCGATTACGACATCGATGGCGTGGTCGTGAAGGTTGACTCCTTCCAACAGCAGTCTGACCTGGGCTTTACCGCCCGTGCCCCGCGTTGGGCCATCGCCTTCAAGTTCCCGCCGGAAGAGAAGACCACCGTACTGCGCGAGATTCGCGTGCAAGTGGGCCGCACCGGCGTGCTCACTCCGGTTGCCGAGTTCGATCCGGTGACCGTTGCGGGCTCCACCATCGCTCGCGCGACCCTTCACAACATCGACGAGGTGCATCGCAAGGACGTACGCGTGGGCGACACCATCGTGGTCCACAAGGCGGGTGACGTGATTCCCGAGGTCGTGGGCCCCGTGCTCGACAAGCGCTGGCCCGACGCCCAGCCCTGGCAGATGCCCGCGACGTGCCCCGTGTGCGGCAGCCCCGTGGTGCATGAGGAGGGCGAGGTGGCCTATCGCTGCGTGTCGCTCGACTGTGCGGCCCAGCTTAAGGAGCGCCTGCTGCACTGGGTGAGCCGCGGATGCATGGATGTCGACGGCGTGGGCGACGAGCTGGTGGACAAGATGATCGCCGCCGGGTTGCTCCACGACGTTGCCGATTTCTACCAGCTGACGGTCGAAGATATCGCCGGCCTGGATACGGGGCGCACGTACGCCGCTTCCAACGCGCGCCGTGGCGTGCATGCGGGCGACCCCATCCCCGTGGGTCAAAAGACGGCCCAAAAAGCAATTGACGAGATCGCGCGCAGCAAGCAGCAGCCGCTCGGTCGCGTGCTTTTTGCCCTGGGCATCCGTCTGGTGGGTAAGAGCGTGGGCGAGCTTTTGGCTCAGCATTTCCTCTCTATCGACAAGTTGGTGCTGGCGAGCGAGGAAGAAATCGCGAGTCTCGATGGCGTCGGTCCCAAGATCGCCGCGAGCGTCAAGGGTTTTTTGGCGGTGCCCGAGAACCTCGAGGTTCTGGAGCGCCTGCGTCAGGCGGGCCTTGCGCTCGAGGAAGACCTGGGCCAGATGGCAGCAGATGCCGCGGCCGCTACGGGGGTCTCGGCGGACCTTGCGTCCGAGCAGCCGCTCGCGGGGCTTACGTTTGTGCTCACCGGTACGCTCGAGCGTCGTACGCGCGACGAAGCAGGAGCCGCGCTCAAAGCCTTGGGCGCCAAGGTGACCGGTTCGGTCTCGAAGAAGACAAGCTTCGTGGTGGCGGGCCCAAAGGCGGGGTCCAAACTCGCCAAGGCCGAGAGTCTGGGCGTGCCCGTTTTGGACGAGGACGCGTTGGAAGAGATTCTTTCAACCGGAAGTGTCCCCGAGCGCTAGATTCCGTCGTCCACTCTCGCGATGCCATATGGGCCTGCGGGCGGATCTCGCGACATCGCGGGATCACCACCATCCGCTCAATGAAGCAGATAATCCCTTTTAGCACGTCTAACGGGCGTTCTAAAAGGGATTTTTTGCTTCATTTGGGCATGTGCGCTTTGGGCCGCCGCGATGTGCGGATTGTTTCTATTGCGTGATTTGTTGCTTGCGTTGGAAATCCAGGCCGACACTTGACCTGGAGCCTCTTTTCACAATACTTGAGTAGTCATTAATTGAGTATTCAAGGAGATGAAGATGGCGAAGGCGAATCTTGCCTCCACGGAGGCAGCGTCACAGCAGCCCGCCGCTGATGAGGACATGCGTCTAGGCATGTCGCTCAGCGATATCCATATGAGTATCAGCCGTGCGTTTCATACCATGAACAACGCGACGCGATGCTGCGCGCGAAGCTTGGGGCTGGGTCAGGGTCAACCCCGCATCCTTTCGTATATCGCGGTGCACGGGGTGAGTACCCAGCGCGAGATCGCCCGGTTCTATTCCATCGACCCTTCGGCTGTGTCGCGCCTGCTCGACCCGCTGGAGCGCGGGGGCTTCTTGACGAGCGTCCCCGGCCGCGACCGTCGTACGCGCGCTCTCGATATCACCGAGAAAGGGAAGGGCGCTCTTGCCGCTTGGGAACAGGAGTGCCGACGCGTCGACCGCATCATGTTCCGTGGCTTTAGCCCCGAAGAGGAAACCGCGCTCAAGGACATGCTCGAGCGCGTGCGCAAGAACATGGCAGACGAGATCGAGGCGGGTAAGAACCATGAGTGAGCTGCGCCGTATGATTCATTACCTGGGAAAATACAAGATCGATGCCGTGCTCGGTATCCTCATCGTCGCTATCGAGACCTCCATCGAGCTCCTTATTCCCGTGCTCATGGCCCGCATCATCGATGAGGGAATCGCCCATGCCGACATCTCCCTCATCCTGCACCAGGGCGTCCTCATGCTCGCCTGTGCCGTCACCTCGCTTGTCCTGGGCTTTTTCTATGCTCGTTTCGCCTCGCGCGCGTCGGTGGGGCTCGGAGCGAACCTGCGCCAGGCGGAGTATGAGAAGATCCAGCGCTACGCCTTTGGAAACCTTGACCACTACCAGACGTCGTCGCTGGTCACGCGCATGACCACCGATATCACCGTGATTCAAAACGCTATGGCAAACGGTTTTAGACCCTGCGTGCGCGGGCCGATGATGCTCATCATGTCCCTTTTCTATGCCTTCTCACTCAACCGCGACCTTGCCATGGTGTTCGTCTGCATCCTGCCGGTTCTGGCGGTGGCGCTCGGCATTATCACCTGGCGTGTATCGCCGCTCTATCAGCGTCTTCAGACTTCGATGGACCACGTGAACCGCGTGGTGCAGGAAAACCTGACCGCCGTTCGCGCCGTTAAGGCCTATGTGCGCGAGCCGCAGCAATGCGATGTGTTCGGCGATGTGAACGACGAGCTCGCACAAGGGGCCACCAAGACGTTTGGAACCGCTCAGTTCAACCTGCCGGTGTTCCAGGCAGCCATCTACACCGCCGCCACGCTCGTGCTGTGGGTGGGCGGCCAGATGATTTGCAAGAACGCCTTGACCGTGGGCGAACTCACGGGTTTCATGAGCTACGTGCTGCAAGTCATGAATTCGCTGATGATGATCTCCAACGTTTTCTTGCTGCTCACGCGCGCGCTCACGAGTGTGGAACGCGTGGGTGAGGTCCTTGACGAGGAGTCTCTGATCGCCTCGCCGGCAGTCGCGCGTGCGCTCGCAATCGTGCCAGACGGCTCGGTTTCCTTCCGCGACGTAGACTTCAAGTATCGCGCCGAGGCGGAGGAGAACGTGCTCGAGGGTATTTCCTTCGATATCGCAAGTGGTTCCACGGTGGGCATCTTGGGTAGTACGGGTGCGGGCAAAAGCTCGCTCGTACAGCTCATCGCGCGCCTGTACGATGCGACGGCGGGCGAAGTGCTGGTGGGAGGCCACGACGTGCGCGAGTACGACCTGGCTGCCCTGCGCGATGCCGTGGGCGTCGTACTGCAGAAAAACGTGCTGTTCACGGGTACCGTGCGCGACAATCTGCGCTGGGGCAATGCCGAGGCGACCGACGACGAGCTCCTCGAGGCATGCCGCCTGGCGTGCGTGGACGAGTTTCTCGATCGTATCGGTGGGCTCGATGGCGACCTGGGACAGGGCGGCGCCGGCGTATCCGGCGGCCAGAAGCAGCGCCTGTGCATCGCTCGCGCCCTGCTCAAGCACCCGCGCATCTTGATCTTCGACGATTCGACAAGTGCCGTGGACATGGCCACCGAGGCCAAAATCCGTGCCAACTTGGCGAGCATTCCGGGCGTCACCTGCATCATCATCGCGCAGCGCATCACTTCGGTGATGGATGCCGACGAGATCATCGTGCTGGATGACGGCCATCTCCATGCGCAGGGTACCCATGCGGAGCTGCTCGAGACCGACACTATCTATCAGGAAATCTACGCTTCGCAGGTGGGGCATGCTGACGAAGCGACACCAGGCGATTCTTTAAGGGGAGGCGAGGTTCATGCCTAAGACTACGGCTCAGGCGCATCCGGAAAACCTCAAGCACACGCTGCGATGCGTGCTTTCCTATATGGGGCACGCCAAGATCTCGCTTGGTATCGTGAGCGTTCTCGCCGTCGTGTCGGCGCTCGCTAACCTGCTGGGCACCTACATGATCAATCCCGTCGTGACGGCGATTACCACGGGTCATGCCGATAAGCTCGGCTCTCTTATCGCGCTTACCGCCACGATCTACGCGCTGGGCGTGGCGTGCGCTTTGGGCTACACGCAGATCATGGTTCGCGCGGCGCAACGCGTGGTGTTCGACATTCGTCGCGACTTGTTCGCGCATATTCAAACGCTTCCACTTGGCTATTTTGACCGCACGCGCGCGGGCGACATCATGAGCTTTTTCACCAACGACGTCGATACCGTTTCCGAGGCGCTCAACAATAGCTTCGCGACGGTGATCCAGGCTGCCGTGCAGACGGTGGGAACGCTCATCTTGATGTTTATTCTCAACTGGCGTCTCACGCTCATCACCGTGGTATGCGATGCGGCAATCGTGGCGCACGTGCGCTATTCGGGCACGCGCAGCAAGAAGTTCTACGCACGCCAGCAAAAGGCGCTCGGTGCTCTTGACGGCTATATCGAGGAGATGGTCTCGGGGCAGAAGGTCGTCAAGGTCTTTAACCATGAGCAGGCAAATGTTGCCGAGTTTACCGACCGCAACGAAGGCTTGCGCCAGGCGGGAACCTCGGCACAGAGCTATGCGGCGACGATGGTGCCGGTCACGGTGTGCATCGGGTACGTGAACTATGCGGTTGTTGCCGTGGTGGGCGCGATCCTCGCCATCCACGGCCTGGCGACCGTGGGCGCGCTCGCGAGCTATCTGGTGTTCGTGCGCCAGGCGGCGATGCCGTTCAACCAGGTGACCCAGCTGGGAAACTTCCTGCTCAATGCCCTTGCGGGTGCCGAGCGCCTGTTTGGCGCCATGGAGCTTGAGAGCGAGTGCGACGAGGGCCGCGTGACGCTTGAGCAGGATAGCGAGGATGAATGGTCGTGGAAGCTGTCGGAGGGTCAGGGCCTGGGGGCCTATGGCAAACTCATGCCCGTGGCGGCCGATGCGGGTGCTAGCGAACAGCACACCTCGACGGGCGACCATGCGATAGACGCCGAGGAGTCGGGTGCGCGCCCGCAGCGTACGGCGCCGGGCGTGGACGGTACGCTGCTCGCGATCGACTCGGTTCCGCTGCGCGGCGATGTGCGCTTCCATGGTGTTGATTTTGGCTACGTGCCGGGGAAGCTGGTTTTGCGCGACCTCAACCTGTTTGCCAAGCCGGGTCAAAAGATCGCTTTTGTGGGATCGACCGGCGCCGGCAAGACTACCATCACCAACCTCATCAATCGTTTCTACGAGCTTGATGCGGGCGAAATCACGTTCGATGGCATCGATGTGCGCAACATCGCCAAGGCTGACCTGCGCCGAAGCCTCGGTATCGTGCTGCAGGACACGCACCTGTTCACGGGGACTATTGCCGACAACATCCGTTTCGGTAAGCTCGATGCTACCGATGAAGAGGTGCACGCGGCAGCGCGTGCGGCCTGTGCCGACTCGTTTATTCGCCGCATGCCGCACGGTTACGACACCATGGTGACGTCCGACGGTGCGAATCTGAGCCAGGGGCAGCGGCAACTGCTTGCCATCGCTCGCGTGGCGGTGGCCGATCCTCCGGTGCTGATTTTGGACGAAGCCACGTCGAGTATCGACACGCGTACCGAGAAGCTTGTCGAACGGGGCATGGACCGCATCATGGACGGTCGCACGACCTTCATGATCGCGCATCGCCTGTCCACCGTGCGCAACGCCAACGCCATCATCGTTTTGGAGCACGGACGTATCGTCGAGCGTGGCACGCACGAGGAGCTGCTGGCTCAGCACGGCGAGTACTGGCAGCTCTACCAGGGCCTCAAAGAGCTCGACTAATGTGACAGCAAATCGACAGGTTTATTTTGTCACATTTTCACGGGTTCTACACATTTTGCTCTATGCGGACACGCCGGGCCGCATGTAACGGTTCTGTACGCGCTTGAATGCCGGGCACGGAAGTTGGATATAGTTAAAGGCGAGAGCTTTTGCGATTGAAAAGGACCGTGCCCGCGCATGCGCGTTTTTGATTTCGACAACACCATCTACGACGGCGAGAGCCCCTACGACTTTTACCTGTTTTCGCTTAAGTACAACCCGAAGGTCGTGCGTTTTGTCCCGCCGCTTGCTTACTACGGCATGCGCTATTCCAAGGAAAAATGCACGCTGGAGGAACTTGAGCGCGCCATGGGTAAGTACCTCAAGGCGTATCTGAATTCGTTTGACGATATCGACGGCATGGTGAGCGCCTTTTGGGATGCGCATATGCACAAGATCAAGCACTGGTACCATCCGCAGCCCGATGATGTGATCATGACCGGTTCGTTCGACTACACCATGAACGAGATCCAGAGGCGCCTGGGCGTCAAGACTATGGTCTGCTCGACGGTCAACCGCGAGACCCTTGAGCTTGAGCACCTCAATTTTGGAACCAATAAGGTCAAGATATTTCGTGAGATGTTTGGTCCCGACGCCGTGCCCGATGAGTTTTACAGCGACAACATGATTGACCTGCCTATGATGAAGCTCGCACGCCGCGCCTTTTTGGTGCGTGGCAACCATATCAAACAGGTCAACGTTTAGCCCGATTTGCCTGATTGAGCTGCGGTAGCTCGAATAATTGCCACATAAAGCGCCGAGGTTCTTGCGCGGTATCGCCGACTTGTGGCCCAGCGAATAAGAAGCGTTACATCAATGTGACTATTTGTGTACTTTGCACAGCTTCAGCCACCTGTGCCGCGCCTCGGGCGCGACAATGCGAATGGATGTCGACAACGGGAAGGGATCTCCCCATGGAATCGTTCAATTATTACGCCCCCACGCGCTTGCTGTTTGGACCGGGTAAACTCAACGAACTGGGAGATCAAGCTCTACCGGGAAAGCGCGCGCTTTTGGTCACTACGGGCGGCAGGTCCGTTAAGGCAAACGGCTATCTTGCCCGCGTGGAAGAGCAGCTCGATCGCGCCGGAGTGGAGCATATCCTCTTTAATCGCATCGAACCCAATCCCCTGCGCGGCACCGTGAACGCCGGCGGATGGATGGCGCGCACGGAGGGCTGCGATTTCGTGCTTGCGCTGGGTGGTGGCTCCGTGATGGACGGCTGCAAGGGCATTTGCGTGATTGCGGCTAATCCCGGGCACGACGCCGATGGCAACGAGGTCGCCGGCGATATCTGGGATTACGTTATGGGCGGCACTGCCAAGGGCCTTCCCATTCCCAACGATCCTCTGCCCCTGGTATGCGTGACCACGACGGCGGGCACCGGCTCGGAGGTCGACGCGGGCGCCGTGCTGTCCTGCGAAGAGACCGACGAGAAGCTTCGCCTGGGGAACCCCCGCCTGTTTCCGCGTCTTTCGGTGGTCGACCCGGAGCTTATGCTCACGGTCCCTTCCCGTCTTACGGCGTTTCAGGGTTTCGACGCTTTGTTCCATTGCGTGGAGTGCTATATCAACAACGCGCATAGTCCTATGGGCGACATCGTCTGCCGCGAGGGCATCAGGAACGCTGCGGCGGCGCTCCCCACGTGCGTGGCGGATGGTTTTGATCTTCAGGCGCGCACGCAACTCGCTCTAGCCAATACCCTGGGTGGCTACGCCATGGTGTGCTCGGGCTGCGCGGGTTGCCATGGAACGGAGCACGCCATGAGCGCGCACCATCATGACCTGCCGCACGGTGCCGGCCTCATCATGATTAGCGCAGCCTACCATCAGCATATGATCGACGCTCACGTGTGCGACGACCGTTACGTCGACATGGCGCGCTTGATGGGCAACTGGCTTGCCAGCAAACCTGAGGATTTTATCGTCGAGTTGGAGCGCCTGATTGACGAGTGCAACATGGGCGATCTTAAGATGAGCGATTGGGGCATAGCGCCCGGCGAGTTCGACGCCATGGCGAGCAATGCCCTCGCCACCAATGACGCCCTGTTTGCACACGACCCGGTGCAGCTCACCCATGACGATGTGGTGAATATCCTCAAGGCGTCTTGGGTCGACTAGCGGATAGAGGACTCCTGCGGTTTCGCCACGTGCGCGAGCCAATCCGACTTGCCTGCTAAACGTGGCAAGCATGCCTGTTACAAGAAAAGGCGCCGGGTGAAAGCCCAGCGCCTTTTTGTGCTTTACCGCGATTAAACTGCGGGTGCCGTCTTTTGTTTTTGCGAGCATCGTATCGTTGCGAGCACCAGGGCGAAGGCGATGAGCGCGAGGACCGCTCCCATGGCTCCTTCGTGAGCGATGCCTGCCTGCGCCGCAACCCAACCGCCGACGGCGGTGCCAAACGAGATGCCCACGTTGAACGCCATGGGCTCCAGCGAACTTGCGAGTGTGAGCGCCTTGGGATGCCGTCTGCGTGCTACGCGCATGAAAAGCGAGACGCACGGAACTGAAGACAGATACATCAAGGTGGCCAAGCAGAATACCAACACAAGGGCCACGGGCATGGAACCTTGGACCACGAATAGGCCAAAGAGTACCGCTGCTTGCATCAAGAACGTCACCAAAAGGGCCTTGATTCCAAAGCGAGTGTCGATCCATCCGGCAAGAATGTTCGAGAGCAAACAAAAGCCGCCATACACCATGAGCGTGGTGCTCGTCTCGACGGTACTCATGTCCAAAATCTGCTCGAGATAGGGTGTGATGTAGCCATAAAAGGTGTACACCGACCCCACACCAAAGACGAAGATGAGCATGCCGAAGATGATGCTGGGCTCGCCGAACAGGCGCACCTGTTCGGCAAAGGATGCCGCTTCATCGGTTTCTCCAGAGCGCGGCATGACGGCTGCGATCGCCACGCAAACAAGAATTGCGAGCACAAAGACGCCGTCCATTACATAGTGCCAACCCATGGTGTCGGCAACGATTTTTCCCACGGAGGTCACGATGACCATGGCAACGGAGTATGCCGCGTATACGATGGAGATGACGAGGGACATGCGCTTGGGCGAGACCAGCTCGGGGATAAACGTTATGCCCTCGGCGAGCAGTGCGCCCGATACCGAGCCGATGAGGATACGAGCGGCAAGAAGCATCTCGTAAGTTTGGGCCGCGGCTGACATAAGGTTGCCCAGGCAGAACAGCGCGGCGTATACAAGCAAAAGTCGGTAGCGCTTAAAGCGACCCGTCGTAAGGGCAAGCAGCGGAGTGCAGACGGCGTAGGGAAGGGCGAACAGGCTGATGAGCTGTCCGATCGTGGAAATCGAGACGCCAAACCCATTTGCGAGGTCGGACTCGATGCCGATGACGACGAATTCGGAGCATCCGAGCGAAAAGGCGAGTAGGACGAGAAGGGCAAGGCACAGACGCGCGTGTTTGGGATTGGGGGTCGCGGTGCGAAGAGTCGAACTGTTCAAATGATCAAATCCTATCAATATCCAGTGCGTCAAACAGATAGATAGTAGATGCGTCGCGCGCAAGGCGCCGCCTTAGTTTTTTAATTAACATTGGCTTTTTGCTGTGCAACGATGGGTGCACGTTTTGCGCGCAGCGTTCTTTCTCGTATGAGACCGTGTTCGCACGCCGTACTGTGGGCATAATAAAAAACCGTCTGCATGCCGCGGGTGAAAACGCTGCGGAACGATTGATGCCTGGAGGTCTGGAGGTGCATATGAAGAGGGGGCATACGTCTGGTCGCAGTCGCTTCTGTCCAGAGTATCCCTTGGCATATGTGCACGATGTTGCCCTGCAGCTCGAAAAAGATGGCAGATTGGGACTGACGCGTTCGTTTATCCAACATGGCGATGTTTCGGTTTATGAGCATGTGCTCTCGGTGGCGCAGACAAGTATTCGCATGGCGAGCGCACTTTCTCGCGTGGGCGTGAAGGTTGATGCGCACGCCTTGGTGCGCGGCGCGCTCCTGCATGATTATTTTCTCTACGACTGGCATGACCCCGATCCGAGCCATCGTCTTCACGGATTTAGGCATCCGTATGCCGCTTTGCGACGTGCCGAGGAGGACTTCGATCTTTCGCCCCTTGAGCGCAATATCATCGTCCGCCATATGTTTCCCCTCGTGCCGATTCCGCCTGCGTGCCGCGAAGCGTGGATTGTCTGCCTGGCCGATAAGGCGTGTGCGCTGGGTGAGACGATCGATGGGCGCGTTGGCAGCTGTCTCCAGGCAAAACGAAAGGGGAAGCGCGCATGAACGGAGTATTGAGGCCTGCAATGGCAGCGCTCACTCCTGTAGTGTTGGCTATTCAAGTTGCGATTTCCATCCCGGGCGTTCCGCTTTCAGCGCTTGTGCTCTCTTTTATGGTGTACGGGTTTGCGGGATGGCTGTGGGAGTCGACGGTCTGTGCCATGCTCAACCATGGTTCGTTTGCCAACAGCGGGTTCTTGCTGGGACCATGCTGTCCCATTTACGGCGTGGGGGCGCTCGTCTGCTGGTTCGCGCTGCGCGGCATCGAAAGCGTGCCGGTGCAGTTTTTGGCGGCAGGCGCGCTGTGCTGTTGCGTTGAATACCTTGTGGGCGTGATTCTCGAGGTTACGACCCACGCACGCTTTTGGGACTATTCCGACATGCCGCTCAATTTTCAGGGGCGCATATGCCTATACGGCTTTTTGATGTTCGGCGCGGGCTGCGTGCTCATTTGCCGTGTTGCCGAGCCGGCGCTCTTGGGGTTGCTTGCGTCGATGCCGGTGTGGGTGGTGAGAATGCTTGCCGTGGCCGCGCTGGTGGTGATTGTGATTGATGCGGCGTCGTCGATGGCGAGCTTCCGGCGCCTGTCCGCCTCGCTGGAGGAGTTGCGCAGCGAGCTTGCCGACCGCATCAACGATTCGCTCAAAGACGCTTCGGACTCGCTGGTCGAGCGCATTCCAGAGACGGCGCTCGATTCTGCGCAGACGGCGCATGTGCGTGGTCGCGCCATCAACGGTTGGCTGCTCGAAATCTCCGATGCGGTGATGGATTCTTTGCGCGAGAAGGTCGAGATACCGTCGTTTATCGCCGACGGTGCCCGCGGCGTGCGCATGGCTGCACAGCGCCTTGCGGATGCGGCGCCTCGTCCGCGCCTGCCCAAGCGCCCGGCGCGTAAGATCTCGATTTCCAAGCGCGACCTGCGCTTCTTCAATGCTTTTCCGCATCTGCGCATGATGAAGTACGAAGGCATCATCAGGGCGACGAGGCTTAAAGCCCACGCCTACACCCTCTTCCGCCGCAAGGGGCTGTAGTGCCGCATCTTGCCCCTCAAGCCTGCGGGCATCGCCCCAAGGCGCATGCCCTTGTCTTTCGGGGCAACCTGCGGCACTACAGCCCCTTGCAGGCGTTGGCGGGGCGGAAGCCAGGGC
>CAKUGM010000029.1 GCA_934654625.1 uncultured Collinsella sp. | reverse complement strand
CATATCGCGAGCCTTGCCGAACGCGACATCATGACGCTCTCCACCGGCCAGGTGCGTCGCGTGCTCGTGGCGCGCGGGCTGGTGCGCAATCCTTCCGTGCTCGTGTTTGACGAGCCCTGCACGGGCCTCGACCCGCAGGGCATGTACCACCTGCGCGAGACCATGCGCACGCTTGCGGACGAGGGTCGCTCCATCATCTTGGTCACGCACTATCCGGAGGACATCATCCCCACTATCGACCGTGTGCTGCTTATCAAAGACGCTTCCATTTTTGCCGATGGTTCCAAACGCGAGCTGCTGCGCGACGATGTGATGAGCGACCTGTTCGACGTACCGTTGACTGTTGCCGAACATGATGGCTGGTACTCGCTCTACGGCGCTCACCAGGGTTAGGGGCCGCGATGCTGACGATCGGTTGCCATCTCTCCATTTCCGACGGATATGAGGCGATGGGCAAGACGGCGCTTTCCATCGGCGCCAACACCTTTGCGTTTTTCACGCGCAATCCGCGCGGCGGTTCTGCGCGCCAGCTCGATTTGGACGATGTTGCCGCACTGCGTTCGCTTATGGCCGAGCATTCGTTTGGGCCGCTCGTGGCGCACGCTCCCTACACGTATAATCCCTGCTCTGCCAAGGAGCGTGCACGCGAGTTCGCGCTTGAGGCGATGGGGGAGGACCTGCGCCGCATGGAGGCGTTACCGGGCAATTACTACAACTTCCATCCCGGCGCCCATGTGGGTCAGGGCGTCGAGCGCGGCATCGAGCTCATCGCCGATACGCTGTGCCAGGTTATGTTCGAGGGGCAGCGCACTTGCGTGCTGCTGGAGACCATGGCGGGCAAGGGCACCGAGGTGGGGAGCCGCTTTGAAGAGCTCGCAGCGATTATCGATGCGGTACGTGCCCGCCGGCCCGAGTTGGATGAGTGCCTGGGCGTGTGCCTGGATACGTGCCATGTGAGCGATGCCGGCTACGACATCGTGCACGATCTGGACGGTGTGCTCGATGAGTTCGATCGCGTGGTGGGGGCTTCGCGCCTGCGCGCCGTGCACATCAACGACTCCAAGAATCCGTGTGGGGCGCATAAGGACCGCCATGAGGTTATCGGCGCGGGATACCTGGGGTTTGCGGAGCTTGGCGGGGGCGAGGACGTGTTCGCGCGCATCGTGTCCCATCCGCATCTGCGCGATCTGCCTTTTATTCTGGAGACGCCCAACGAGCTTGCGGGCTACGCTCGCGAGATCGAGCTGCTGCGGGGTCTACAGATTGACTAGCTGTTTTTCCGTTTGTTTCCAATTGTGGATAAAAATAAGTCTATTTTGTTACAGAGCACTTTTTCGGAGGGCCATTATGCACAGCGGAGCATAATGGCCCCTAGTTTTATGCGTTCCTGACCAAGAGGGGACGCGTGGAAGGAGAAAAGTATGTATAAGTTCAAAAAGTTTGGCGCTGTAGTCGCCGCAGGCGCATTCGCCGCTGTTCTTGCCCTCGCCGGCTGTTCCGGCAACGGCGGCACCTCCGCGGGCAGCACCGATGCCGGTTCTGCCGCGAAGTCCGACAGCGTGCAGCTCGTCACCGAGGGCAAGCTGACCGTTGGCACCTCTGCCGAGTACGAGCCGTTCGAGTATATGGAGGATGGCGATTACAAGGGCTTCGACCTGGAGCTCATCCAGAAAATCGCCGAGAAGCTCGACCTTGAGGTCGAGTACAAGAACGTCGACTTCGACTCCCTGGTCGCAGGCGTCGCCAGCGGCACCAAGTACGACTGCTCCATCGCAGCCATCACCGCTACCCCCGACCGCAAGAAGGAAGTCGACTTCTCCGACTCCTACTACATGGACGACCAGGCTGTCGTCACCCTTAAGGACAACACCGCCATCACCGGTAACAACTACGCCGACGAGCTCAACAAGGAGGGCGTGAAGATCGCCGTCCAGTCCGGCTCCACCGCTGAGTCCTTCGCTAAGGAGAACTTCCCCAACGCCGAGCTCGTTCCCTTCAAGAACGCTACGGACTGCTTCTCTGCACTCCAGGCTTCCAAGGCCGACGCCCTGGTCACCAACCGCTCCGTCGCTTCCCAGCTTACCGCGTCCTCGTTCGATAACTGCCAGACCATCAAGCAGATCAGCACCGGCGAGGAGTACGCCATCGCTGTCAACAAGGACAACCCCGAGCTCACCAAGAAGATCAACGAGGCTCTGAAGGAGCTCACCGAGGACGGTACCGTCGACGCTCTGATGGAGCAGTACAACATCAAGTAGTTTGATGCCCCGCTTGTAGCCATCCGGCCCCTTTCGCTCAAGGCGGGAGGGGCCTTTGCGCGTATTCGCGCGTGCTTTGGCGAGCGGGAGCGTAAGGAGTTTTATCGTGACTGAACCCGTGAACACAACACTCGGCGGCGCCCGTGCGCTTCTGCGCCGCTTGGTCGTTGCCTGCGCCCTCGCGGCTTGTGCCCTGGGCTGTAGCGCTGTTATGGCGCCGACGCCCGCCTGTGCCCTCGAGGTGCAAAAGCTCACCGCGCAGCCCAACGCCGACGCCGGAAGCGACGTCCTGGGCGGCAAGGAGACGCGCCTGACCTGGGAGTTCCAGGCCGATGACGACGAGGCTCTCACCGGCTTCACCGTCACTCTTCCGCAGGGGACCGAGTTTTCCACCGAGGATGCGCGCGTGACCATTCTGTCCGGCGAGGACTTGATGGACCGTACTTTCGTGAAGCCTAAGTACAGCGTCGACGGCCAGACGGTGAAGGCCACGTTCCCCGAAGCGACCGAGGCGGGCAAGTATTTCCGCCTCGAACTCTACCATGTGGTCTTTCCTGCGCAGGGCGGCAGCGAGCAGCTGAGTGCGACCTATAAGCTCGGTGACGGCAGCGAGAAAGATGTCGCGAAGTTGCCGGCCCTCACCATCAAGGGCACCTCGGCGCTCGACCAGTTCGAGTCGTTCCTCGAGGAGCAGCCCTGGGTCGAGGCATGGAACTCCAACCGCTTCCTGCGTCTGTTCCTCAACCCGCTCATCATCGTCTCAAGCCTGCCGATTGTGTTCTCGGGCTTCTTGATGGCCCTCGCTATCGTGCTCGTGGCGTTTCCGCTCGCCATCCCCTTCGGCTTTGTCCTTTCGCTCATGCGCATCTCCAATTCGCGCATCCTGCGCGGCATCTCCGGCTTCTATATCAATATCATCCGTGGCACGCCTGCCTTCTTGCAGATTTACATCGCGTTTTTCGGTTTGCCTCTTGCCGGCGTGAACATCGGCAACTATCCGCTGGGCGTCATCGTGATGGCCATGAATTCGGCGGCGTACCTGTGCGAGATCTTCCGCGCGGGCATCCAGTCCATTCCGCCGGGACAAAACGAGGCTGCGCGCTCCCTGGGCATGAACCGCGTGCAGACGATGCTCTATATCATTATTCCGCAGACCTTCCGCAACGTCTTGCCCACTCTTACGAGCGAGTTTATCTTGCTGTACAAGGACACGTCGCTGCTTGCCGCCGTGGGCGTGATGGAGATCGTCATGTACGCCAAGACGATCGTCGCCACCACCGGCTCCATTACCCCGTATGTGGTTGCTGCCCTGTTCTACCTGCTCGTCACCCTGCCTTTGACGCGCCTGGTGAGCAGTCTCGAGAACAAGCTCGCGGGCAAGGCACCTGCGAAGAAGAATTCCCCCAAGGGCGCTCGCGTTAAGGCGAAGGCCGCGGACGCCACCCTCTAGGACCGATAAGGAGATTCATCTATGTGTGAGAACAACGAGGTCCAGGAGGGCATCGTGGACGAGGGCGAAGCGATCGTTCAGATCAAGGGCCTGCGCAAGAGCTATGACGACTTGGAGGTCCTGCGCGGTATCGATATCGATGTGCACCGCGGCGAGGTCGTGGTCGTGCTCGGCCCCTCCGGTTCCGGCAAGTCGACCATGCTGCGCTGCGTAAATCTGCTCGAGAAGCCTACCGGCGGCCAGATTATCTTCGAGGGCACCGACATCACCGCCAAGGGCGTGGATATCAACAGCGTGCGCGCCAAGCTGGGTATGGTGTTCCAGCAGTTCAATCTGTTCCCGCACCTTTCGGTTAAAAAGAACGTCATGATCGCCCAGGAAAAGGTGCTCAAGCGTTCCAAGGAAGAGGCCGAGAAGATCGCGATTCAGGAGTTGGAGAAGGTCGGTTTGGGCGACCGCGTGGACTTCATGCCGAGTCAGCTTTCGGGCGGTCAGCAGCAACGCGTTGCTATCGCCCGCGCTTTGGCTATGAACCCGCACGTGATGCTCTTCGACGAGGCCACGAGTGCGCTCGACCCCGAGCTGGTGCGCGACGTCCTCGCCGTCATGCGCGACCTTGCCCAGGGCGGCATGACCATGATCGTGGTGACGCACGAGATGAAGTTCGCGCGCGACGTTGCCGACCGTGTGATCTTCATGGACGGCGGCGTGATCGTCGAGCAGGGCACCCCGGCGGAGGTCTTCGACCACCCCAAGTCCGACCGCACCCGCGAATTCCTCGGCCACATCTCCTAATGTGACATCTGCAAGACAGGTTTATTTTGTCACATTTTCACAGTTCCTTCATATCTTGGGCTGATGATGGCGCGCTCCCGTTGAGGTCAATCCTTGGCGGGGCGCTTTTTTCTTGCGATTGGAGGTTGTGTCCGGACGGCATGTTACGTTGATGCCAGTTAAAAAACGAACGTAAGGATTACCGTGTTTAGCATCGAAGAGAACCTGTTTGATTTCGCATTTTGCCCCATGCCCGCTTTTGCCTATCTGAGCGAGCTTGCCGCTCCCGAAGATTGGGGAGAGAACGACCGCGTGCTTAAGAACTATCTGACGTTTACGTTCAAGCGTGCCGTTCATCTGTACAATAAGACCGTCGAGGCGGGGGAAGGCTGCTCTGCCCTGGTCTTTCAACACGATTGCTGCCTGATGGATACAGGTTTGTTTACGGAGCGATTCGAGCCCATCTACGTGCTCTTTGAGCCCAACGAGCGGCCGGATGCCCGTCAGCAGTGGTTCCTCAAGGGCTTCTTTAAGGCGAGCGATCCGCGTCTCATCGAGTTCAGCGTGCTTCCCGATCGCGTGCATTTTAGCGAGAACCCTGCGGACTTCGTATTCGATTATCGCCTTGAGGTTCGGACCAATATCGATCACATCCTGGGCGATGCCGAGAATCTCTCTCGTATACCGGAGCAGCTCAAGGGCGAAGACAAGGCATTTTTGCTGCGCCATGCTTTTGAAGGCGCCGTCATGGAGGCGAGTCGTCGGGCCGCCGCAAACTACACCATTGCCGTGCCGCAGTACTACAACGGTAGGATTCAGCTGCTGCTGCCGCTTTGCCTTACGGGCGATACTCCGGAGCTCGCCCTCACCATCCAGCGCGAGGACGGCTACTATTCGGCCCGAACGTGCTTGACGCTTGATATGGCCTACAACAACGCTCGTCTGATCTGCCGTCCCGAGGCGCCCTGGATCAAGGACGCTGCTTGCTCGGATGCCTCAAGGGATTAGCGGGCACGGTTCGCTATCTTATAAGCCTGGCAGATGGTAGCGCCCCCGTCGAGATTGGTTCTCGGCGGGGGCGTGCTGTGTTTGATGCTATTTGCGCGCCGAGCTAGCGCTGCGACGATGGGCGCTGCTGCGGTTGTTGGCTTCCTAGAGTGCAGACTCGTAAATCGCGCGGGCATCGTCCAGCGTGAGCTTCTTGAAGTTGCCGAACACCTCGCCACGCGTAATCTTGAGGCCCGGCAGCAGGCTATCGATGTCCTCGGGCTTCATGCCAAACTCCGAGAGCGTGCGCGGCATGCCGAGCGAGCAGAAGAATTCCTGCAGCTCATCGATAGTTTCCATCACGGCATCTTCGATGGCCTGCTCGGACGTGATGTCTACGTCGTCTGCCTGCGGATCTACCGGCTCGATGCCAAAGATCTGGCGACCGAACTCCAGGAAGCGCTCGGGGTGCTCGCGCCACACATAGCGCATCCAGGCGGGGAAAATCACGGCGAGGCCGGCGCCGTGGGTGATCTTCACGTCAAAGGCCGAGAGCTCGTGCTCCATGCCGTGGCAGCTCCAGTCGCCGTCGCGGCCACCGGCACATCCCAGGCCCAGGCCTGCGATGCCGTTGTGGGCGAGGGTGCCTGCCCACATGATGTTGGCGCGTGCATCGTAGTCCTGCGGATCCTCCATTACGCGTGGTGCTGCGTCCATGATGGCGCGAATCTGGCCGCAGGCGATGTTGTCGGTAACGGGAACTGCGGGCTGGCCGGAGAAAAAGCGCTCCATGATATGGGCGCACATATCCGTGATGCCTGCTGCAGTCTGATAGGGCGGCAGGGTGAAAGTGAGCTCGGGATCCATGAAGGCCATGACGGGGCGGTTGAGATCGGGGTTGCAGCCGCATTTGAGGTGCTCGGCATCGTTGCTGATGACGCATGAGTTAGATGCCTCGGAGCCCGATGCGGGGAGGGTGAGCACGCAGGCGACGTCTACGCGCTTCGTCGGCGTCGCGCGCTTGCGGAAGAAATCCCAGACATCGCCGTCATAGGGAATGCCCATGGCGATGGCCTTGGCGCAATCGATAGCGCTGCCGCCGCCCACGGGCAAGATCAGGTCGACGTTTGCTTCGCGTGCGATGCGCATGCCTTCGCGAACCGAGGAGATCTCGGGGTTGGGACGCACTCCGCCAAGTTCGACATGCACGATGTTTGCAGCGTCGAGTGAGGCCTTAACGCGGTCGAGCGTTCCGGTGCGCACCACGGAACCAGTGCCGTAGACTAGCAGCGCCGAGGTGTAGCCGGCCGCTGCGACATGCTCTCCCACATGGTCGGTCATTTTGCGTCCGAACATGATGCGCGTTGGTGAATAGAAGGAAAAATCGTTCATGGGAACGCCCTTTCTCTATAGTGTCGTGGCGACATCTACTATAACGCCCGCCGATAGGAGTCGACGGGCGTTGTTTGGGTGGTGGCACAAATATGTTGAGGTGGGGCGCTCGGCAGTTGCGAGTGCGCTGCTGTCGGACGGTTTGGGATTTTCGGTAGACGGCAAAATGTGACAGATTAAACCTGAGGAATTATTGTCACATGGGCAACTAGCTGGGAGTTTGCATGGAGGAGTCGGCCGGTGAACGGTCGGATATGACGAAATAAACCTGTCGTTTTGCTGTCACGTTGCTAGGCGAGCTGGGCGCCGAGGGCCTGGCAGGTGGAGATGCCATCGTCGTCGGGTTCCTCGTTGATGATGAGAGAGTCGATAACGTTGACACCTGCCTCATCGGCATCTTCTTTCCAGGCATCCATCCACTCTCCGCTGCCCCAACCGTAGGAGCCGAAGAGCGCGACCTTCTTGTCGCCCAGGCTGCCCTTAACTTCATCCCACATGGGCAAAAACTCGCTGTCTTCCAGCTCCTCCGCGCCCATGGCGGGGCAGCCAAAGGCATAGGCATCATATTCCTCGGCCGCGGAGAGGGAGAAATCGGCTGCTTGAATCTGGGCGACGGTCGCGCCCTTTGCTTCCGCGCCCTCGGCTACGGATGTCGCCATCGCCTCGGTGTTGCCGGTACCGGTCCAGTACACCACTGCTACCTTGCTCATGTTGAACTCCTTTGTTCGATCGATGCCCAGATGGGCAGGATTACCGTTGTGTATGTTGCAGGCGCGATGCAACGCGCCCATTTACCGTGAGGCTGCGAAGGCGTTTTCCGTACCGATAGGCACGAGCGTAAATGCGCGTGCAGCGTCGGTAGCGGGCAAACGTCCGCCTGGCCTGGCTTTGGTTGGCGTATACCTTCCAAGGGCCAACTTCGAGGTAGTTTTGCCCACGGTTCTCGATGAAGCCGATCACGTCTTCGTAGGGATAGCCCAGGAAAAAGCCGATTTCATGCGGAAACTCACTTCGGCAGGCTTGATTGCTGCAAGGACAGGGCTTGCTTTCGTCGTGTGCTTGCCCGGCATTAGTTCTTGGACGGTCCTGCAGGCGACGTGCCAGCTCATCGAGGCATGACTCAAGATCGCCGATGCGATACCCTTCGCCTCCAAGCGGACGTGCCGCGCGTCGGTCGAGAAGGTAGGCTGCGAGTTCGCGGGGTCGATACACGTAGACGAGGGCTCCGCAGCGCTTCCAGGCTAGAACGCGAATCGAGACCCCAGCGCCCGAAACTTGACGGCGGCAGTATTTCACCGCTTCGAGGAAGGCTCGTCTGCGTGCGTTTACCTCGTTTTGGTCTGTGGATGCTTGTGCCGTAAAGGAACCGGGGAAGGTGAACAGGCTGGCGGGCTTCAGGGCCGCCAAGGTGGGGGAGCAGTTGCGCACGATGGCCTGTTCAAGTGCCTGGACATCGATGGGCCACGTCATTGGCGTTCTCCTCTCGTGCTTTCGCTGTTCCAAGGTATGCAGCGGGTAGTTGCTATAAGTTAACTAAGGGGAACTTATAGCCTTGTGGAGCGATGGTCAAGAGAAAAAGTCAACTTAATGAAACTTATATGAGGGGCGAGGCCCATCGTTCGGGCGGGGGTATAGTCATCGGCGCATAAGCTCAGAGGATAGCAATCAACAGGAAGGGTCCTTTGTCATGTCCATATCTACCATCGTCGTCGTGATCATCATTGCGGTTGGGCTCTTCTTTGGGTTCTCGCGCATCGTTGCTAGTTTTTCGGGCAAGAGTTGCTGCTCGGATGGGCAGAAGCGTGCGCGCGTGAAGAAGGTCACCGTGGAGGATACCGATGCTTCCCACTATCCCTATCAGGCCAATTTCCTTATCGGTGGCATGAGTTGCGAAGGCTGCGCGCAAAATGTCGCCAACGCCTTGAATGCGGTTGAGGGAACTTGGGCCACGGTTGATCTTGGGAGCCGAATCGCCACGGTTCGATCCAAAACTCCAATCGACCAACAGGTGCTTGCTGTCGCCGTGCGCGAGGCCGGCTACAACATCATACAGCCGTAATGTTGCTGAGTACGTGTGCGTTACTGCGCTGCGGCTCAGACGAGCCTTGGCGGCTGGTACGGCTCGACGGGCTGCGGGGCAAAGTGAGCCGCTTGAAGTTTTGCCATCGGCAGCTCGACATTTCGGCCAGTGGCAAAATGTGACAGATTAAACCTGACGACTTGTTGTCACATTGGCTGCTAACTGGGCTTTATCTGGACGATACTCATCGGTGAACGGTTGGATGTGACGAAATAAACCTGTCGACTTTTTGTCACATGGGGGTTGGGGGCTTTTGGGTACACTTCCTTAAATTTGAACTGAGGAGGACGTAGATGCCCTATTACGGATACGGTTACGGCTACGGAATGGACCCGCTCTACTTGCTCGTGGTGCTTGTCTCCACGGTCATCGGCCTTGCCGCCCAGGCGTATATCAAATCGACGTACGGCACCTGGTCGAAGGTCAAGTCCGATGGCATCACCGGTGCCGAGGCAGCGCGGCGCATGCTCGACGCCAACGGCTGCCAAAACGTCGGCATCAAAAGCATCGGCGGGACCCTTACCGATAACTACAACCCCACCGACAACAACCTTTATCTCTCGCGCGACAACCAATACGGCGGGTCGGTCGCAAGCGTCGCCGTCGCTTGTCACGAGGCGGGCCATGCCGCCCAGCATGAGCAGGGCTATGCGATGATGAAGCTCCGTTCCGCCCTGGTACCGGTCGTAAACCTCACCCAGAGCGCTTGGACCATCGTCTTCATTCTCGGCGTCGCCTTGAACCTTGCGGGTTTGACCACGCTTGCCATCTGGCTCTTCTCATTCTCCGTTCTCTTCCAGGTTGTGACGCTTCCGGTCGAGATCGACGCGAGCCGTCGCGGCGTGCGTTATATCCAGGAATCGGGCATGAGCGCTCGACAGGTGCGCGGCGCCAAGAAGGTCCTGACCGCCGCTGCGCTCACGTACGTGGCTGCTGCCCTTTCCTCGGTGATCCAGCTGCTCTATCTGCTCGCGCGCACCTCGCGCAGAAACGACTAATCGATTTCTATCGATTGGCAACAATATGAGCTCAAGATCGTCTATCGCGTCGTTCATGTCTGGGCGGCGCGATAGACTTGTTCTCTAGCTAAGAAACTCGATGAAACAGAAACAGGAGAGGGGGCTGATATTGGACGGCTGGAATTTGACCGGAATCTCGTCCGGCTCGTTTGTCGACTTCGCAAACGCTATGGCCGATAGCGAGGCTGCAAGGCAATCTGCGGCGGGAGAGGACGGCGACGCGCTCTCCGTTTCCCAGGCGGTCGAGATGGCGGCCAACGCGCTCGATGCCATCCCACAGCTCACGGTAATCGGCGAGGTGACCGGCTTTCGCGGCCCCAATGCCAGGAGCGGTCACTGCTATTTCCAGATCAAGGACGATGCCTCGGCGGTCGACTGCAAGATCTGGCGCGGAGTCTACTCCAAGCGCGCCTTTGATTTGCGTGACGGCCTGCAGGTGCAGTTCACCGGATCGTTCGACCTCTATAAGCCTACCGGCCGCATGAGCTTTATCGCGCGCAGCTTTTCACTGGCGGGGGAGGGCCTTCTTCGCCAGCAAGTGGCCGCCCTTGCCGAGAAGCTGCGCCGCGAGGGCCTTATGGACGAGACCCGCAAGCGCCACGTTCCCGTGTTCTGCAATCGCGTGGCCGTGGTCACGTCGCTTTCGGGCGCCGTGATTGACGATGTGAAGCGCACGCTGCGCCGCCGCAATCCGCTCGTGGAGCTTATCTGCGTAGGTGCAAAAGTGCAGGGCGAGGGCGCGCCCGCCGAGCTTGTCGAGGGCCTTCGCCGTGCCGCCGCCATCAAGCCTGCGCCCGATTGCATCCTGCTTGTGCGCGGAGGCGGCTCGTTCGAGGATCTCATGACGTTTAACGATGAATCCTTGGCGCGAGCCGTGGCTGCATGCCCGGTGCCCGTGGTGACCGGTATCGGCCATGAGCCTGACACGTCCATCTGCGACATGGTGAGCGACCGACGCTGCTCGACGCCTACTGCTGCTGCAGAATCGGTGGCACCTGCCCTTGCCGATCTTATCGAGGTCACCGCCACGCGTGAGCGCCGCCTGGCAAATGCGATGGCCGTGCACCTGAATGCCGCCCGGGACGTTTTGGGCAATGACGCCCAGCGGGCTCGAAGAGCCATGGACGCTCGCCTCGAGCGCTTGCGCCTAATGCTCGATGCCGCAGCTGCTCGCCCCTGCCTAACCGATCCCACGGTCATCGTGGACCGTCGCCGTGTGGAGCTTTCGCAGACCGCCGAGCGTCTTGATGCCGCTATCGAGCGCTCGCACAAGCGCTTTGCGCAGCAGCTCGACCTCGTGGCGCCGCGCCTGTGCGGGGCCACCGCGGGCTTTTCCAAGAAGCGCCATGCGCTCGAGCTCGCCGCGTCGAAGCTTCGTCATGCGGGGCCGGCACTTCTTAATGACCCCCGCTCGCAGCTGGCGTCTTCTGCTGCAGCGCTCGATGCGCTCTCGCCGCTCAAGGTTCTCGCCCGCGGATACTCGATTGCCTATGCGCCATCGGGCGTGCTCACAAGCATCACCGACGCTCACCAGGACGACGAGGTCCGCATCGCGCTTGCCGACGGCAACGTGCGCGCGCGCGTGACATCTGTCGAGGCGGCGGACAATCTGAGCGTCGATACCGCCACCCCTGCGAAGTAACGGAACCTTTTGGATATAGGCATCTTGGATGAAAAGGATTTGACTATGGAGAACCAGACCAACGTGGACGAGCTGAGCTACCGCGAGGCCTCAACCGAGCTCGAGCACATCATTCGCAATCTCGAGTCGGGCGATATGGAACTCGAGGATTCCCTCAAAAGCTACACGCGCGGCGTGGAGCTGCTTCGCAGCCTGCGCGGCCGCCTTTCGGATGCCGAGCAGAAGGTCTCGGTGCTCATGGCCGATATCGATGGCAATGACGTGCTGCAGCCCGCAGACGCGGCGAGCACGGAGGACAAGCCGAGCTTCCTGTAGCGACTTCGAGCGCGCTCGCTATTCGAGATAGAAGCAACCGGCACGCCTGCGCGCGCCGTATAATCGATGAAGCTAAAGCTGCCGCAGTAGCGGCAGCGCGCCTTCACGCGAAAGGACCCAACATGGAAGACTGCATCTTCTGCAAGATCGCTGCTCACGAGATCCCCTCCACCGTGGTGTACGAGGACGACCAGGTTATCGCTTTTGACGACCTGAACCCTCAGGCGCCCGTGCACACGCTCGTTATCCCCAAGGGGCACTACGACAACATCTGCGACGGCGTGCCCGCCGAGACGCTTGCCGCCATGGTGCACGCTGTGGGCGAGGTCGTTCGCGCAAAGGGTCTTACCGGCGGATTCCGCGTGATCACCAACACCGGCGCCGACGCCGGCCAGACCGTGAAGCACTTCCATATGCACGTGCTGGGCGGTCGCGACCTCGGCGAGAACCTCATCTAGGCGTGCAAAGGAACATTTTCCCAGCGTCAACGTCCAATTTGGTTGTAAATACCCTGTAGCGGTTACGTATTCTGCCCATTTGGGCGCCGTTTCTGGCGTATTATGGGCAACGTTGTGTCGAGGGTGCGCTCTCGACGCGCTCGGAAGTATCTTGAAGATAGGAGATTCATGAACGTTCTTGTTGTGAACGCAGGCAGCTCGAGCCTCAAGTATCAGTTGCTCAACACGACGACCGGCGAGGTTTTTGCCAAGGGTAACTGCGAGCGCATCGGCATCGACGGTTCCTTCATCGGCCACTCCGAGTATGGCAAGAAGGACACCCTGGAGGTCGCCCTGCCCGATCACAAGACGGCTATCAAGCATGTCTTCGATATCCTCAAGACCGTCGATCAGCCCATCGAGGGCATCGGCCACCGCGTCGTTCAGGGCGGTTGGTACTTCCCCGAGTCCAAGGTCGTTACCGACGAGACCCTCGGTTGGGTCCGCGAGGTCGCTCCGCTCGCCCCGCTGCACAACTATGCCGAGGCCGACGTTATCGAGATCTGCCGCGAGATGTTCCCCGAGCTGGGCAACGTCATCGTCCCGGACACCGCGTTCCACTACAACATGCCCGAGCACGCCTGGCGCTACGCCATTCCTCGCGACGTGGTCGACAAGTACCACGTGCGCAAGTACGGCGCTCACGGTACCTCGCACCGCTACATCTGGCGTACCGTCGACGAGTTCACCAATCATGAGACTCACAAGCTCGTGAGCTGCCACCTGGGCTCCGGCGCTTCCCTGTGCGCCATCGAGGACGGTCAGTGCATGGACACCACCATGGGCCTGACCCCGCTCGACGGCCTGGTCATGGGCACCCGCTGCGGCACCGTCGACCCTGCTACCGTTTTCTATCTCAACCGCGTTGCCGATATGAGCATCGACGAGATCGATACCATGATGAACAAGCAGTCCGGCCTGCTCGCCGTCTCCGCTAAGTCTTCCGACTCCCGCGATATCACGTCTGCTGCCGCCGAGGGCGACGAGAAGTGCGCCATGGCTCTCGAGATGTTCTACTATCGCACGAGCCAGCTCTTCGCCGAGATGGCCGCTTCTATGGAGGGCGTGGACACCATGGCCTTCACCGCCGGCATCGGCGAAAACTCCGTCGAGATGCGTCAGGGCGTTGCCGACCGTCTGGCTTGGATGGGCGTCAAGATCGACCCCGAGCTCAACGCCATCCGCTCCGACGATCCGCGCGTCATCTCCACGCCGGATTCCAAGATCCGCGTCCTTGTGGTTCCCACCAACGAGGAGCTTATGATCGCTCTCGACGTCGAGGCTCTGCTCGGTTAATCCGTAGCTGTTTGCTCGATTGATTTATGCGCCCGGTTGCCCATGCAACCGGGCGTTTTTTGTTGGGCGGGCGCCTGCTGTCGACAAACATGGCGAGGCGATTGCGTCGTTTCGCCCTGCAGCCCCATGCAACCGGCTCTTTAATGAACGCCCAATATCAAGATGTCTCCTTTTTATATACTGCGATGCCGGCAGGCTCGCCCGCGCTCCAATTGAAGCCGCTGGGGGATTGGCAATGCCTCGCTGGCTTATTCAGCCGATAGACTTATGTGTAACTGTTGGTTGGAAGCATCAATTTTCATCAAGACGTGCTTTGTACTGTTATAGGGGAGAGGAGACAGTATGGCCAGGCTTCACGTCATGGAGCGCAGTCATGCGCAGGCGGTCATGGACGACCTGCACGACGCGCTCGGCCGCAGGCTGGCGGTAAGCTCGCTTGCACCGTGCCCCGTCGAGTTCACGGCGGCCCTCGTGCGTATGTGTTCGACTCAGAGCTGCGGTAAGTGCACTCCGTGTCGCGTCGGTTTGCGCGCGCTCGACGATCTTTTGCAAAAGGTGCTCGAGGGCGACGCCAACGACGACACCCTCGCGCTTATCGAGCGTACGGCCGAGACGATCTACTACTCAAGCGATTGCGCCATCGGCTACGAGGCGGGAGAGATGGCCCTTACCGCCATCCGCGGCTTCCGCGATGATTTTGAGCATCACGTTCGCTATCACAGCTGCGGATTCGATCAGGCGGAGCAGGTACCCTGCGTGTCCGGTTGCCCCGCTCATGTCGATATCCCCGGTTACATCTCGTTGGTCGAGGCGGGTCGCAACACCGATGCCGTCAAACTCATCCGCAAGGACAACCCGCTGCCGCTCGTGTGCGGCCTTGTGTGCGAGCACCCGTGCGAGATGCACTGCCGTCGCGGCATGGTGGACGACCCCATGAACATCCTTGCCCTCAAGCGTTTTGCCACCGAGCATATGGAATCCGACTACCGCCCTGCGATTGCCGAGGCTACGCACAAGAAGATCGCTATCGTCGGCGGCGGTCCCGCCGGTCTCTCGTGCGCGTACTACCTTGCCGTCATGGGCCACAAGGTCACGATTTTCGAACAGCGTAAACATCTTGGCGGCATGCTTCGGTACGGTATTCCCAGCTACCGCCTGCCCCGCGAGCGCCTTCAGTCCGAGATTGACTGGATCCTCGCGTGCGGCATCGACGTCGAGCTCGAGCATTCGGTCGATGCGGAGGAGCTCCAGCGCCTCGCCGCCGATTTCGATTCCGTCTATCTGGCCATCGGTGCGCACGCGGACAAGAAGCTCGGCCTGCCAAACGAGGACGCTCCGGGTGTCGAGTCTGCAGTGAAGATGCTTCGCGCCATCGGCGACGAGGAGATGCCCGACCTCACGGGGCAGCGCATCGTAGTCGTGGGTGGCGGAAACGTCGCCATGGACGTTGCGCGCTCCGCCGTGCGCCTCGGTGCATCCAAGGTGTCCATCGTCTATCGCCGTCGCATCTGCGACATGACAGCTCAAGATGCCGAGATTGCAGGCGCGCAGGCCGAGGGCTGCGAGATCTTGGGGCTCACGGCTCCCGTTGCGGTCGAGGTCGACGAGACCGGCCGCGCTTGCGGTCTTCGCGTCCAGCCTCAGATCATCGGCGAGCCTCGTCGCGGACGCCCCGCCCCTCGCGCTTCCGAGGAAGCCGAGCATGTGGTTGAGTGCGAGCGCATCTACGTCGCTATCGGCCAGGATATCGTCTCGGCGCCGTTCGAGGCCATGGGCATGGCATGCAAATGGGGACGTATCGTCACCGAGCCCGACGGAAGCGTTCCCGGGTTCGACGGCCTGTTTTGCGGCGGCGACTGCCAGACCGGTCCCGCTACCGTCATCCGCGCCATCAACGCGGGCAAGGTCGCGGCTGCCAACATCGACCACTATCTGGGATTCGACCACAAGATCGGCATCGATACCGAGCTTCCCGCCCTCAAGCTCAAGGGTCTTCACAAGTGCGGGCGCTGCGAGCTCAAGGAGCGTGAGGCCGGCGAGCGCACCGGAGACTGGGAGCTTGTCGAGCAGGGGCTCTCGTCCGAGGAAGCGCGCCAGGAAGCATCGCGTTGCCTGCGCTGCGACCACTTTGGCTTCGGCTCGTTCCGCGGAGGGAGGATTGACCAATGGTAAAGATCACGATCGACGATAAAGTTCTCGAGGTTCCTGCCGACTCGACGATCCTGGAGGCAGCTGCCTCTGCGGGTATCAACATTCCAACGCTGTGCTACCTCAAGGATCTGAACGAGGTCGGCGGCTGCCGCGTGTGCGTGGTCGAGGTCGAGGGCGCCGAGCACCTTGTTGCCGCGTGCAACAATAACGTCCTTGACGGCATGGTCGTTCACACGAACAGTCCCAAGGTCCGTGCGGCGCGCAAGACCAACGTCCAGCTGCTTCTCTCGCAGCATGATTCCTCGTGCACCAGCTGCGTGCGTTCCGGCAACTGCACGCTTCAGACCGTTGCCAACGACCTCGGCATCTATCGTCTGCCGTACGAGAAGCACGTTGAGCATAACTCCTGGGACCGCACCTTCCCGCTCATTCGCGATAACGAGAAGTGCATCCGCTGCCTTCGCTGCATTCAGGTTTGCGAGAAGATCCAGGGCCTCGGCATCTGGGATCTTACGAATCGCGCCTCGCATGCGTCCGTGGGCGTGCGCGGTCGCAAGCCCATCACCGAGGTCGATTGCGCCGCGTGCGGCCAGTGCATCACCCATTGCCCCGTGGGCGCCCTTCGCGAACGCGATGATACCGAGCGCGTCTTCGATGCCATGGCGGATCCGAATAAGGTCGTCATGTTCCAGATTGCTCCCGCGGTGCGCACCTCTTGGGGTGAGGAGCTCAGCCTTTCCCGCGAAGAGGCGACGGTTGAGCGCCTTTGTTCCGTCCTGCACGCCATGGGCGCGAGCTACGTGTTCGACACTGATTTCTCGGCCGACCTCACCATCATGGAAGAGGGCTCCGAGCTGTTGCATCGCATTGCCGAGCATGACGCTGGCGGCGAGGATGCCCCGGCGCTGCCGCTTATGACGTCGTGCTGCCCCGGTTGGGTTCGCTACGTCAAGGCGTGCTATCCGCAGTTCGTGCCCCAGGTTTCGACTTCCAAGTCGCCGCAGCAGATGTTCGGCGCCATGGCAAAGACGCATTACGCAAATGTGCTCGGTGTCGACCCCAAGGATGTCTTTTGCGTCTCGATCATGCCCTGCGTCGCAAAGAAGACCGAGGCAGCGCTTCCCACTATGGTGGGGGAGAGCGGCGAGCCCGATGTCGATGTTGCGCTTACGGTTCGCGAGGTCGTGCGCATGATCCGCGCCTCGCATATGGATCCCGCCAACTACGAGGATTGCGAGCTCGATCGTCCGCTCGGCTTTGGCACGGGCGCCGGTGTGATTTTCGGCACGACGGGCGGCGTCATGGAAGCGGCGCTGCGATCCGCTTACTTCCTCGTGACGGGCGAGAACCCTGCGCCCGACGCCTTTAAGGAGGTGCGCGGCCATGAAGGTTGGCGCGAGGCTGCCTTCGACCTTAATGGACGCGAACTTCGCGTGGCGGTGGCTCACGGCTTGGCAAACGCTGGCAAGCTGCTCGACGCGCTGGAGCGCGGCGCTGTGCACTATGACTTCGTCGAGGTCATGGCATGTCCCGGCGGCTGCGTTGGCGGCGGCGGCCAGCCCATTCACGATGGTGTTGAGCTTGCCGATGAGAGAGCTGCGGTATTGCGCACGCTCGATCATGGCGCAAAGATCCGTTTTAGCCATGAGAATCCCGACGTGGCGGCCTGCTATCGAGACTTCCTCGGCGAGCCGCTCTCCGAGCTTTCCGAAAAGCTCTTGCATACCGACCATACGGCTTGGGATATGCCGTAGTTCGTAATCGTGGGTAAAAAATCGCCCTCCCTCGCTTTGGCCAGTTGGCCGCTGCGGGGGAGGGCGAAACTTTGCTATAAGGAGCGGCCTCTCGGCGAGGCCTTGAGTAGGTTAGACTACTCGGCCATCTGGGCCTGGACGGCGGTGATGGCAACGACGCCCACGATGTCGTCTGCAGAGCAGCCGCGGGACAGGTCATTCACCGGCTTGGCGATGCCCTGGAGCACGGGGCCGTAAGCCTCGGCGCCAGCGAAACGCTGGACGAGCTTGTAGCCGATGTTGCCGCTCTCGAGGTCGGGGAAGACCAGGATGTTGGCGTTACCGGCAACGGAGGAGTGGGGAGCCTTGAGCTCGGCCACGGACTTCACGAGCGCGGCGTCGAGCTGCAGGTCGCCGTCGAGGGCGAGCTCGGGAGCCTTCTCGTTGGCCAGCTGCACGGCCTCCTGGACCTTGGTGGGAACGTCGCCCTTGGCGGAGCCCATGGTGGAGAAGGAGAGCATAGCGACCTTGGGGTCGGCACCGGGCATAAAGGCGCGCCAGGAGTCGGCGGAAGCGATGGCGATCTCGGAGAGCTCGTCGGCGGTGGGGTTGATGTTCAGGCCGCAGTCGGCGAACAGCAGGGTGCCGTTCTCGCCGTACTCGGGGGTCTTGGTGCACATGATGAAGAAGGCCGAGACGAGCTTGGTGCCGGGGGCGGTCTTCAGGATCTGCAGCGCGGGGCGCAGGGTGTTGGCCGTGGAGTGGCAAGCGCCGGAGACCAGGCCGTCGGCATCGCCTATCTTGACCATCATGGTGCCAAAGTAGGTGGCGTCATTCATCTGCTCGCGAGCCTCGGGAAGGGTCACGCCCTTCTTGGCGCGCAGCTCGGCGAACTTAGCGGCATAGGCCTCTTTGCGCTCGGCAGTGCGGGGATTGATAACGGTGGCGCCGGGAACGTCGATCTCTGCGGGGTCGCCCAGGATGATGAGGTTGGCAAGGCCTTCCTCAACAATCTTCTTGGCAGCCTCGATGGTGCGGGGGTCCTCACCCTCGGGAAGAACGATGGTCTTCTTGTCTGCCTTGGCAGCAGCCTTCATACGGTCCAGGAAATCGCTCATGTCTCTCCTCATCTCTTTGCGCACGAACATTCAAGTTCATGTTGAGCCTTCCTTGTGTGGCACGAAACATTATAGGTACCACGTGCTATAATCCATACGACATTTTGTGCGCGCTATAGAGCTTGCGCATTCGAATTTCCTGCAAGGAGCTGTAATGCAGATCACTTCTGGTCTACCGGAGAATTTTAACCCCGACGCATATGACATGATCGTCGTGGGTGCCGGATACGCCGGCGCCGTCTGCGCGCGCCGTCTGGCCGAAAACGCTGGATTCCATGTCGCCGTTCTCGAGCGCCGCGATCACATCGCGGGCAATGCCTACGATTGCCTGGATGAAAACGGCATCCTTGTTCACAAGTACGGTCCGCACATCTACCACACCTTCAATGAGCGCGTGCACAACTTCCTTTCGCGTTTCACCAAGTGGACGGACTATCAGCACAAGGTTCTCGCCAACATTCACGGTACCTTGATGCCCGTTCCCTTCAACCATCAGAGCCTGAAGCTCGCCTTTGGCGAGGAGCGCGGCGAGCAGCTCTTCAATAAGCTCGTGGACACCTTTGGCCGCGACGTCAAGGTTCCCATCATGGAGCTGCGCAAGAAGAGCGATCCCGACCTCGCCGAGGTCGCGGACTACGTGTTCGAGAACGTCTTTTTGCATTACACCATGAAGCAGTGGGGCCAGACCCCCGACCAGATCGACCCGTCCATCACCGGACGCGTGCCTATCTTCATCGGTGACGACGACCGCTACTTCCCGCAGGCTCCGTACCAGGGCATGCCCGCCGACGGCTACACCCCGCTGTTCGAGCACATGCTCGACCACGATCTCATCGACGTTTACTGCGACGTTGACGCGCGCGACATCTTCGAGATCGGCGATACCATCGTGCGCGTGTGCGGCAAGGTCTACGGCGGCGAGATCGTCTACACCGGTCCGCTGGACGAGCTGTTCAATCTCGACTTGGGCGCCCTGCCGTACCGTACGCTCGATATGAAGTTCGAGACGCTCGATATGGATCAGTTCCAGCCCGTGGGCACCGTCAACTACACCACGAGCG